>JBEEHR010000044.1:0-24925 GCA_041167505.1 Verrucomicrobiota bacterium
GACCGGGACGCCATGTAACGCTGCATACTTAGTAACTCAGATAGGCGGCAGTATCGTGCCGGGAACTACGGACATCGGCAATCACGGGGATGATACGGTGACCACCATCGCGTTGCCGTTCCCATTCACCTTATACGACCAGAGCTTCACCAGCATCAATCTGTCCTCCAACGGCAATGCGCAGTTTGTGACGACAGATGCGACCTTTACCAACCAATGCCTGCCGTGGACTACCCACAATTACACGATCTACCCGTACTGGGACGATCTGTATTTGGTCAATAGTGGGTTCGGCATATTCACCTCGGTAAGTGGAACTGCTCCCAACCGCATCTTCAACATCGAGTGGCGGGCGCAGTACTTCCCGGGGAGCGGCACTGCGAACTTCGAGCTGAGGTTGTATGAGGGACAGAGTCGCTTCGACGTGATCTACAGCACAGTGACCAACGGCAACACATCGGTCACCGCGGGAGTACAGAAAAACGACACCGCCTTTGACCAGTACTTCTGCAACGGCTCAGGTAATGTGGCTGCTGGCGGGCAAAGCTACATCCTGCAAACCTGCGCGCCGATACCGAGTAGCGCGGTCTCTCGCAAGGTCCACGGCGCAGCCGGCACGTTCGATGTCAATCTGCCTCTGGTTCCCATCGGTGGAGCTGTTGGGATTGAAGACCGCACTGGCGCAGTGGCGGGTGCGCATCAGGAGGTGATAACCTTTGCCACGCCCGTCACGCTGACCGGTGTGGCGGTAACGTCGGGCACTGGGAGCGCCACCTTCAGCGGGAGTGGCACGGCGGTGATCACCGTTAACCTCACCGGGGTAACCGACGCCCAGCGATTGGGCGTTACGCTCATGAACGTGAACAATGGAACCGCTACCGGTGATGTCTTTATCCCAATGGGAGTATTGTCCGGTGACACCAATGCGAACGGGGCGGTCAATGCCGGGGACGCGGCTCAAACCAAGGGGCAATCAGGGGTCCCGGTTGGGGCAGGGAATTTCCGGACGGATGTAAATTCGAACGGGTCGATCAATGCCGGGGACGTCGCTATAGTTAAATCCAAAGCGGGCAACTCTCTGCCTCCTTAAGCCCGGACCGTGCGGACAACGGGCGTCGAGTTCGGCGCCCGATTGAATCAAATGGCCTCCTTTGTATCGAAATCCAGGGTTGGGTCAGGAGTAGATCGAAATTACGCTACCGCTTTCTCCGACGTGCCTTGCGTTTTTCTCTTGGCAAGAGTTACCTCAAGTCTTTCAGCTCGCTCGCGTAGATGGACAAAGTGCGGTTCCCTACGTAGCTGTTCCCGATAACGTTGTCGGCGAGCTGAATCGCCGGACGTGTAATCTGTCCGATGCATGCATCATTTCCCAAACCGCGGAAACGCTCAGTTCGTGGTTTGAAATGCGTGAGCTGCCGGATGACGCTTGGGACAAGCAGCACGCCATTTAGTAGCGCTCGGCATTTTTGTTTTTTGCTACATTTTCATAAACCAGCATTGGGTGCGTCCTAGGGACGCTATCCCTCTGACTTCGGATCAGCAGGTTGGGGGTTCGAATCCCTCCAGGCACGATGCCTCCGGTCAAAATGATTGACGTTCCAAACTGAGACCTCCATCTTTTTTTCCTTTATGCCCGTCGAAGCTCCGTCGCGCCACGAACAGGATCTTGCCTACGTCCAGCGCGTCCTGGCCGGCGAGCCCGCTGCTGCTGCGGAATTGCGGAGCCGATACCAGGGCAAGCTCGTCGGTGTCTTGCGCTCGCGCGGCGCAAACCAAACCGAGGCGGAGGACCTCGTCGCGGATCTTTGGACCGATTGCTTCGCGCCGCGCGGGAATCGCGAGATACTTCTGACGAAATACCAGGGCCGATGCGCGCTGGAGTCGTGGCTGCTTACCGTGGCCACGAACCGTCTGGTAGATTTGAAGCGGCGCCAGAGTTTTCGGGTCGATGTTCCCCCTTCTCCCGATTCGCCCGGGGAGGATTTCTTCGATCGAAGAGCGCAGCCGGAAAAACCGACCAGCGAAAGGCCGCTGCTTAACCTTCTGCGCACGGCGATCCAGCACGCATTCGCGAAGCAGGATGAAGACGCGATTCTCATGTTGAAGCTCGTCCACCTTCACCAGCTCACTCAGCGCGAACTTTCCCGGATGTGGGGCTGGCATGAATCGAAGGTTAGCCGCACGCTCGATCTGACGCGCCAGAATGTGGCGAAAATTATTCTGGCCGAACTAAAGAAGGTCGATCCCTGGCTGGAGTTGCGCTGGGAAGATTTCGTGGAGCTCTGTGCCGGCTCATCGGATGTTTTTGGAACCCAATAAAGATAAATTCGCAAGATGCGTCGCTGCATGAGTCTAAGGACAGAGCATATAACAACGGGACGCCGCCCGGTAAATATCCACCGCGCCGTGACCCGTTCGTGGGCTCCGAACCATGATGTAAATAATTCAACCGCGTTTTTGTTTTGACCGCTTCTTACCCGTGAATGATGATTTCAAAATTCTGTTGGAGTTTTTCGACGGTGACGTCCAGGAAGTGGCCGGACGCTCCGCCGCGACGATCCCAATCGACCTTCGGGAAAAGATTGCCAAATTCGCCAGTGGAAAGTGCACCGAAGAAGAGCGCGTTGAAATGAAAAAAATACTCCAGGAACAACCGCAGCTGATCCCGGCGCTCGTCACCGAAACCAAAGCGCTCAGGCAACCTGCGGAATGATGACGACGACGCGCGCGAACTTCCTGCCGGAGCAGCGCTTTCTGCCATTGCGCCCGGCTTTGCAGGAACATCTCGCCAAACTTGGCGCCGCCATCTCGTCCTCCAATTTTCTGAGCATCTGCGATGAGATGATCCTCAAGCTCCTGAAGGAAACATTCGCCCGCATCGGCGCGGACGAGGGAAGTATCTGGCTGCTCGATCAGGAAAAGCAGCATCTCGTGGCGACCTACAACAGCGGTCCAAATACCGCCAAGATCGTGGGATTCAAACAACCTCTCAGCAAAGGGATCATAAGTCTCGTGGTAGCAAGCGAACACCCCTTCGTCGAGAACGAAGTCTACAATAACGTCGACCATAGTAACACTCTCGATAAGGAGTTACATAAGGCGACCTATTCCATGATCGTCGTTCCGCTCTACTTCCTGAACGAAGTGCGCGGAGTTATTTCCTGCGTCCAGCTTCAGGACGTCGAGATCCGGGATGGCAAACCGGTCCCGAAAGGCGAAAAGCCTTCCGGTTTCCGGCCCGAGGACCTAAACGCCATCCAAACGATCTCTGCAGTAGTTCGCGATTTGATCGACTATCGGCTGCTCGGCACTGCCATCGGATGGAACCGTCTCTAGCCCCGGAGCCCAGCCCTTTTCGCCTGGACGAAGCGCGCCGCGCTTTGGAAAAGGGTACGGGGAAAGGTGTCCGCATCGCCGTAATCGATTCCGGGGTGGAAGTCGATCATCCTGCCCTGCCCGGCCTCACTCTCCTGGACGATCTGCACGTGATCGATGCCGGTGTTCAAATCGAAGTCAAACCGGGCGACGGCACGGATATCTATGGTCATGGCACCGCCGTAACAGGGGTCATCCGGCGGATCGCGCCGGACGCACAGATCGGAAGCATTCGCGTTCTTGGTGCGAACCTTGGTTCGCGCACGGTAATCATCCGTGAAGGAGTCCGGCAGGCGATCGACCGCGGCTATCATGTGCTCAATTGCAGCTTCGGCTGCGGATTGCCGGAACACATCTTCCAATACAAGGAATGGATCGACGAAGCCTATCTCAAGGGTATCCACGTGGTTTCCGCGTGTAACAACTACGACTTCACCACTCCGGAGTGGCCCGGCTACTTTCCCAGTGTTGTAACAACCAACATGGCTCGCTTCGACGAAGACCACACTTTCTTCTACAAGCCCGGTCATCTCGTTGAGTTCGCGGCGCGTGGTGTGGATGTAACTTTGCCCTGGAACAATCGTGGTACCAAGGAAGTGACTGGAAGTAGCTTTGCGGCGCCGATCATGAGCGCCCTGCTCGCCCGCCTGATTTCGGAGATGCCGGGGCTCGCTCCTTTGGAAGCCAAGTCGATTATGCATCGGCTTGCCATCCCGTGGCGAGACGAGGTGACAGCGCCGAACGTCGTTTCCAAGGACCAGGCTCCCGCCGCACCTGTCGCGCGCGCGGGACGTCCACCTCCGTCGAGCTAACACCAATGAACGGGGCGCCTGAGAAAGACAGGGAACGTCTTTCCGTGTCGATTGTGGCCGGCCCTGCCGTAACGGCCTTCCTGGATACGATTGACTCTGCAAAGACCGGTCTTCTCACAAGCACACGAACGGAAGTGTCAAAAGACCTCGCCGTTTTTCAGCTGCCGCCAAATTCTAATCCAGACCAGATCGGCACTGAGATCAGAGCGATTGCAGACAAACGCTCGATCGATCATCTGATCATTGAGTGCGAACCGGAAAGGCCTCCGATGGCTTACGCCTCGTTGTTTGCGACAGGAGACCGCCTTCCTCAAACTTTGATCGCCACTGTCTTCGTTATCCAACCGGCCGATTTGCTGGATGCGATTCTTGGCCGCGGGAAAAACTCGTTGCCGGCCTGTTTCGTGGCGGAGCAGATGGAATTCGTGAGTCACATTTTTCTCGACGCCGCTTCCGGCGATTCCGAATTTTCTCTGGCGCGCTCAGTCGCCCTCGCCCTTAACCCACGCGCTGAGGTCCTGCCCCTGAGCTCGGCTTCCGTGATAATGCGCGACCTCTCTACCGCCCCATTCGATTTTGAGGCAGCATTAGCCGGCGCTGGATGGCGTCAAATGCTCGATGGCGCGGCACCGACCCTGGCCCTCGCAGCGGATGAGAGAATCACCGCGTTCGCCTACCACGCGCGACGGCCTTTTCATCCGGGCCGCTTTTGGGATCTCTTGCAAACGGACTTTGGAAAGGTTTTCCGGGCCAAAGGATTTTTCTGGCTGGCCACCCGGATGGATGAAGTCGGCGGGCTCAATCTCGCCGGATTGGATCTTCACTGCGTATCCGCGGGGACTTGGTGGGCCGCTCGCGAGCAAAGAGATCGCGAAGCCGAGATGCCTGCGCGCACTCGAAACGAATGGAAAGAGCCCTTCGGCGATCGCCGGCAAACCTTCGCCATCATGGCGCTTGGGGTAGACCGACGCACCCTTCAATCCCACCTCGATGCCTGTCTGCTCACGGATCAGGAAATGGCTGACGGCCCAGAGAATTGGAAGAACTTCGACGATCCGCTTCCTTCCTGGTCATCCCACGCTCATCATCATCACGATCATGATCACGAATGCGACCATCAGCATGACTCGGATAAGCATGATTGTTGTCATCATTGACCGGTTCTAATCCGCAGATATTTCTGGCAACAGAGGTGACGCTCGGCTAATACGTGCCAAGCGCCGCCCCCAGGTGCACTGTTTCTAACCGTGTCTGATCTGCCTGAAGTTAAGAATGTTCCGACTGCGTCGGTCGCTCTCCACGAACTCTGGCGGCGGCGGACGGAATGGATGGACGACATCGAGGCCGTCCGCGCCTTTGTAAAACGGGCGCTCTCCGCCGGCGAGTTCCTCACCGCCTATGATGCCGCTCGCGCCGCCATCGAGAATCATCCGGATGACGACTGGCTCCAACAACGCATCGCCCTGGCTCTGGCTCAGATGGGATCATCGCGACGAGCCCAGGATATTCTCAACACCCTGGTCGCGAAAGATCCGACAAACCGCGAAACTCTGAGCATTCTGGGCCGCACCTGCAAGGATCGATGGTGCGCAAATCCGGACAACGAGCATTACCTTCGGCAAGCCTTCGACTACTACAATCGCGCTTTTGAACTTCCCCCTCCTGATTCTTATCCAGGCATAAACGCCGCCACCATCGCGTTTCTTCTCAACGAAAGGGACAAGGCTGACCGCATAGCTAAGACCGTGCTCGAGATTTGCCAGGAGCAGCCGGATGACTACTGGAAGCACGCTACGGTTGCGGAAGCATTGGTTGTCCTCGGTGATGCTGAAGCAGCGAAGAGCGCTTATCGCGCGGCCGTAGCCGCCGAGAGTGATAACTTGCGCGCTTTCTCTTCCACTCGAAAACAGGCCCGTACCTTGTCGCGCCAGCTTTATGGTCGCGCCGATGTGTTCGACGAATGCTTCCCGATCCCAAAGCTGGTCGTCTTTTCCGGCCACATGATCGATGCACCCGATCGGCGCAATCCGCGATTCCCGATGGCAAAGGAAGGCGAAGTAAGGGAACTCCTCGAGAAGCAATTGGCTGCCATGAATGCAGGCATAGGATTCGGCAGCGCTGCTTCCGGATCCGATATCCTGTTCCTGGAAGCCATGCTCGCGCGCGGCGGCACCATTCATCTCGTGCTGCCGTGGCCTGCCGAAGAATTCGAGAAGACGAGCGTCGCCATCGCGCGCGAAGGGGATTGGGTGGAGCGCTTCCACAAAGTGCTGGCCCAAGCGGCGTCCATCCGCATCTTAGGCGAACTTTATATGCCGGGCAGCGCCACCGGCTTCGAATACTGCAATCTTGCCGTGAACGGTCTGGCGCGGCTCTTCGCACGATCGCTCGACTTGGAAATAACGCCATTAGCTGTGTGGGATGGATTCGCCGGCGCCCCGGGAGGAACCGGATCCTTCGTGCGCTACTGGCGAACCCACCGCGTGCCGGTGAAAATCGTGCCGATCGCTACAAAACCACCGTCCATGTTAACCAGCTCCGAGGCTTTCGAAACCGATGCGAACGATGCCGATGACGAATTTGAGGCATGGGTCCGCGCGTCCGGCCGTCAGGAAATCAAGGCTATCATGTTCGCCGACGTGGTGGGTTACAGCAAATTGCCCGAAACGGTGATCCCAAAATATGTTGCCCAGTTTAACCAAAGAGTCTCGAGACTTATGGCCGAAAGCTCATCCGCGCCCATCAATGTCAATACCTGGGGTGATGGGCTCTTCTTCGTCTTTAATGGAGTTGAGGACGCAGGCCGGTTCGCCCTAGACTTGCGAGACCTCGTCATAAGCACGGACTGGGTGGACCTAGGTCTTCCTCGCCAACTAAGCATCCGGATCGGCGTGCATGCCGGCCCGGTTTATGTGAACTTTGATCCGGTTGTCCGGCAAATCTCCTTCACGGGCGCTCACGTGAGTCGCGCGGCGCGAATAGAGCCCATTACCCATGAAGGCGAAGTCTTCGCGAGCGAAGAATTCGCAGCGTTAGCAGCAGCGGACCAGTCGAAAGGTTTTAGTTGCGACCTGGTCGGAACGACTGCGCTCGCTAAAAGCTACGGGCTATTCCGAGTCTACAGCCTGGAACGCTCGTCAGTATAATCCGGGCAATTCTCCGACGATCTCGATCCGCGGCCGCTCCGTCCCTTCAGTAGTCTCCCGTGGAGTAACGATATGAATCGTTCCGAGATAACCGAAGCCATCGGGCGACGTGTCCTTCTCCTCGCCAACCCTCACCCAGTGCTCGCGACGTTTCTTCACCCAGGCGGTCCCTCCTACTTTCTCATTGTCATGTCCATCCCAAAGGAGGATCAAAACGTGGCTGGTTCGCGCGATGAAATCGCCGACCGCGGCGTACCTTTGCGTGCGCCTGTTGCTGTCCGATAATGACGCTTGATTCGGCTGGTCCTCGCGTAATTCCCATCGCGATTTAGCAGTGGCGAGCAACCGCCGAAACTCGCTCAGCGACTCTGCCGTGATGAAGTCCCGTTCATAATCCGCCTGCAGCATCGGCATCGGCACGGCGAGTTTGATCCCGGAAGTGAGCGCGACCTCCGCAGCTACCCGGTCAGCGCCTTCAGCGAGCGGACTTAGCAATTCAAAGGAAGCGTTTGGATACGCCGAGCGAAAGTGGAAAAAGACAGTTTGAAGCTGTTTCCGCAGCTCGGGCAAATCTGTCCGGACGAGATCGCGGTGGCCGCTGACCCCGAAAACAAATGGAGCTCTGTCTTTGTTTTCGTCACCCATTGGGTTTGTCTTACCAACGAAACAACGAAGCTACAAGAAGCCTGTTGCGCGATTAAATTTTCGCGGTTTTCATCTGCAAACCGAGAGACGCGAGCCGTCATCATCGGACCATGATTGACGCTGCAGAAACGATCTCGTCCCGGACGCTTCGGCGTCCTCAGGAAGAATTATCCGCCCTTCCCATTTGGGCCTTTACCCTCGGCATTTTCGGTCTGCTCACATTCGGGCTGACCGCGGTGCCTTCGATCGTCTGCGGCCATCTCGCGCTCGCGAGGACGCGCTCGAGCGAACCCGGCTCACTGGCAAAATCGGTCGCGTTGGCCGGGCTGGTGATCGGCTATGCGAGTGCGGCCCTTCTCGGAATATGGATCGTCGTCCTGTCCCGAAATCTTTTCCAATAGTTGGGCTCGTCGAGCTAACGGGCGTCCGCAAAAGGAAAAATCAACGCCCCCGGCTTCTCGGCGGAAAAATTGACGGCCCGCGCCGAATCGCGCCACTCGAAGCCCACCACCATTCTCATAACACCGGCCACTTCCGAATTCGCTTCGGGCACCTGCCGCGCAGCCTTTTCGTCGATATTCGCGCTGCCGATCAACTCCCGGAGCTTACTGGCCTGCAACTTAATGACGTTTGCACCGTTCGCTTTCGCCATCGCCTTCACCAGTTCCCGAATCTCGCCGCCTTTCTGGGAACCCGGCGTCAAAAACAAAACAAAGATTTCGAGAGAGCCGGAATCTTTCTCCCAACTCCACGAAACCGGCGTCTTTGGCACCAAGGCTTCTCTTTCGGGATTGAGATTCACGTACTGCGGCAGCCAGCCCGGAACTAGTTCCCCGCTTTTCAGGAAGGGAGCGACCAGCACTTCGCACCCTGACGTGGCATCCAGGTGCGCCACAATTTTCTGGTTCTTGCCCGACGTGCTTGCCGGGCGAAGCACTTCTTCATCCCCGTTTGCAATATTGGCGATCGCAAGGCATGCCCGGCCATTCGGCTTGGTCTTATCTATGTTCTGGCAACGCGCCGCGGAGGTTCCCAGGCAAAGCACGGCTGTTATCAGTGAAACGCTTTTCACTGCGCCGACTATGGCGCGCGGCGCTTTACCGAGTCGAGTTCGAAATCCGGCTACCGCCAATCGCCCATGAGAACAAAGGGCGCCCAATAAAGCGGACGGGAAAACTTTGCGCTCCTCAGGAGCTTGAGCTGGGCGCTTTGCAATGCCGCCGCTTTCGACGTGCCGGCTGCGAGCTGACGATAGAATTCCATCATGAACTCTTTCGTGCTTTCATCGCCAACACTCCACAAGCTCGCCAACACCGTCGTTGCTCCGGCGCTCGAGAAGGCATGCGCCAACGTAGTCACTTCACCGCCATCAGGTTCTTTGTTCCCGACCGCGGTTTCACACGCCGACAAGGTAACCAGGTCCACCTTGTTGAAAGGCAGGCCGCCAATTTCGCCCAAGGTAAGCTGGGCGGACTCAGGAGACCCACCGGTGGCCAGCTGAATGTAGCTATCCAGAGGCGTCGAGGCATTCAGAATTCCATGGGTCGCAAAGTGAACGATGCGCTTACTTAGCCTGTCCGGCGCTTCCAAGATCTTCTTGGTTACGTCCGGCCCGAATAACACCTCCGTCGAGGGAAATACCTGGGCTATTCCTTTCACTTCTTCCTCAGCGGAAGGCAGGTTCGCTCCGGTCGGGTTGCCAAACGCTACCATGCCCTGGCTGGCCTTTTCCTCATCAGGCGGCTGAACCGCATTCATCACGTCGGCTGCGGTTAAGTAGACGATCTGTTTATCTTCGATCAGATAGCGGACCGCGCCGCTCTCGTTCTTCTTCGCCAGCGCCTGCATGGGAAGGTAATAGAGAAGGCCGTTGGGGATGAAGGCGATTACCTTGAACGGAGCAATATCCGTTTCAACTGGGGCAATCAGCGTATCGTAAAGGGCTACGAGATTCTTCGTGAGCGGCGCGCCGCTTTCACCTGTCGTGATTTGTTTGCGCACGGCCAGGATCTTCTTGAACAGATCGGCGGGCTTACCCGGAGCGATGAGGATCTTCATGCTCGTCTTCGTGACCAGAAAGGCGTAAAGCTCCTCTCCGAGCGGCGCGTATTGGATAAGCATCACTTCGGGCGGAATGCGCTTTTGCGCCTTCTTCAGCGATTCCGGATTGAGCGTCATGAATTTTTCCCAGTGCGGATTGGACGCCTTGATCTGCTCGTTCAGGCGAAAACACTCAGCCTGGGTCGAAGCTACTACCCGGCTCAGGTTCTCGAGCTTCGCCTTGTCCTGCTGGTCTTTGGGCTTGGCCTGCTCACTGTCGCGTTGCGCCGTAGCCGCCTTTAACTTGTTCTCTTCGCCGCTCGCTTTATCGAGCAAGGTCTGCACGGCCTTGTCTTCGCTCTTCATGCTGGAAAGTCGCAACGAGTCCTGGAGCTTCTTCGACTTTGCCCGATTCAGGTAATCGAAAGCATCCTCGGGTCGGTTGAGCTTGATCAGGATGCGCACGATCCGTTCGTAGGGACGATAGTTCCGCTTCACGTCCGCGAACGCGGCTTCCGACGCTGCCGTAGCCCGCACGCCTTCTACAAGTTTCACTGCCTCCTGGTAGGCCTCCAGCGCTTTGGCGTTCTCGCCCTTCGCCTCCAGGATCTCGCCGCGAACCCCAAGAGTGCCGATCCGATCGCCGACCGAACCAGTCCTGGCATCGGCCGCCCGCGCTTCTTCAATCAATACTTTCGCTTCGTCGAGTTTGTTCTGTTTGACGCGAATCGAAGCGAAGGTTCGCGCGGCACCTGAGACCGCGGCGAGGTTACCCGTTTTCCGCGCCAAAAGCAGAGCTTCCTCCGCGCGGGCCGCCGCTTCGTCTAGCTTGTCCTCATCACGCGCGATGACTGCGAGGAACCCCGTAGCCGAAACCACGCTGTTCAGCTTATGGGCCGCGGCGAAGATTTGGCGGCTTTGAACGAGAAGCTGGCGCGCGTTCGCCAAATCTCCTTTTTGGTAGGCGAGGTCGGCCGCTTGCATGAGCGACTGCGCTGTCCAATCGTCTTGGCCAATACTGCGCTTGATAGCGATGGCGTCATTCAGTTCCTTCACGGCGAGATCGCTTTCGCCACTTTCAGCATGCAACGAGGCCATGTCACCGAGGACGCGCGCGCGAATCCAGGCCCGGAACATCTCGAACACGTTGATGTAACCACCTGGGGGAAGTCCTTCGCCTACTTTGAGCGCTTTATCGTAATAAGAGCGAGCCAGTTTCAAGTCCCCTGCCTCCTGGCCGATCTCGCCGAGATTCATCAAGGCCATCGCTTGCGACATGGCATCGAGTGCGATCTTCATGTCTCGCGTCTGGGCCTGATTCTCCTCATGCTTGGCTAACTCTTCCTTGGACATGGCCGCCTTCTGTTCCGCGGAGTAATACCGATCTTCGCTAAGCGCCTTCTTCCGCACTGCGGCGGACGCCTCCAGGCTTTCCAAGGTTTGCTGGAAATAATCACGCGCCTTGCTCAGATCGCCGACGTTGTAGCCGTACATTCGAGCAAGAGAACTCAGGCTTTCCTCCAGCTTCCGGTCGGCCATGTCCTCGGGTAACCCGCGTCGCAAGGAAAGCGCTTCCAAGCCATTCTTTTCGGCCTTGTCGAAAAGAGCCAGGTCAGCCTGGGCACTGGCGACTCGTTCCAGCGCGGTTGCGAATTGCGCCGTCTTCTCGTTGATCTCGTCCTTGGGCGCCCTGGCTTTTTCCAGGTAAGCCATTTCCTGCCGGCGAATGTCGAGTTCCTGTTCGCAATATTTCAGCAGGTTTTGAGGGTCGTTATTGTCGCGAGCGATTTGCTCCAGCATGGTCACGGCGTTATACCGGTTCAGATAACGGAGTTTCTCCCAGCCGTGAATTAGCTGCCGCAATAACCCCTTCTTTGCTTCTTCAGCGGTGGTCAACTGAGTCTGCTGGGTCTTGATTTGCCCATCGATCTTGCCGTCGAGCTCCGTCGCGCCAGTTCGATAAAATTCCTCCCAGTAACCGCGAGCGTTAACGTGATCGTCCTCCTTCAGCTTCGCGCTCGTCGCAAACCAGGTTGCCGCCTCATCGAACTTGCCAGCATCAAAGGCCACCCAGGCTATGTCCGACGCGATCTGCATGGCGTTCTTCGCAGCGGTCGCGCGCTCCTTCGTGTTCTCTTTCGCCGCGGCGCGATCGGCGTCGATCTTCTTGAACTGCGCCTCCAGTTCGGTCCGATCGAGTTTCGCAGGGGATTGTTTCGCCTCTTGAGCGGACGAAGGAATCGCAAGACTAACCGATAACAGGGCGATAAGAACCAGGCGGCCAGGCGACGTCGTCGCCCTGCTGAAAACGTGGATCATGGTTGCTAGATTCATTTGTCCTTGAGCCGATAAACACCGTTCCAATTCTCAGGCGGGTCGATAATCAGCTCGCGACATCGTTCCGCCATCAACGCACTTGGCTTATCCTGTCGTCCATCTCGCAAGGCGGCAAACATTCCTTCCGCCTTTTCGAAAGCGCCGCGCTCGTATTCGGCAAAGGCAGCGTTATATCGCTCCAGAGTCTCGTCAAAGTGATCGGCACTATGGGAATGTTTTACTTCGAGCAGTTCCAGCGGAACCGATTTTCCTTTCACGATCGCCTTGTCGATAAGACGAACTATCGGTGGGGCGGAGAGCCGGGCGAAAGCTTCACGCGTAATCAGAAACAGGGCTCCGTAATGTTTTGTGAGCGATTCGACGCGCGCCGCCGCATTGATCAGGTCTCCGACGAGGCCGTAATCCAGCCGCTGCGCCGAACCCTTGTTCCCGATAAGAGCCGTGCCGCTATGCAAAGCTACGCCATAACCAAAGAGCGGCTTCAACTTGTCCTCCAGGTTTCCGCGCAGCTCTTCCATTCCTGAAATAAGATTCAGCGCGGCGCGAAAAGCGCGGTCGGTCGCGTCCGGTTGCGCATCGGGCGCGCCCCAATAGCTAAGAAATTGGTCGCCCAGAAAATGTTCCATGCTGCCGTCCTCCGCCAGGATCGCCCGGGTCTGCGACTCAAAGACCTGATTCAAGAGCTGGAACATTCCCGGTGGCCCGAGCAGCTCCGCGATAGCTGTCGAGTTGCGAAGGTCCGTGAGAAGAACGGTGATTTCCGCCTGTTGCGGTTCCATCGAGCCGGGGTTCTTCAACACGTGCTCCATGATGTGTGGTGAAAAGTAGAGACTCATCGTGGAGCGAAGCTTCAGTCGCTGGATGAATTCGTGACTTTGCCTGCGACCCAATTCCACCAGTGTCGCGCCGGTCCAGACTACGCCGGCACTCATCAATCCCGGAACCCATCCTGTTTTGAGAATGGAAATCGCGCTCAGGGCGCAGCACGCCGCGCTCCCGAGGATCCAGATGAGGAGCAAGGACACCGTGCCGCGGAACAGTGTTGCCACCGCTCCGAGCAAGACCATGCCCATGATCGCAAGGGCATCGACCCAGCGCGGGGTCCGCCGCAGCCAGGCGCGTTGGATGAGATCGTTCAGCGCGGTGGAATGCAGAACCACCCGTGGCTGATTGGCCGCGATCGCAGTAGTTCCCATGTCGCCGAGGCCCGCGCCGTAATACGAAACAAACACAACCGCGTTAGCCAGCGGCTGGGCATTCGTCGCCCGGCTGGTTTCATAAAGCGACTCCAGTTGCGCGACATTGTAATGCCGGAACGCGGGCGGTCCGCTGCCGGTCCAAGGGCTGCGATAATTTAACAGGACCGTCTCGAGCTTGAGTTCTCTCGGTTCCACACTCGTGAAATCGCTGGATAATTCTTCCCAGCGGAGCACACCCGGTGTCGGAAATGTAACGCCACTGTCCCACGGGATCTCCCGCCAGGCGAAGTAGGACGCGAGCGCCAGGGACGGCTCGTGTTTACCGCCATCCGCCTCGTGCACGTAATCGTAACGTCGCAGCACGCCGTCGCTATCGGCCCGGACGTTAATCAATCCCGACGGTAGAACTCGTTCCCGGAAAGGAAAGGAACGAATCCTTTCTTCCTTGCCGTCTTCCGGCGATGGCAAGAGCGCTTCCGCCAGGATAACCGTCTTGTTTTGCGACTTGCCGCGCTCGATTTCCTTCAGGATCGGATCGGCCATCGCTTCGTTGCCGCGGCCGAAAACAACATCAAACGCGATGACCTTCGCGCCCATCTCGAAGGCCTGGCGAATCATGTTGGCGGCGCTCTGGTATTCCAGCTCGAGTGTCGGCGTCTTCCGCAGATCGACCTGCGTAATGTCGACGTGAACAATGCTGGGATCGGCCGGCGGAGCCATCCCGTGTTCGTAACGCCAGCGCAGGATCTGGCCGAACCAGCGCATCTCGAGACCTTCGAACGGGTTCCCCGCGACGAGGGTCCAGAGCGCCGCGGCGCCGCAGATGGCGAGGAGGAGCGGCCAGGGCGACCTGAGCCAGATTTGTTCTCCGGCAACTTTGGTCCCGGCCGAACCGCTAGGCGTCATTTCTTTTCCGAGCTATCGCTGGAAAGCACCAGCACTCCCGGACGATCCGCAGAGAAATTTACCTTCTGGGCGAACTGCCGCCAGGGAAACGCCGCGCCACGAAACACCCCGCCCACTTCCGGCTCGCTCATCGGCGCCTGGTTCGTCCGGTCCTTATCGCTCGCCAGTTTGCCGATCAGCTCCTTCAATTTTCCTGTTTGCATCGCCAGGATGCGATCGTCTTTCGAGTTCTGCATCGCATCGATCAGCTTTTTCGCTTCATCGATTTCCTTCGAACCTGGCTCGAGGAACAGGACATAAAGATCGAAAGGCCCGCTGGCTGTCGACCAATCCCATTTCACCGGCGTCTTCGGCAGAAGAATCTCTTCAAATTCCCCCGGAACTTCGGAGAGCTGTGGCCGCCAACCGTTGACCAATTTTCCATCCTTGGTCAACGCCGCGAGCAGGACACCGCATTTATCGCTCGCATCGACGTAAGCGCGCACAGTCTTGCCCCCACCAGCGGGCGCGGAAATTTGAAACACCTCCTCTTTTTCCGGCGGTCCCGGCTCGTAAAGCGAAAGGCAAACCCGACCGTGTGGTTTCTCTTCGTCAACGGCAGCGGCAGCCAGGGCGCTCATCACCGCGGTCAGTCCCAAGATGAAATAGAAAATCTTTGCCATACGAAGCAGCGTCCCGGTTAAACGGGCCACTCGCGCCGTATTTGCGCGGAGATTACGATAAACCTCAAGCGCTTTCTCGACCGCATGCGCCTGAGGCGAACCCGAACCCGATGGTTGACGCCTTCCACCTGAATTGCGAATCTGCCTCGTGCCAGCCAAACCCTCGGCGCTCGTCGATACGCGCGTCATCTATTGCGGCGATAATCTGGAGCAGCTCCGCAAGCTGCCGGAGGGCTGCGTCGATTTGGTGTATATCGACCCGCCGTTCAATTCGAACCGGAACTACGAAGTCTTTTGGGGGGAGACGAAAGAGAAGCGCTCATTCGAGGACCGGCACGAATCGACCAAGGCGTATATCGAGTACATGCGCCCGCGGTGCGTCGAGCTGCACCGCGTGCTCAAGAAAACCGGCAGCTTCTATTACCACTGCGACTGGCACGCCAGCCACTACGTCAAAGTCATGCTCGACCAGATTTTCGGCGAGAACCAGTTTCAAAATGAGATCGTCTGGAAGCGAAGCACAGCACACAGCGATTCAAGACAAGGCAGTCAGCACTTCGGTCGACTTCATGATGTGATCTTCTTTTACACCGGACCGGGCAACGCGACGTGGAATCAACTCTATACGCCGCTTGATCCTGATTACATCGCCTCACATTATCGCAACACTGACGAGCACGGACGGCACTTCATGTGGGATAACGTCACCGGTCCGGGCGGTGCGTCGAAGGGTAATGCGTTCTATGAAGTTTTGGGGGTTAAGGGGTATTGGCGTTACACCAAGGAGAAGATGGAGGCGTTGATCAAAGAAGGACGAGTCGCCATCCCTCCGAAGGGCACGAAACCGAGACTGAAACGCTTCTTGGACGACTCGAAGGGCGTCCCGCTGCAAAGCGTATGGGACGACATCAATCCAATTAATTCACAAGCGCGCGAATCCCTGGGCTATCCAACGCAAAAGCCGCTTCCACTGCTTGAGAGAATAATCAAAGCCAGCAGCAACGAGAACGATATTGTCCTAGACGCATTCTGCGGCTGCGGAACGGCTCTTGTTGCCGCACAGAATCTGAAGCGCCAATGGATCGGCATCGACATCTCGCCGACCGCTTGCCGAGTCATGGCAAAGCGGTTGAAAAAGGATTGCGGACTGAAGGAGGACGAAGCGCTGCAACAAATCGGGCGCGGGTTCATCGTACGCGATCTGCCGAAGACAGAGGCGGAATTGAAAAAATATCCTCCATTCGAATTCGAGAACTGGGCCGTCGTCGCGCTCGGCGGAACGAAGAACGCCCGACAAACCGGCGACATGGGAATCGACGGCCGGATTTATCCCGTTAGCGCGATGCCGGAACGACGCGGCGCGCGCACCGGCGAAATGGATTTCATGGATGAATGGTATCCGATCCAGGTCAAACAAACCGCCAAGGTTGGCCGTCCCGACATTGACGCCTTCGAAGCGTCATGATGCGAGAAGAACGAATGCTTGGTTACTTCGTCGGCTTCGACTTCACCGGCGACGCGTTGTTTGAGATCGATCGATTCCGACGAAAAGAAGGACGAGAGATTAGGACGCTGACTGTCCGAGAGATTTTGGACGAAGAGATGGCGGAGGTAGAGTAGTGGCCGGAAAACGGCAACACTATTTACCACAATTCCTGCAGCGCGGATTTTCGACCATAATCGGAGGCCGCAAGACGTGGCTTTATCGAAAGAACGTGGCACCACGCGAAGTCGGATTTCGAGACGTCGGTGTAGAGGAAAACTTTTACAATTTAGAGGGAGATTCGTCGGTCGATGAGTTGATTACGGAGATCGAGCGCGAAGAGTTCGTGGGAGTAATTGAAAAGGCTCGGTCGGCTCCTGCCGGAGATTTTGAAGCCGCAGAGACGGTAGCAACGCTGATCGCGCATCTGGAAGTGCGAAGCCGTCATCTAAGAATCACGTTCGCGGAATTAGCGCGGCGAGCTTGGAACGACATGCTCGAGTACTTCGACGACCCCGCAATAGCCGCTGCTATAGTGCGGAAGCATATCGCGCAAACCCCGCTGAATTGAGGGCGATGGCGGTTAAAGAACTTAGATCAAAGAAGCTGCCTGTTCACGCTGCCGCCGTATATGCAAAACGGGTAGCGAATACGATTTTAGGTATGCCTAACGAAGTTTTAATAGAATCTTTTTGGGCACCTATTAAGCCCATTATCCAAGCGCAGCTAGAATCCCGCATGGACTCGACGATCAAGTCGGCGCATATACAGCGTTTGGCCCAAAGCGTTGCTCCCGAAGTGCGCGTTGAAAAATACCGGGGTTTACGGTTCAGCATCGTTGACGTCGAATCGAACGATCTCATTCTTGGGGACGCCGCTGTTATTTTTCATGTGTCTGGGGCTCCAGAGTGGAAGCCGTTCCTCGATAAAAATGACGATCTAGTTGAGGTATACCTTCCGCTTACTGCCGATCGGTTGCTGGTGGCCGGGGCTGGGAAGGCTGCGGTCGACACTTCGATCATTCGTCGGCAGATCGCGCTGACATCTCATACCTTTTTTATTAGTGCAACGGAATCAGCAGGGAACATTCAACTGTCGAGCGAAATCGGTAAGGGCGCCCGACCGCTATCAGAAGACGAACTGCGCCGCATCAGTAGAGAAGCTATCGCGGGGTTTCTACCGCCGGGATTTAACGTCGATTAAAGAGTTGCCGGCACGTTAGGAAAGGCCCGGAAGAGTTGTGGTAGGGGACGGGAGTCAGTCTGTGAATCTCGGCAATTACTCAGGTGGTAATCTCGGATTCTTCGCCAGGCGCCTCCTGAGATTCCGCACCCTCCTTGGCACGCTTCCGAAGGAGCTTCGTGGCGGCGCGTGCGATCTTCTTGCGAGCTTCAATGGCTTTGTCGCCGTCGATGACCTCCCGCTTGAGAACCTCCGATGCCAAGACGTTCTTGATTTGCTCGATCTCAATTCTTACGTCGGGCGAAACACGTCTCAGCTCACGGCGGATGACTTCGAGCACAGAATCGCTGAGAACTAACGCGCCCAGGAAAAACCTGCTCAGTGCTTGTTTCTGCAACTGATAATCGCCTAAAACCGATTTAACCCAGCCCTCTTTGCAAAACAGATACAACACGTCGAGATCGCCCTGACTCTTGGGGCTTAGACCGCACATGTCGATATCGATGACTAGCTCTTGATCAATCGGTTTGCCAAAGATGACGTTGTAAACTCGCCAGTGGATCCCATTCGTCAGGACGACCCAATCCACACCTTGGTTGGCGGCATAATCAACAGCCTGCTTTACGTGCTGGTCTTTAAGTTCCAAGCCAATCGCTTTTACCTCGATCAGCGCCTGCAACGTTCCCTCTAATTTCGTCGCTAAATCGCAGTACGTTCCCCGAATCGCGTATTCCGCCGTCACCTCTGAATATTTGTCGTACCCGAAAATGCCCGCCAGCATGTCCGTTACGATCATGACTGTGTCAGCCTCGCCGTCATCACGGGCTTTCGAATTCGAAAGGATTGGCTGAAATTGTCTAAGGCCGGAAACGAGCCGTTCGATCACTTTCTTGGGGATGGAGGGCATAAGTGGGAGTGTCCGACGTTGCCGGCGAAATTATCAAGCGACAAATCGGGCGGCAAGGCAAAGATAGAAAGATGGCAGCAATCCCTCCGGAGAACAACCCACCGCTCGATGGGATGACCGGTGACGAATTGCGCGCTCATGCCCTGCGGCACGGGTTCGTTTTGGATGATTGGTCGGTAAACACGTCGCCATTTCAGAAAAACGCAATGGAGCAGGAGCTGCCGTGGGAAGACGTCGAAGCGTCCCGGCGCAACCGGCGGTTACAGAAAAGACATCGGCTGAAGGAGCGGCTCGCCGACGGATTAACAACGCATTTCGGCTACGCCAAGCCGTGCCCAAAATGTCAGACGACTCCCGGCGCGTTGACTTGGTTCTATTTCGAAAGTCCAAAATGGACTTGGGAAAATCTATGCGGTTCAGCCGGCTGGATGGCGGTCTGCGACCGTTGCCGCATCCAGGTGAATTACTTCAGCG
The DNA here is from genome assembly GCA_041167505.1 of Verrucomicrobiota bacterium. GTDB lineage: Bacteria > Verrucomicrobiota > Verrucomicrobiia > Chthoniobacterales > UBA10450 > AV80. The sequence continues at coordinate 19,169 of JBEEHR010000044.1, forward strand.
AAGTGATGAGCTGAGGAGGAATCTTCTTGCTGGACGCGGCATCGGGGGAGCCTAAACCAGGCGACGGATGGGAGCGAATAGCGGCCTGCCAGGCCGTTACTTCTCGGGTGCGAAGACTTCTTCGCGGATCGGTTCCGCCTGCTGAATCAGGGCATCGAGCCGGTTCAAATCCACCGGCTTTACCAGATGATGAATGAAACCGACGTCGTGGCTCTTCCGCAAGTCGTCTTCCATGCCGAAGCCGGTCAGGGCGATCCCAAAAATCGGACGATCGCTTTTGAGTTTCTCCATGAGGTCGATGCCGCTTCCGTCGGGCAGGCCGATATCGCTCACCAACACATCAAACTGCTCGTTCGCCGCCGCCGCCAGCGCGGCCTCGACGCTGTGCGCCGGCTGCACGTGATAGCCGCGCCGCCGCAGAAGCTGAGTGAGCGAACGGTTCGTGTCTTCGTGGTCTTCGACCAGCAACACCCGCATCGATTTGCGCGCCGCCGCCACCACAGGCATCGCGGTGTGATGGTTCGCAGCGCTTGATTCACCCATAGGGAAAGTCGCGGTGAAGGTGGCGCCCTGGTCCCGTCCGGCGCTGGCCGCGGTCAACTTGCCGTTGTGCGTTTCCACGAGCGTCTTGCTAATCGCGAGGCCGAGCCCGAGACCGCCTAGCTGACTGCGCGCGCCCTGTTCGAAGGCATTGAAAATTTTCGGAAGCGTTTCGGCATCGATCCCCATCCCGGTATCGGAAACTTCCACCTGCAATTGTCCATCGAGATTCTGGGTGCGGATTTGGAGCCGGCCGCCTTCCGGGGTGAATTTCACCGCGTTCTTGATCAGGTTCCAAAAGATCTGCTGCAAGCGCGCGGGGTCGGCTTCGAGCGAAACTTTCTCCGCGGCGAAATCGGTCTGCAGCGCGAGCCCTTTCTTGTCGATATCGGCCTGGCAAATTTCGAGCGCGTTCCGGAGGAGCGAATGCGCATCGACCTCTTCCAGGCTCAATTGCACTTTGCCTTTGCTGATCCGCGTCAGGTCGAGCAAGTCGTCGATCAAACGCGCTTCGAGCTCGACGTTGCGGCGGATCATCTGGAGCGACGCGCGCATTTCGTCGGACAAATCGTCGGCCTGCTCGAGCGCGAGCACGGAAGTCAGCACCGGCGTAAGCGGTGTGCGCAACTCGTGGCTTAGCATGGCGAGAAAAGAATCTTTCGCACGGTTGGCGCGCTCCGATTCGGTCCGTGCTTTTTGGGCGGATTCGTACAGCCTCGCGTTATCGAGGGCGAGCGCCGCCCGATGGGCCAGTTCTTCCGCGAGCGAGAGCTCTTCGCTCCCGCAAATGCGCTCGGGGCTCGTGTTAATCATAACCAGCGCGCCGAGAACCCGGTCGTGGGCCCGCAGCGGCACCGCGATGAAGGACTGCGCAGAAAAGGAACGAATCAATTCCCGATCCGCTTTTTCCGAGAACACCTCACGCAAGTCGCCGTCGTGGACATCGCAAACCATTTGGGATTTGCCAGTCTTCAGAACATGCGCGCCGCCCACCTGAGCCGCTGCACTTGAGGGGAACTGAGCCACGAGCTTTTGCATCGCTGGGTCGTTGGCCGGATCGCGGTGAGCGACCGCCACCTGGCGCATTGCACCTTCTTCCTCAGCGGCCAACACGATGCAAAAATCCGCGACGCGCGGCACGACCAACGCCGCCAGGTTCCGAAACGTTTCCTCGTAATCGAGCGAGCCAGCGAGAACGTTGCTGGCGTCCGCCAAAAACGCGAACCGTTCCTGCCGCGTTTCCGCTTCCACTCGCGCCGCTTGTTCGCGAATCAACTTCTCCCGCTCTTCCGCCTGCCGTTTTACCTGCTCGGTCTTCTTGAAGAGATCCACGAAGACCGCGATCTTCGCGCGCAGGATTTCGGGCACGACCGGCGTGAGAATGTAATCGACCGCGCCAATCGAGTAGCCGCGCGAGACATGCGTCTCGGTGTCGTTCACCGCGCTGATGAAGATGATCGGCGTCGTCTCCGAGCGGGGCCTCTGGCGAATGAGTGCCGCAGTCTCGAACCCGTCCATTCCCGGCATGTTTACGTCGAGCAGGATCACGGCGAAATCCTGCTTGAGCAGACAGCGCAACGCTTCCTTGCCCGAAGTCGCCCGCACCACATTCTCGTGCAGATCTTCCAGGATCGTCTCGTAGCCCAGCAGCTTGTCGGGCCGGTCGTCGACAATTAGGATGCTGACCTTTTGTTCGGCCGGCTCCTGCGCGCTGGAATCTGCGGGCATGATTAACGGTGCAGCCAATTACGAAGCAACGAGAGCAGGCGTTCGGTATCGACCGGCTTGGAAATGTAATCGCTCGCGCCGGCATCGATGCATTTTTCGCGGTCGCCTTTCATCGCCTTCGCGGTCAGCGCGATGATCGGCAGTTGCTCAAACCCATACATCTTTCGAACGGCGCGAATGGTTTCGTAGCCGTCCATCTCCGGCAGCATGATGTCCATCAGCACCAGGTCGGTGTCCGCCTCACTCTGCAGCAATTCGAGAGCGGCCTTGCCGGTCTCGGCGGAATGGACCTCCATTTTGTAGCGCTCAAGCATGCTCGTCATCGCGAAGATGTTTCGGATATCGTCGTCCACGATCACCACTTTCTTTGCCGCCAGGATCTCGTTCGGATCGTTGAGGCGCCGCAGGAGCTCGCGTTTGTCTTCCGGTAAGGTCGCCGCATCTCGATGCAACCAGAGTGCTGTCTGATCGAAGAGCCGTTCCGGGCTGCGCACGTTCTTTACGATCGTCGTCTGCGCTACCCGATTGAGCTTCTCTTCCTCTTCCGGCGAAAGGTCTTTCGCTGTGTAAACGATGATCGGTACGTGCTCGTTCTCGTCTCGAATTTTATCGATCAAGTCGAACCCCGACATGTCGGGCAATATCAGGTCGAGGACCACGCAATCGACTCTTTCGCTGCGCAGTTTCTCGAGCGCCGTCTGTCCGTCCGCGGCTTCAATCAGGCGCGCGGTCTCGTTCCCGATCAGCTCACGGATTCCATCGCGCTGGGTTTGGTCGTCCTCGATCACTAACAGTTTTTTCGCTTTCGTTTGATCCATGTCACGGGCGGTCTCGAAGATCTGGCTGATCTGGGCTTCATCGATCGGCTTTGTCAAAAACCGCAGCGCTCCCTGCTTGAGCACATTCTGCGGTTCTTCCTGCGCGGAGATGACGAAGACGGGAATGTGGCGCGTCGCCAGGTCGGATTTGAGGCGGTTGAGAATCTGCCAGCCATCCACGTCGGGTAATCTCAGGTCGAGAGTGATCGCGGCAGGCGAGAACTCGCGCACCAATTCGAGGGCCGTCTTGCCGCGCGGCGTGACCACTGCCTTGAATCCGTTTTGCCGCGCCACGTCGAGGAGCCACTGCGCAAAGTCCGGATCGTCCTCGACGATCAGGACCGATTTCTCACCCGGCAAGATGTTGGCGCGATCATCGGCGAGCGTGAATTCCATCGGCGTCGGTTCGGCGCTTTCTTCTTTCGGCACGGCGTCCGGCTCGGTCGTTGACGGCATGATCCTGGCCGCCGCGCGATCCATCGGCGACGCGCTGTAGCTTTGCGGCAGGAAGAGCGTGAACGTGCTGCCCCGCCCTTCGGCACTCTCGACACGAATCTCGCCCCCAAGCACGCGCGCCAGCTCGCGGCTGATCGCGAGCCCCAGCCCGGTGCCGCCATATTTTCGGCTCGTGCTGCCGTCCGCCTGCAGGAACGGTTCGAAGATCGTTGTCTGTTTTTCGACCGGGATGCCAATGCCGCTGTCGCTGACAAAGAACGCGAGGACGTTCTCCGCGCGGTTCAGATTTTGGTTCTCCGGCGACCATCCCCCTGTCGCGGGCGCGACCCGAAGATTCACGTAACCGCGCTCGGTGAACTTGAATGCGTTCGAGAGCAGGTTTTTCAAAACCTGATCGAGCCGTTGCGCGTCTGTTCGAACGCCCACCGGAACGCTCGGGTCGATGTCGATCTTAAAGTTGACTCCTTTGCCCTCGGCCACGTGGCGGAAAGTGCGCTCCATCGTCTGGCGCATTTCTTCGAACTGCACTTCGCCCACGTCGAGCGTGACCGTGCCGGACTCGATCTTCGACAGATCGAGGATGTCATTGATCAACCGGAGCAAATCCTTGCCCGACCCGCGAATCGTGCGCGCGAACTCGACCTGTTTGGCGCTGAGGTTGCCCTCGGGATTCGACGACAGTTGCTCCGCGAGAATGAGCAGGCTGTTGAGCGGCGTCCGCAGCTCGTGGGACATGTTCGCGAGAAATTCGCTCTTGTAACGCGAAGTGATCGAGAGCTGCTGGGCTTTTCCTTCGAGCGCCTGGCGCGCCTGCTCGACCTCGCGGTTCTTGCGCTCGACCTCTTCGTTTTGCTCGAAGAGTTGCCGCGCCTTTTCCTCCAGCTCCTGGTTGGTCTGCTGCAATTCTTCCTGCCGGCTCTGCAACTCGGAGGCGAGCGACTGGGATTGCTTGAGCAGATCTTCCGTTCGGGTGTTCGCCTCGATGGTGTTCAAGACGATGCCGATGCTTTCGGTGAGCTGATCGAGGAAGGCATGATGGGTGGGGCTGAATTGCTCGAGTGACGACAGTTCCATCACGGCTTTCACCTGGCCCTCGAACAGGATCGGCAGGACCACGATGTTCATCGGCGCGGTTTCGCCGAGACCGGAGCTGATCTGGATGTAATCGGGCGGCACCCGCGTAAGCAGAATGCGCTCTTTTTCCAGCGCGGCCTGGCCGACTAGTCCTTCGCCGAGTTTGAAGCGCGTGTTCACTCCCTTGCGCTCGCGGTAGGCGTAGCTCGCCAAAAGCTGCAGCTCGGGGTCGTCGACCGCACCATTCATCATATAGAAGACGCCCTGCTGCGCGGAAACGACCGGCGCCAACTCGGAGAGAATGAGACGTCCGACCGTCAACAGATCGCGCTGGCCTTGCAGCATTCGGGTAAACTTCGCGAGGTTCGTCTTGAGCCAATCCTGCTCGTCGTTGCGCAACGTCGTGTCCTTCAGGTTGCGAATCATCTCGTTGATGTTGTCTTTCACGAACGCGACTTCGCCCTGCGCATCGACCTGGATCGATCGCGTCAGATCGCCTTTCGTTACCGCCGTCGCGACATCCGCAATCGCGCGCAGCTGCGAGGTCAGGTTGCCGGCGAGCTGGTTCACGTTGTCCGTGAGATCGCGCCACGTTCCGGCCGCGCCAGGCACGTTCGCCTGGCCGCCGAGCTTTCCTTCCACGCCCACTTCGCGCGCCACGCTCGTTACCTGGTCGGCGAAAATCGCGAGCGTGTCGGTCATGCCGTTGATCGTGTCGGCCAGCGCGGCGATTTCGCCTTTGGCTTCCACCAGCAGCTTCTGTTTCAGGTCGCCGTTCGCGACCGCCGTCACGACTTTCGCGATGCCGCGCACCTGGTTCGTCAGGTTGCCGGCCATGAAGTTCACCGAGTCGGTCAAATCTTTCCAAGTGCCGGCGACGCCTTTCACTTCCGCCTGGCCGCCGAGCCGTCCTTCCGTGCCCACTTCGCGCGCCACGCGCGTCACTTCCGACGCGAACGAGTTCAGCTGATCCACCATCGTGTTTACGGTGTTCTTCAACTCCAGGATCTCGCCCTTAACATCGACAGTGATCTTCTTGGAAAGATCGCCGTTCGCGACCGCAGTGGTAACGGCCGCAATGTTACGCACTTGAGTGGTCAAATTGCTGGCCATGAAATTCACCGAATCGGTCAGGTCTTCC
>JBEEHR010000045.1:0-3429 GCA_041167505.1 Verrucomicrobiota bacterium
ACAGGGCCGAGCAAAAGGTGAGAACCACGACAGCGGCGCGAATTTTCATGCGCGCATCTTTGCGAGAGAGCGGCGCGAGGTCGAGCGTCCTCCGCTTGCGACGCAAATCGTGTGAATAGTTTTTCATTTATCCATTTTGCTTATTGAATGCTTTTCCGTAATGGAAAGGATTGTCGGGTCGCTTGTTTCGAGGGGAAAAACGGATGGAAAACAAATTTATTTTTTCCAAGGGGGAGTCGATTTATATAGTTGCCGCCTCTCTCCGGTCCGCTGCACTGAACCTTAACTTCAAAGACCTCTGAGCCCCGCACATCCTAATTCCAACTTCGCGCCGTTTCTAAAATGGCGGCTGTCCCTTCGCGGAAGCGCAGTTCGCTAAGCATTTTATGGCGAATTTTTTTCCACGCTGGACGAACTGGCTGCCGCTCAAGATCGCGGTCTGCGGCGTGGTCATCGTCTGCGGCCTGACCGGCGCGACCTGGTATTACGTCACGCCGAAGTACACGCGGGTCGGTTATCAACCGATCCAGCCTGTGCCGTTCCCGCACGATATCCACGTGTCGCAGCTCGGGATGGATTGCCGTTATTGCCACAGTTTTGTCGACGTCGCCGCGCATTCGAATCTGCCGACCACCCAGACCTGCATGAACTGCCACACCCAGGTGCAGAAAGATAATCCGAAGCTCGAGCCGGTCCGGGCGAGCTGGAAAAGCGGGGAGCCGGTGGAATGGGTTCAAATTCATCGCACGCCCGATTACGTTTATTACAATCACTCCGCCCACGTGAATCGCGGGATCAGTTGCGCGAGCTGCCACGGTCAGGTGAATCGCATGCCGATCGTGCACCAGGACAAACCGCACAGCATGGCGTGGTGCCTCGAATGTCATCGGCATCCGGAAAATTTCCTGCGGCCGGAAACGCAGATCACGAACCTGGATTGGAAGCCGGAGTGGGAAAAGCCCGCCGACTTCGTCGCGAAATACGGGCAGCCAAAAGAGGTGACCGACGATTGGTCGAAGAAGGAGAAGCTGACCCAGGTCGAGATCGGCCGGACTTTGAAAGAACGTTGGAACATTCAGCCGCCGCTGAATTGCCAGGGGTGCCACCGATGAAACGCGTTTTCGAGCATCCGCCGGAAAAGCTGACGGGGAAGCGCTACTGGCGCAGTCTGGGCGAGCTGAGCGACACCCCGGAGTTTCGGGGCTGGCTCGAGCGGGAGTTTCCCGCGGGCGCGGCTCAGCTCGAGGGCGACGAATGGTCGCGGCGCGGGTTCCTGAAACTGATGGGCGCCTCGATGGCGCTGGCGGGGTTTGGCCTAACGAGTTGTCGCCGGCCGGAAGCCCACCTGGTTCCCTTCACGAAGAGCGTCGAATGGACGATCCCGGGCAAGGCTTTGTATTATGCGACGGCGATGCCGCGGCGAACCGGCGCGCTCCCCTTGATCGCCGCGACCGTAGATGGGCGTCCCATCAAATTGGAGGGCAACCCGCTTCATCCCGCGAGTGGGGGAGCGACCGACGCGTTTGCGCAGGCCTCGCTGCTTGATCTCTACGATCCCGCCCGTTCAAAGCGCTTCGTCGAAAAGGGCCAGCGCGACGAGAAAGGAAAGAAGGTCGAGAATTTCGAGGCGCGCGACCGGCCGACTTTCGAGAAATATCTGGCCCAACTCCGGACGAAGATCGCCGCCGACGGCGGGGCCGGCCTCGCGTTTCTCGTCGAGGAACTTCACTCGCCGACCCGCGAACGTTTGCGCGCGGAGCTCCTTATAGCCTACCCAAAAATGCGGTGGTGCGTTTACGATCCGCTCCTGACCGAGGCGCAAAGTTTCGCGACCCAGCTTAGTTTCGGAGATAACGCGCGCCTCGTGCCGCGCTTCGAGCGGGCCGACGTGGTGGTCGCGCTCGACAGCGATTTTCTCGATTGCGGTGAGGGCGATGTCGCGGGCGTCCGGGCGTTCTCGTCGCGTCGCCGGGTAGGCGAGGCGAAGGAGGCGATGAACCGGCTGTATGTGGTCGAGAACCGCTTCACGCTGACCGGCGCAATGGCCGACCATCGGATGCGTTGTCCCGCGAGCCAGATCCCCGCGTTTACGCGCGCGCTCGCCGGGAAAATCGCTGTCGCAACGAAAGACCAGGGCCTCGCTTCAACGATCGCCACTTTGACCGAGCCGGTGAACGCGATGCAGTTCGACGATTCCTGGGTGACGGAGTGCGCCAACGATTTGATGGCGAAGCCGGGCGCCAGCGTGGTTGTGGCCGGCCCGCACCAGCCGGTCGTGGTGCAGTTGATGGTTTACGCGATCAACTCGGCGCTGAAGAACATTGGCGCGACGTTGATCATCCGCGAGTTCGTCCGCGCGCCCAAGACCAACAGCATTCTTCAATTGGCGGGCGAAATAAATTCCGGTCGCATCAAACAGCTTTTCATTTTTGGCGGCGACCCGGTTTACAACGCGCCCAAAGGAATCACGATCGATAAGGACACGAAGGCGCCGGTCGATTGGCCGGACCTGCAGAAGAAAGTGCCGGACGTCGTTCGGCTCGGTTATTATGAGGACGCGACGTCCGAGCTGAGCACCTGGCATGTGCCGGCTGCGCATTATCTCGAGGCGTGGGGCGACGCGCTGACGAGCGACGGCGCTTATCTCGCGATCCAACCGATGATCCTGCCGCTTTTTGGCGGCCTGTCCGAGATCGATTTGATGAACGCCGTGCTTGGCGCTCCGAAAGTCGAAGGACCGGAATCGGTGCAGGAAACTTTTCGCGCGAGCGCGCCCCCTGGCGAATTTCAAACGGCGTGGACGCAACTGTTGCGGGATGGATTTGCGACACACGTCGCGCTCAAAGAAAAGCCGCCGACGTTTAATTCCAACAATGCCGGCGGCGTCGCCCACACCCTTTGGGCCACGGCGCCGAACCCGACGCTCGACGCTCCCGAGATCGTGCTGACGCGGAGCTACGCGATGGATGACGGCCGTTACATTAACAACGGCTGGCTCCAGGAATTGCCCGACCCGATCACGAAGCTGACGTGGGACAACGCGGCGTTGATGAGCCCGGCGATGGCGAAGCATCTCGGGGTGAACACCGGCGACCTGATCAATGTCGCCGTGACCGAAACGACGAAGGATGCTCAGCAAAAAAATATCCGGCGCGAGCTGGTGATCGCGGCGCTGATTTCACCCGGGCACGCGGACAACTCAATCTCGATCTCGCTGGGTTATGGCCGGAAAAAGACCGGGCCGATTGGCGAAGAAGCGGGCTTCAACGGATTTCTTCTGCGGACCAGCTCGAATCCGCATTATATCGCGGTCGATAGCAAGACGATCGAGGCCATCACCGTTACGACGGCGCCGACCCCGGCCGAGAACAAAGCCGGCCCAACTCCATCGGCGCCCGCGAGCGCCCCGCCGAAAGTCCGCGCGCACAC
>JBEEHR010000046.1:0-8231 GCA_041167505.1 Verrucomicrobiota bacterium
CGTAATCGACGATGCTAAGGCGTCCGCCGCCGGCGAGGAGCCCGAGGTCCCACGGTTTCTGTGGCGTGGGCGGCCGATGAATGAACTCAACGGGATAACCTTTCACGAGCCCATCGGTATCGCGGACGCGGAGCTGATGCTGGTCGACGAGCAACCGGTTCGAGGGTGGTTCGCCTTTGAAGAGTGTAATCGTTCCTTCGATTCCCCAGATCCGTCCGATGAGCGAGCCGGCAAGAAGCGTGATGATGCCGAGGTGGGTGACGAGAAACGCGACGTGATGTTTTTTCCAGGGCCAGCGCGAGAAAGCGGAGACCGTGAGGTTCGCGGCGAGCAAGATGAGCCAGGCGTTGAACCAGGGCGCGCCGTAGACGTAGGCGCGCGCCACTTTCGCGTCGAAGCTCGATTCCCAGAGCGTGCCGGCGATCGCGCCGACGATCAGGACTGCCAGCAGGACGACCGCGAGCTTGATTGACGCAAAGAACTGGAAGACCCGATTGCGTTGCCAGCTCGGGCGTGAAGTCGGGGACAGAGTGGCCATGTCGTGGGCGGCTATTTTCCGCGAGAAGTGGGAGGCGTTCAATGAGGGAGTTTTCTTATACTCGTGCTCGTGATCGTAATCGTAATCGAAAGGAGAGGGGATCGAGCACGAGCAGGAGCACGAGCACGATTACGAAGGGGGCGGTGTTACCCAGCTTTATCGAGCGCGTCGCGGAACGCTTTCAGGTGCGTGGCAAACGCGGTGGCGTCGAAGGAGTCGAGCGTCTTCACGTCTTCGAAGAGCTGATGCAGCTCCGTCTCGACCTTCAGGCGAAAGCCGCGGTTGCTGTTCAACGCGTTCGCCAGCCGATCGAGTGCGAGCACCAGACGTTTCGCGCGCTGGCCCAGGATCGGAACGCCCGCCCCCTTCGCCGTGAACTCGCCGTCCGCTGAAGCAAGTGCGGTCAGCAAACTGCGCGCGCTGTTCTCGCTCCAGTTCGAAACCGCCGCGCGGCGGGCGAGGGCATCGGCCTGGGTCTGCATGTTCGTGAAATCCGATGGAGACGGCGCGTTCGGCGGTGGAATGATGGGAGAAGAAATGGCGGCGGCCGAGGTGGCCGTCGCGCAGATCCAGGCGAGGCCGTTCCAGCGGGCGATGGACCATTCATCGTTTCGCGGATCGCTCGCGAGCGCCCAGCTCATTTCGCGGAGCGCGGTCGCCTGACCGGTGAGCCATTCGCGCAGCCCGTTCCAGGGATCGTCCTCCTTCCAATGTTTCGGCTCCGCGACCGACTGGCCATCGAGCTCGAAAAACAGATCGGGATGACCGGCCTTCAAGAGTTCCGGCGCCAGAGTTTGGTGGCAAGCGGCGCAAGCCGTGGCGCGAACGTAAAGACTGCGGAGATCGCGCATGCCGGCGCCGACCCGGGTGTTGTAGGTCCAATCCTTGCGGGTGTGGCCGCGCACCCATCCGCTCGCCGCGCCGTGGCAGCTTTCGCACGAAACGCCTTCGTCAGGATGCGCGGTCGGCGCGAGCCGGGTCGCCGCTACGGATTGAAAAGGCGCGTGGCAAGCGGTGCAGCGCGCGCTCGTCGCCGCGGCCGGGAGAGCGCCGTCCTGCGCGGTGATTCCAAGACCTTCCGCGATCCGATCCGACCGCGCGTTGAGCAGGATGGCGAAGGCCTTCGTGTGATAGTCCTTCTGGCTCCATGTGAAGTACTGGCTGCGCTTGGGCCCCGCGCCGCCGTGACAGCTCGACGATTTGCAGTTGATCGAGCCGACAAACGTCCCGCCGGTTTCCTGAATTTGACGCGGCTCCTTCGCGCCGAGAGCCGGCGCGATCGCCAAAATCAGAATCCAGATCGGAGCACTTCGCAGCGGCACGCCGGCGAGATTAGCATCGCCGTTTCGCGGAAGGCGACTGGAAAGCTGTAGCCGCTATCTTCTGTAGCAGCGTCCCTGCGGGACGCTCGGGAGAAATCGTTGCCGCAGCTCACGCCGTTCACCAGCCTTCGCCTGGCTTCGGCTTGGCAAGCAGGCGGCGGCTACAGAAGAAGGCGGCGAAATAGCTCTCAGTTCGCCCACGCTCTCCACTTCTTGCGAAGCGGTTTCACGTAGCGATCGACATCGACTTTCTTCAGCTTGTCCACGCCGTCTTTCACCACCTCGGCGGAATCTTCGTATTTGCGCCGGAGCGATTTGAAGAGCGGCCAGAGAAACGGCAGGGAGAGAATGCTGAGGTCGACATTGGCCAGGGGCGATTTCGCTTCGACTTCCTTTTCGGCGGAGCTGGAGGAATAGCGGATCGCTAGTCCAATCGCGACGCCGAGGGCGAGCGCGCCAATCACAGTCGGCACCGGGTTTTCGCGCAAGAAAAATTCCGTGCGTTCGCGAGCCACGCTGGCGCGTTCCTTGGTCTGTTCCCAGGCATCGCCGGTTATCGTGGAAACTTTGTCGGAGGCCTGGCGCAGGCGGCCAGGGATTTCGTCGGAGCCGCGTTCCTCGCTCGACCTCATCGAGGCAGCCAGCGGATCGTCTTCCATAAATTCGTCACCATTCGGATTGATCATATAAATAATTCGTAAGTGGTGAGACTCCTGCGCCTCTGTTTTCGTTCGTTCTTTTCGTGCTGACTCGTGCTCGTGCTCGTGCTCGTGCTCGTGCTCGGAGGGAAAGGGGATCGATCACGAGCAGGAGCACGAGCACGATTACGAGGACAGAGTCACCGCCAGACGTGTTTGGGATACTTGCGCTGGAGCTCCTTCTTGATCTTCGGATAACCCTCGCGCCAGAAGGTTTCCAGATCAGTGGTGATCTGGATGGGACGATGATTCGGCGCGAGAACCTGGATCCGGAGCGGAATGCGGCCGGGTCCGATACTGAGGCCTCGCGGCGTGTCATATAAATCCTGGATTCGCGCGGCGATCGTCGGAGGGGAGCCATCGTCGCTGTAGGTAATCTTCGCCGCGCGGCCGCTGGCCAGTTTGATCCGTTCCGGGGCGAGATCGTCGAGCGCTTTTTGCTGGCCGGCGTTCAACCACGATTTCACGCTCGGCCAGACTGGCCGCTCCTTGATTTCCTTGTAGCTCGCGGCGCCCTGGCAGATTTGCTCGAGGAGCAACAGCTTCTCCGCTGCGTCGATTCTGGGGAACTCCATCTCGGGAAATTGCGCGGCGACGAAGTTGACCCGCGCGAGCCACTGTTCGACGGCGTTGTCCCAATGTTTCAGCGGACAAGTCCCAGCCACGACCTCGCGGGCCAGGAGTTGCGCGGCGGCGGGCTCATTCGCGGCGGAGAATTCTTCGCTTCGCAGGAGGAGATCATGAAACAGCGTTGTGCGCCGGCCAATCACGCGACGCGATACCGAATCGAATTCGACGCGCGCTTCCTCCCGGAACGATTCCGGGAATAATTCGCGCAGCCATTCCTCCTCGATCTTCGTCGCCATCGTGAGCAGGACCTGGCGCTCCTTGTCGCTGCTTTCGATTTCGCGGATCTCGGATGCCACCAGCAGACGCGTGTCATGCACCGCGCTCTCGCGAGCGAGCACACCGCGTCGCGCATGGACCAGCGCGCAACGCAACGTCCCGGCATCGAGCCGCACCGCGACTTGATCAGGAAAGCCAGCGAGGACGCATCGCTGGATGGCGCCCGGTTTCGGTTCGTCTCCCTGGAGATCGAGGCCTTCATCGCGCGCGATGGCGAGAAATTGCTCGGATAATTGCGCGGCTTCGCGGGCCGCACCGGCGTTGATCCCAAGACGCGAGCAGCGTTGGCCATCGAACCGGCTCTTTTCCGCGTAGCGAAAGGCGCGCATCAAAATGAAAAAGTCGGAGTCGCTTTCCTCGCCGAGAACATCTTCGCGATCTTCGCGGGCCTGTTTGCCTTCGAGGCGGCGCATGAGGTTGCGGCCCTGGGTGAGCGCGGCGATCAGCGCGATGGCGGGGACGCAGCGATACTCGTGTGCCGCGAGCAGCATCCGCGCGTAGCGGGGATGGACCGGGAAGGCCAGCATCCGGCGCCCGAGCTCGGTGATGCCCGCAGAAGAGATCGCGCCGAGATCGCCGAGCAGTTGTTCGGCGCGGGCGAGGGCTTGCGGTTCGGGCGGCTCGAGCCACCGGAACGCGGCGATGTCGTCAATCCCGCTCGCTTTGAGCGTGAGGACGACTTCCGCGAGATCGAGGCGTTTCACTTCCGGCAATTCCTGCGCGGCGCGATCGAGATGTTCCCGCTCGGTCCAAAGGCGAAGGCAGCGCCCCGGCGCGGTGCGTCCGGCACGGCCAGTGCGTTGATCGGCGGAAGCGCGGCTGATTTTTTCGACGAGCAACGTGTTGATGCCACGGCGCGGATCGAACCGCGCCATGCGCGCCAGGCCGCTGTCGATCACGACCTGGACGCCATCGATGGTGAGCGACGTTTCGGCGACATTCGTTGAGACAATCGCGCGGCGTTTTTGGTAATGGGCGAGCGCGGCGTCCTGCTCCGCTGGCGGTAGTTCGCCGTGAAGCGGCAGGACAACGAATCGATCGCTCACGCGAGACGCGCGGATGGCCGAGATGGTTCGCCCGATCTCGTATTTTCCGGGCATGAAAATGAGCACGTCACCTTCGGTTTGCGGGGCGAGACGTTCCAATTCGTCCGCGGCGAGATCCCAAATCGGATAACCGTCGCCACCGACAGGTTTCGGCAGGTATTCGATCTCGACCGGAAACGCGCGCCCGGCGGAAGTGAGGAGCGAGCAGGGCGCCAGATATTTTTCCAGCAGTCCGGCATCGAGAGTTGCGGACATGACGGCGAGTTTGAGATCGGGGCGCGAACCGGCTTGAAGCTGGAGGGCGCGGGCGAGGGTGATGTCGCCATACAAATGGCGCTCGTGGAATTCGTCGAAAAGAATCGCGGAGATCCCGCGCAATTCCGGATCCTGGACCAGTTGGCGCAGAAGAATACCTTCGGTGACGAAGCGAATCCGCGTGCGCCGCGAGGTGATGTTTTCGAAACGGATTTGGTAACCGACTTCATCGCCGAGCCGGCACTTACGTTCGGAGGCGACGCGCGCGGCGAGGAGACGAGCGGCCAAACGACGCGGTTGGAGAATGACGACCTGGCCGTCGCCAAGGAGGTCGTGATCGAGGAGAATTTGCGGGACCTGGGTGGATTTTCCGGAACCGGTCGGAGCTTGGATGATGAGGCGGGAATGCTGGCGGAGGTTTTCGACGATCGAGCGCTCAAGTTCGTAAATCGGCAAATCCTCGCGGCGCATGAAGGGGAAGAACGTCCAACGCCGAACGTCCAACGTCCAACGCCGAACGTTGTAGCCGGGATCGGTGATCCCGGCTGAGGGAGGCGTGGTTTCGAACCGGCCGGGATCAACGATCCCGGCTACAACTCGAGAAGGCGCTGATAGGCAGCTTCGATCTCGTCGTTCGAGACAACGAAGGTCACCTCGGTGATCGAAGAATTTTCGCGGAGAAATTGCGATGTGGTTTCCACTGCGATCCGAGCGGCCTCGGGGATCGGATATCGATAGACGCCGCAGCTGATGGCGGGGAAGGCGACGGTGCGCAGGCCGTGCTCCGCAGCTATGCGCAGAGAATTTCGGTAACAGTTCGCAAGTGTTTCGGGTTCGCCGCGATTTCCACCGGACCAGATGGGACCGACGGTGTGAATGACGAAACGCGCGGGCAGTGAATAGCCACGGGTGATTTTAGCTTCGCCGGGGCGACAGCCGCCGAGCGTTTTGCATTCGGCGAGCAGTTCCGGACCAGCAGCGCGATGAATGGCGCCGTCAACTCCGCCACCGCCGAGCAACGTGGTGTTGGCCGCGTTGACGATCGCGTCGACGGCGAGCTTGGTGATATCGCCGCGAACCAGAATCAGTCTTGGGTCAGCCATGTTGCGGTTTGTGAATCAGGCCGACGCCGCAAGCGTCTTTGTAGAGCGGCCGCGCTGCTTCCATCGAACGCGAGTCGCCATTCAAGGAAAACGTCTCCGCTTCCGGATGGGTCTTGCGCCATTCGGCGAACGCGCGGCGCACTCCGCCCTTGCGCGAAACATCAAACTCTGTCGCGAATTCGCTCACGTCGTGCAGAACGAGGAGGCCGCCCGGCGCGAGCGCGGCATACCAGAGATCGAGTTCGGCGAGTGTCGAGTGGTATTCGTGGGAGCTATCGAGAATGACGAGCTCGGGATTGTCTCCGAGATATTTTCGCGCCGCTTGGATGGATGTGGCGTCGAGCGAACTGCCTTCGGCGATTTCCACAAAATCTTGCAGCCCGGCGCGGACGACCCAGCGCCGCGACAGCTCGCACATCGCCGGATCGAGATCCAACGCGAACAGCCCACGCCGCGCATTCATGCGGCGCAGCATCCATCCCAGAAGCAGAGCTGAGTAACCGGCGCACGTCCCGAGTTGGGCGATGCGGCGGGTGCGATTTCCCATCACGAGACCGTGCAGCAAGGAAATGAGCGGCACCGCGCATTCCCCGATCGGGCCACTGTGGTCGGTCTCCGCATACCATTCGCGGAGGACGGTCCACTCGGGTTCGCTCAGGTCGGAGTAAACGGGCGGGACGTAATCGGTGCCCGGCAGACGATGCCACCAATAGCGCGGATGCGGATTGTCCTTCCAGGCGCGCGAGCGCGACGAGTCGCCGGACATCACGGCGCGAGGCGATCGATCTCCCAAATTCCGTCCGGGCGCCGCGTGTAACGGAAGCGATCGTGGAGCCGATTGGGCCGACCTTGCCAGAATTCCATCTGCTCCGGCATCACCCGATATCCGCCCCAGTGCGGCGGGAGCGAAATTTCCTCGTCCGCGAAACGTTCCTTCATCTCTTCGAAGCGCGCGTCGAGGACCTTCCGGGCATCGATGACTTCGCTTTGTTTCGAGGCCCACGCCGCGAGCCGGCTGCCGGCAGGCCGTGAATGAAAATAAGCGGCGGAATCTTCTCGCGACGTTCTTTCGACCGGGCCACGGATCCGGATCTGGCGTTCGAGTTTCACCCAATAAAATCCGAGCGCCGCATATGGATTCGCTTCGAGCTCCCGGCCTTTCTCGCTGTCGTAGTTCGTGAAAAAACTGAAGCCTTGCCGGTCGACGCCTTTGAGCAAAACGATGCGGACGGACGGTTTTCCATCCGGCGTCGCGGTAGCCAGGCTCATCGCGTTGACATCGCGAATGTCGGCGGCAAGTGCGGCGGCGAACCAGGCGCGGAATTGTTCGATCGGGTCCGAATGAAGATCGGCACGGTGGAGGCCGTGCGCATCGTATTCGTGGCGCAGCCCGCTCAGTTCGGAGATCGGCGTTTCATCCATATCGCGATTCCCACGCTTCGCACAGCGAAGCCGCTACAGCTAGTTGATGCTGACGACCGTGCCGATCGGCAGATCGACAAAGAGTTTCTTCGCCGCGTCTCCCGGCAGCCGGATGCAGCCATGCGAAGCCGGATAAGGTTGGACGACACCTTCGTGCAGGCCGAAATCGCGGCAGCTTAGCCGCATGAAATACGGCATTGGGCATTTGTAGATAGTCGAGCGGTGATCGCGGTCCTTGTCGGTGATGACGTAGTAACCCGGCTTCGTGGTGAAACCATCGCGGCCCGTCGACACCTTTGTCGTGAAAACGGTGATGCCGTCCTTGATCACGGACGCATGCTGTTGCGCGAGCGAGATCTCCACCCGCAACTGCTCCGGCTCCGGCCCACCTCCGAGAAGCATCTGGACGCATTGCCAGTTCTCGGTCCACGCGGCGAAGTAAAGCGGCAGCATTCTTTCCCGAGGCGTATGCCGGTTGCGATCGGCCCCGGCATCCAGCAGGGCGCGGACGTAATCGGCTTTGCCGAGGCCCGCGGCGAGCATGAGAAGGTTCACGCCGGTTTCCTCCTGAATATAGAGCCGCAAATATTTCGATTTAATCAGCGCGATGAACTCTTTTTCGGCGGTTTTGGGAATGACGAGGTTTGGGTCGCTACCGCAGGCGAGAAGGGTTTGAAAGAGCGGCGCATCATCGGTGGCGATGGCATAGGCGATCAACGGGACGACCCCGCCGTCACGCGTCGGCGGCGCCGGATGTTTGCTCAAAAGGAGGCGCACTTGTTCCTTCATGTTGTGACTGACCGCGGCCTCGAGCGCGCGCTGAGTATTGGCCGTCCATTCCAGAGTGGGCGGGAGGCGTTCCAGAATCGTCTGGAAAATCGTCATGTCGCCACTGGCGAGTGCGGCCGTGAGCAGATTGCGCGCGGCCGGGGAAGCAGGAT
>JBEEHR010000047.1:0-266161 GCA_041167505.1 Verrucomicrobiota bacterium
TCATCTGTTCAACGGTCAACATCTGTCGGGTCAATGACTGGGAGATCACCCGATTAGAATGGCCGGCAACTGAGCTCTGAATACCAATGGCAAAGCGCGCAAGATCTCCGGCGGTGGTCCAGAGACCCGCTGGCGCCATCTCCGGATAGACGTGCCATCCTTCGTTGACTGATTGGCCGAAGATGCCGCCGTATCCTTTTGCTGCTCTCACCGCCATCTGCTCTGGAAGTGGCTGAGAGTACGTGCTTGAAACCATCCCCAGCGGCTTCAACACCGTCTCATCCATATACCGGGCGAAAGGCTGACCGGTAGCATCGATCACCAACTGCTGCATGACCACGTAGCCACCGCCGGAGTATCTCCATTCTTTTCCCGGAGTGCCGTCTACCCGAATGGCGCTCGTGTTGGCAGGCTTCTCGCCGTTCAGCACCTGGGTCAGCGTCGGGAGAGGCAGACCAACAGCGTATCCGGGAAATCCGTGCACCGTCATTCCCGAGGTGTGACTTAGAAGCAGACGCAGCGTCACGATGTGCGCATCGGTAAATTATTCCGAGGCACCGTCCATGTGCGTAGCTTCCTGTTTACATCTTCGTCCAGCGAGAGCAGTCCCCTGTCCACCAGGTGCAAGGCTCCGAGCGCGGCGACTGGCTTGCTGACCGAGCCCGCTTGGAAAAGGGTGGCAGTCGTCACCGGTGTCTTACCGCTTTTGTCGGTGAATCCGTAGCCTTGTTCTCGAACAATCTTTCCGCCGTCGATGATGGCGAGACTTAAGCCGGTGATGCGGTGCTTTGTCATTTGGGCGACGATCACCTCGTCCACCTGATCGGCGCGAATGGGGACAGCTCTACCGAAACACAGGAGCGCCACGAAGATTAGGAATGTGAATCGCAAAATAGGTTTGTTCTCAGTGTCCGAATAAGAACTTGGCGCGCTTATCAGAAGCAGCTACTTCGCGATCGAGCTGTCGGCCAATGACGGTGAGGTATGCCGGCGTGAAAAAAGGATCATCATCCGTTCCAACCGGCGAATTCATCGTCCCGGGATGGTCGCCTGGTTTGATCGGTATGAAGCGGAGAAATGAAGCCTTCCAGAGGCGATCGATCATAGCTTCTTCTGCTGCCTCAACATTCCGCTTCTTGTCGATCTGGTCTCCAATGAAACGTGTCGCAAGCTCGAGCGTCGGCGGAGTGGTAGGCCTCGTGAAACTGGCGGTTAGCGTAATCGGAGCTGGATCGAGAAGAAGAGTGCCCGTAATCGGTTTTGCCGAACGATCATCCGTTTGGGCTTGTGCAATCCCGGCGACGAAAGCGAAGGCGGCAGCAAATATGCGGGTAGGGGACACAAGTCTTGCGTTTTGATTAGCGCGTCGGGGGAGGCCACGCCGCCAGTGGTTAGATGTCGGATAAAGGGGAGCGTTCACTTTATTTCCCGACCTCTTCAACAGAGAGGAAGCGGTGCGAATTCACGCAACTGTCACTTCGTCGCCATCTGTCCGTAACAATCGCACTTCAGCTTGGCGGTGTGCAGAGAAAAAGCCGCTGGGCGCAGTGCTCTCCGGCCTTAACCCAACCGCAGAAACAAGGAGAAAAAATGTTACGGAATTATTTCGTGTTGATTGCCATCGGGGCCAGTCTGGCCGCCGGCAGCATTACGGCGCGCGCGCAGGATGCCGGGGCGTTGCTCGACCTGCTCGTGAAGAAAAAACTCATCACCGACCAGGAAGCCGAGGAAGTGCGCGGCGAACTTACGCGCGACGCGGCCACGACCGCGGCCGGCAAATGGAAAATTTCGGCGCCGGTCACCGAAGTAGAACTATACGGCGACATGCGCGTTCGTTACGAGGGCCGCCAGGGGACTACCGCGGGCGTTCTCCCGGGAACGCCGGGGCCGGACGACACCTTGAAGCGGAGCAGGGAACGCTATCGTTTGCGCCTCGGCTTGCGCGGCACTCTGGCTGACGACTGGTTCTTCGGCATGCGTTTCGAAACGAGCACGAACCCGCGTTCCACGAACGTCACCTTCGGCGATGATGCTGGCCCATTCGGCAAAACGAGTGACACGCTCGGCGTAGGTCAGGCGTATCTCGGTTACAGCGGCTTTCGCGACGTCCGGCTCACCGTTGGCAAAATGCCGAATCCGCTCGTGACCACGCTCATGGTCTGGGACGCCGACATCAACCCCGAGGGAATGGCGGAACAATGGAAGCATTCCTACAACTTCAGCTTCGGCGGGGGCACCACCACAGCCGCGGCCGAGACCTACGGCAAGGACAGCAAATCCACCGCGGCCGTCGTCGAGGCGGAGCCGTTCAAGGTGAAGCTCGACTTGTTCGTGAACCTCGCCCAGTTCGTATACGACGATGCGAACCCGGAGAACCCGCTCGGTCCGCGGACAGTGGGAGGCGGCAAGCTCGTCCCTAACAGCGACAACTGGCTCCTCGCCTGGCAAGTCGGCGCGCGGCTTAATTTCCCGAAGAACATCTACTTCCAGGTCGCCCCGGTGCTCTACACCTACACGGGTAACGGCGACAGCTTCAACACATTCTTCGTCGGCGGCCAGCAGGGCCTGACCAATACCGCGTCGATGGCGACGAACCAGGTCGGCACGAACAGTCTGATGGTCCTCGAAGTTCCCGCTGAGTTCGGTTTTAAGATTGGCGAGATCCCGGTCCGGATCTTCGGCGACTTCGCGGTAAACCTCGACGCGGACGATCGCGCGATCGCGGCCGGCCATCCGGAAGCGCAGAACGAACGGTACGCGTGGCAGCTCGGTGCCGGCATCGGGCAGTTGAAAACGAAGGGTGACATGCAGCTCCAGGCATTCTGGCAACACACCGAGCAATACTCTCTCGACCCGAACCTGGTTGACTCCGACTTCTTCGACAGCCGCGTCAACATCGAGGGTGTCGTTGTCCAGGCTGGTTACGCGCTGAGCGACGCGGTCATTTTCAACCTGAGTTACGGATACGGCCGCCGCTCAAACCGATCGCTCGGCACCGGTGGTGTCGGCGATATCGCGATCAACCCGCTTGATAAATATCAAATCTTTCAGGCCGACCTGAACGTGAAGTTCTAACAATTGGGACTAACAATTGGGACGGGCAGCGCCCATCCCTCCAAGTAACAAAACAACTATGAAACTCACTCATCTCCTGACTGCCCTCGCGCTTGCTTTCGTTACCACGGAAGCGCTCGCCGAGAAGCTCGTCATCAAAGGCTCCGACACCCTCGGCGCGAAACTCGTGCCGCAACTCGCCGAGCAATTTAAGTCCCAACATCCCGGGACCACCTTCGACATTGCCGCGGAAGGTTCCACCACCGGCATTGCCGCGATCATCGACGGCACGGCGCAGATCGGCATGTCGAGCCGGCGCGCCAAGCCGGCGGAAGTCGGCCAGGCGTCGGCCAAAGGTGTTCATATGAAACCGACCATCGTTGCCTACGACGGGATCGCGGTGATCGTGAACTCCGCGAACTCGATCAAGAGCCTGACCAAGAAGCAGGTCGAACAAATCTTCACCGGCGAAGTAACCGATTGGAGCGCGGTCGGCGGTTCGGGCGGAAAGATTTCCATCTACACCCGAAACACTTCCTCGGGCACCTACTCCGATTTCAAGGAGCTCGCGATGAAGAAGCGCGATTACGCCGGTGGCTCGCAGAAGATGGCGGGCAACGAACAGATCGCTTCCGAAGTCGGCAAGAACCCGAACGGTGTCGGCTACGTTGGTCTGGCTTACACGAAAGCCGGCGGCATCAAAGTGATTCCAATCGATGGCGTCCTGCCTTCCACGCAGACCGTCCACGCCAAGACCTATCCCTACGCGCGCCCGACCTTCTATTACACCAACGGCGACCCGGCTGGCCTCGCGAAACAATTCCTCGATTTCACCATCAGCGCCGCCGGCCAGAAGATCGTCCAGCAGGTCGGTTTCGTTCCCATTCCGTAAGCAGACAACGCGGTTAGGACAACAACAACAGCAGCGAAAACCCGCCGGCTTCTCCCCGGCGGGTTTTCTGTTGCTGAGATGACTCGGATGACGTGCGGTGTCTAAGGAGGTTCAAAATTAGCGGTTCAGAACGGTTTCGGAGTTCGCTGCATCGCTGATTAGACCTATTGGGACTTGTAGTGGTCGAGAAACTTTCCCACGGGATTGCCTTCTTCGGTGCCATCTGGTCGAACTATGACCCAATTGTCGATCTGCGACTCTGGAATCGTGATACGTTGACCTTTTTTGTAGCGCGAGACCAGCGTTAGTTGGTTCGCGATAGTTCCGGTAATCTTCCCGCCAGATATCTTCTCGACAGCGATGAACGAGTCCTCACGCTTCCCATCCGGGTCACTAAGTGGAGCGCGAACAGAAAAGCGAGAGCCCGGCGGTAGCCCCGCTAGGAATCGCTTCTTGGCCTCCGGATAAGTGGCGCGAGCCTTTGCGACGTAAGGAGCAATGGCTCGATCATAAGCTGCCAGCTTCTCCCTCGTGCTCATCGCGACGGGTTTGTCTGGTGGCCCTTTGGCTTGCTCCGCCTGGTGGTGGTTTGCGGCTCCCAGCGCGACCGCCCAGTCGTCGCGCGGAGGCTTTGGAACGTTCTTAATGGTGCGGAGCTTCGATCCGAGGCAGACGCCGAACGGAATATCCCTAGAATAAAGCATTCGCTTCACAGTGCCGTCGGCCCCGACGAGGAAAACGATCGTGGCCGGCTCCTTGGTGTCTGGCGTGCTTGGCGTGCAGGTCTGGAGTGCCTTGGCGAATTCTGGAAGAATCCGGTTCTGAAAGTCCTCAAGATACCGCTGACCTTCCTTCGTACCGTAGTTTTGCCGTGCCTGTTGCTCGAGTGACTCAAGCTCGCTAGTTGCGGCCATAGCCGCAACTAGCGAGCTTGATGCGAAGACTCCAGCGAGAAGTGTGCGAGCGGTCATAAGCCTAACGAGGATGAGCTCAGCGCCCGCTGACGGAAGCGAGCCTGGATTGGAATGGAGGTGTTTTCATAATCTTATTGCGAGGCGTCAGAGCGGCCAGCGGTTAGCTGCAGCGATTAGTTAGATGTTGTTGGCCGGGCAAATGCGAGAACTACCATGTCAATCAAGGCCTTGCGTGAAACGTGCGTACCTACCGGCTTTTTTGAAGCCCGCGCGATAAAGGGCCCCGTCGATTGTCATGTACAGGCAATAGATCACGCCATATTCGAGTGGTATCGCGGCTAGCCACCACGGCCAATGTATCACGCCGATAACCCTTAATAAGCTTAAGATTATTCCCAGCCATCCAACCCATCCGCCAAACGTGAACCCGATTAATGCGAGAATGAACCTGATGGGCAGGTCGATAAGGAACATTAGCAGCTTCATCATGATAACATATAACGAGACCAAGATGAGCGACGGCGCGCGGCGTGGCGCATCGCGCGCAAGAAAGGGAAGTAGCTAGCATAAGCGTAAATCGTACGGCTTCCCGCTGCTCGTTCGATCGCATAGTTAGGCATTTTGGGTGGCCGTGTGTTCGAGCCAATAATAGCGGTCACCATATGGAATCGGAAGAAGCTGTTTTGCAGAGGGCGGTCGAAGTGATGAATCTTTGTAGATGCAAATAAGCTCCGCCAAATCTCGACAGTAGGATTCGGCCGCTTCTGCCCTCTCAATGTCGCTGTCTTTTTTATAATCGATTTGGCGGTTAAGCATCTTGTGATGCAAAAACACGAGGTAATGGGACACCGAGCGCGTAAATAAGAGTTTCGTCAAGACACCGAGCGTTACCGCGACGAAGTAAATCACAATGGCCATCCACCAATGACAGAAGAAACCGAAACCGATCGCGGAAAAAAGCGCAATGCTGGAAATAAATGGAATGTTGCTTAGCCAGCCCTCCATCAGCGCTGCTTGCCCAATCTTGAGGAGCTGCTTTGTAGTGGCATTATTGCTAGACTCGGCTGGAGCCAATATCTTGGCGGCCCAAATGCTGGTGTCAAAAAGGCCGTCGCTCAGCGGCTTCAGCGCAACGTAGACCAGCATGAGACCTATCGCTATGAGGCAATACAACATTGCGATTGTGCTTTCACATGGCGAAAACGGAGCGGCAAGGGAAGACTGGGGAGCATTTTCACGAATGCTATCCGGCTGGTGCTCGCCGGGCAATCAGAATGAATCGGGGCTCGGGGCCTTCGCGGGTCCGTCGTCCCGGCACCGTGCCCTCCAGCGACGCCACCGGGACTTATCCCCCGAGGGAGAATTACCTGACGATGATCTGCTGGGTGTCGCTGTAATCGCCGATCTCGACGTCGGAGATCACGGTCGACGCGCCGAGCCCGTGGTGGTAAATGTCCGTAATGCGGAAGACGGCAATTCTATTTGCGGTCGTGGTGGCCATGCTGGTGCGGCCACTGCAGCTTCCGGCCGCTTCCTGCATTCTTTCGAATGCGGTCAGCCCGGAAGGTTGCAAGCCGAACTGCTGCGCGAACAAGAGCTGTTGCGCTGTCTCGAAGAAAAACACGCAGCCAGCCGCGCCGCCGCTCGCCAAAAGCGGTGACGCAAATCAGCAGCAGGCGATCGCGTTTGTCTCCGTTCCGCTGATCGATTCGATCGCTTTCGCAAGTTCTCCTCAGCCAATGCGCGTGAATGTCCAAGTGCGCGCGCATTCGCCGCCTCCTCTGGCGGCGACCTGTATCCGTCTCATCTGATCCAAAGAGCCTGAGGCCGGAGGTGTGCCCATGGTCCGGCGCGCCTGCACTTCAACGCAGCTCTTTGGATCTATGAAAACCTTTTACCAATTACCTCTCCATTTACTTTTAGTTTCCATCAGTAGCCTCGCGTCACCTGCGCAAGGGAAACCGCTCTCGTACGTCGGCGGAACCATGGTGATGCAGGAAAACGACGAGACCGGGCACACGCTGAACGTCGATTACACGTTCGATCCGCATTTCGCCCTCGGTCTTTATTCGAAATACGAGATCGGCGGGAACGAATTCTGGATGGCCGGGCCACAGCTCAACACGCTGCTCAAGCGCTGGAACCTGCCGGACGGCCAGGGAAACATCTTCAGCATGACCGGCGCGGGCCTGGCGCGCCAGGGCAGCCGTGACGAACCCGCGGCGTGGCTGACCTTGCTGGCCGATTACGAAACGCGGCGCCTGTTCTTCTCCTATGAGCCGCGGTTCATGTATGCGCGGGATATTGAGAAGTCTGTCTGGCAACGGGCGTACGTCGGGTTCGCGCCCTACCTTGCAGACTACGACCAACTCAACACCTGGTTCCTGATCCGGGTGGATCATCACCCGGCTAAGAACGACCACCTCGTGGTCACGCCGGTCATTCGATTTTTTTACAAGACCATCTGGCTCGAAGCCGGATACAGCAGCAACAACCACGTCATGGTCAACTGGACCGTGCAATTCTGAGGAGGAAACACATCATGCATAAGACTCTGTTAACACTCGTCATCCTCGTCGGCCTTTCGGGCTCGGCTTGGGCGGAAACCATCACCACCACGGTCAATGGGATGGTGTGCGCCTTTTGCGCCACCGGGATCGAAAAGACGTTTCGAAAACAGGCGGAGGTCGCCACAGTCAAAGTCGATCTGCCGAAGAAGCGCGTCGTCATTACGACGAAACCGGGGAAGACCTTGAGCGACGCGAAGATCAAGGAAGTGGTGACGTATTCCGGTTACAAGATGGGGGAGATCGTCCGGACGAAGTAATCAAATGAAAACACTCATCCTTCTCGTCACGATCTGCGTGGCGTTTGGCGGTCCGATAATGCAGGCCGCGCCGCTATCCGAAACAGACAAACAGTTCCTCGCTCGCTACGAGAAAGTTCGCAGTGCGCTTGCCGCGGATGATCTCGGCGCCGCGAGGACGGCTGCAGGCGATCTTGGGGATGAAGGCGCGCCGTTGGCGAAAAGCAGTTCGCTCAAAGATGCCCGCACCGCCTTTGAAAAACTTAGCGATAAGGCGAAGCAATTGGCCGCCGGCCAGGCCGGCTTCTACGTCGTCCATTGCCCGATGCTGCAGAAGGACTGGGTGCAGACGAGCGAGAAGATCGCGAACCCGTATTACGGCAAGGAAATGGCGACCTGCGGCGAGATTAAGAAGTAAACCGAACTACAGGAGGAGACAGAAAAGACATCATCGAAGCGACGTCACGCGAGCGTTCGCCAGTGCTGTCTTTGGAAAATTAAGGAAACAAATCTCTTGACCCTGGAAGCCACACCGGGGCTTAGGCTCGGTCATGGAGCAAACTTCCGGAAAGACGCTGAGCGCGGGTGAGCTGGCGCGGCGCGCAGGAGTGAGCGCGGATACGATCCGGTATTACGAACGCAAAGGTGTGATCGCTCCGCCGCCGCGCGGCGCGAACGGCTACCGGAGATATCCCGGAGAAACGCTGGTCCGGGTCCAGTTGATCCGCCGGGCCATGGGCCTCGGCCTTACCCTCGACGATCTGGCGGGCGTTCTCCGAGTGCGCGACCGCGGTGGGATTCCCTGCGGCCGGGTGCGAGCTCTGGCCGCAACGAAACTGGAAGAAGTCGAGATGCGCCTGCGCGAACTACTGAACCTGCGCAACGACTTGCGCGCGGCTCTCCAGGCGTGGGACGCGCAACTCGCGAAAACACCTGCCGGGAAGCGCGCGGGACTTCTGGATTCGCTCCCTTCCGCATCCGCCGCCAGCCCAAAACGCTCAGTTCCTTTTTCAACCAACAACAAACAACGAAAGCAGACAAGACGATGAACATTCGCGGACTCACGGTAGCTCTCTCAATTTCACTGGCAGCGGCGCGCGGCCTCCTGGCGGAAGAGCCCGCCGAAAATCACGACGACATGGCGGATTGCCCGATGAAAGCGGAGCACGCGACAGGCGTGGACGAGCGCGGCGATAAGGGAATGGGATTTTCCCACAAGAAAACGACGCATCATTTCAGGATCGAGACTGACGGCGGCGCGATCGAGGTGACGGCGAAGGATGCGAAGGACCAGACCAGTCGCGATCAGATCCGTGGGCATCTGGCCCACATCGCCATGCTGTTCGGCCAGGGGAATTTCGATATTCCGATGTTTGTGCACGACCAGAAGCCGACGGGTGCCGACGTGATGGAACGGATGAAGTCCAGCATCACCTATAAATATGAGGAGACGGAGAATGGCGGGCGCGTTCGCATCACCACGTCCGATCCGCGGGCTCTTGCCGCGGTCCACGATTTCCTCCGTTTCCAGATCAAGGAACACCGCACCGGCGATCCCCTGGGATAAAAGCGCTCTCGCGGCGCCGGCCCGCGGGCTTATCCAAAGTTTTTACCGCCAATCAGCTTCCTGATCGCCGCGAGATAACGGTTGAAAGCTTCCGTTGTGTCTGGCCTCCCGTTGGGCGCCCCGGCCGTGCCAGGATAATTATTAGAGCCGTGGGCCGTGAGAGAACGGTCTGCGTAGGCGATGTCCAGCATCCACTGAGTTCCGTCGACGACGCCATGGCTTGGATAGTCGGCGCGCCACTGCCAAACTTTGAGATCTTCAAGCGTCTGCCGAAAGTCACGCCACTCGGCGACCGTCGGAGTCACTTTCTCTTTCTTCTGGTTGCGTTGTCCCCTCTCGGATGATGTGTAGAGGAGAACGCCGTCGTGGAGTTCGACACTGTAGGATGCGCCGAGGAACCCGCCGATCCGGGCGGTGAAACGCGTCGGGGCCTGAGATTGTTCTTCTCCGCCAAATACTGGAGCTGTGAAGAGCAAAAACAGGGTGAAGGAAGAAAGCCGGAAGAGAATTGTTTTCATGAGTGTCCCGTGAAGACGTTTAACGAGGACAAGCTAGCGCCACCAGAGAATCTTTCGGCTGGCTTGATTATATTCCTTAAAAGGCATATAGATTCACCATGAAACTCTCTGGTCTTCGCGCCGTTCTCGAAAAGCATCCGAATACCCTCCCGCGTTTTGTTTTGCCCGATGGCGATCACATTCCGCCCCACGCTCATGTCACCGAAGTCGGCCACGTCCTGAAAAACTTCATCGATTGCGGCGGCGTGATGGGAAAGAGCGAAACCGTCCTGCTCCAGACCCACGTCGGCCAGGACATTGATCATCGGCTGAAATCGGACCGCTTCGCGAAAATCCTCCAACTCGGCGGAAAGGTCCTGCCGCACGATGAACTGGAAGTCGAAGTCGAATACAATTGCTGTGTCGTCGCGCAATATCCGGTCGCGGAAGTGAAGCCTTCCGGCGAACATCTCGACGTGATCCTCGGTAAACGGCAGACGCAGTGTCTCGCGAACGAGCGTCAGAAATTGGCCGGAGCGGATGCTTGTTGTGGAACCGCGGCTGCCTGCTGCTGAGGCGATGGACCTGATTCAAATCTATCAGTGCTTCTGCGACCGGACTCGGTTGCGGATTCTCAACCTGCTGGCGCAATCGCCTCTGTGCGTCTGCCATTTCCAATCGATTCTGGACGAGCCACAAGTCAAAATTTCCAAGCACCTTGCCTACCTTCGCGAGCGGGGAATGGTGAGCGTCGAGCGCGATCAAAACTGGATGACTTACTCGCTGCCGGAGAAGCGCGCGCCCGAGCTGCAAACGAACCTGAAATGTCTTCAGGATTGCGTGCAGTCGGACAAAGTCTTCGCGCGCGATCTAAAAAAGCTGGGTCTGATCCAGAAGAATTGTTGCGAGCCGAGGACCGCGTTTCACAAGTCCGCTCCCGATCGGAGACGATATGGCAAAGCAAAACGTCCTGTTCATCTGCGTTCATAACAGCGCCCGGAGTCAGATGGCTGAAGCCTGGCTGAACCAGACTTGTGGCGATCACTTCGTCGCGCAAAGCGCGGGGCTCGAGCCCGGCACCATCAACCCGCTCGTCGTGGAAGTGATGAACGAAGCCCGGATCGATCTTTCGGAAAAGAAAACCCAGGCCGTGTTCGACGTCTGGAAGTCCGGCAAGATATTCGCGTACGTCATCACCGTTTGTGCAGACGCCGAGGCGAAGGGTTGTCCGATCTTTCCGGGAATCACGACCCGGTTGCGCTGGCCTTTCCCCGATCCTTCGCAGGCGACCGGCACTCATGAGGAGAAACTCACGGAAGTCCGCCGGATTCGTGACGAGATCCGCGCCAAGGTTGAAGAGTGGTGCGAGACGGTCTGCTTCGGTGAACCCGTTAGTGGAGCGCAGTGAATTCCAAGTTTGCAGCATTGTTCCGGATCGTCGTTGGAATCGCGCAGATGACGATGGCGCTGGTGACCCTTGGCCTGTATCTCAACTCCGGCGTGAACCGCTGGAGCATCGGGTCGCTCATCGTCACCATGCTTTTGCTGGCGGGTAGCCGGATAACGTTCCAGGCGGGCCGGGGCTCTAACGAGCGCGGAAAGAAGTACGTAGCGGAATTCATCGGCACGTTCGCGCTCGTCTTCGCCGGAACGGGCGCCATCGTGATCGACGAAGTGAGCCGTGGCGCGATAACTCACGTCGGCATCGCGCTGACTTTCGGCCTCATCGTTCTCGCGATGATCTACACCCTCGGAGATATTTCCGGCGCGCATCTCAATCCCGCGGTCACACTTGGCTTCTGGTTTTCGCGGCGTCTCTCCGGTCGCGAAGTGGTTCCTTACATCGCCAGCCAATGTGCCGGGGCCCTGGCGGCGAGCGGCGTCATGCGCCTTCTCTTCCCCGATAACCGCCTTCTCGGCACGACCCAGTCAGCAGGCTCTGAAATGCAATCCTTCGTCCTCGAAATCCTCCTCACCGCACTGCTAATGTTCGTCATCCTCGGCGTGTCCTCCGGCGCGAGCGAAAAAGGGATAACAGCCGGCATCGTCGTCGGCTCCGTGATCGCGCTCGAAGCCATGTTCGCCGGCCCCATCTGCGGCGCTTCCATGAATCCCGCGCGCTCCCTTGGCCCCGCCGTTGTCTCAGAGCACTTCGCCAGTCTGTGGCTTTATGTCGCCGGCCCTGTTCTCGGCGCTGCTCTCGGCGTCGTCGGGTGCCGTTGCGTGCGCGAATCGGGTTGTTGCTTAACCCAGGAGACAGCAGAGAGCGGCCACGGGTAATGCTATTTCCTCAAACGCTGCTTATTTCTTAGGCTTAGGGGAACGCTTTGGGGCGGGATTAGTCGGCGTTTCGCAGCACGGCTCTTTTTCGATCTTGCCGCTCGCCTTGCACTTGTAGGTCCCGTCCTTCTGCTTGACGCACATCGTTTCTTTCAAGTCGACGCCGAACGCACTCGAGGCGAGGAAGAGCAACGCGAGGACAGGCAGGAATCGCATGCCGGGAGATTACTCAGGAACAGGTCGCGTTTCAATCAGGGCGTTCGGCGTGCCCAGTGAAGATTGCCGTTCAAAATGCATCTCCTCTTTACTGCAGCTGCGATTTTGAGGACAAGAAGGCTGCAGCCGTGCTCGCCGCGAAAAATATCTTCACTATGAAAAGAATCATTCCCGCCGCACTCGTCCTGGCGCTTGCGGCCATTTTCGCTCACTCCGCGCGTGGGACAACAAAGGGCCTGAGCCAGATCGTGACGCCAGACCTGCAGCCGGAGGGCGATCTTTCCCTGAGCCTGCAAATCCAGGACAAGCGCATCGCGAACCCTTACGAATTGCAGGCCGAAATCGGCCTGACGAAATGGGCCGAGGTCGCTGTCTTCCAGGGCTTCAAGCCTAACGACCAGGTTATCGCGACGGAGTTCGGTCTCTTGCGGACGGAACCGTGTCTCCTATCGATCGGATTCATCAATTGGTCGCCGCGCAGTCACGTCGACCCTCAGCCTTACATCGAAGGCGGTTACTCTACCGAGCACCATAAAGTTTTCGTGGGCGCCATTCATGCCGGTTATAAGAACGAAGCGATCCTCGGTTACGCCTACGATTTCAACAAGCAGTGGCGGGTGCAGGTTGACTGCCAAACCGGCCGGGAGAATTCATCGACAATCGGTTTTACCTGGAACATGACCCCGGACTTCCAGATGAATCCCGCTCTCTATGTCACGAACGATCACCGGCACGACCTGATGGGTTACGTTGTCTTCACCTACACGTTTCATGTTTGGGCGAAGGACAAAAAGGAAAAGGACCAAAGCGTCCCCGGCGGCTAGAGTCTGCGGCTCTCAGAACCTCACGCCAAAACTAGCCCGCAAACGATAGTCGGGCACGGCCTGGAGGGCGGTGTTGTCGATAGAGACTGGCAACTCGGCGGCGAACTCGGCGCTGAGTTTGCCGTGTGAAACAAGGAGGCGGGGACCGAGGAAGACCGAGGTAATGCCGGTGTCTTCGGCGGGTTCGCCGCGGAAGCGATCAACATCTTTATGTTCGCCGGAGCAGGCGAATTGAAGGCCGACGATTGTTCGGCGATTCCACACGAGGTAGTAGCCGGGACCGCCGCTCCACGAGAGATCGTTCGCGAAATTGTATTGGTGCGCGCCGTTGCCTCGCACCGTGAACTGGGTGTCCGCCTGGAAGAAAAACGATTTGTAACGCAGAGAAGTTTGTCCCCCGACGATCGCATCGTAGGAGCCGGTGCCGAGAGTAAGATCGTGGCCGTGAATCCCGCTCTCCGATGCGCCGGGGACGACGACTTCGTTGAATTCTTCCTTGAGACGACTGGTGCCGCCGGTGGGAACTTTGATGCCACCGATCAGGAGGGCTGAGGCGGTGAAGTCGGGCTCGTGTTTTTCGAAGTGCGGGTTCTTCGGATCATCGACGTTCACGGAACGGTGCTCGCCCAGGGTGGTGTGAAAGAGAACAAATTTGCCGAGCAACGAAATGTCGCCGAGCCCCGACTCCGTTCCGCGATCGGTCGCGAAATCTTCGGGGCGCTCAAAGGAGCGGTAGATGAGCGGGACATTAATCTGGAGCGCGAACCGCGAGTTGAAACTGTAACCGGCGACCAGCTGCGTGATCGAGCTGTTGAGATATTGGCCGGTCGGATTGGCGACTTCGCGCCCATCGAACTGGAGGGTGCCGAAGTGAGTGAATTGCTCCGCGACCGCCACGTAAACACGGCTCAGCCAGCGGCCCCGCTGACCATCAGCCGGCATCGGCTCGCCGGAAGCGGACAACTCCGGTTGCGTCATCGTTTCCATCTGCGGCGTGTAGCAGCCGCAAAGATCGCACGCCTGCGCCGCGGAAACGGCAGCCGCGAACAAGAGCACAAACAGCGAGTGGCGGGAGAGTCGGTGCATCATTTACCTGTAGCGGCGGTCTGTGACCGCCGATCGTTTGTCCTAGCAATGATGTCGGCGGTCATAGACCGCCGCTACAGAAAAAGATGGAAACAGCGACCTAGTCTTCGGTGATGATGCCGAAGAGGCCGTGCGCTTCATCGGCGATGCCGGCGGTGAAATAGACTCCGCTACCAAGCGGGAGTAGATCCCATAAGCCGTCGAACTGGAGCGGCGTTCCGTCGGCCGTAGTCAACGTTTCCAGGAAGGCGCCGGTCGTCGGGTTGTAGTTGTTGATTCGGCCGTCGCCGAAATTGCCGACCCAGAGTTCGCCATTGACCAGGGCGAGTCCCCACGGCGCATTCAGATTTCCGTTCGAGACGACACGTCGAAGGAAATTGCCGCTTGTGTCGAACGCGTCGACGAAACCATTCCCGGGCCCCGCGACTTCATCGTGTTGCTTCGAATCCTGGAGCGCGTAGGCGACATAAACCTGGCCGTTGAGATTGTGGATCCCGAAGGGCGCATAGCCGGCTGGCAAATTCGGATCGACGAAGCCGCCGGGATTCACCGGCTGGAAGTTTTCATTGTAGGTCTCGACGCGACCCGCATGAAAATTCGTCACGTAAAGAAAATTGTGACCGTTGGCAACACCCAGAGCCGCGCCTTTGTAAATCGCGCGTTTGCTACCCTCGTTCGTGCCGTTATCGACGGCTGCAATGGCGTGCGTTCCATCGAGCGCCGGGTTCCAACCGGAGATCGTGCCGTCTTCGCTGACGAAAATGAAGCGGGCCGGCTGCGAGTTGCCGTTCTTGGTGACCTTGAAGAAATTCGTGCTGTTGAAGACCACTCCGGTCGGATTGCCGCCGTCTTTGTTTCGCGCGCTCGTCGGAATCGTGACGACCAACGAATTCTTGCTGCCGTCCTGGCGATAGAGCGTGGAAACGCCAGTGCCGTTATCCGCGACCCAGATCGTGCCGCCGGATGAGGCCGCCATGCCCCATGGATTAACAAGATCGCGGTCCGTATGCAGGGCCGCGCCGGCGATATCGGATTGGAGATTCGACCAGCGGTAAGTATCCGCCCGCGCGGGGAGGGCGGCGAACAAAATGGTCGTGAGCAATAACAGAACAAAGAAGCGAATTGCTTTCATGGAGAAGTTCCTTTCTTCGGGTTGAATTTTGTCTTCCTCACGCAAAGACCGAGAGCCGGTGGCGCAAGAGTTGAAAAGTAACGCGGCTGTTACTTTCGGACGTGCGGAAGCACGTTCCTCCGGAGGGACATGCTTCTGCATGCCCCAACTACCGAGAAATGGCCTTTCATTTTGATCGCCTGCGGCGAAACTTGAATCGGTGAAAATCATCCTGGCGGCCGGGTTTCTGATTCTTGGTGCAATCGTCGCGCGCGGGCAGGAGGTAACGCTGCCACCGATGGTCGTGAGCGGAACGTTCGAGCTGCGGCAGGGACCGTCCGTCACCGATCTCTTTACGCGCCATTTGCTGAGACAGGCGGAGGCAAAGCGGGCGCTGGAAGAGGCGGCAGCGCGTGCGCCGCTTTTTAACGCGAAGGTCTGGAGCTATCTCCCGCAACTCCAGAATTCCCAGATCGATTCCTCGCAGTTTTTCACGCCGAGTTATCTCACGACGGATTTTCGAAACGCGGAACGGGCGCTCCGAGAATCGCGCAAGCAGTCGCTCTTCGACGGGAAATAAATCGCGGGGAGTGGAGAGGCGCGTGTCCCCACACGCAATTTTTCGCGCCAATCTGCGGCTGGGGACAGCCGCTACTACACGGTGACAACCGTGACGCTTACTTGATCGGCACAAACCCAACGTTCGCCACGATCTTCTGGCCATCCGGATTGAGCGTGAAATCGACGAACTGCTTCACGAGGCCAGCCGGCTCGCCATTCGTGTAAAAGAACGTCGGCCGCGCGTATGGATATTTTTTCTGCTGCACGCTGTCGTTCGACGGCGTCTCGCCATCAATCGGGACGACTTTGACGCCCTGCGCCTTGGTGTAGGCGAGCCCGACATAACCGACGCCGTTCGGGTTCTTGCCGACTTCGGCGGCGATCTGTTCGTTGCCGGCCATTTTTTGCGCGCTCAGCGCGTAATCGCGTTTCTTCATCGCGAGTTCCTTGAATTCCGAATAGGTGCCCGACGAGGTGTTCCGGGTGTAAATCGAAATCGCTCCGCCGGAGCCGCCGACCGCGCTCCAATCGGAAATCTCGCCGGTGAAAATTTGTTCGACCTGTTTCTTCGTCAGGTTCTTGACTGGATTGCTTGCGTTAACGATCACCGCGATGCCATCAAACGCGACGATCGTCTCCTTCAAGGCCACGCCTTTGGCTTTCGCTGCGGCGATCTCTTCGTTCTTGGCGGGCCGGCTGGCCATGCCGATCTGGGCCGTGCTGTCGATGAGCGCGGCGAATCCGGTGGTGGATCCTTCCGCGGCGATATCGAAAGTCGCATCGGGATGTTGCGCTTTGAATTGCTCCGCGAGTTGCGGCACCAATTTCGCGCCGAGCGTATCCGAACCCTTGATGACGAGACGCTCGGCCTGCGCTCCAGATCCTATGACTATGCTGACAGCGGCGGTGAGACTGACGAGGAATGTTTTCATGTCGTGGCTCAACTTCGATCCACCGCAGCGCACAGGCCAAGTGACAATTGCGTGACGCTTTGCGCGTCAAATTGCAGCGGAAAGCGCGACTCCCGGCGGAGGTCAGTGTTTCGCAATCTTCGGGGGAAAGAGCCAGAGCAGTTTTCCGCAACTCAATTCGGGATCGACTTCGACCAGCGCGATGCCGGCTTTCGACAACTTGATCCGAGCGCCAGTGAGCTTTCCGACTGTCCTGCTAAAATCGGGTTCGTGGCCGACGAACATCACGCTATCGCCGCCGTGTTTCTTCAAGAGCTTCTTCAATTCCGAACGCCCGAATCCTGGCGCGAGCAATTCTTCCTCGACGGATTTCGAGTCGATGTAGCCGGCGGCGATCTCCGCCGTTTGCGATGCGCGCGGCAACGGGCTGGTCAGGACGATATCAGGCTTCACACTCAGGTTGGCGAGAAACGCGCCGACTTCGTGCATCTCTTTCTTGCCTTTCTCGGTCAGGGGCCGTTCATCGTCCGATTTTTTCCAATCGGGCCAATCGGCTTCACCGTGACGAAGAAAATAGATCAGCATGCGTTTCAGATAATATTCCAACGCGGCCGGCGGGTGCGTCGCTCGTTCTGCCACAAACGCACCCCGCCAGTGTAGGCGTTGCGATTATGCCCGAGCTCCACGCCCCTGGGCAACTTCTCGATGCATTTTGCATTGCCGCCGCCGAGCACCATGTAGTCGGCGATAAAAGATTTCTTCAGCGCGGGAACGACCCGCAATACTTCGGCCTCCCACGCCTCTTCCCCGAGCGCTTCCATTCCGTCGTTGCTCAACCAGTCTTCGATCGTGCCTTCGACATAGGCGAGGTCGGAGAGTTCGAGGCACAAAACGGTGCGGTCCCACAAGAGCGCCGACCCGAGCCCAGTGCCGAACCCGAGAAAAAGCATTCGCCCGCCGTGATAGCTGCCGAGCGCCTGCATGGCCGCATCGTTCATGACCCGGACCGGTTTGCCAAAAGCTTTGCGAAAATCGAAACGTCTCCAGCCCTTCCCAAGATTTTTCGGCTCTACCGCGATCCGCCCATTCTTTACCGGCGCGGGGAAGCCGAGCGCAATCGCGTCGAATTTCCAATCCGCGACGGCGGCTTTCGTCTTCGCGATGAATTGCCGCGGCGTGAGCCTGGGACCGGAGGGGAATTTCCTCCGCTTGGCGCGGCTCGATATCATCAGCTTGACGTTCGACCCGCCGATATCGATGACGAGAATCTTTTTCGCTTTCACGGCTTTCTGGAATCGGTGGTGCTGATGGGAGTCAGGCGTGGCCCGCGCTGGCGTTTTGACTTGGGTGCTTGGAGACGCTGGCGCGATTTTTCCCGGAATTGCCACTGCGCCTGGACCCGCGGCTCGGTTCCCTCCGGCTTCAGCCGCCGGTAACTGCCATCCGGCTGAAGTTCCCGCGCCTTCACCCGATCGGTCAGGAAATTCGGCAGCACTTCGTTGATGACGCGGTCGCGCAAGGCGGGATCCATGATGGGAAACGCCACCTCGATGCGGCGCAGGAAATTTCGCGGCATCCAGTCGGCACTGCCGAGATACAGCTCCGGCTGGCCGACGTTCGCAAAGTAATAGATCCGGCTGTGCTCGAGGAAACGGCCGACGATGCTGATGACCCGGATGTTTTCGCTGAGTCCCGGAATTTTCGGACGCAGACAACAAATGCCGCGGACAATCAGGTCGATTGGAACCTCGGCACAGGAAGCTTCGTAAAGCTTCTCGATGATCTCCTGGTCGACGAGCGAGTTTAACTTCGCGACGATCCGCGCCGGTTTCCCGGCAAGAGCATGGTCGCGTTCGCGCTCGATCATTCCGATCAGGCGCTCTTTCATATCGAACGGGGCGACCATCAGCTTTTTCAAACCCGGATAGCCGGCGAGTCCGGTCAGCGTGTTGAAAACCGTCGATACTTCCTCGGTCAGTTGGGGCTCGGCGGTCAGATAACTGAAGTCGGTGTAAGTGCGAGCCGTGCGCGGATGATAGTTGCCGGTGCCAAGGTGGACGTAGTGCCGCAGCCGGTCGCTGTCGCGCCGCACAATCAGCAGCATCTTGCAGTGCGTCTTCAAGCCGACGACGCCGTAGATGACATGCGCTCCTGCTTCTTCGAGACGGCGCGCCCATTGAATATTGACCGCTTCATCGAACCGGGCGCGCAATTCCACAATCGCCGTCACCTGTTTCCCCGCGGCGGCGGCATCGATGAGCGCCTCGACGATCGGCGAATCGCCGCTCGTTCGATAGAGCGTGATTTTGATCGCCAGGACTTGCTTATCCTGCGCCGCTTTCTCGATCAACTCCACGATTGGGTCGTAGCTGTCGTACGGATGGTGCAACAACACATCCTGTTTCCGGAGAACCTCGAAGACGTCCGCGTCCGGCGGCAGGGCCGGATCGAGCGCGGGTTGGAACGGCCGGTCCTTCAGCTTGGCGAACGCGTCGTTGGTCACGAGTGGCAGCAGGTGCGTCATGGAAAGGGGCCCGTTGACCTTGTAAGCGTCCTCGTCGTGAAGATCGAAGAACTCGAGGAGCAACTCGAGGAATTCCCGGGGACAATCCGCCTCCACTTCCAGGCGCACGGCGTTACCGCGGGAGGAGCGCCGCAGCTCCTGTTCAATCGTGCGCAAAAGGTTCTCCGCTTCCTCTTCGTCGATGTAGAGGTCGCTGTTACGCGTGACGCGAAAGGCGTGCACTCCATCGAGGATCAAGCCGGGAAAAAGGTCGGCGATGTTATGTTTGATCAGCGCCGCCAGGTAAATGTAGGTCCACGGCTCGTCGGCGGTGCGGGGCAGGGCGATCAGGCGCGACAGCACCCGCGGCACCTGCACGATCGCGTGCAACGGTTCCCCGCGGCGTTTCGTTTTCGCGCGGACAAAGAGGTTGTGGCTCTTGTTCAGCAACTGCGGGAACGGATGAGATGCATCCACGGCTAGCGGCGTGAGCAGCGGCAAGACTTCCTCCTGGAAAAACTTTTTTGCCCAGGCCGCGCGCTTGGCGTTGAGCTGGTGAATCGCCTGGATTCGAATGCCGTTTTTGGTCAGCTCCGGAATCAGCTCTGCGTTCAATACCTCGTATTCCGTCGCGACCATCTCGCGGACGCAGCGCTGAATCCGGGTGAACGTTTCCGTCGGCGAGAGCCCGTCCGGGCCGATGTCGCTCGTCTCGCTCTCGATTTGCTGTTTGATCCCGGCGACGCGAATCTCGAAAAACTCGTCGAGGTTCGAGCTGAAGATGCTCAGGAACTTGACCCGTTCGATTAACGGCTGCGTTTTGTCCTGCGCTTCTTCGAGGACGCGTCGATTGAATTCGAGCCAGCTTAGCTCGCGGTTGATGAAATTTTCCGGGGCAGAAACCGGCAGCGCACACAGTTCTGGTGCGGGCGGCGGGGAAGCAACTACTTCGGTTTCACTCGATGGCGCTGGAGCCGATTGCATTTCGACACCATCGACCAATTACTTCGCGGCGACGAATGGTTGATGGCGAATGTCTTCCGCCGCCGCCGCGTAAACCGCGTCTTCCGCCATGTTGGTGGCGTGGTCTCCCACGCGTTCCAGACATCGACCGATGAAAATCAGATTCAAATAACCGCGCAATTGTTCCGGTTCCTCCGCCATACGCTGGATCAGTTTCCGGCTCGCCATTCGATTCAGCTCGTCCAGTTCGTCGTCGCGCCGAATCAGGGCGCGGCCGAGATCGACATCTTCGCGGATAAACGCGTCGATCGCGTCTTTGAACATCGCCATGGCGTGTACGTACATCGGCTTAATCAACGAGGTCTCCGCCAAGGCCGGATGCTGATTCAATTTTCGCGCCCGGCGCGCGATGTTGGTTCCCTGGTCGGCCATGCGCTCGAGATTCGACGAGAGCTTCATTGCCGAAACGACGCGGCGCAGGTCGGACGCGACCGGTTGAAACCGGAGCAGCAGATCGATGCCGTCCTTGTCGATCTGCTTTTCGAGCTGATCGATTTCCTCATCATCGGCAATCGCGATCGCGCACATGTCGTCATCGCGCTGGAGCAACCCGGTGATGGCGCGGTCGAGGCTGCGCTCGGTGAGGCTCGACATCAGGAGGACGTTGTTGCGGAGCGAGGCGAGCGCTTCGTCGAAGGTGACGAGGATATGTTTAGGTTCCATCATCCGAATCTCCCGGTGATGTACTCTTCGGTCTGGCGCTGGCCGGGATTCGAGAAAATTTTCGCGGTATCATCCACTTCGATGAGGCGGCCGAGAT
The DNA here is from genome assembly GCA_041167505.1 of Verrucomicrobiota bacterium. Classification (GTDB taxonomy): domain Bacteria; phylum Verrucomicrobiota; class Verrucomicrobiia; order Chthoniobacterales; family UBA10450; genus AV80. Next base: position 21,006 of record JBEEHR010000047.1, read on the forward strand.
AAAAGAAGGCGGTCCGATCGGAGCAGCGGCCGGCCTGCTGCATGTTGTGCGTGACGATGACGATAGTGTATTGCGCCTTTAATTGGCGGATCAACTCTTCGACTTTGGCGGTCGCGATCGGGTCGAGGGCGGAGCAGGGCTCGTCCATCAGGACGATCTCCGGCTCGACCGCGAGCGCGCGAGCGATGCAGAGCCGCTGCTGCTGGCCGCCGGAAAGTCCGTAACCGCTTACGTGGAGCCGGTCCTTCACTTCGTCCCAGAGCGCGGCCGAGCGCAGACTTTTCTCCACGGCTTCATCGATCAGCGTCCGTTTCGTGACACCGGCGATCCGCAACCCGTAAGCGACATTGTCGTAGATCGATTTTGGGAACGGATTCGATTTTTGGAAAACCATGCCGACGCGGCGGCGGAGATCGACGACATCGACGCTCGGCTCGTTGATGTCGACGCCTTCGATGCGAATCGACCCGCGCGTGATCCGGGCGCCGTCGATGAGATCGTTCATCCGGTTGAGGCAACGCAGCAGCGTGGTCTTGCCGCAGCCGGACGGCCCGATAAAAGCGGTGACCGCGCGCGGCTGAATCTTGAGGTTCACGTCGTGGAGGACGGTGTGGTTCCCATAGGCGAAATCGAGGTGCTCGATCTCGATCAGGCCGCGTTCGACCTCCGGTTTGGGCGTCGGCGTTGTTGTCGTTGGAGTTGCCGTCATCGTTGACGTGGGTTGAGGCATTTCAAGAAGACTCACCATGACAGGCGGCTCCGGCTTCGCTCCCGGAGCACGATGGATGTTAATGCAATTAGCATGACAAGGAAAAGGAAGACGAACGCGGCGCCGTATTGGACGCGCTGGGTGTATTCGTTCTGGGGAATCTTCGAGCTGACGACGTAGATGTGGTAGGGCAACGCCATTACTCCCTGGAAAAAGAAGTCGGTGAACTTCTGCACCTGCCACGGCATCTCGTCTTTCATCGCGTAAGCCGCAGTGAACATGATCGGCGCCGTCTCGCCCGCCACGCGCGCAATGCCGAGGATCGACGAAGTAAGAATTCCCGGCAACGCGTAGGGGAGGACGTTCTTGCGGATCGTCTGCCATTTGCTCGCGCCGAGGGCGAGGGAGCCTTCACGTAAACCTTGCGGGACAGCCCGCAACGATTCCTCGCTCGCGGTAATGATTGCCGGCAGCACCATGAGCCCGAGCGTGAACCAGCCCGCGATGAGTGAAACATTCCAGCCAAAGAAAATCACGAACAACCCAAAACCGAAAAGGCCGAACACGATCGAGGGAACGCCGGCAAGATTGAGGATGGCAATCCGAACCAGCCGGATGAGCGGACCGTTCCGGCTGTATTCGCTCAGGTAAATCGCGCTACTGATCCCGGTGCCGAGCGCGAGCGCCATCGATCCGATCACGAGCAGTGCCGTGCCCACGATGCACGGCCAGATCCCGCCCGCCGAGTAGGCGACGCTGCTCGCTTCCACTTCCACGCCAGGATGCGCGGTTTTCCATTGCCGGAATTCGCGATCGCCCAGCGTCATCTTCTTTCCCTCGAAATCGAAAACGTAAAGCGTCTGCGGTGGCTGACTCAAAAACTCCAGGTTCAAGAAAGGCGGTTTGCTCGTGAAAACCGTGCGTCCCCCTTTGATGCCGATATCGAGAAAGATATAGGTGGCGGCCGCGAGAACGAGGTAAGTGGCGAGGCGAAAAACCCAGAAGACGACGCGTTCAAACATCCTATGTGTTCTATGGGTCATATAGGTCCTATCCAATACTCATCCGAAACCGCGCCACGAACTTCTGCGCGAGCCAGTTAATCCCCAGCGTGATCGTGAAAAGCACCAGCCCCACCATGAAAAGCGCGCGGTAATGGGTGCTCCCGCGAACCACTTCGCCCATCTCCTGCGCGATGATGCCGGTCATCGTGTGGACGGGTTGAAAAATGGCGCCGAGACCCTGGCTGAAATCGGGGATGGCGATGCGGTTGCCGGCGCAAAGCAGGACCACCATCGTCTCGCCGATCACGCGCCCGAGCCCGAGCAGGATGGCGGAAACGATGCCGGAAAGGGAAGCCGGCACGATGACCCGCGCGATGGTCTGGAGCCGATTCGCGCCCAGCGCGTACGAGGCTTCCTTGAATCCGCGCGGGACATTGCGCAACGCATCTTCGGCCAGCGTGAAAATGGTCGGTACCGCCATGAGCGCGAGCAGACAGCCGGCGGTGAAAATATTCAGGCGCTCGCTGATCGGGAAGAACGAGACCCAGCTGAACCACGACGATTGCGACGCGGCGCGGATGGCCTGCCCGACCACCGCGATGCCGAAAAATCCAAGAACGACCGATGGGATCGCGGAAATGAATTCGATGTAGGGCTTGATCAATCGCTTCTCGTGGCGCGACGCGACCTCGCTCACATAAATAGCGGAGGCGACGCCGAGCGGCACCGCGATGAGGAGGGCGACGAGCGAAACCAGGACGGAACCGGTCAGCAGCGGCACGATCCCGTACCAATCCTGCCAGAAACTCGCGGTCACCCATTCGCGGCCGAAGAGAAACGAGCTGATCGACCGATACCAGGGAATCGGCTCGTCAGCATTCCATTCGCGTAATTGCTTCGAGGCGACCGGCACCGCCGCGAGATAATCGCGCGTCGCCATTTTCCATTGGTCGAAACTTTTTTGTTCAGCCGAATCGGGCAGCGTGGGCGCCGCGGCGAGAAGGCTGTAAAGGTGTGCCGTCATCTCCGCGCTAATGGATTCGAAACGGCCGGCGCCTTGATGCAAGACGAAGAGCGCCGCGGCGCGGTCGACTTCCGGCACGGCAATTTTCTGGGCGGCGTCCCGATCGCCGCTCCGTTCCAATTGGGAGCGTTGCGCCAGCAGTTCAGTCCGGGCGAAAAGCTGTTCCTTCAGCGCGCTGGCCTGCTCCGTCAGGTCGGAAATGAGGCCGTGCAAATTCTCTGCGGTATCGCTGAATCCGGACGCGAATTGATCGAACGGCGCGAGCGATGCGTTGATCTGCTCCGGCGCGACATTGCGTTTTTCCATCGCGCGATATTCGCGCAATCGCACGTCGCTCAGCTTTCGCGACAACGCTTCGTGCTGCGTCGCGACCCCGCGAATGATGTCGACGTATTCGAGTCCGGCTTGCCGATAAAGTCGCAGGTTCGCGAGGTTCTGGCCGAAAAACCCGAACCCTTCGCGGAAAAGAAAGATCGTGATCAGCGCGAGCACGATGACGGTGACCAGGGCGTTGCCGCCGAAGAACAGCTTGATGCCTCGTTCGATCGCCATCTGGGCGCGACGCGATTTCGTTCGCGCGGCGATGAAGATGCGGGGAGCGGCGACACGTTCCATGACGCGCCAAGTTTCGCGGAAGCGCCCGCTCTCCGGCAACGCGTTTAGTGTTACGTTTGTGTGACAGGTAGGGACGCCGCGCTGCGGCGTCCGCGCGATTGACATCGATATCTGACGGACGCCGCAGCGCGGCATCCCTACCTTATCGGCAAGACCACACTGATCGTCGTCCCTTTCCCCAGCTCGCTTTCGGCCTCGACGCTGCCGCTGTGCAATTGCGCGATGTGTTTGACGATCGACAATCCAAGACCGGTCCCCGGATGTTCGCTGCTGCGCGATTTATCGGCGCGATAAAAACGTTCGAAGATTCTCGGCAAATCGTTCTCGGGAATTCCGATCCCCTGGTCCGTCACGCTAATCCGGACGGAATCGCCGGCCGGCTCGGCCCGCAGAAAAACAGTGCCGCCCGGCTTCGAGTATTTCACAGCGTTATCGAGCAGGTTGTAAATCAATTCCTGGAGCCGCGTCTCATCGGCCCGCAGCCGCGGCAGATTTCCCGGAAAGTTCAGGTGCGACTTGAGCTGCTTCGCGGCCAGACGCTTTTCCCAGTCGCGCATAATCGAATGCAGCAGCTCCGGCAGATCGACCTCGGACAACGTCAGTTCCACGCCCGGCGATTCGAGCCGGGCGAGACTCAGGACATCTTCCACCAGCGCGTTTAGCCGGTTCGAGTGGCGTTCCATGACCTCGAGGATGCGCAGCAATTCGCCGGGCGGCTGGTGCGGATCGTCGATTAAGGTTTCGAGATAACCGCGAAAGATCGAAAGCGGCGTGCGCAATTCGTGGGACACGTTCGCCACGAAATCGCGCCGCATTTTTTCCACCTTCCGAAAATGAGTAACGTCGCGGAATAGAATGACGGCGCCTTTTGTGTCCGGCGAGTTTTCGCCGAATGGGACCGCGGTAACTTCCAGCTCGCGCGGTTCGCTGCAGCCGCGGGAGAGCTCGATCGAATTGCGTTGCGGCTCCTGCACGCGGATCGCCTCGACGGCCAGGCGATCAACGGCCGCGTTGTGAACGAGTTCAAGGAGAGTGCCTCCGGAAACCTTTTCGTTAATGCCGAAGATGCGGCGAAGTTCCGGGTTCATGAGCTGGACGGTTCGGCGTTCGTCCACTACGACGAGGCCATCGGGCATTGCGCCGAGAATTGTCTGGGCGCTGGATTCACTTTCGCGCACCCGCTTTTCCAGATCGCCTCGGCGATCCATCAGCTTTTCGAGCGCGAGACCGACGTGCCGTGCCTCGGGATTACCGCTGATGAGAAATTTTCGCGGCGGCCGCTGCTCGACAATGTCGTCCGCCAATTCCTTCGCGTCTTTCCAGGGCGAGATCCACTTTCGCCAGACGGCGATCGTGACGATCAACCCGACCGCGACGAGCGCGTAAAAGGCGATCCATCCCATTACCTTTTCGCTTCCCGGATGCGATAGCCAAACCCGCGGACGGTCTCGATGGCGTCCGCCGCTTTGCCGAGTTTTTTTCGAAGCCGGCGCACGTGGGTATCCACGGTGCGCGTGTCGATCACGCTTTCGTAGCCCCACACTTCGTTGAGCAACCGGTCGCGCTCCTGCACCCGTCCCTGCCGCCGCATCAACATGCTCAGCAACTTGAACTCGACACTCGTCAGCCGCACCGGCTTGCCGCCCACGTCGACCTGATGACGCGCCGGATCGACTGTGATCTGCCCGATCGTCAGCTTTTTCTCCTCGACCGCCTCGCCTTTGCCGCGCCGCAAGATCGCATTCGCGCGCAGGACCAGCTCGCGCGGGCTGAACGGTTTCGTCACGTAATCATCCGCGCCGAATTCCAGCCCCACGATACGATCGATCTCCTCCGCTTTCGCCGTCAGCATCAGGACCGGAACCTGGCGCGTGGCTGCGTCCGTCTTGAGCACCTTGCAAATCTCGAGCCCCGGCATCTTCGGCAACATCAAATCGAGAATGATCAGCGCCGGCGGTTCCTCGCGCGCCAGGCGCAGCCCAGTCGCCCCGTCCGTCGCCGTGCTCAAGGCGAACCCGGCCTTCCGCAAATGCAGCGTGAGCAGATCGATCACGTCCTGTTCGTCGTCGATGATAAGAATTTTCGTGCTCGCCATGGTCGCCGCCTGCGGGACGTGCAGCTTCGCAAAGCGAAGGCATCCTTGTCAAAGCGCGTCGCGTGAAATGTAAAAATGCGCCGTCATCCCGAGGCTGGCGAAGCGCGCCGAGGGACCTCCCAGTTGCAATTTGACTGGCACAAACACCGCGCGTTCACTGACGGAGTGCGTTTTGTTGTTTCGCGAAGCGGTTCATCGCTTGAGAGGTCCCACGCTTTCTCCGCGGACTCTTCGTTCGTGCTCGCGACGTCTTGAGGTTTGCGTGTCGGCTTCAGGCAAGGCAAAGTGCCGCTCGGAGCCCCGGATGAATTTCGCCCCTTACCCCATTTCCGAGTTAGACGAAACTCTTACGTCTAATTCTCGTTAGATCGCTTCGCTATGCGTCCGATAATGCTTAGCCTACTCGCTGCCGTCGTCGTCGGTGCACTGTCTTCTTGCGCGAGCCGAGCCGATCTTGCCGTAAACCGCGTTGACTCTGCGGTCCAGGCCTACGGGAACGCTTATCCGCGGACGAGGTATCCGCGCACTTTGAAGGAGCTCAGAGCATTTGCGGCCGCGCGACGAAAACCTCTCGATTTGAGTCTATTCTCTAAAGTCACGCTCGAGCGGAAGAGCTCGACATCCATGAGCATCACTTTCGAGTCGCACGAGCCTTTGTTTGCGTATCGAGTGCTGGCATATTCGGCCCTCTACTGATGATTCCACCCGCGCGATCTAACCATGCCATGGAGCGAACGTCTGGCAGCTTTGGTTCCTCACTTTCGATGAAATTCCACCCTCAACGCGCAGCGACGCACTCTCCCGCCAGCCGTCGCTGATCTTATTCTCGTTAGACCTCATGCGGCGACGTCATCTTTTGCTCGCACTGCTGTTAGTCGTCTTTGCGGCCGGCGGACATGCTTCTACGAAGTTCTGGACTCGACAGAGGGTTTCCGCACTCACCCTCGATCTCGTCGACGATCCCAAGATGCAAGAGCGGCTGATATTCGGTCCCAGATTCGTGGGGGTCACTCGTGTTACCCTACGGAGGGTCGTGGGCCACGAGCAGGAGTGGATCACCACACAGCCCGCCTACCTCTGGAAGTTCATTGGCGATCGCGTCGTAATTTACGTCAAGTCTCCTCGTGATTCCGAGGAGACGCTTACCTTCGTTCGCCGGGAGGGTTCTTTTCTCATCCTCCGGCGAAAGTCTGGCGCGATTGCACGCTTTGAAATGCACACGAAAGTCTAACCACGCGATGGAGGCGAACGGCGGACCGCTGTGCGATCCACTTTGAGATGACATCACTACTTTGATATGGTCGCGCTGCTCCCATACCCTCCGGGCTTTCCGTCTATGTCACGGCTTGGCAGTCCGTTCCATTCACCCCGAGCGACGCGCGCCTTCGTCCGCCGTCACTCATCTTGTTCTCGTTAGGCTTATGCCGCGTGCTACTGGAACTAGGCCAAGCGACCCAGAACAACAGCTGCGGACTTTCATCGATAAGTTCGAGCCGGAGCATCAGGCGGTCATTCGCGCCTCTCGCAAGGCGCTGCGAAAGACTTTTCCCACGGCGACAGAACTCGTTTACGACAACTACAATTTCTTCGTGATCGGGTTCGGACCGACTGAACGCCCTTCGGACTGCATTGTTTCCATCGCTGCCGCGGCAAATGGAGTTGGCTTGTGCTTCATCCGCGGTGCCAACCTGCCCGATCCTGCAAAGGTGCTTCTGGGTTCCGGCAAGCAGACGCGTTTTGTTCGTTTGCCGACCGCAGAGGTTCTTCAGCAACCGGCGGTCCGGGCACTCCTCACTGTGGCCGCGGACCGAGCAAAGACCCCGCTACCAGACAGCGGCCGCGGTAGACTTATCATTCGTTCGGTATCGGCAAAACAGCGACCCCGCCGCAAGCCGCGAGCGAAGTAACCAGCTGATACCAATGAAAGTTAGACGCTAATGAGCACAACGATTAACGGCGGCTGTTTGTGCGGGACGACTCGATACAAGTTAACCGGGTCGCCAAAACAAACGAGCAACTGTCACTGCATTGATTGTCGCCGCGCCAGTGCGGCACCCTTTGTGGCGTGGGCTGGTTTCCACAGGGAGAAGATTGCGCTGTTGTCGGGAGAGCTAATGCGGGTCAGGCATGCGGGCAGAATCAGGTCCTTCGCCCTTTGCTGTGGCACTCCCGTTTTCTTTCAGGATGAAGAGGGTTCGGAATGGATCGATGTGACGATTTGTTCGATGGACCAGCCGGAGGTGCTTGCTCCGGATGTGGCAATTTGGACGGAGGATCGCCTGCCTTGGATTGCGGCAGCTGGCTCTCTTCCGGAATTCCGTCGCGCGCGGGAAACGTCGTGATGGGCGAGGCAGAGTCGGGGCGCTGAGGCCCCTCCCACATTCATTCAATCGGTCACTCGACGGTGACGCTTTTCGCGAGATTGCGTGGCTTGTCGACGTCGCGGCCGAGCTCGACGGCGAGATGGTAGGCGAGGAGTTGCAAGGGGATCACGGTCAGGATGGGGCTGACGTAATCGGGGACGGTGGGGACGGTGACGATGTCGTCGGCGATCTTGGCGAGGTGATCAGCGCCTTTGCCAGAGGTGATGCAAATGACGGGGCCTTTTCGGGCGCGAACCTGTTCGATGTTGTTCAGATTCTTGGAAAAAACGGCGTCGTCCGGGGCGATGAAGACAGAAGGGAGGTCCGGTCTGACGAGGGCGATGATGCCGTGCTTCAGCTCGGCGCTCGGATGGCCCTCGGCGAAAAGGTAGGTGATCTCTTTCAATTTCAGCGCGGCTTCCAGCGCGATGGGGTAATTGAACTGGCGGCCGAAGAAAAGCATCCCGGGCACCGATGCGTATTTCTTCGCGATCGCTTTCATTTGATCGCTGAGCTTGAGCACTTCCTCGATCTGTTCGGGCAACGCTTCGAGCGCGTCGATGATCCGCGTTCCCTCGGAAGTGGACAGATGCCGCATCCGGCCGAGGAGCAGGCCGATGGCGGTGAGGATCGCGACTTGCGAGGTGAATGATTTCGTGGCGGCGACGCCGATCTCTGGCCCGGCGTGCATATAAACGCCGCCGTCGCTTTCGCGCGCGATGCTGCTGGCGACGTTGTTGCAGATGCCGAGGGTCCGATAGCCTTTCCGCCTGCTTTCGCGCATCGCGCCGAGCGTGTCCGCTGTTTCGCCGCTCTGGCTGATGGCGAAGACTAGGGTGTCGCGCGTCATCGGGGTATTGCGATGGCGGAACTCACTGGCGAATTCCACTTCAGTCGGAATTTGCGCGAGCGCCTCGATCAAGTATTCGCCGATCATCCCGGCATGGAGCGCGGTCCCGCATCCGGTTAGCACCACGCGACCGACATCACGCAACTGCGCCGGGGTCATGTTCAATCCGCCCAGCTTCGCGGTGCATTCTTCGGCGCTGAGCCGCCCTCGCATCGCGTCGCGGACCGAGCCGGCCTGCTCAAAGATTTCCTTGAGCATGTAGTGCGGGTAATCGCCTTTCTTAACATCGGCGTCGGTGAACTCGACTTTGCTGAGCTGGTAATTGCCGCCCTCGCCGGCGACCGAGCTGATCTCGAATTTGTCGCGCTCGACGGCGACAACGTCGAAGTCGTTGAGGTAAACGGCGTCGCGGGTGTAAGCGACGATCGCGCTCACATCGCTCGCCAAAAAATTTTCTTCCTTGCCGACGCCGAGCACGAGCGGACTCCCGCGCCGCGCGCCGACGATGAAGTCGGGAATGTCGCGGTGAACCAGCGCGATGCCGTAGGTGCCGATCACCTGGCGCAAAGCGGTGCGGACTGCTTCAACGAGTTTGCCTTTTTTGTTGAGGCTGGGGTCGGTGGCCCCGGTGGTTGCAGCGCCGTTCGCTTTTTGGCCGGGATCACCGATTCCAGCTACAGGGGCAGAGACAGAGGCGTCGAAAAGTTTGCCGATCAAATGGGCGAGAACTTCGGTGTCAGTGTCGGAGGAGAAGTTGGTGTCGCCGTCACGGATCAATTGATCCTTGAGCGCCTGGTAATTTTCGATGACGCCGTTATGGACCAGGGCCAGGCGACCGGTCGCATCGAAATGCGGATGCGCGTTTTGATCGGTCGGCTTGCCATGGGTCGCCCAACGGGTGTGGCTAATGCCGTAGGTGCCGGTGGGCGGGCGTTCCGCCATGAGTTTTCCCAGCTCGGCGATCCTGCCCGCGCATTTCCGCGTCTCGACCTTGTCACCGTCGACGATCGCAACGCCGGCCGAATCGTAGCCGCGATATTCCAGCCGGCGCAGACCATCGAGAAGGATGGGCGCCGCTTCGGACCGTCCGACGTAGCCGACAATGCCGCACATGACCAAAGAGCGTGACATTAAGCGGCAGCAGGCGCAACAGACCTGTGGCCGCGGCGCTCTGTCGCCTCGCCCGCCGGCGGCTGAACGCTACAGCGCTCGGGATGACGGCGCTTGGCACAAGCGCCTCTACAGGGTTAATTGAAATTGTGGAACCGAGCCGCTCACTTCGAGAATCCTTTGCGGGCGCGGGTTCGCCGCCGGCTCTCCCGCCGGGCACGACGGAGCGGACGCTGGCGATCATCATGGGCGGTGGCGCGGGCACGCGATTGTTTCCCCTGACCAAGGACCGGGCGAAACCAGCAGTGCCGCTGGGCGGAAAATATCGGCTGGTCGATATCCCGATCAGCAATTGCCTGAACTCCGGGCTGCGCTCGATCTATGTGCTGACCCAGTTCAACAGCATGTCGCTGCATCGCCACATCCAGGCGAGCTATAAGTTCGACAATTTTTCGCGCAGCTTCGTGGACATTCTCGCGGCGCAGCAAACGCCGGAAGGCTCGCAATGGTATCAAGGCACGGCTGACGCGGTCCGCCAGAACATGCGCTACTTCCTCGAGCGGCCGTTCGATTATTACATCATCCTCAGCGGCGATCAGCTTTACCGGATGGATTTTCGTGCGCTCCTCCACCAGCACATCCGTTCCGGCTCCGATATCACACTCGCGATCAAGCCGGTGGAGCGCGGGTTGGTCGCGGATTTCGGCATCATGCAAAGCGATGCGAACAAGCGCGTGACGAAGTTCGTCGAGAAACCGAAGGACGAGGCGGTGTTGAGCGAATTCCGGATGGGGCCGGAGTTACTGGCCTCCGTCGGCTCCGGGCCCGACGCAGAATTGTATCAGGCGTCGATGGGCATTTACGTTTTCAACCGGGACGTGCTGGTGGATTGCCTGAACAACGACCTGGTGGATTTCGGGAAACACATCATCCCGCAATCGATCGAGCAGCGGCAGGTGAGCGGTTACATTTTCAACGGCTACTGGGAAGACATCGGAACGATCCGCGCGTTTTACGAAGCGAACCTAAACCTGACCGATCTGTTGCCGCAGTACAGTTTCTTCGAAGCGAACGCGCCGATCTACACGCATCCGCGGTTTTTGCCGGGGAGCAAGATTAACGGCGCGACGTTGCGCCAGGCGATCATCGCGGATGGCTGCATCATCTCGGACGCGCACATCGAGCGGTCGGTGATCGGCGTGCGCAGCAGCATCGCCAGCGGCGCCACGATCCGGAACAGCATCGTGATGGGGGCGGATTATTACGAAATGGAACCGACCAGCGAACGCGACCGGGTGCCGCCAATCGGGATCGGGAAGAATTGCGTGATCGACCGGGCGATCATCGACAAAAATGCGCGGATCGCGGATGGCGTGGTGATTACGCCGGAAGGAAAACCGGCGGACCTGGACGCGGGGAATTATTTTATCCGCGACGGGATCGTAGTGGTGCCGAAGAACGCGATTATCCCGGCCGGATTCTGGATCTAATGAGAGAAGGGCCTTCACGCCCCGGGTTCCCGGCGTTAGTAACGCCGTTGCTGGTTGATGGCGGCGGCTTCGCCTTCCCGTTCCCATTTCTGCTGTTCGTTCCAGGGAAGGGCAGTCTCCTTCTTGTCATTCGGGTCGCGAATGAACGCGGTGTCTTTTTTCGTGGCGCACGAGCCAAAACTCAGCGCGAGGAGCGCCAGGGCCACGATCTTCAAATGGATCCGGTTACGAATTGTTACCAGCATAAACGACGGTATCTCCAGGTTGCACCTGGACCCCCCGGGCCAAAGTGCTGGTGATGATATCGCCGATGGCGGTGGCCGGTTCAACTGACGAAATGCGGATCTTGCCGATGAACGAGCCGCCGCGCAGAACGAGCATTTCGGTGTTGGCCTCCACCCCTTGTCGCGCGCCCAAGCTCAGGACCACAAAATTGTAAGCCGGGTTCACGGCCAGCACGGTGCCCCGAATCCCGGGACTGTTCCCGCCGGGCGCGGGCCGATATTTTTTTTCCGGTTCGAGCTGGGTCGATTTCTCCTGCGTGACTTTCATTTTGTCGGAGAGCAGGACTTTCTCGTGCTCGGCCGCGTCGAGCTGCTTCTTCACATCTTCCAACTGTGCCTGGAGCTCGGCGGTCGATCCCGCGGGAATAGCACCTGGCGCCTCGGGCTTGGTCGCCGCGGTTTCGATGCGTTTCCGCAGCTCGGCGATCTCAGTCTCGTTCGCGCGCAGTTTTCCCTGCAGATCGTTTCTCTCCGCCTGGACTTTGACCAACTCCGCTTCGGTATTCGCCACCTTGTTTTGGGTGTCGCCGAATTTTGCGTTGGCCGCGGCGACGGCCGCTTCGCGATCCTTGAGCAGTTTCTCGCGAGAGGCTCGCCGCTGCTCCGCGGTTTGGCGGGCCATTTCGCTTTGCCCCATCTCGGTTCGCAATCCGCGAGTCTTTTGCAAATTGAGAACGGCAAAAACGGCGGAGACTCCCAGCAAGGCGACTGATGCGAAAATCAGTTGCCTGGATGTGAGGGGGAAACGGGAAGGGGGAAATGCGGTGATGAAACGCATCGTATGAGACAGGGGCGCCCATGGCAATCTCATTCAGGAATTCGCGTTGCACCCCTCTTACTTCCGCCCTATAGAAGCGCGATATGGGTCAGCAACATCGGGTGAGAACGAAGCGGCGCCGGCGGGTGGCTTATTTGGAACGAAAGAAAGCCGCGGCAAAAGCTGCGCCCGTTCGGCGAGAAGTGACGAAGCCGGCGAAAGCGAAATCAAAGAAACAACCGGCTGCTGCGGTTAAGGACGAATCGTAACGCTTCGCCACGGTCTTGCGGCCCCGCCTTTCCCAGGCACGTGCGCGCGGAATATCTCATCGTCGATGGCCACAGCGTCATTTTTGCGTGGCCGGAACTGCGCAAACTCCACGCCCGCCGAACTTCGCTCGCGCGAGAGGCGTTAACCAAAAAGCTCCGCGACTACCAGGATTGGACAGGGACCCGCGTTGCCGTGGTCTTCGATGGGAAGGGGCATTCGGTCAGCGTCAGTTCGGAGCCCGGCGAAATCCAAATCTTCTATTCGCGGGAGGGACAAACGGCGGATTCGATCATTGAACGGCTGGCGAGCAAATACGGCGGCCGATTCAAACTCCTCGTCGCGACGAGCGACGTCCTGGAACAGGAAACGGCGAGCGCGTGCGGGGCGGAATGCATTTCCGCGGAGGCGTTGCGCTGGCTCCTCGAGGAAGCCACGCCGAAGTAATTAGCCGGCTTCGAAGCTTTATGCCGCACCGGCCAACGCATGTTGAGGCCGGCTCAGCGACTCGCGCCGGGCGCGCTGCTGGCACGTCGCCAGGACGCGCGACAGAACACAGTAGAGCTGCTCGATCGGGAGGTTCTTGCTTACGTAACCGTTGGCGCCGGCCCGGAGAGCGGCGTGCATCCGCTCTTCGTCGTAGCCGACGCCAGTGAAAACGATGATCGGGAGGGTCTGGCTCATCTCGCGAATGAAAGCGATGAGGGAGATGCCATCCACTTTGGGCATGTTGAGATCGACGACCGCTACGTCGCAGCGGTGGAATTCGAGCCAGGCAGCGGTCTTGAAACCTTCGGTGAGGAACTCGCAGGTATGACCTTTTTGTTTGAGATAGGTAACCAGGAACTTGGTGATGGCAGGGTCATCATCGATGAGGAGGAACTCGACGGCATCGCGGGAGAGGATTTTCATAGGCTCTTTTTTTATAATTACTATAATGAGTATAAGCACTATCCTTGCCAACCCGGATATCGGGCTGGATTTCCGCCTATTCGTCATCTCCCCCGCTTGCGGCGCGGCCTTTGGCTAATACCGAACCACGCACCAGCTCACGCTTCGCATAGCGAAGCGGCTACAGAAGAGGTGGCGAGAGCAGCCTAAGCTTTCAGGCTTTCGCGCAGGGCGTCGAGTTGCCCGGCGGAGCCGAGTTTCCCATTCTTGTGCGCGATGAACTTCGCGTATTCCTCGATGAAGATTTTTCCAGGCGGCCGGAAATCGAACTCTTCGGGTTTGTCCCGGAAAAATTCGCGGTGAACGCGCGTCCAGACCAGACGTCCATCCGTATCGATGTTCACCTTGGTCACACCCAGCCGGGCCGCGGGCAAATATTCTTCCTCGTTCACGCCGCGGGCCGAGGGATCGAGTTTTCCACCGGCGGCGTTAATTCGCCGCACTTCTTCGACCGGTACGCTGGAGCTGCCGTGCATCACAATCGGCATTCCAGGGATAAGCTGTTGGATCTCCTCGATGACGTCGAAGTGGAGGCTTTGCTGCCCCTTGAATTTGTAGGCCCCGTGACTGGTGCCGATCGCGGCCGCGAGGGAATCGCACCCCGTCTGCTTCACGAATTCCACCGCTTCCTTGGGATTCGTCAGGGACGCATGCCCTTCATCGACCTTGATGTCCTCCTCCACGCCTCCCAGTTGACCCAGCTCGGCCTCCACGCTGATGCCTTTTGCGTGCGCTTTCTCGACGACTCGTTTCGTAATCGCGACGTTTTCATCGAACGACTCGTGGCTGGCGTCGATCATCACCGAACTGTAAAAGCCCGACTCGATGCAATCGTAACAGGTTTCCTCATCGCCGTGGTCGAGGTGAACGGCGAAGATCGCCTCCGGAAAGATTTGCGACGCGGTACGAACCATCGCCTCGAGCATTCGCTTGTCCGCATATTTCCGGGCGCCTTTGGAGAGCTGGATAATAAACGGCGCCGTGCTGCGGACGTTGCCGCTAAACAACCCGAGGAGCTGTTCCATGTTGTTAACGTTGTAAGCGCCGACGGCGTATTTGCCGTAGGCATGTTTATAAAGCTGAGCGGTGGTAACGATCATTCGATTTGGATTGTTGGATTGTGTCCGGAACGGGGACGCAACCTTAAATCCAAAATTCGAAATCGAAAATCGAAAATGGGGTCACTCCGCGCCGGTCGTCGCGGGCAGCATGATGCTCACGGAAGTGCCATGAGGATTCGAATCGATATCCACGCGGCCGTTGTGGTCGAAGACGGTCCGTTTGACGATCGGTAGTCCCAGGCCCATGCCGCGTGCTTTCGTCGTGCAAAACGGCGAAAAGATTTTCTCGCGCAGGTCGGGCGAAATCCCGCGGCCGTTGTCCTGGACGGTAATCACGACGCCGCTCGTGCGGCCGCCTTCCTTAATCGGCTTGGCTGCGAGAGTGATCTTCGGTTTCGTTTGCCCAGAGGTCGCTTCGGCTGCGTTGGCCACGATATGGGCGAAGGCTTCCGCGAGGGCATCTTCGTCGCCGAGCACGCGGGGGAGGTCGTTAGGCAACGTTGTGTCGATCAGGACGCCGTTCTTTGCCACGCGGCCTTTGGCCAGCTCGATCGCTTTCTTCAAGGAGCTGCGCACATCCACCGGTTTCATCACCAGTTCGGTCGGGTGTGCGAAGTTGTTGATCTGGGTAATGATCTTGTCGAGCCGGTCAATTTCCTGGACGACGATCTCGTTGAAATCCTTGCGGAAATCGGGGTCGTCAAAACGCTCGGGTAATAATTGCGCGAAGGTCTTGATCGCCACCAGCGGGTTTCGGATTTCGTGGGACATGCTGGCGGCGAGATCGGTCCAGAACGCGGCGCGATCCACGAGGTCCTGTTTTTGCCGGAGGTTATCTTCGTTGGTGAGATCGTGGACCACAGCCACCGCTCCGAGGGGAGTTTTCTTGTCAACCAGGCGGCGCGTTTCGACCGAGAGCGAGCGCCGGGTGTTGGGATCGATCCACTGCCGCGGCGGGAGATTCTCCGGCGCCTCGAGGGTCTCCCGCAGAAACGCCGCGAGCCGGCCGCCGACCGCTTCGATCGGCTGGTTCAACGCATCCGCTGCGTCGACGCCGAGAATCTTTTCCGCCGTCGAATTGAACCAGCGAATGTTTGCCTCTTCATCGGTGGCCACAATTCCCGGCGGAATGGATTTGAGGAGCGTTTCGGCCAGCGTCTTTTGGACCATGACTTCCTCGTTGAGGAGCGCATTTTCCAAGACCGTCGAGACGTGCTCCGCGAGGACCATCAATCCTTCGAGGTCGCTTGATTCAAAGCGTTGGCCGGTCACGCGGTGACCGAAAAAGACCCAGCCGATGATCCGGCCCCCGGCGTGCAGCGGAACAATTACTTCCGCCGCCAGGTTATCGAGAGCGCGACGCATAAGCGCGCGTTGCGCGGGATCGACATGGGGCAGGTTCGTCCGGGAAATCAGGTGCGCGTGAAGCTCGAACCAGCGGACGAGCGCGTCGCGTTCCCCGTATTCGATATCGTAGGTCTCGGGAAGGCAACGCAGGCCGGCGCGCAGACGGAAGCGGTCGCTCTGCCTGATCTTGGAAAAAATTCCCACCCGTCCCACACCCGTCGCGTCGGCCACGCTTTCGACCAGGTTAGCCAGCAACGCTTCGACGTTATCGAAACGCCGGAATACGCGGGGAAAACGCAGGAGCGGCAGCGCTGTTTCGCGGCGTTCGGACGGCGCGTCAAAACGCCGGGCTGGTTCCGGGGCGTAAGGGACCATTGTGTGCTCGCGGAGATCACGATTCTCCTGGAGCACGCGCAAATGTTCGAAACCGCGGGAGACCAAACCCTGCAATCGGCGCCGATCGATTTGCAAATCTTCGGCGGCATAAACGCCCGATTGCTCCACCTCGCGCAACGGTTCGGAGCGCAAAGTCCCCAGCGCGATCACCAGAATTTCCGGCAGCGCCGCCTGGATTTGTTCGAGCAAATCGCGCGCTTCTTTCGCTCGCAAATCGAGAACGAGAATCGCGGGACTGTTCTGCTGGAGAACGGCGTCGACCCGGTCCGGCGAACTAACGTGGCGCACCTGCGCAAGCGCGCTAAGGAACGCCTTGGCGCGGCGGACGAGGTCGGCATCCTGCGAGTAGAGGATGCAAATCGGGGGGGAGGAAATCATGCCGCGGCAACCCCCTGCGCGAAACGAACCAGCGGCAGCAGAATATGAAACGACGTTCCCTTCCGCAGCTCGCTTTCCACTTCAATCTGTCCCCCGTGTTCCTGGATGATGCCATGCACGACCGATAACCCGAGCCCGGTGCCGTAGTCTTTGGTGGTAAAAAACGGATCGAAGACATGCGGGATGTCTTCCTTGCGAATGCCTTCGCCATCGTCGCGAACCGTCACTCGCAGGACCTCGTGCGAATCGCCATTGCTTCCGGAGATCGCCGCGACCCACTCTGTCGCCGCATGAATTTCCGTGCGGACACTCAGCACGCCGCCGTGCTTCATGGCGTCCATGGCGTTGAGGAAGAAATTGAGGAACACCTGTTCGAGCTGGTCGGCATCGGCGCGGATAGTATCCACATCGGCCTGCCAGGAACGAGTTAATTTGATTTCCTTTTGGTAGAGACGGTGGCCGATAAGCTGAAGCGATTTCTCGAGGACCTCGTGCACGTGCATCGGCCTCAGCACGGGTTTGGCTGGACGGGCGAAACGCAGGAGCTGATTTACCAGTGAATCGATCCGGTCGATCTCATGTCCGATCAGGTTAGAGAAGGTATCGCGGAAATCGGAGTCCTGGTAACGCTCCGGCAGGAGCTGCGCGAAGGTCTTGATCGAGACAAGCGGGTTTTTGATCTCGTGCGCCATGCCGGCGGAAAGCGTGCCGAGACTGGCGAGCCGGTCGCTGCGGCGAATCTGCAATTCGAGGCGTTTGAGCGCCGTGATGTCGGTCAGCACGACGAGCGCGCCCAGCATCTCGCCCTGCTGGCCATGGAAAATCGAGCTGCTCGCGCGCACCACCGCATTGTGATCGCCGAGCGGCAGGACCAGCTCGCCGTTCTCCTGCCGTTTGCCGGTACGCAATGTCTCGCACAGGATATCGCGTAGTCCGGCCGGCAGTCGATCGAGCGAATGCTCGATGATTTCGCGCGGGTTCAATCCGGTGATCTGGCCGGCTTCATTGTTAAATACCGTCACTTGCTGGTCCGCCCCGGCCGCGATCACGCCGGTCGTGAGGTTCTCGAGCAGCGTCTCATTATAGATGCGCGCATTTTCCACTTCGGTGAAGAGCTGGGCGTTATCGATCGCCACCGCGAGCTGGCCACAAAGCACCTGGAGCGCGTTTTGTTCGACCGCTCCGTAGATTCGGCCGGAAATCCGCGGACCCAGGAGCATCACGGCCGCGAGATGTTGCCGCGAAAAAATCCCGAGCGCGACGGCAGTCTTCAACCGGCTCATCTCCACCGCTGCCTGCTCCAGTTCCTCCGTTGTGCGAATACGATGCAGCTCATCCAGAACGAGGACCTCCTGGTTGGTCTGGAGATAGGAGATGATCGAGTTGCTCCGGCTTAAGCGCAGTTCTTTCGCATTTGCATCCGGATGAACCGCCGGATAATGCTGCACGTAGGCATCCTTTTCGGGTAGCATGATGAAAACGCGATCGGTTCCGACTGCTTCACCGATCGTCTTTGCAAAACGATCGAGCAGGTCCTGCAGCGTGGTGACCGATTTCAGGATGCCCGCCGCCTGGTTCATGGTGGATTGGAAATCGATGCTGCGCGATCCAATGAAGAGGCGGTTCGCGAATCGCTGCGAAATTCCGCGTGCTGGCGCCATGGCGAAGGCCACCACGAGCGCCGCCACGACGTGGCCGAACGTTCTCGCCTCATTCGGAAATAATGGCTTGGCCGCTGTCGCAACGAGCCACCAAACCAGGGCGTAAAGGGCGAGCAGGTACGCGGTCAGGACCGCATAAGATGTGATGCGCCGGACGAAGAATCCGACGTCCATGATTTTTCGCGTCGCGATTCCGTAGGCAATGATGAGGCTGAAGACGACGATCCGAAACGGCGCGAACTGCATCGCGATCGCGCGTTCCACGAACTGAGACGGCGCCACCAGAAGAGCGAGCGCGACCCCGCCTGCGACGATGAACTGGAGTTCGATCTTCTGCACTCCGACCGAGCGCAGGAGATCGCGCACAGAAAAGATGATCAGAATGATGACCGAAAATGCGAGGAACGCGGCAAAAACGGGAAACAATGGACCGTACACCGGCAGCGGAATTAATTCCTGACCGCTTTCCCGGCGGATCTCAGCTGAGCGCAGGAAAAACGGGGTGTAGCAGCACGCTACGGCGACCAGACTCGGCACCGCGAAGCCGGCAGAGCGTCGCCCGATTTCCTTCCACCCGCTATCGCGACAGAGAATCCCCAGCCGCAGCAGATTGAATCCATTCACCATCACAAGGCCGCTGGCCCAGGCGTTGCGAATCCAGAGTTCGGCGTTCGCTGCGTCCGTGGCGTCGAGCGCGATTTGCAGGGAGACGAGCCACGCCGAGATAAAAAAGGAGAGGATGAGAAAGCTCTGGTTCGCGTGGTTGCGCGAATTGGCACGGTAGACAGCAAGTCCGAGCCCGAACTGAATCAGGAGGGCCAGCCAAAGGGAAATGTTGCCGGCGTTCATTCGCGAACGCGTTCCACCACCATGCTGCTGTTGCCGCCGCCCAACCCGCGAACATTGATCAGCGCCACATTGATCCGTCGATTCCGAAACCGCCCCGGGACATAATCGAGATCGCAGCGCGGATCAGACATTTCATAGTTCGCGGTCGGCGGAATGATCCCATGCTTAAAGCATAAACCGCACGTGATGACTTGATGGGGGCCCGCTGCCGAGAGCGGATTGCCCGTAACCCCTTTGATTGAGCTGATCGGGATGCTGTAAGCGCGGCGGCCAAAGACGCGCTTGATCATATCCGTCTCCACAATATCGAGCGCGGGGTGACCGGGCCCGTAGGCGCAAATGTAATCGATATCCTCCGTCGTCCGGCCTGCGCTGCTGAGAGACGCTCGCATGGTTTGTCCCAATCCGAATAATTCACCGCTGGCATAATCATCACCCTGCGTCCCATAACCGGTGATTTCCAAGTAGGGTGAAACGCCGCGGGCGATTGCACTCTCGTAATTCTCCAGGACCACGATTCCCGCGCCTTCCGAGATCACCCCCGAATCGCGCTGCAAGTCAAATGGCCGGCTCGCCCTTTCCGGATCGGAATTTCGCGTCGAGCTCAACCCGGCCGTAGCGAAGCTCGCCATCGATAACGGCGTGATCGTTGCGTCCGTTCCACCCGCCACCGCGATATCCGCTTCGCCGTGGCGGATCATCGTCGCCGCCGAAGCGATCGCATCCAGGCCGGACGGACACGCCGAAGAAATCGTGGTGGCCCGCGCCGAAATCCCGAGCGCCATCGTTAATACCTGTGTCGCTGCCTGCGGCTGACAATCCACCACGCCGGCGCTCACGCCGCGCGGACCGCGTCGCGAAAGATCCTCCCAGCCGCCCTCGAGAATTTCCATCGCCGTGCTGCTCACCCCCAGCATGACAGGGATCGGATGATCAATTATGTGTTTCGACGGATCGAAATCCGCATCGGCCAGCGCCATTTTCATCGCGGCGAAAGCGAACTGGGTGTGCCGTGCCATTCGTTTCGGTTTGAACTTCGCGTCGATGTAATCAAGCGGTTCAAACCCTTTCACTTCCCCAGCGATTCGGCTCTTGAACGCGCTGGCGTCGAAGTGCGTAATCGGGCCTACGCCGCTGCGTCCCGCGACAAGGGATTCCCAAAACGCCTCGAGCCCGATTCCATTCGGCGCGAGGATACCCATGCCTGTGACAACGACACGATTACGCTTGGACATGGCTCTCATTAAGAATCGGATTTGGAGGGAAGAGCGGACATTCTAGCCATTACGCTAAATCCAGTCATTATGTTTTTCTTGCCGGCGTTGTCGACCTTATTCACCAAATTTTCCACTTATTCACAAGTTACATCTTGTGCGCTGGGTAAAAAGTTTCACACTCCGGCAGACGCCATTTGAGGCGAGGGGTTGCTTATCATACACTCTCCGCGCGGTACAGCCTTAGCTTTCTCTCACGCACCATGACTGTTGCCTCCGATCTTCCCCAAGTCCTCGTGATCGATGACGAACTGGGCCCGCGCGAAAGTTTGCGCATGCTTTTGAAGCCCAATTACCAGGTGTACACGGCTGATTGTGTCGACGCCGGGATCAAGCTTTTGAAGGAGAAACATCCTGATGCTGTGATCACAGACATCCGCATGCCAGGCGCGAGCGGCATCGACGGCTTGCGGCGGATCCGCGAAATCGATCCACATGTCGCGGTTATCATGCTGACTGGTTTCGGCGCGCTGGAGACGGCGCAGGAAGCACTCCGGCTGGGCGCGAACGATTACATCAACAAGCCGTTTGATGCGCGCGAAATGCGGGAAGTGATCGGGCGAAACGTCGAGCGCACCCGGCTGCATCGCACCGGCATTAACGCAGCCGAGGAAATCAAGGAGCTGAATAATCGGCTGCTGAAAGAACTCGCGCAGAAGGAGCGGCTTGCTTCGTTAGGCCAGGCGTCAGCGGAGTTCGTCCATGATCTCGGCAATCCGCTCACGATCGTTTGGGGTTACGTCCAGCTTCTGGCCAAGAAGCTCGAGCAATCGGAAAAAGAAAATGGCGCGAAAAGCCAGAACGCCAAGGAGCTTCAGATCATCGAACAGAATGTCCGGCTCTGCCGGGAGTTGCTGACGATGTGGCAGAGCTACGGCAGCGTCGAAGCGGCGCCGCATAAACCGATCTCCATTTCCGGCATCGTTCGGGAAGTCGTGAAAAGCGTGACGGCTATGGCGGCGCAAAACAGCGTCGCGCTGAAGGCCGACGTGTGTGATGACGCCTGCTCCCTGCAGGGCGATTCCACCCAGATGACGCGCGCGATCCAAAACGTGATCTTCAACGCCCTTCAGGCGGCCAGCGAAAAAAAGGGCAGCGTTACCGTGAACTGCGTCCGGAAAGATTTTTACGTCGATGTCCGGGTCGAGGATACCGGTTATGGAATTACGCCGGCGCAGATGGCAAAAATTTTCGATCCATACTTCACGACCAAGCAAGACAAGAGCGGCACCGGTCTTGGGCTCTACATCACCAAGAAGGTGGTCGAGGACCACAACGGCTCGATCAAAGTCGACAGCACGCCGCAGGTCGGGACCAGTTTTACGGTCCGCCTGCCGTTGCAGAATAGTTAGCCAGAATTCTGGCGTCAGGTCGCGCCGTGACTTTCACTTGTCACTGCCAGCGGGTTCCGTTCTGTTGAACAGGTGTCCGACTCTTATCGCGTTGCCCCCATCTTTTTGATTCGAATGGCCGGAGTGCCGTTCGACGTCCTGGAAAAACTGGGCACAGTCGAAACCGCGCAGCTCGCGCGAGAACTGGTCGTTAGGCAGGACGAATTCGCGAAGGCGAAGGCCGAAGTCGAAGAACTGCTGCGGCACCGCGGCCACGGCCTTTCCGAGGAATTGTTTCGCGCCTGGCGGAAGGCAATCCGTTCAGGGTCGATGCCGCCGGCCGGTGACGCGCCGTCGCGAGCGTTCGCCCATTGCTGGGAATGCGCGTCGCAGCTCGCCGCCACGGAAACTCAACTGGAGGAATCGCTCCAGCGGGAACTCGCGACGGCCCGGACGAGTTTGCTCGACGCGGCGCGCACCATTCTCCCGCCGTACCTGGTTTTCACCGCCGAAGGCTTGCGCGAGCGCCTGGCAAAACAGACGGCGGACTCCGGCATTCTGCCACCGCGCAACAAGTCATCGCGCGCCCATGAGCGGCATCTGCTTCTTTATTTGCAGCGCGTTGCCGCCAAGAACGATTCCTTGAGCGCGTTTGGTCCGGAAGGGTGGGGGACTATCGACGGAGCGCCTGGAAGTTTGGCGCTTTCGCCGCAGCCCGGCATCCCGGCGCGCGAAACGTTTCTTGAGCGTTGGACGGCGCATGGTGTCGCCGCGGCCCTGAACGCAGACCCGGAAATTCGGATCGAGCTTTCGCCGCGCTTGAATCCCAATGGCCTCATCGCGGCAAACAGGTTTGTTCTCACCGACACTGGGAACACGATCGAGCTGGACGACGCCACATTGCGGACGCTGCAACAGATCGACTCGAAAACGCCGGCGCACTCGTTAGGCCTCGACCCGGCGATGCTCGAACGATTGGCGCAGCAAAAAATTATCCGCTGGGAAGTCGAAGTCCCTGCCCTTGAGCCGCACGCCTTCGACGTTCTGCTCGCCGATGTCGAAGCATGGCGCGACACGCCAGTCCGCTCCCGCTGGCTCGAACGCCTTCAGCCGATCGCCGCTCTTCCACGAAAATTCGCCGAGACCGAAGAGACCGCGGCGCGCGTCGAAATCATCGAAGAAGCCGACGAACGTCTCCAGCGCCTCGGCGCGCTTCCCAATACGGGAACGCGTTTTTTATATTCGGCCGCGAATCCCATTGGCGAAGAATGTTTCCGCGAATGCGGTTTCACCATTGGTGAAGACCTTGTCGGCGAAGTCGCACGCGATGCCGCGCCGTGGATCGATCTCTGGCGCGATTCCTATGCCTTCATCGCGAGCCGGGTTGCTGCCGGTCTGCGCGGAATCCTGGAGAAAGCTCCGACGAAAAACGGCGCCTTGCCGCTGCCCGCGTTTCTTCACATCTGCGAGCAACTGCGAATGCCGCTCACCGGGCCGGCGATGGTCGGTCTCGCGCACATGGCATTTCAGGAGGTGAAGGCGGCTTTTCGCCAGCAGATCGCATCGCGCGCGGATGCCGAGGAATGGCAGCTCACCGTGGATGATTGCCACTTCGTCCGCAGGAATTTCGACTACCCGAAGTTCGATGAATACACCTATCCATCCGCCGACATGCAACTCTCGGCAAAATCGGTCGAAGCTGTAGCGCGCGGGGAATACGAATGGGTTCTGGCCGAGCTTCATCCGCCGGTGGCGCTGCTGCACCATGGATTTTACTGGGGTTGCCCGGACAAGGAGGCGCTCGGCCGCGCGCTCGCCAGCACCACGAAAGGTCGCCCCACTTTTCATTTCGGATTTTTTGCGATCGATTTCACCGCGACCACAGCCGTGCGGGTCCTCGACGCGATGCCCGGTCTGACAAATTTCGTCGCGCCGCAACGCGCCGATCCGCGCTGGCGCACCATCCAGCCGGCAGAGATCGACGTGTTCGTCGACGAGGCCAGCGGTGACGTCGGTTTGCGCGCGCGCGCATCGGCCGAATACCTCGGTTCGTTCGCGCGGGCGTGGGTGATTCCGCTCGGGTTCCATCCGTTTCTCTTCGGGCGCAGCCCGCACATGCCTCGTTTGCGTTGCGGCAAAGTGATCGTGCAACGGCGCTCGTGGACCGTTGGCCTGGAGGAATTGGCCGCCGGGAATTACACGGGGATTTCTCGTAACCTCGTCGTGGCGATCGAGCGCTTGCGCGCCGCGAAAGGCTGGCCGCGCTACATCTACATTCGGCCGAGCGAACAAGCTCTTCGCCGCAGCGGTGCCGAAGGGCGCGACAAAGATACCAAGCCGGTCTTCATCGACCTCGAGAGCTATCTGTTCCTCGAAATCTTCCACGGCTGGCTCACGAAGGCGGGCGAGCTGGAGGTCAGTGAGATGATGCCCGATCCGGAGCATTTGCTCTGGCAGGAAAAAGATGGTCGCCGGACGTTCGAACTTCGGACACAGATTGTGCCCGGCGCATGAAGATCATCGTCTTTGTTAACTCCGGGGAGCGCACGCGCCCTCGCGTGCTGGTTTTGGCGCCTCGCCGAAACTCCTTTCAGAAAAGTCCGCGATCGCGGGGGCGTGATCGCCAGCACGCGAGGCGCGTGCGCTCCCCGGAATGAAGATCATCGCGGTCGCAAACCAGAAAGGCGGCGTGGGCAAGACGACCACCGCGGTGAATCTCGGCTGCGCGCTCGCGGAGGAAGGCTTGCGCGTGCTGATCATCGACCTCGATCCGCAGGGGAACGCGACCAGCTCTTTCGGATTGCAGGAACTGGAAGGCGAGAGCTTGTATGAGCCGCTCCTGGGCAACACTTCCATCGCCGATAAAATCCTGCCGACTCGTGTCGAACGCGTCTTCATCGTTCCCGCCGATCTCGATCTCGCCGGCGCGGAAGTGGAGATCGCGCGGCTCGACAATCATCTCACGCGTTTGGCCGACACGCTCGCGCCGCTCCGTTCCGACAACACCTTCGACTTCGTGCTCCTCGATTGCCCGCCGTCGCTGGGCATCCTGATGACGAACGCGCTCGCGGCCGCGGACGAACTCCTCACGCCGATCCAATGCGAGTTCTTCGCGCTCGAGGGCCTGGTGAAAATCGTTCGCATCATTGAGCAGGTGCGCGAATCCGGCGCGAACGACAGCCTCGAGATTGGCGGCATCGTCATGACCATGTTCGACAGCCGGACGAACCTGAGCGCGCAGGTCGTCGCCGATGTCCGCGCCCATTTCGGCGAACGCGTTTACGAAACAGTCATCCCGCGCACCGTCCGCCTCAGCGAAGCCCCCAGCTTCGGCAAATCAATTTTGGAACACGATCCGAACGGCACCGGCGCCCGCGCCTACCGCGCGCTCGCGAAAGAATTTATTCAGCGGCATCAGACCGCGCTGTAAGCTATTTGATGCGCGGAGCAAACTCTTCTCCGTGTTATTGATCCTCGGCGTCACGGCACTACTTCGCGCGCGAATTGCGAGCATGGACCGGCAGGTTCCTCGATTTTTTGGGCTTGTCTCAATACGCTCGCCTGATCACAATCGGCGTTATGAAGCCGCTATTACCCCTGCTTATCCTCCTCGGTTCTCTTAGCACCAGCGCCCCAGCTCTACCACTCGCAGAGGGCCGCAGGATCCAGAACCTGAATGTTATTCCCACGCGGGTGTTGAAGAGATCCATCAGCCCCAAGTTCTACAAGAGTCTGCTTATCTCCCCAATCCAGGGATGGATTGTTGTCCGCGCGAATCTGGCGGGCACACGTCTCTCCGGAATGAGAGTGATACACTCTGAGCTCAATGGCGCTTATGATTCTCTCGCTCTTCAATGCGCGAAAGAGGTGCTGATTGCCGGATATCAAGCGACCGACAGACCAAATCGCGCGCCGTCCGTTCTTCTCCATCTTATGATTTATCAAATTGCCGACGGAACCATGGCACTTTCTTTCGCTCATCTCGACGAGCCAGGCGGCGACCAGATGGAGTACTGGGGTTGCGCCCGGCTGGCGGTCCTAAAAAACGACGGCACGTGGACCGACATCAAGGGACCGGAAAGTCTTGAAGGAAAGGGCTGGGCTGTTCGGAGTCCAGGCTGGAGAAATGCCAACCGCGACGTCTTGGGTAGCCTTACACGGTGACCGCCTGCCTGCCTTGATAAAGTCAGGGTCCGGGTAACTGATATGCCAGGTAGGGACGCGGAGCTGACCTGCCGTGAAAAGCTACAATTCGCTGACCGCGCCGCGGTAGTGGAGGGCGCGGATTTTTTCCATCGTCACCAGGCCGCCGGTAATCATTTTGTCGAGGACCGGGAGGAAGCTTTGGATCTTCTCCTCGCTGTCGATGATCTCGATGATCATTGGCAGGTCCATCGAGAGCCGAAGAATTTTTGAGGTGTGCATTCGGCTCGATTTGCCGAAACCCATCGGGCCGCGCAATGCAGTCGCGCCGGCCATTTGCATTTCGCGCGCTTTCAGGATGATCGCTTCGTAGAGCGGGCGATGCTCGTAGCGATCGCTCTCGCCGATGAAGATGCGGAGCAGGGTGGCTTCGTGAGGAATTTCCATGGGAGTTACCGGCTGACAGCTGCCGCGCAGAGCTGGCCGAGCCAGACAGCGCCGAGACAAAGGAGCACAGAGAGAATGACGTTGGCAGCCGCCCGCAGCCAATCGCCTTCCATGGTCAGGTTCAAGGTTTGCAGGCTGAAGGAAGAAAACGTCGTGTAACCGCCACAGACGCCGGCCATGAAAGCGAGCCGCCACTCCGGCCTAACGAGCAGTCGCCCTTCCGGACCGGTATAAGCAGCGAAGAACCCGATCACAAGGCACCCGGACACGTTCACCAGCAATGTGCCCCAGGGAAATGTTTCGCCGAAGCGCCGGCCGATCACGCCGGACAGCCAGAAGCGCGCGACGCTCCCGAGCGCGCCGCCGCCCGCCACGAGCCAGTAATCCAGGCGATGCATCAGCGGGATATATCAAAACGCGCTACGTGGTTCAATCCTCGGAAAAAGTTGCACGCGCGCGATGCAGAATCAGCGAACCAATACTATGGGAGCGAAGTTCGTAGCGAAGGATGAACGCGATTGGCAGCCGGCGCCGGCGCCGAACACCTCGAGTCTGACGACGCTGAAAAGCGCGGCAAAAAACTGCACGGCCTGCCATCTCTACGAACACGCCACCCAGACCGTGTTCGGCGAAGGGGCAAAAGGAGCGAAGCTGATGCTGCTCGGCGAACAGCCGGGCGATCAGGAAGATCTGGCGGGCAAACCGTTCGTCGGGCCCGCCGGAAAGATTTTGGATCGCGCGCTGGAAGAAGCGGGGATCGATCGCGCCGGGGTTTACGTTACCAACACGGTGAAGCACTTCAAATGGGAACCGCGCGGCAAACGTCGGATCCACAAGAAGCCGAACTCGCGCGAGATCGCGGCCTGCCGGCCGTGGCTCGAGGCCGAGCTGCGAGTCGTTAGGCCGGGATTGCTCGTCTGTCTTGGCGCGACGGCGGCCCAGGCGATCTTCGGCCCGACGTTCCGCGTCACGCGCGATCGGGGGAAAGTTTTGAAATCAGAGCTCGCGCCGAAAGTCGTCGCGACAGTTCATCCTTCCTCGCTCCTGCGGCAACCGGATGAAGAATCGCGGGAGCGCGAGTATAAACTTTTCGTCGCGGATCTCCGCGCTGCCCTGAAGGCAGCGAAATGAGTTCTACGGCTTCGGCGAGGCGCTGGGGGATGCTTCGGCCGAAGTTTCCGCCTTCTTCTCCTTGCGCTTCTCGTCGGCTGCTTTTTCCGCGTCCGTCTTTGGTCCGAGCTTCACCGTCTTCGCTTCCAGCGTTTGGTCGGACATCTTCCAATACGAGCCGCGCACTTCCTCGTTCGCGACCATGTCTTTCATGGTGGCTGGTGCGCCCGCCTTGGTGACGACGGTCTTGTCCGTGATCTTGAAAACGCGCGATTTTTCCTTACTCGCGATCGTGAACGTCTTCGCCTTCTGATCCACCGCGGAAATCATTCCGTGGAAGGGAATGGCGCGGGCCTTGGTTGCATCGGTCGTGGTGTTCGCCGCTGGTGAGGAGGCCGGTTTCGTTTTCAGAGCGACTGTGGCCATCGGCGAGGCCGACGCGCTCGCGCTCGGCGCCGGCGCGGGTGATTTTTTTGTTGCCGCTGAAGAGGCGATGGGGGCGGAACATGCGAGGCCCGCGATGCAGGCGGTGATCAGGTTAAGTTTGTTTTTCATGGTTGGGTTGTTTCCGTTTTTTGGTTTTGGAATTTGTTTCGAATTTCGAAATTCGAGCTTCGGAATTTCTTCCTACTCCTCCGGCTTGCCCTGCAGCAGCGGCTCGCACGGCAATGTCTCGGGCCCTTTCTCGGTGCAAACCGCGTAACTCGCTCCGGGATACATCGACACGCCGGCGTAATCGCCCTTCGCGTTCAACGCGTAAAAGTTGATCCCGAAATTCGGGTTGCCTTTGCTGTTGAGCAACCGCTTCTCGACTGTGTTCGCCTTGATCCGTTTGCAGGCATCAAGTCCGGCGTCTTTCGGGTGCATTCCGCGCCGCATGTTTTCCACGATCAGGTACGAGCAAAGGTTGTAGAGGTTCGCTTCGCCGCGTCCCGTCGAACCGGCGGCGCCGATTTCGCCATCGACGTAAAGGCCCGCGCCCAGGATCGGCGAATCGCCCACGCGCCCGGAAATTTTCCACGCGAGACCACTCGTCGTTGTCACTCCGCAAATCTCGCCCTTCGCGTTGATCCCGTCGCAATTGATCGTGCCATAAATGTGGCGGGCATCGATCAATCCTTCGGCCACCATCTCCCGAACCGCTTTGCCACTGGCCTCCGCGCGCTTTTGTGGATCGAGATAATGGGACGGATCGATTCGTCGTTTCCATTCCAGCCAGATCTGCCGTGAGTGCTCCGTGTTCAGATCGTCCTCGATTTTGAACCCGAGCCCGCGGGCGAATTCCTGCGCTCCCTTGCCCACGATCAAATGATGGTCGGTTTGTTCCATCACCGCTTTCGCCACGAGCGACGGCGCCCGCACGCCCT
Source organism: Verrucomicrobiota bacterium (assembly GCA_041167505.1). Taxonomy (GTDB): domain Bacteria; phylum Verrucomicrobiota; class Verrucomicrobiia; order Chthoniobacterales; family UBA10450; genus AV80. The sequence goes on from JBEEHR010000047.1 coordinate 49,889, forward strand.
CGATACTTGCCACGCCGCCAGCCCGCCGTTTTGGCCCGTGCATGCAACACGAATCGAGTTGCACCACGCCCTCCGCGTTCGGCAACCCGCCGTAACCGACGCTGTCATCGAGCGGATCGAGCTCCACGATGTTTACGCCGGCGATCAACGCATCGAGAACATCGGCGCCCTGCGTCATCATCGTGAACGCCTTCTGCACGCAGGTCATGTCGCCGCCGTTTTTGAATTTGTTGCCGTTGGCCGAAGCGATCACGACCGGCTTGATTGGTTTGGAATTCATCACGGTAGGAGCCTGTCCCAAAAGCGCGCGCGGCGCGACCGCCAGAGTCAAACCGCCCGCCGCACTCGATTGCACGAAACGCCGTCTATTCATGCTTCATCCAACCACGGGATGCGACGGCGTGGCAATCCGCAGTTTTTCGCAAATCGTAATCCACGCGAATTGCGGCTGAGAACCGAATCAAGAGTGTCCAAAGGAAAAGAGGGAGGGATATGATTTCAGCACGCCAGATAAAGTGCCTGGGGCTTACGCTGATCGGCGTTTCGCTCGCCAGCGTTACCGCCATCGCACAACAAGCGGTGCCAACTTTCACGCAAATCGTTCTCTTCGGGGACAGCCTCTCCGATACCGGGAACGTGCGTGCCCGCGCCAACTCGAAGAGCGGCGGCACCATTGATTACCCGAGCCACACTTTCAATTACGACAACGGGCGGTTCACCAACGACGACCAGACGGATCCCGCGTCAAAGACGTACTTTGGTGTCTGGCATGAACAGCTTGCCCGCACCTTTCTCGGGTTGCAGCCCGCGACCTTCAGCGTGGGCGGCGGGCTTAACTATGCGTTCGGCGGCGCCAGAACCACGGATGGCACCCATGATGAAACGCCCGTCTCTACTCCTTTCGGCAACGTCACCATCACCGTCGACGACATGGGCAAACAGATGGATGACTATCTCGCTTCTCACACCGTCGATCCGAACGCCCTCTACATTGTCTGGGGCGCCAGCAATGATTTCCGCACCGATGACAGCTCGGCGAATGTTACAGCCAACGCCGCCCGCGTCACCGCGCTCGTCAACCGGCTCGCCCAGGCCGGCGCGCGGTACATTCTGGTCCCTAACATCTCACCGCTCGGCGTCATCCCCAGATACGCCAGCGAACCAGCGCGCATCACCGCTCTCAACGCGGACGCCGCCGCCTACCGGGTCGAGCTCGACGCCAACCTGACTACGCTCCAGAGCAGCCTTGCGACGCAGGGTCTCACGCCCACGATTTATCGCGTTGATATGTGGTGGGACACAGTCCGCGTCCTCAGCAACGGCCCACGCTACGGGTTTACGAATATCACGAGTCCCAGCCAGGGTTCAAATGGGAGCCCCGATAACTACATTTTTTGGGACGACGTCCATCCCACAACCGCAGCGCATTTTGGCCTCGCCAGAACGGCTTTCGATGCGATGACAAGCCCGACGCCTGCGCCTTCGAAAGCGCTGAACATTTCCACCCGTGTTTTCGTCGACACCGGTGAGCGCGTCTCTGTCGCCGGCTTCATCGTCACCGGCGACGTCGCCAAGAAGGTGCTCATTCGCGGCATTGGCCCTTCGCTCGCCGCCAATGGGGTGCCCACTCCGCTCGCTAATCCGACGCTCACTTTGTTCGACACCGCCGGGAACGTGACGATGACAAACGACGATTGGAAGAATTCGCCCGATGCCGCGGAAATCATGACCAGCGGCCTCGCTCCCAAGAACGATTCCGAAGCGGCGATCATCGCCACGCTCGCGCCCGGCCAGTACACCGCCCAGCTCGCCGGCAAGGACGGCGGTACGGGTAACGGTGTGATCGAGATTTACGATCTCCAATCCGGCACCAGGGCCACGCTGGCGAATCTTAGCACGCGCGGCTACGTCGGCGCCGGCGACAGCGTCATGATCTGCGGTGTCATCATCGGCAGCGGCGATAATCCCATCATGGTCTTCCGTGCCATGGGTCCGTCGCTGACGAACTCCGGCATCGCGAACCCACTCCTCGATCCCACGCTCGAGCTGCACGATAACAACGGCGCCCTGATTGCCTTCGACGACGATTGGCAGATCCCGCAAATCCAAGCTGTTCGTGCCGTGAACCTCGCGCCGCCCGACAACCGCGAATCAGCCATCGTCTCCGCGTTCCTCAGCCCAGGAAATTACACCGCGATCGTCCGGGGCAAGAACAACGCCACCGGCGTCGCTCTCGTCGAAGCCTACCGCCTTCAGTAGCCTTTCAGAGTTTCTCTTACCGACCTCCGACTGGCGACTACGTGGCTCGCCAGCACGCGGTGATTCCGCACGCGAGAAGCGAAGTCGTTAACGCATTCACCACCTGGCCGACCACCACCCAGGGATGCAGATTGATGAACACAGCAGCATTGACCATCACCGGCGCGGCAAATGCCATCCACGCCACCGCCGCGAAGCGTAACGCGCCGGGCAACCCGCCTGCGAACACGCCTCCCATTCGCGCTACCAGCAAAAACACCGTCGCGATCGCGATGCAGGTCAGGAGCGAGAGCACAGCCGAAAGGGTGTAGGTCTTGTTATTCTCAGGGCGCCAGGTGTTCGGCGTCAGCCTTTGGTAGCGATGAAACACGACGCCCATCCAAAGCCAGCCAAAGAAAATCGAAAGAATCCCAGCGACGGCGCCGGGGGCGAGAGCCAGTTGCAATGTCTTCATAACGTCGAGCCCGAACCTATCTGTTGCGAGGCCAGCTTGTCACGCCCGGAGAAAATTCGGACGATTTATCAAATGGTTTACACGCAAAAGCCGTCCAAGGACCGAATCAGTGTTGTCCCAAGGGGGAAAAGGGAGGGATATGATTTCATCACGTACTATTGCCAGTTTGTTCATCGCGCTTGCCTGCTCGGCTCTCGCCGCGGGCTCGGCCTTCGACCAAAGCGCGCCAGCTTTTAGCCAGATCGTCGTCTTCGGCGACAGCCTGTCGGATACCGGCAACGTCCGCGATCGGACGGATTCGAAGAGCGGCGGCACCGTGAAATTCCCGGGCGGCTCCTTCAATTATAGCGACGGCCGCTGGACAAATAGCAGCGACACCGATCCCGGTTCGGCCACTTATGTCGGCGTCTGGCATGAGCAGTTGGCCCGAACATTTCTGGGCATCGCGCCCGCGACGTTCAGCCTCGGCGGCGGGTCCGGCTACGCCTTTGGCGGCGCGACCACCAACAATGGCGCCCACAATGAGACCGTCGTCAGCAGTTCGACCTTCGGCGACGTTACCATCACGATCGATGACATGGGCAAGCAGATGGACGACTACCTGAACGCGCACGTCATCGATCCGAACGCTCTTTATGTAGTGTGGGGCGGCGGCAACGATCTCTTTAACGACGACAGCGTCGCGAATGTCTCCGCGACCGCCGAGCGCGCGACCGCGTTGATGAAACGGCTCGCGAATGCCGGCGCGAAATACATCATGGTACCCAACGTTCCGCCGCTCGGCATTATTCCCGAATACGCCGGCACCCCGTCGAAACAGCAATCGCTGAGTCGCGCTGCCGCCGATTATCGAAACGTCCTCCGAGCCGACCTCAGCGCGGCCCAGGCCGACCTTGCCTCGCAGGGAATCACGCCCACGCTTTATCCCCTGGATGTCTGGACGAACACGATCCGCGTCATGACTTATCCGTCGCGATACGGCTTCCTCAATGTCGGCAGTTCAGCCCAGGGCAACTCCAATGCGAACCCCGATCAGTATTTATTCTGGGACAAGAAACATCCCACCACCGCCGGGCATTATTGGACCGCGAAAGGCGCGAACGACGAGCTCACTCTGCCCTTCATGCCGCCAGGAAAAGCGGTCAATCTTGCCACCCGCCTCTTTGTCGATACCGGCGAGCGGGTGGCCGTCGCTGGCTTCATCGTCACGGGCGACGTTTCGAAGAAAGTTCTTCTCCGCGGCATCGGACCATCGCTCGCGGCGAACAGCGTCCCGACCCCGCTCGCGAATCCTACCCTCACGCTTTTTGATAGCGCCGGAAACGTCGTCATGACAAACGACGACTGGAAAAACTCACCGGACGCCACTGAGATCATGAACACGGGTATCGCGCCGAAGAATGATCTGGAATCCGCGATCATCTCCAATCTTGCGCCGGGAAATTATACCGTCGCCCTGGCGGGCAAGGATAGCGGAACCGGCAACGGTCTGATTGAAGTTTACGACCTGGCGGAGGCCACCAATTCCACGCTGGCGAATGTCAGCACGCGCGGCTACGTCGGCACAGGTGACAACGCCATGATCGGCGGCTTCATCGTTGGCAGCGGCGAATATCCGATCGTAGTCCTGCGCGCCCTGGGGCCAAGTCTCGCGGCCGCCGGCATTGCCCAACCGCTGCTCGATCCCATGATTGAATTGCACGATCAGGACGGAACGGTCCTCGCCTCCAACGACAACTGGAAACTGGGCCAGCCGCAATCGGTGGTCGCCGCTCAGCTCGCGCCAGGCGACGATCGCGAAGCAGTCATCGTCGCGTTTACTCCGCCGGGGAATTACACCGCGGTCGTGCGCGGCAAGAACGACACCACCGGCGTAGCCTTGGTCGAGGCGTATCGGCTTCCGTAATCAACCTCAGGAATTTGTTTCCGAAATACCCGGCTTTTTTACGTTCCAATTCGAATCAGACTTATGAAGAAAATACTAATGCTCGTGGCGATTGGCGTGACGAGCCTCACTTTCGGGAGCGCCGTCAAGGCGCAGGGAATTCGAATCGAACTCGGTGACCGGCCATACTACAGTCATGGTCCTCGTTACTGGGCCGGCGAATATGAGATGATTTGGGTGCCCGGCCATTGGTCGAACCATCATCACACTTTCATCCACGGCCATTACATCCGCGGTGAACACCGTCGGCATGACTTGGACCGCCGCATGGATGATCGTCGGAACGATTTTCGCGACGACAACCGCCGGTAATTAAAAACAGATTGAATTGATTCGGGCCCGGCGTCTTCAGGCGACCGGGCCCGATTCTTTTTCGCCGTTTCTTGGCCCTTGCAGGGCAGGCGCATCACCTGCCGTATTTGAGTTGGGCAACCGGTGCGGTCGCCCTACAATTCCGCTCCGCTCTCTTCATTCGGCATTGGACGTTGGATGTTGGGCGTTGGACGTTTTCTTCCTGCCTTGGGAAGCGGGGCAGGTGTTAACCACTGATCGTTCCAACAACTTTGAACACTGAATCAGCACCCGAGATTTACGAAATCCCGATCACCGTTCAGGCAGCGGACATCGATCGCCAGAACCACGTCAACAACACCGTTTACGTGCGCTGGATTCAGGAAGTCGCCACCGCGCATTGGGAATCGCGCGCTCCCGTTGAGGTGCGCGACGCGATCGGTTGGGTCGTGTTGCGCCACGAGATCGACTACAAATCGCCCGCCTGTCTTGGCGACGAACTAATCCTCCGTACCTGGGTCGGCCAGGCTACCCGCGCGACGTTCGAACGTTTCGTCGAAGTCGTTCGCAAGAACGATCGCCAGTTAGTAGCGCAGGCCCGCACTCTCTGGGTTCCGATTAACCCCGAAACCGCGAAGCCCACCCGCGTCCCTCCCGAAGTCCGCGCCCGTTTCTCCACCTGACGTTTGTCTTTTGTAGGTTACCCCCGGCGGCTCGTCTTGTGCTGCTTTCAGTGAATCCGATGAGATTCAAATTCGCGCTCGCAAGCGTTTTCCTTTTCTTCGGCGCTTTCCTTGTCGAAGCCGGCGGGCTCGAGCGTATCGGTCACACGACGCTGACGCCCCGGCACTCCAATCCGGACGACAAAGGAATGTACGCCGCCCTCATCGATCCCGTGAATGGTTATGCCTATTTCGTCGGCTCCTACCTTTTCAAACTCGACATCACCGGTCCGCTGCCCGTGCCCGTCGGACCCGCTCTCAACACCGGTCAGTTTGCCAGCGGCGCCATCGATGTCGCTGCCGGTTATGCTTATTTTCCGGGCGGCACGATCAGGCGATTCGCGCTTGGAACCGGAAGCAACCCCATCACCGCCGCCGGGTCGCTTGCTCTCAGCGTCGGAGCTACCGCCTGCCTCGTCATCGATGATGCCGATCCTGACCCCGCGAACCATTACGCTTACGTTCTTTCCACTGGAACGCCGGCCAGGATCGTGAAGATCGCGCTCTCCACTTTCACCGAGCTCGGTTCCGTGACGCTTGCTTCCGGAGAAGACAAATCGCTCCTGGCCAGTTTCGCCGATGCGAAAAAAGGCTACGCCTATTTCGTCACTACCCCGAACACCACCGGCCCCAGTATCTCCCGCGTCGTCAAAGTGAAGATGACGCCCGGCGCGAACCCTCCCGTCCGCATCGGCGCCGTCGATCTCGATACGGTCCCGTCCTTCGTTGATGGCGGCTCTATCGATACCGTGCACGGCTACGCTTACTACGGCACCTACGACAGCGACCCCGCGGTCCGGGCCAAAGTCTACAAGGTAAAACTCGAGGAGGACGATGTGCCTCCCACCCTGGTCGGAAATACCTTGCTCCAACCCGGCGAAGGCCGCCTGGCCGCTTCCGTTATCGATCCTCTGAATGGCTACGTTTATTTCGCCGACGACAACAGCTATCCCGGCCATATCTATCAGTTGAGCCTGAACGGTCCCAACCTTCCCACGGAGATCGCGTTGTTGCCGCTCCAGCCCGGGACCAGCAGCTCCACTCCTCCTAATGGCACCACCATTCAGAATGTCAGTAACGACAGCAACCTTCCCTATGGCGAAGTTTTCTTCCGAAGCGCGGTCTTTGATCCCGTCCACGGTTACGCCTACTTCGGGCAGGATAGCCGGCCGAACCAGATCGTGAAGGTGCAGGTCGCGACGCGCCCCCAGCAACTCCTGAACATCGCCACCCGCGCCCGCGTCCAGGCCGACCCGAATGCCTTAATCGGTGGTTTCATCGTCACCGGGTCCGCGCCCAAAAACGTTGTGATCCGCGCGCTCGGCCCTTCCTTGGGCAGCTCTGGCCTTGCGAACTTTCTCCCGGATCCGGTTCTCGAACTGCACGATTCCACCGGCCATCTCCTCACCTCTAATGACGACTGGCAACAGGCTGCGAACGCCACCGCGATTCCCGTTTCGCTCCAACCTGCACAGAGCGCCGAGTCCGTTATCCTCACTTCGCTTGCGCCCGGCACCTCCTACACCGCGATAGTCCGCGGCAAAGGCGCTTCATCCGGCATCGCTTTGGTGGAAGTTTACGACCTGAACCCGGACGACGGTTCCATTCTGGGCAATATCAGCACGCGCGGATTCGTCGGGGCCGCGAACGATGTCATGATTGGTGGAGTGATCGTCGGCGACGGCACCTCTACCAGCATAGTGATGGTGCGCGCTCTGGGTCCTTCTCTGAGCCAGGCCGGCGTTGCCAACGTTCTGGACGATCCGACCCTCGAACTGCATGATGGCAACGGCTCGACGATCGCGAGCAACGACAATTGGAAAACGCGCTCCGACGGCACCAGCCAGCAAGCCGAAATCGAAGCGACGAAAATCCCGCCTTCGAACGATTTGGAATCCGCCGTGGTGATGACTCTTCCGGCTGGGAACTACACCGCCATCCTTTCAGGCAAAACCGGAGCCACCGGTGTGGCCCTGATCGAAGCGTATAATCTGCAGTAGCGTCTGTCGTTACTGTTTCTTTACCGTGATCGACTTCAGAATCCCCTCAAGCGTCTCCATGGTGGTGGCCGGCGAATCCGCGTCGTAATCGGCATAAACGATTCCGGCCTTCCCGTCGCCCGCGGCAAAGATTCCCACCAGGAATTTCACCTTCGTGCCGGCGCGTTTATCGACGCCACTTCCACTGACCACGTAGAAGTGACTTCCGTTCTGGTCGAGCTCGTGTTGTGAAGTGTCCTTATCGACACTCTTCATCGAATCTTTGAGAGTCGTCTCCAGATCTTTCGTCAGCGATTTCTCATCCGAGGTCTTTACGATCCAGGCCATGAGATAGGCATGGCCATCCGGCGAGGTCGCTTCGACCACTTCGTCTTCCGCATTGCCGACGGGCTTCCAGCCCGATGGCACGTCGAATTTGTAGGCGGCATTGGCCGCGCTCGGCACGGACATCGTATCGGCGCGCGCCGGCACGGTGAGCCCGAGAACTGCGATGACTAAGAGGAGCTGAGCGATTTTCGTGGTTTTCATTTTGGTTTTGGGTTTAACCCAAAGCCTGACCACTCGCCCTTTGCCTAACAAGTTTAATCTCGCCACCGGCAGGCTGCGCGGGAGCGCTGAATCAATGTCCTCGCCTGTCTCGAGCTACTTCTTTTTCTTCGATCCCGATGGCAAAACACTGGCCACCGCACTCACAATCGACCCCGCTACTTTCGCCACGACGCCCTTCTTGGAGCTACGCTTTTTCGCGCGGGGCTTCGCCTTGGACTTCGTTCGCGCTTTCGGCGCGGTTTTGGATTTTGTGTTTTTCTTCGCAGCAGTTTTTGCCATCGCCGACACTCCCACGTTTTCTCGACTTGAGATAATCCTAAATCTTCGCGTCCAGTATTTGTCTTCGTTCCCGTTGTAGGCCAGGCGCATAGCCTGCCGTTGATCTGACTCGGCAACTGGAGCGGTTGCCTGCAATTTTTCCCCTCGTTCCCAAGCTCGACCTTGAGAACGCGATTGTCTTCGAAGCTCCAGCTTCGTTCGCTCCTGTTTTGTAGCTGCGAAACTCCCATGCGATAGATGGTGGACCGGGTCGGATGAAAATAACGAAACAACGTCTCTTGATTGCCGCTGCGCTTCTCATCGGCGCGACGCTGCTCCTCTTCGCCCGGGGTGGAGGCGATAGCGCCTCGTATTCCACTTCCCCGGTGGAACGCGGCGACGTCTTCCAAGTGGTCGACGCGACTGGGACGATTAACGCCGTCACGACCGTTCAAGTCGGATCGCAAGTGTCGGGCGTGATTTCGGAACTGCATGCGGATTTCAACTCGCATGTATCCAAGGGCGACGTGATCGCGCAGATCGAGCCGGCCCTTTTCCAAGGCGCCTTCGCGCAAGCCAAGGCGGACCTGGAGAATGCCGAGGCAAATGTGGCCGTCGCCGCTGCGAATACTGCCAAAGCGAAAGCTGCGCAGGCGCAGACGAAGGCCGACTACGATCGCAACGTTGGTTTGACGAAAAGCGGCGCCGTCAGCCAGCAGGCCTTCGAGCAGGCGAAGGCGAACGCGGAGAGCGCGGACGCGCAGGTGGCGGCGGCAGCCGCTCAGGAATTGCAGGCGCGCGCGCAAGTGGAGCAGAAACGCGCCGCCATGCAGGTAGCGCAGACGAATCTCAATTACACGACGATCCGCGCGCCGATCGATGGAACGGTGGTGGCCCGGAGCGTAGATGTCGGCCAGACGGTCGCCGCATCCCTGCAGGCACCGACGCTGTTCACAATCGCCCAGGACCTGACGAAGATGCAGGTTTACGCGAAGACCGACGAATCCGACGTGGGTGGAATGAAGCGCGGCCAAAAGGTCACCTTCAAAGTCGACGCCTATCCGCGAGAATCTTTTTCCGGCACGGTGTCGCAGGTCAGGATGAATTCCACCGTCGTCCAGAACGTGGTGACCTACGATACGATCATCGAGTTCGATAACCCGGATCTGAAACTCTTCCCGGGTATGACCGCGTACGTCAGCATTCCAGTCGCGACCGTCATGGACGTCGTCAAAGTTCCTAACGCGGCCTTGCGTTTCAAACCCGATCTGCCCGCGAACCAGCTTCGCGCCCTTTACCAGAAATTCGGGATTCCAGAAGAAGGCGACGGCACGAAGACGACCGATGGTTCCGCGCCGGCGAAACCCGGGTCCGGTCCGAAGAACGAAGCTCGAATCGTTTGGAAGCTGGTCTCAGGCAAAACGCTCGAGCCGGTTCGCATCAAGACCGGCATCACCGATCACACGAACACGGAATTACTTCAGACGTTGAATGGAAACGCGAAGCCGGGGGACGCCTTGATCACTGGTGTCGCGCAAGGTCGCGGTTCCGACAAATCTCCAGGGCCCGGCGGTCCGCGGCGGCCGTAAGGTTCGTTATGATGGAAACCTCCGTCGACGCCGTTGCCTCTCCGGTCTCCGGCCGCCATGCGAACGAAAGCGTTCTGCGCGTGGAGGAGCTGCACAAGTATTACCAGATGGGGGACAACAAGGTCCACGCGTTGCGCGGCGTGAACGTGGAGATCAATCGCGGCGAGTTCGTCGCCATCATGGGCGCCAGCGGCAGTGGCAAGTCGACCTTCATGAACATTCTCGGCTGTCTCGACAAGCCGAGTGCCGGCCGTTACCTGCTCGAAGGCATTGATGTCGCCGGTTTGGACAAGACGCAACTGGCCGGCATTCGGAATCGCAAGATCGGTTTTGTCTTTCAGGGATTTAATCTTCTCTCCCGAACCACCGCGCTCGAAAACACGGAACTCCCGACGCTTTACGCGCGACTCGACAAGGAGGAACGGCGGGCGCGCGCGCTCGAGTCGCTCCGCCTCGTTGGGCTCGCGGAACGGACCGACCATTTTCCGTCGCAACTTTCCGGCGGCCAGCAACAGCGGGTCGCGATCGCTCGCGCCCTGGTGAATCGGCCTTCGATTCTCCTCGCCGACGAACCGACGGGAAACCTCGACAGCCGGACTTCTGTCGAAGTGATGGAGATTTTCCAGACACTCAACGACCAGGGCCTCACTATCATTCTCGTGACGCACGAAACCGACATCGCGAATTTCGCCCGGCGCAGCATTGTCTTCCGCGATGGCACCATTCGCCGCGACGAAATGATTCCCCGGCGCTCGGTCGCCGCCGAACTGATCAAGACGATGCCGACATTGGAGGACTGAGGATGGACCTTCTTTCCACGCTCCAGATCGCGTTGCGCGCACTGTTGCGAAACAAGATGCGTTCGATCCTCACCATGCTCGGGATCATTATCGGGGTCGGCGCGGTCATCGCGATGATTGGAATCGGCCAGGGCGCCGATCAAACCGTGCAGAAACAAATCGCGACGCTCGGGTCGAACATGCTTTTCATCAGTTCCGGTTCGGCCACGGGCGGCGGATTGAGGATGGGCAATGGGAGCACGAAAACATTGCTTGAGGCGGACATCGTGGCGATCACGCGCGAATGCCCGGCCGTCGTCGCGGCGGCGCCCGGGGTGCAAACTTCCGCGCAGATCGTTTATGAAGGAGACAACTGGGGAACGCGTGTCGTCGGGACCACACCGGAATATTTCGATATTCGCACCTGGGATTTCGCGAGCGGCACGAGTTTTACCCGGGACGACGTCACGAATGCCGCGAACGTGGCCGTCATTGGCGAGACCGTGCGCAAAAACCTCTTCCCTTCCACCGAAGCCGTTGGCAAAAAGATCCGCATCGGGAACCTGCCTTTTCTGGTTGTTGGCGTTTTGATCGCGAAAGGACAATCGGCCGCGCTGAGCGAGGACCAGGACGACACGATTATCGCGCCACTGACGACGGTGCAAAAAAAGATGACCGGCCAGCCCTGGTTGCGGTTCGCGATGGTTTCCGCCAGCTCGCGCTCCTCGAGCTACGTCGCGCAACAACAGATCAAGGCTCTCTTGCGGGATCGCCATCGGATTCGCGCCGGCCAGCCCGACGATTTCGCCGTGCGAAATCTGGCGGACATCGCTGACGTCGCTTCCGAAGCGAGCAAGGTCATGACTGTGCTTTTGGGTTCGATCGGCGGCGTCTCCCTTTTCGTGGGCGGACTTGGGATCATGAACATCATGCTCGTCTCGGTGACGGAACGGACGCGCGAGATTGGCATTCGCATCGCGATTGGCGCCACGGAAGGCGACGTGCAGAAACAGTTCCTGCTCGAGGCCATCGCCATTAGCCTGCTCGGCGGCGTCATTGGCATTCTGACCGGGGTGGGGGCTTCCTTCATTATCTCTTCTACCGCGGGATGGCCCATCGCCGTTTCCACGACGGCCATCCTGATCGCCGCCCTGGTCTCGATCGCGATCGGTATCTTCTTTGGTTATTATCCCGCGCAGAAAGCGGCGCGCCTGGATCCCATCGAAGCGCTTCGTTATGAGTGAGAAGACTTTGGCCTAACGACCATGTTCTTCGACACCATCATGCGGGAGGCCTTCAAGGCGTTGCTGCGGAATAAGGTCCGGAGTGTTCTGACCATGCTCGGCATCATCGCGGGCGTCGGTTCGTTCATCTGTGTCGTCGGCGTCGGCGAAGCGGGATCGCAGCGAGTCGAAGACCAGCTTCATAACGTGGGCGACAATCTCGTCTGGCTCGAAGCGGGCGGCCGGGCGCGGAACGGCGTCCGCGTCGGAAGCCGAGGCAGCAAGACCCTTACGCTCGGCGATTTCCGGGCTGTCCTCGACCAGGTTCCTGGAATCAAGAGCGGATCCCCCAATGTGGACGGCCACATCCAGGTCGTCTCCGGCAGCGCCAACTGGGGAACGCAATTTCGTGGCGTGACCCCCGACTATTTCGAAATCCGAAAATGGAACATCGCGCTCGGCTCTCCGTTCATCGAGGACGATGTCGAACAGGCCGCGACCGTTTGCGTGATTGGGGAAACGATCGCCACAAACTTATTCGGCTCCGCCGATCCGGTCGGCGAAGTGATCCGCGTCCAGGGCGTTCCCTTTAAAGTATTGGGGGTGATGCAGGCCAAAGGTTTTTCCACCACCGGCCAGGACCAGGACGACTTCCTCGTCGTGCCGATTACCACCGCGCAGAAACGGATCACCGGGCAGGAATGGCTCGATGACATCTACTTCTCCGCCGCGCGCCGGGAAGACATTCCCGAAGCAGCGAAGCGCATCATCGCACTAATCCGCGAGCGGCATCACCTTCGCGCCGGCGAAGAGAACGACTTTAACATCCGCACCCCTGAAGAGATCATTCGCGCGCAATTGGCCGCCGCGAATGTGTTCACGCTGTTGCTCGGGAGCGCTGCCTCGTTGTCTCTCCTGGTGGGCGGCATCGGCATCATGAACATCATGATGGTTTCGGTGACCGAACGCACCCGCGAGATCGGCGTGCGCATGGCCATCGGCGCGACCGACCGCGATATTCAAATGCAATTCCTGAGCGAAGCGATTGTGATGAGCCTGATCGGCGGCGCCCTGGGGGTCGCAGCGGGAATCGCCGGCTCCTTCCTGTTGCGAAGCACGTTGCATTGGGAAATGCGGCTTTCCTTTAACATCATGATCATCGCAGCGCTCTTCTCCGCCGGAGTCGGGATTTTTTTCGGATACTATCCCGCCCGGAAAGCCTCGCAGCTAAATCCGATCGAAGGCCTGCGCTTCGAATAGCGATCCATTCGTCTGCGCCTAATAACCAATAACGATTAACTGAACGCGCGCGGCGCGCACTCCCCTGCTAATACCCCACAGAGAGCTGCGCGCCGTTCACTCCGCCCACCACCGGTTGCACGGAGATATCGCCAAACTTCGGATCCAACCGAAAGAACGTCACGTTCCTGCGTTCCCGTGGCGAAGTCGGCGCCTTCTCTTTCTCCTCATTCCCAGATTGTACCTGGGGACGCGCCCTTGATTCGAGAGGACTGACTGGAGAAAAGGAAAACTCGCCTCGCTGACTCGTCACGCCGGAGCGCATCGTTTGCGGAACGTCCGCGCGGAGGCTGGATCGCGCCGGGACCGCAAAGACAACCCTGCGATTGAATGTTTCAGCATGACGCGCCGGCGCCTGCTTGCGATCACCCGCGTGCGCCGGCTGCAACGCGAGGCCCGCAGCCACCCACACCAAACAACGAATCAGAATTCCCTTCATCGCCAGCTCCCTGCATCTGATTCGTATTTTCCCCGTCCCCCGCGTGTGCGCCTAAGAGACGCCGTCCTCGATCATCCATTCTCCATCCTCGCGTTCGTCCCATACCCCCAGCACCCCATCCCCGCACGAATCAGAGAAAACAGAATCAAATCCAAGGAACTAAAATGCTAAAACTCATCGCCATCCTAACCAGCTGTTCGCTGGCTCTCGCCTTCAGCGTCCAGGCAAAAGAACAGAACGACCAGACCGACCAGGCCGTCGCCAAAAAGCAGTCGCAAAAGCCGAAGAACGCCCAGAAACAGCAATTCACGCCGAAACAGCAGCAGCTGAAGACGCAGAACACCCAAGTTCGGAACATGCGCACCGAGCGCGTCAACAAACCGGTCGTCACTCACACGAACCAACCTGTTTTGAAGAAGCAGGAATTCCAGAAGGTGACCCCGAAACAAACCAATACGCTGCCCGCCGTTCAGTCGAAGAAGTTCGAGAAAAACAAACAACAGCTTCAGACGACGAACCAGCCACAACTCCAGACCAACAACCAGCAGTTCCAGAAGAACAAGTTGAGCCAGCAGTCGATCACGAAGATCCGGGCCCAGCACCGGAATTTTCACGCGACGCCGAACAGCTCCGTCGCCAGCATGCAGTTCAACCAGAACTACACGATCAAGAACGCGCAGAATTGGAACGGCGCCAATTATCAGGTCTTCAAATCGTATCACCCGCAATGGCACGACCAGGGCTGGTGGAAATCGCATCATCGCCGCCTGAGCCTGATCAGTGGCGGCTGGTATTTCTGGGACGGCGGCTATTGGTATCCCGCGTGGGGCTACGATAGTGGCGCCGCCTATTATCCATACGACGGCCCCATCTACTCCGGCCCCAGCGCCCGCCCGTTCGACCAGGTCGTGGCCGATGTCCAATCCGCGTTGCAGGAGCAGGGCTTTTACAAAGGAGAAGTCGACGGCCTCATTGGCCCGCTAACCCGCCAGGCCCTGGCCGAATACCAGCAGGCAAACGGCCTCTACGCCACCGAAACTATCGACCAGCCGACGTTGTCCTCGCTCGGCCTCGCCGGTTAACCGCGAGAGAATTTAACGAAACGAAAGCCGCCACCTTCAATCGGTGGCGGCTTTTCCGTTTACGCCCCTCTCGCCGCCCCTCGTTACCAAGCTCCAGCTTGGTAACGCAATTGTCTGCGAAGCTCCGCTTCGGCCCGACACCGAAGGCCTTGGGCTCGTCACTTGTCACTGGTCACTAGTCTTTCACTTTTTCGGAATCACACTGATCGATCCATCGGTTTCCAGCATCGCGGCATGGACATCCTCCACGGTGGCGCAACCCGCCGCCCGCAGCGCGGTCATCAGCTCATGGTGCGTGATCTGGGTATGTTTCAAGGCCCGCTCGAAAAGCTTTCCATTATGGATCAGAACCTCGGGCCGGCCTTCCACGAGAGTTTCCATGCGTTTGCTCTTGTAAGTGATGAGGCCCACCAGCCAGTTGACCCCCACTAGAGTCACGGCCGAAACCACTCCAGCTGTGATGGAGTTGTCGCCACCGTTCATCGCGTTCTGGACCGCGTTACTGAGAACGAGAAGAAGGACCAGGTCGAACGGAGCCATCTGGCCGATCTGCCTTTTGCCCGTAAGCCGGAGGAGAACAATCAGGAAGAAGTAAACGATGACCCCGCGCAGGATAAATTCCCACCAGGGCAATGACAGGATCCACATAATTTTCGCTGGTAAAGTCAGGCCGGTCTGGGTGCAGCCTCTCGTTCGGTTTTAATCGCGCCGAGTGGCTATGTCGAAACCAAACCATCGGCCGCTTCTTCAGCCATCTCGGCGTTTTCGCCTTCTCGTCTTAAGTTGGACATTGGGCAGCCTGCCTCGTTTTTTTACGGGGTTGGCCGGACGTTGCTCCGTCTCTTCGGCTCCAGCATCGCCTTGTCCGGGTACCTCCGACTTTCCACTCCTCGAATTCTTCATTTTTACGCAAAAATTGATTGATTCCCGGCGGCATTTCTATTCCATTGCGCTCCTCATGGAATCCTCTCGCGTGTCATCCCTCTGGAGGAAAACCACCTGCTTCGCACTCATTGGGCTTTGTAGTTTCATCTTCGCCGCAACCTGTCAGGCGCAAATCGTCAACTCCGTCGCTTTTTTCGGGGATGTGCCGCCGGGCACTCCATCGAGCCAGGCCGGTGGGAACGGCTTGGGCACCGATTTCATTTCCGATTTTGGGGCTGTTATTGTGACCGACGCGGGACACGTCGTTTTCAGAGCGGCTCTCAACAATTCTTCGCCATACGGTTACTACGTGAGCTCGGGCAGCGGGCCGCTGCAGAGGTTCGTTTTGGCAGAGGGAACGACGAATGGCGTTCCGGCCGGAAATATCGTTGACGGTTCGGGCATTTTCACCTCTTCAGAACAGCAGCTGCTCATCGCATCGGTGGAAGTTTCCGGGCAAACGACCAAGCGCAGCGCCTTCTTCGCCACCGCGGGCAACACCGAACCCTCTCCCCTTGTTCTCGCGGGACAAACTGCTCCCGATGGAAACGGCTCTTTCGCCGCTCAGGATTTCATAGGACAGAATGGCGGCGCGGCCGGGCCTTGGGGGACGTCCTCATTTTTCTCGCTTTCGCCTCATGGTGAATTGGTTTTCCTGGCGATCAACCTTGCCGGCACGGCGGGCGGTAATACCGATAACGCCGGGATATTTTCTGCCAGGTCCGATCGCTCCATCATTCAAATCGCGCGCACTGGTCAGGCCGCCGTCGATCCCACTCATCCGGGGTTCGTGGTGGGCTTCGGAGCCTCCAGGCTTTTTGGAAACGGCGGGCAGGCGATCTATGGAGTCCAACTTGCCTCGACCGCCGCCGGTACTCCGCAAGATACAGCCCTTTATTCCTACCCGGGAGACGGCAGCGCCACCACCCAGGTCGTGCGCTCGGGACAGGCGATGCCCGAAGGCGGAGGCTTGACGTTCGCCAGCGTGCTGAGCCTCCCGGGCGTTGGGTTAAATCCAAATGGCCAGGTGGCCTTTTACGCAGCGTCGCTGCAGACCGGAATTCCCGGCATTTATCTTGGGAATCTGACCGGGAGTACTCCCGGACAAGCCGCGAAGTTTAGCTTCAACGGCAACCCCGGTGGCACTGCCGTTCCCGGCGGAGGCAGCCTGAGCGGGCTCCATGCGAATAGCTTTTTCTCTTTGCAGAGCGACGGCAGTATTCTGTTCGACGCCGACCTGGCTGGAGCGACGGCGTCGACAAACCGCGGCTTCTATGCTGCCAGCGTGAACCCATCGACTCATCTCCCCGCCACTCCCGTGCAGGTCATCCGCCTCGGCCAGACGGTTCCCGGAGGTAGCGACACGATTACAGCCTACTCCCTTACTGGATCGCGATTATCCCCCGGCTCATTTCTTTTCCTGGCGACCCTCAGTAACACCAACAACGGCAACCCCGGGTCTGGAATTTACCGCGGAGACTCAACCGGACTGTTGACTCAGGTTACGCGGGACGGTCTTGCCGCGCCCGGCAGCGGCGGTGGAACTTTCGGATTCGTGCAGTTTCGGAGTGATGATTCGGCAGGCCGTGTAGCTTTCCTCGGCGACGTGCTGGATCCGTCGTCCCCGACCGGGGAGACGAGTGGAATATTTTTAGCCTTTCCATCAAACGCCACCACTGCCGTAGCCAGAGACGGGCAGGTTGCCCCCGGGGGGAATGGGACACTTAGAAGCGTATCGTTCTCCTCGATGAGCGACAATGGCCTGGTCGAGGTGACCGCCGGAGTAACGCCCCAGGTGGGGAACCCAAATAACATCCAAAACGCCATCTACCTGGGCGACGGGCGCGACCTGGTTCAGGTGGCCCGGGTCGGACAGCCCTTCGCAGGTAGCAGCATCGTTGGCATAAGCGAGCAAAGCGCGCCGAATAGTAGCGGGCAAGTCGCTTTCAAGGCTTCTCTTCTGGACGGCCGCTTCGGCCTGTTCCTTTCCAACCCCGATCTCCATTTTCGAAATGCGGCCGGCGGCTCGTGGAATTTGCCCGCGAACTGGACGCTAGGGATTCAGCCCTCCGTGGTTCATCGCGTGTTTCTGGACACTCCTGCCGGGCTGGCCCTGGTGGTTCCACTCACGCCCGTAACGGTGCGAAGCCTGACGGTTGGCGGCGCCACGAATGGCAACGTCGATCAACTGGACTTTCAATCTGCCGGCACTGTGAACGCCACCGACGGCGTGACGGTCGTCGCGGGCGGCGCTCTCGTTGGCTCCGGCACGATTAACGGGCCGCTCCGCAACGCGGGCGGCACAATCTCCCCCGGCCATTCCGCCGGGAAGATCACGATTGCGGGTGATTACAGCCAGGATAGCAACGGCGTTCTGAATATCGAAATTGGAGGGAAGTCTCCCGGCACCCAGTTTGATCAACTGTCCGTCACTGGCACCACGACCCTTGGCGGCACTCTCAACGTCAGTTTGATCAATGGATTCCGACCTGCCGTAGGAGATCAATTCACCGTTATCGCCAGCGGCTCATCCATCGGCAGCTTCTCCACAATCAACGGGAACGGCCTTACGGTTCGCGCTGATTCCAACGACGGGGCCGTCGTTCTCACCGTCACCGCCGTTGTCCCCATCACTCCATCGATCACGAGCAGCTCCACCGCCAGCGGCACGCAGGGGCAGCCGTTTTCGTATCAGATCACGGCTACGGAATCTCCCGCGAGCTATGGAGCCACCGGTTTACCGGCGGGGCTGAGCGTCGACAACGCCAGCGGGCTGATTTCAGGCTCCCCAACCGTAGCCGGAACTTTCAATGCGACAATTTCCGCGACGAACTCTGCCGGAACCGGCAGCGCACCCCTAAGTATTACCCTCGGAGCGGCCCCGCCAACACCTACACCTACAGCGACGGCTACAGCTACAGCTACGCCAACAGCTACAGCAACAGCTACAGCAACAGCTACAGCGACAGCGACAGCTACAGCTACAGCTACAGCGACAGCAACGCCCACTCCTACTCCGATACCTGGGGCCCAGTCCCTAAATATGTCGACGCGCCTGAATGTGCTCACCGGCGACAATGTATTGATCGGCGGGTTTTTCGTGACCGGAAACGCTCCGAAGAAGGTTATGTTGCGCGGGATCGGTCCATCCCTGGCGACGGCGGGAGTAACAGGGGCATTGGCTGATCCCACGATCGAGCTGCACCTCGGCGATGGCAGCGTTGTTCCAAACGACAACTGGAAGGTTAATGACCAGACAGGTCAGTCCCAGGAAGCTGAAATCCGCGCTACGACGATTGCGCCGTCTAACGACCTTGAGTCTGCCATCGTGGCAAGCCTGGCGCCCGGGAGCTACACCGTCATTCTGCGGGGCAAGGGCGGAGGTACTGGGACAGGTCTAATCGAAGCGTACGATCTCGACCAGGCATCGCCTTCGAGGTTGGCTAACACGAGCACGCGCGGTTTTGTCGGGACCGGCGGCAACGTAATGATTGGAGGGTTTATTCTGGGGCCGTCTGATGCGCCGGCCACGAAAATCGTAGTGCGGGGAATCGGGCCTTCCCTGTCAAACGCAGGCATCGCGAATGCGCTCCCGGATCCCTCCTTGGAATTGCATGACGACAACGGACAAAAGATCGCTTCCAATGACGACTGGCAGGACGACCTGGCCGCGGCAGAAGTCCGCGCTCAAAAGCTCGACCCGACCGATCCCCGCGAGAGCGTCCTCCTTCGCATGCTTCCGCCCGGTGCCTACACAGCCGTGTTAGCCGGCAAAAATGGCTCCATCGGAGTCGGCCTTGTCGAACTCTACAATCTCCAGTAGCGCCGCGTTCGCCCTCCCACGGTGGCACAAGCGAGAAGAGAATGGGTACGCCGGAAATCGCGCGCCCGATCCTTGCCACGCTGTAGCCGAGCGGTGGCGGGTCCCTATGTAAATCGCAGTGATCGGCCTGGGGCGGCGTCACTTCCTCCGGCGCGCTTTCCGCTTCTCCAGCATCGTCCCCCGGCAATTCGCCGTCCGGCAGAAACAACCGAACTCCTTCTCCACCTTCTTCGTCCGCCGGTCCGAGGGAACCATTTTGTAATCGTAGAAAAGTTCCTCGCCCGGCTGCAATCCGCGCAGGGCGTGGACAAAAATCCGGTCGTCCTCCTCGAACGTCTCGCAATTCGGCTCACACGAATGATTGATCCAGCGCGCTTCATTGCCACCCACCGTGGCGTCGATCACATCGCCGTTGTCGAGCGAGAAGAGAAAAGTGTGGAACGGATTCTTGGGATCAAGCGGGGGCAAATCCTGCGCTTCCTTCCAGGGTAACCTGCGCCCCGTGTATTCGATAATCTTCGCCCCTTTCCGGATGCGCGTCTTCGCGAACACTCCGCGCCCATGCACCCCTGACCTCCGAACTTCGATCCGGTCCGTCGGTTTCCTTCCAACCTTTTTCAAAACCGCCTTCCTCATGGTTCGCAACTTATCACACGCCTGCCACGCCGTAGTCGACGAGGGCGGATAGCCCGCTCCCTCTCCTCACCGCGTTACCCAAAAACAGAAAGCCGCCGAGGCATCTCGCCCGGCGGCTTTCGTTGATAGTTTAGGTTAACCTTTCAGTGCCCAACACGTCACTCGTCACACGTCACAGGTCACTGCTTTCATCTACCCCATGTTGAGCGCGTCGAGCGTCGGTTCATCGATAACCGCCGTCACCGTCATACCGTTGTCGGTCTGATACTTGGTCAGCGCCTCGCGGGTCAGGGGCCCGAGCAATCCGTCCACTTCACCTCTGTAGTAGCCCATGTCCTGAAGCACGGCCTGCACGTCGGCGATCACCTTGTCTGGCGGTTCGGCGCGTTTGCCGGCATAGATCGGCGCATCGTAAGCATAATACTCGTTGCTGGGATTGTAGCCCCACGCCGGATACCAGTAGTTATTATTATAGTAGTAGTAACCGCCACTGATTAGCTCCACCCGCTGGTAGTGCGACCGATACCAACCCTGATCGTGCCGTTCCGGATGGTAGGAGCGATACACTTCGTACTGCGGTCCCTGCCAGCGATCGCTTCCATTGATGCGGTAATTCGCGCTGAACGTGACCGCCGGGACTCTGTCCGGGCGTGGCTGCGCATGGAAGCTCACATGCTGTTGCTGAATCTGCTGCACCTTCTGCACGTCCGGCTTCTTCGCGACCGCCGGATTAACCGGGTTTGCCGGGCTGGTTTGCGCAACCGACGGAGCCACACTGGCCGACGCCGCTGCTGCCGGAGTCGTGCTCGCCGCAGCTGCTGGAGTCGTGCTCGCCGCTGTTGCCGGAGTGGTGGCTGCTGCTGGCGGAGTCGTCGCAGCTACGGCCGGGGTGGCGGTGGTCTTGGCTGCCGCGGGGGAGGGCGTCGTCTTAGCTGTTGCCGGTGTGGAACTCGGCGATGTCTTCGCGCTGGCATCCGGCGCCTTCATATCTTTGGCGTGCGACTTATCCTTCTTAGCGGGAGGCGTCGCACTCGCGGCCGGTTGATCCGCGGAAGTCTTCGGTTCCGTGGCGGCAGCCGGCGCAGGCTTCCGGGTCGCTGCCTTCTTGTCCGGCTTTGGCGGAACGGGCGCTTCGTTCGCGCCCGGCTCTTTCGCTGCCGGCTCCTTCGCGGCGGGCTCTCTCACGGCTGGAGCCTCGGTCTTCGGCGCCCGCGGCGCGGGCTTCACTTCGGCCGGCGCCTTCTTGTCGGGTGGTGCTTTTTTGCTTGGTGATTCTTCCGGCGTGGGCTGCTGGGCCATCACGGCTCCAGCCAGCGCCAGGGAAGCGACGATTAGTAAGTTGGTGAATTTTTTCATAATGTTCTCTGTCTTGGTCGTTGACGGCGGCGATCTATTCAACGCTCGGCGTTTTCCCCTGCCCGCAATGCTTCGCATGGCGATGCAGGCGGGCTCCGCCCAGAGCATTGATCGCCTGACGCTTATAATACGGGCCAGCCCGGCCTTCTGGCCTTATCAGGCCGTTCGGCGCAAGGCAGAATTAGGAATTAAGAATTAAGAAAGACCTTCAAAAACGCGAAGTTCGCACTAAAACGTGGAGAAGTGACCCCACGGAACGATTTGCGGGAACGCACTAAGGAATTTGGACTCGGCATCATCCGGATGTTCGGCACATTGCCGAAGAGCGCGGAGGCGCAGGTTCTAGGAAAACAGGTTCTGCGTTCAGGTACGTCGATTGGCGCAAATTATCGCGAAGCGTATCGCGGCCGAAGCCGGCCCGAATTCATCGCGAAGTGCGGAGATTGCCTGCGTGAAATCGAAGAATGGAGCGAGCTGGGAAGCCGCGACATGGATGGTCAAACCTGCGACGGTAGCGGGCGGGCTGATGGGAGATCAGCGAGTCAAACGGCTTACAGGCTCGAGTTGCTTGTCGACTCGGGAATCGTTTCTGCCGCGAAACTTTCGTCTTTGCGCCGCGAAGTCGATGAACTTGCAGCCATTTTCGTTACGATTCTGAAAAGCTCCAGAGACCGTTCCTAATTCTTAATTTGAGTCCCTCTGGGGCGAATCACCGTTTAGAGGTAGCCTCCATCACCGTAATCGTCCCATCGAAGCGGCCTTGCTGGGCGACAACCTGAAAAGGCGGGGCTATTCGGTCGCTCATATTTCCGCCGCTCTGCGGAAGCTGGAAACTGCAGCGGACTCAACGGGCATTACACTCTACCAAGCCAATCTGCGGACCTATCAACTGCTGCGCTATGGCGTGCCCGTTCAGATCGCGGCGGGAAAGGCGCATGAAAATGTGCATCTGGTGGATTGGGAAAACCCGACACGCAATGATTTCGCTCTCGCTGAGGAAGTCACGCTGCGTGGCGGCTATGAACGCCGCCCCGACCTCGTGCTTTACTTGAACGGCATTGCTATCGCGGTGATCGAGTTGAAACGCAGTTCGGTCGAGGTCGCAGATGGCGTGCGGCAGCTCATCACGAATCAGGAGGAGATTTTCAACAAGGCTTTCTTCAGCACGGTTCAGCTGGTGTTCGCAGGTAGCGACTCACAAGGTCTGCGTTACGGCACGGTAACTACACGAGAAGAGTTCTTCGTGGAATGGAAGGCGGCAACCCCTGGTCCGCCAACCCCCGGCGCTTTGCTGGATCAACCGCTGGCTGAGATTTGCGAGAAATCCCAGCTGCTCGATCTGATCCGCAACTTCATCATCTTCGACAACGGCATCAAAAAAGTGCCGCGTCAGCATCAATTCACCGGAATAAGAGCTGCGCAGGAACGCATCCGGCAGCGCGAGGGCGGAGTCATCTGGCACACGCAGGGCAGCGGCAAAAGCATCCTTATGGTCCTGCTCTCCAAATGGCTGCTGGAACACGATCCCGAGGCGCGCGTGCTCATTGTCACGGATCGCGATGAGCTGGATAAGCAGATCGAGAATGTGATGAAGAATGCCGGAGTCATCGGAGAAAATTCACCGTCTCCTCGAATCACCTCGCGAACGGAATTTATCTCAAAGCTCGGCGTGGCGATACCGCGGTTGCTGTGCGCACTCGTCCACAAGTTCAATCCGGCTGACCTCGCCGGTCCGCCTCCGCCGATTCATGGCCGCTTCTATGTCTTCGTGGACGAATGTCACCGGACGCAAGGCGGCGCCATGAACAAGCAGATGAAACGCTGGCTGAAGAATGCCCTGTTCGTCGGGTTCACCGGCACGCCGCTGCTGCGTAAGGACAAACAACTGACGCGGGATGTGTTCGGCACTTACATCCACACCTATAAATTTCACCAGGCGGTGGCGGATAAGGTAATCCTCGACCTGAAATACGAAGCCCGCGACGTGCCGCAGCGGCTTACATCGCCGAAAGCTATCGAGGCGTATTTCGAGCAGAAGACGAGAACACTGAACAATTTTCAGAAAGCCATTCTGCGCAAACGTTGGGCGACGATGGAGGAGCTAATGAGCGCGGAGGAGCGGAAAGCGAGAATCGTCGCGAGCATCATCCACGACTTCGACACCAAGCCACGGCTGAACAATGATCGCGGAACGGCCATCCTCGTTGCAGCCAGCATCTACGACGCCTGCCACTATTACCGCATGTTTCAGTCCAAAACGTTCGGCCAATACTGCGGCATTATTACGTCCTTCGAGCCGAATCATAACGCGATTTCTCGTGAGCCGGCGAATAGCGACGAACGCTACAAATTCGATACCTACACCAGGGAGGTTCTAAAAAATGGCCAAACGACCAAGGCTTATGAGGATGAGTCCAAGCGACGCTTTATCGATGAGCCGGCGAACCTTAAGCTATTGATCGTGGTGAGCAAGTTACTCACTGGCTTTGACGCACCGAGCTGCACTTACATCTACCTGGATAACGAACTGCGTGACCACAATCTCTTCCAAGCCATTTGTCGGACCAATCGGCTCGACGGTGAAGACAAAGACTACGGATACATTGTCGATTTCAAGGAACTTTTCGGTGATGTGCAGGAAGCCATTGCCGTTTATAGCTCGGATGAATTGGACATCGACGAGGGCGGTAGCGCCGAGAATAATGTCCAACTCAAAGACTGGCGAGTTGAGGGCAAGAAGCAGCTCGATGGCGTTCGCGAGGCGCTTCGCTACCTTTGTGAGCCGGTTCCGTCCCCGCGTACTATGGAGCAATATCTCCACTACTTTTGCGGAAACGCCAGCAATCCGAACGCTCTTAGCGAGACGGAAGCGCTACGGATTTCATTCTACAAAACTGTCGCCTCTTTGGTGCGAGCATTCGCGGACCTCACTCAAAATCTCACCGAAGCTGGCTACACTGACGATGAGGCGGCGGCCCTGAAAAAAGAGGTGGAATTCTACAGCGATACGCGCTCCGCGATTAAAAAGCATTCGGGTGAGGAACTCGACATCAAGCCATTCGAGGCAGACATGCGACATCTTCTCAACACCTACATCCAAGCCGACCCGGCCACGGATTTGGGCGACCTTGATTCGCTCTCGCTAACAGAACTAATTGTCGAGACCGGAATTAATGACGCCATCGCGAGGAAACTCAACGAGAAGGGCAAGCTCTCACGCAACGCCATCGCGGAAGGAATCATCAATAACGTCCGCAAGACCATCATTCGTGACCAGCTGACTGATCCGAGATTTTACGCTGAGATGTCGAAATTGCTGGAGGATCTCATAAAACAGAATCGCGCCGATGCCGTCGCCTACGAAGCTTTCCTAAGGAATGCTGAAGCGCTCGTAAGACGAATGGCACAGAAGAACACGGGGGACCATCCAGCTGCGCTCAACGGACATTCAGGAGCCATCGTGCTCTTTAACAACTTGGCTAGCATACCGGCGAAAACCTTTCAGTGTCCTGCAGATGTGGATGGGAAAGCAAAACTCGCTCTCGAGCTTGATCGCACCATGCGCGAAAAGGCTCCGGCGGGTTGGAAGGGCGACGACACACGGGAAAAGCAGGTGCTCAATGCTCTGTTTCCAATCATGTCGCGCGATCGGCAGGCTACGGAGGCCATTTTCGAGATCATCAAGAACCAGCCCAGCTACTGATGCCCGAAACGATCCAACTCGGAGAAATCTCGATTCTGCTAACACGGAAGGCGATAAAAAACGTCCATCTCTCCGTCCACCCGCCGACTGGGCGCGTGACTCTGTCTGCTCCCAAGGCAACACGCTCTGATGTGGCCCGGGCCTATGCGATTTCGAAACTCGGGTGGATTCGGAAGCAACAAAACAAGCTTTCCCACCAACGCCGCGAAACACCGCGCAGATTCATAGAGCGCGAGAGCCATTACCTATGGGGACGGCGGCACCTGCTAACTGTCGTCCAGCGAGACACCAAGCCTTTCGTTTCGGTCGATCACAAACGCATCACCCTCACGGTGCGCCCCGGCAGCGATTCCGCGAAGCGCGCCCAAGTGATTCATGAATGGCACAAGTCCCTCCTTCATCGGGCCGTTCCGCCACTCATCGAAAAATGGGAGGAGCGACTGGGCGTGGAGGTTGCCGGCTACTTCCTCCAACGAATGAAAACGAAGTGGGGAAGCTGCAACCACCGCTGCCGTCGCATTCGCCTCAACACTGAGCTGGTAAAGAAACCCAAGGATCTCCTCGAATACGTGATCCTGCACGAAATTGCCCATTTACTCGCTCCGACACACCGCGAGCGTTTCGCCGCAATTCTCGATGCGAACTATCCTTCGTGGCGAGAAGCCCGTGCTGAGCTGAACGAGTTGCCGCTGGCTGCCGAGAAATGGGTACGATGACAGGCCGATCGAAAATCGATCCGGTTGGATCAGAAATCGGAAAGATTCAGACGTTGATCGGCGAGAGAGCAGGCTAGGCCTTGCGCCATTGATCGGGTTTTCCGACATCAGTCGTTCGAACCCGTTCAACGTGGGGTCGAGACTTGGGCTCAATCTCCCGTGCTCGCTCGATCGCCTCTTTTTGCGTCGGTTCCACCGCGCTCGCTCTCTTTGATTCACCGCGTCTAACGGCATAATCCCCTTCGGTCCGTCGTTCGATATAGATTCGTTTATCCGGCATAATGTGTTCCTCCTAATCTAGGGGACTTCGCCCCGCATTACCATTCATGGACACGCGGAGATGATGCTCCGTTCAAAGTTTTTCACGGCGATTGACGGTCCTGAATGAAAGCGGTGCGCGACAATAGAGTTATTATCCGATCAACATCTCCCACCGGCGTTCCGTGATATCCCTAGCGACGTCCGAAGGCTCGGAAACCGTCGCCAGACGATCGGAAGTGTCGTCGGGATATTTGGGGATCGCTTCCGTATATTCGGAGGCGCTGTCCGAATATGCCGAAATTGGTTCAAGACCTTAGTCAGTCGATTCCGAAGGTTCGGAAACCGTGTCCGAGCATTCGGACGTCATCAGCAGACCTGTGGAAGCGCCCTCAGCATATTCGGGTGGCGCTGCCGAATATGAGGGTACTCTCTTCAGTGCCTCCGGAGGCACTTCAAACACATCGGAAAGCCGTGTAGCAGGGGCCGTGTCGGCCGCAAAAGTTAGAGATAGGAGACTGCAGGCGACACGCCTGCCACTACAGGGGAAACGTTTTTCGCAGCTGTGAGTGTCAATTTGCTTTCTTGAGAGTAGGCGACCTAGCCGATCGCGGAGACGAAAGCCGCGAAAAAGGCCGATTTTCGCAAAAAGGGGTGGACTAATTATATACGACTTTTTTGAAACGAAGTTTTTAATAATCTTAAAAAAAGTTGGGCGGCGTTAATTTTTTCAGCTTGGCACCGGCAGTTGCTCAATAGCTATCAAAGCTGGTGATCGCGAAATAAAGGTTACCGGCAGTAGAGAACAACTAAATAGAAAGGAAAACATGACATGATAGTTAAAGCAGCAACAGGATTCCTAACTGACGCCAGCGATGCCAGGCTGATCGCCGACGTGCAGGGCGCGATTACCGGGATGACCGAAAATCCGAACTTCCCGGCGCCCGCGCCTTCCTTGAAGGCCGTGGGCACTGCCCTCGGCGCGTTTACCGACGCGGTGGCGGCGGCTGTCAACCGCGGCAAGGTGGAAACGGCGGCGAAGAATGCGAGACGGGCGGAGCTCGTTTCCCTTATGCGCCAGCTGGCCAGCTACGTCACGCTCACGAGCGATGGCGACATGGAGAAACTGCTCTCGAGCGGTTTCCCTTACCAGAAGCCGGTGCGCACCCGGGTAGGCACTTTGCCCGCGCCGGTAGCGCCCACGCTGAGGCTTGGGGCGAAGTCGGGGGAACTCGACGCCACGGTCCCGCCCATCTACGGGGCGCGATCGTACAATTGGCGCATCGCCTTGGCTTCGACGCCCGACACGTTTGTGCAGACCGCACAGACGGCCGGTGGCCGCTTCACGTTCAAAGGTTTGACCCCGGGTCAGGCCTACAACGTCGAGGCCAACGCAGTTGGCGCAGTCGGTCCAGGCGACTGGAGCGACCCGTCCACGGCGATTGTGGTGTAGTCAGGTAGCGGGTTCCCCTCAGGAAAGTTCCCCTCGAAGGTACTTTCCGAGCAAGACCGCGGCGAGGCGAAAGCCTCCCCGCGGTTTTCTTTTGCACTTTTTTGCTGACACGATGAACCGATTTGCTAAAACGCTAAGGATTGTGAACCCCGTCCCCTGTTTCCCCGCGATGCGAACGCGCCGTCGAGTCGCGACCGGGAATGACTCCGGGCGGGGAACCATGAAATTTCTCCACTATCGCGCACATGTTTAGAAATCTGTTGTTCCGTTACGAAATGCTCGTGTGGGCAGGCGCACCCCTACTTATTACGCTGCTCGTATTTTGCTGCCAATGCCTTTACTGGGAAGCGGTCGCAAAGAAGGGCGACGTCAAATATAACCTGGAGACTCTCAGGGCACCGATAAATACTGGAGTCAGCGTGAGCGGTTTGATCTTACCACTTTTGTGTGGCGCTATTGGTTACCTTGCCCTCCAGCGAATGGATCCGATCAAATTGATTCCTTTACTGGCGGTTTCTCTATTACTGGGGCTCTCGATGATGGTGGGGCTTTGGAATATGTTTTCGATGACCGCTTCCCGGAACGATGAAATTACTATCACAACGAGTTTTTTGACCTGGTTCGTCCCGCAGATCGTAGCACAACTTTGCCTTTTGTTTCTCAGCATTATCGTTCTTCTGATCTACGTTTTCTTTTCTTTTGATCTTCCGTTGCCAGGGCCGTCGCCGAAAGGTGTAGGGCAGGTAAGGTGGTCGCATGGCGTGTTCGCCTAACTTCATTATGCGAGGCCGATTATTTAGGCGAAAGATGCTCCAAGTCTATCGAAACCTTACCAAGGGCGAACGACTTCAAGACATAGAGACTCTCTATTCAATCATCGTCGCGGGGCGCGAAGATTTTCCGGATTTCGAAATGACTGAGCGCATTGCTTTGACTGCTTTTTGCTTTTTCGCATGGCCAGGCAAATCTCCGCGCTACAGTGCTGATATTGTGCCTTTTCGACGCCGATATATTGGTGTCGCCCGAAGCGGCAGGATGCAGGAAAATTTCCGATCAAGACTGACGGAGGCGCTCCTGAATGCTGAATCAATCGAGGACCTGCGTTTCGATGAGGTCAGCGATATATTTCGTGTCGACGAGGGCCCAGATTGGCTTGAAGACGCCTACAAAAAGCTTCTTCCTGGCGGCAGCACGGTTGTCACCAGGTGATTGGCAAGAGACAAGGCGAAGCAGTTTACACTGCATACTGTCATCAAGCCGATAATGGCAGCCGAAAACGAGACAGTGCTTGCGCTTGAGGCCGTGAAGCGATTCTAATTGCGTTATATGACCTCCCAAGCAGTGCCTCCAGCAGTCCCTAACGCTCCGTCCAACCGCTGGGCGATGACTACATTTCCGTGGCCAACGATCCCGTATTGGTTTGCTGCGATCGCGGGGCTGGTCTATGCCACAGGATTTCTTGTCGAGTTCACATTTCAACACGCATTAGGAATTACAACTTCGTTAGACGTATTTAAGGCAAAGTACATTTACATCGGCCTGCAGTGTTTACAATTTCCAGCGAGCGTAGTCCTTTTATTGTTCGGCTTCTGGCGCAACAAAAACAAGCAGAGGGAACTCGAAAAACACCTTAACGACATGAAAGTGAGATACGCGCACGTAAAGGCGGAGGGTGAAAGGGTCCCAGAGAGTCAAGCGGAAACAGCGCGTCAACTGGATGAGCTGCAAACGGAGATGGATCAGATAACAAAAGACGGCTTTCGCGTCTATTTCTCCTTCACGGCTGCTATGTGCGGCCTTTTGCTAGTGTTTTACCTAACGACTACCTTTGCTCGCCCGCAGGAATGGCCGGCTATGCAGCTGGCCGTCGCACTGTTAACAGTCTTCATAACCTGTTTGATGGCGTTTATCCGTGTAGTGGAAAAGCCATTGGCGTTTCTTATTATGCGATTCCGCGCGGACTCATCAGAAACGGCGTCGTTAGACGCGTGGATTCTCAAAGGCCCGAAGATTGCACGAACAGTTCTTTTGATCCCGGAATGCATCGCGATTTGGATTATATGTAAGTCTCAAATAGTCCTGTTTGGGGTTTCTGTCCTTGACGGGGGCTACTTTTATCTAATTTTCGCGTTCTTGGTTTTACTGATGCTCGCCTTCCTTGTGGGAAGTTTACCCGTTTTTAGACGATATCAGCGTGCCGGAGCGCTCTTTGCCATGAATCTAAGCGTCACGTTTAGTTTTCTATATCTGTTCATTCTATCGTATGCGTATCACGTCTACCCGTATCTGCCGGTTACAAGGGGCGGCGGAGATTACTCGGCTGATACGCGAGTGTCGTTCCTAACCTTCACTAACGATTCCGCGCCTTCCATTCCAGAAGAACTCTTAGAACGAGATTCGTTGCGGTCCAAGGAGGTCACTATATTGGAAGACAGTGCCGACACGGTGTTTGTGACACTTGAACACACCGAAGATGAGCGCAAAAGATGGCGCCTTGTGGGGATCGAGAACAAACCGCGCGTTATCTACTCCGTAAAAAAAGATAGTGTCGTTAACATTGTCTATCACGATTCAGAGAGGGTTCAGCCTCCCCGGCCACTACCCCGCGTTATTCGGGAGAGTCCCTTGCCGATGCCGCCGGTAACGCCAACTAGTACGCCAACTGTGCCGGCAGCGCCGGTGATCGCACCGGCGCCGTCTCCCACCGCCACGCCGGGAGACCATGTTGTCCACAAAACGAACCGACGCCGACACAAGCAGATTGAGCGGTCTCCACGGCTTTAGTGGGTGTTCCAAAGGGCAGCGAGAGGAGGCAGTTTGTGAATCCCGTCATTTTGTCGTGGGGAATTGGTCACTCGTGCTTCCCGCGCTCGCGCCAGCTACCCTAACTGCTTTACCGCCTAACCGAGCGGCTCCCACACTCTCGTTTTCGTACGGAAAAAATTACGGACGAAGAGACTTGGGGATATGGAGCTTGTCCAGGTCGGCTGGGTCCCAGCCTGTGCCAATGGTGAGGCCTTTCCACGTGCCGTGCTCGCGTTTTAGGAAGGCGGTGGCGCCATCCATGTCTTTTTTCCTCGGTTCGATCCCGACCCCGGCGTAATCGCCTTCTACCCTTTCGACCGTAATCTTCATGTCGGCAGGATAAGATTGGGCAGCCAGATATTTTCGGGTGGCGGCGATGATGGCCTGATCGTCGCTCCCGGCAATGGCGGGCGAGATCAGGGCGAGGCACGCCGTGAGGAGAAGGGACACGGAGAGGGCCACTGGATTTCGAGTCTTCATCCCGCCGTTCTCATCTTTCGCGCGGAAAACTTCAAGACGCATCCCTAAAAAGATCAATGGCCGGAGGTGACCAGCCTTCGCGCTAGGCTACGGCTTGGCAGGCCAGTGACGGGTGACAAGTGACGTGATGGGAGAGAGGACAGAGGTCTGAGGCCGGAAGACAGCGAGACACGGAGAATTCAGTCCTGTAGCGGCAGGCGTGTCGCCTGCAAGATTCCTGAGATTTCTGCGCCCGACACGGACGCCTCTACAGCTACTTGAGTGTCGCCTGCAAAGATTTCAAAGATCCTGCGCCCGACACGGACGCCTCTAGAGCGCCGCTGGGGTCTACGCTTGGCGCGGCCATGATTTGAAGTATGTTCGAATCATGAAGAACCTGATCCGCGGCACTGTCCTCTCTCTCTGTTTCGCCATCGCCTGTATGGCTTATGGTGCCGTCCCGCCGTTGAATGTGACTGTGTCCGATGCCAGCGGCAAAGTCGCCTTCAGGGGTAAAACCGATGCCCAGGGCACATTCACCACCGACAAGATCAAGCCAGGCATTTATGATGTGCAATTCACTTCCCCGAGCGCCATCACGGGGAATTACTCAATCAAGGTTGCCGCGGGAGTGAAGCACGTTTCGGCCGCCGGCGTCGCCGGAGAGAAATTCGTCAAGGGAGTGGCCTTGAAGATGAACGTCCAAAACCTTTTGAACGTCGTTGGTGAAGTCAAGGCGAACTAGCAAAGCGCAGCCGAAGCCAAGGCATCGAACAGCGAGACACGGTGAATTCACTCCTGTAGTGGCAGGCGTGTCGCCTGCAAAGTCCTCAAAGATTTGCGCCCGACACGGGCGCCGCTACAGCTACAGGCGTGTCGCCTGCAAGAATTCTGAGATTTCTGCGCCCGACACGGGCGCCTCTACAGCTTCTCCCGTAGCGAGGCTTTGATTTATTGACCATCGCGCCACCGCGGCGGCATACTCCCTCATCACACGGAGGATTCTTACACGATGAAAATGATGCGAATGTTTTTTAGTTTGGCTGCGCTGCTCTTCCTGGAAGCGGCGCCATTAACCGCCCAAATCCCGCCGAGCGAGATGCCGAAGCCGGGGACTGATACCGGCCTCGATGGCAAGTACGACCCGGAGAATGGTATCGCGCAATTGATCAAGGATAAGACAGCGGAGTCGAGCGTGGGTAAGATATTCGAGGATGAACATGTGCTCGTCTTCATGCCGCTGCCGGAGGAAGAGGTGGTCGCGCCCGGCCATGTGCTGGTGGTCCCGAAACGAATGGGTGCGCGGAACATGCTTGATCTCAAGCCGGACGAACTACGGGACCTGATGGTCGCGGTGCAAAAAGCTGGCATCGCCCAACGCAAGGGGCTGGGGGCAACCGGTTTCAGAATCAGCCAAAACAATGGGATCAGTGCCAATCAATCCGTTTACCATGCGCATTTCCATGTCGTTCCTTTTTTCGGCGACGGCCCGCCCGGCACGCCCGCGCCGAGGAGGAAGCTGGCGAAGGAGGAATACGCCTCGATCGCGGCGAAGCTGAAGGCAGCCTGGCCGAAGTAGCGATCTCTCCCTGAGCGCCTGTAGCGGCAGGCGTGTCGCCTGCAAAGATCGCGCTTCCTTAGCTCGCGAGCGTACTCATTTATCCAGGAAGAGTTCTTGCCCGCAACCCGCGCAGAGGCAAATTCCGCGGATGAAACTCACATTCCTTGCTCTCCTTACTGCGGCGGCATGCGTCGCCTCCTCCGGGCTCGCCCAGACCTCTCCCACGCCGGCCGGCTCCGGTTCGTTGACGAAAGAAGAACGGGAGCGCGCGATCAGTTACCTGAAGGAAACAGAGAAGGCGTTTCTCGCCGCAGTCGACGGAGTGAGCGACGCGCAATGGAAGTTTAAAGCCGCACCGGACCGCTGGTCCGTGGCCGAAACGGCCGAGCACATCGCGACGGCGGAAGATTTCATCTGGGGTCGCGTCAAAGAGATAATGAAGGCGCCGGCCAACCCGGAGCGACGCGCCGAGACGGCGGGAAAAGACAAGGTGATCTATGAAAAGATTCCTGACCGCTCCCACAAGGCGCAGGCGCCGGAGGTGTTGAAGCCCACGGGAAAATTCGCCACCCGCGAGGAGCTGGTGAAGCACTTCAAGGAGACGCGCGCGAAGGAGATCGCGCTTCTGCAGGAGACGAAGGAGGACCTGCGCAGCCACATCGCGGATAATCCGGCTCTCGATGCCATGGATGCCTATCAGTGGATCATCTTTAATGGCGCTCATTCCAAGCGCCATACCGCCCAGATCGTGGAAGTGAAGGCCGATGCAAATTATCCCAAGAACTAGACTGACTCCCGGGAAGGAAGCGCCGTTCCAGAAGGAAGCGATACTTTTCTGGAGGGACGACCGCCGTGTCGTCCAAATATCCAAAGGATGGGCAGCGCCCGTCCCTCCAAAGGCGTAGCTGCGTCGAGGCGTGTCTTGTGGATCGGCCGCTCCGCGGGCGATGGGTCACGTGCACTGCTTGGCCAGGCGGCGCACCGTCTTCAAGCGAATCTGATTTGCTGCAACACCTGCGGAGCGTAAGATTCTCCCTCTCATGAAACAAACTCCAACACTTCTTCTTACTCTCGCTTCGCGCGCCTTAATGATCCTGTTTGTCCTTTTGCCGGTAATTTCGTCCGCGAAGGAACCGGCTCAGTCTTTAATCGGGGAATGGAAAGGCAAAGATATCACAGGGGCCGCCGCCTCCATGATTTTCCGTGAGGACGGCGCCTATCAAATGATTCAAGGGAGAGTGGCCGTAATCGGGTCAAGCGAAGGTGTCAAAGTTACCTGGCGTCTCGACGCCACTAAGAATCCGATGCAACTCGACATCCATGTTAAGGGCGATAAAGGAGAGGTCGTCATGCCCATGATCGTTCGCTTTGTAAGCGACAAAAAAATCCAAGTCGGGATGGCTCCCGACATGGCGACGAGACCCAGCGCATTTTCTCCCGAGGATTCGCAGAATCAGGTAACTCTGGCGAAGGACTGAGGTTCCAAATGGCAAGTCACGGCTCCTGGTGCCATGGCCGGCGAGGAATAAGTCCTTATCATTTTTCCCGGGCGGCACAGTGGGCGGCACCCTCCGCGCCGCGTGGATTGCCCAACTGAGCTGCTGTCTCAAACGCCTGGCGAGCCGTTCCGTAGGCTTTCAAGCCCATTAGTGCCGAGCCTAGATTCATCCAGGCTGCGTCATAGGTTTCGCGCATGCTGATTGCTCGATGGGAGGCGTCCGCGGCTTCCTGATACCTGCGTAAAGCAATCAAAGCGGCCGCCTTCATGGAAACCGCTTCGACATAGTCGGGTTTCAGCGCGAGCGCGCGGTCACAGCAGGTTATCTCTTCTTCGTAACGGCCGAGATACGATAAGGTATGTCCCTTCATCCACCACATTGCCGGGTCCTGATCGTTGAGGGAAATGGCGCTATCAAGCGCCTCCAGACATTCCGCATAGCGCTCCAACTTTAAAAGTGCCTGGGCCCGAATCCACCAGGCCTGCCACCAACTGCTCTGCGACTGGCACGCAGCAGCGGCTGCTGCCTCGGCCCCCAAGTAGTCCTTCTCCTCCAATCTGTCGGCGGCCTGCATTAGCAGGGTTTTGCCCTTTACGTTCGCGCTATCGATTTCCTCAAGGCGATTTCTAAGAACTCCGACCCTGTCGTAAGGGTGCTCTCTCGCCACTTCCGCGCCGGCCTCGATACCACAAATTCTGAGACAGCGCCGAATTCGCGCGATCGCTTCGGCATCCTGAGCGATTCGAAAGAACTCATTCGCGATCCGCTGCATTTCTTCCAGCCGATCGAGCTCGTAATAAATCGCGAATCGTTGTTCCAACGTAATTTCTAATTTCGGGCTACTCAGGGCGCGATCGATTCTTTCCACTTCCTCAAGGACGGTGAGCGCAGCATCCGGTTGTTTAGCCCGCACTAGCCAGGACGCCTTGAGTCCAAGACACTCCGCCAGGAGGGCGAGGTCAA
Organism: Verrucomicrobiota bacterium; assembly: GCA_041167505.1. GTDB lineage: Bacteria > Verrucomicrobiota > Verrucomicrobiia > Chthoniobacterales > UBA10450 > AV80. The sequence continues at coordinate 84,934 of JBEEHR010000047.1, forward strand.
ACGTCTCCCGCCAGACATCTTCTGCCTCGCGTAACAGGCGAATAGCCTCCCCAAGGTGACCGGCATTATAGAGGACATTGGCGGCGAGAGTCAGATAATTGGCTTCCGATACAGGATCATGCTGGCGCGCGCGCTCGGCAGCCGCCGATAGTTCCACGACAGCTTCGCGGAAAGGGACGCTGCGTCCGTGGACCAAGACGTGTTGTTCGCCGGTCGGCTCGTTGCTCATCTCGAATAAAATCCCAGGCCTTCGCGCTCACGAAGGACGTAAATTACTTCGGCGGGCCTTCCCGTTCTTCCTTGGACCATGGGAAGGAACGTAAGGCTTTCGTGCAGGATCGGAAAGTCTCGTTCGTGCCTTGAGGTTTCGACCGCGGTCTCGGCATCAAAAATAGCCCACTCGCTCTCTCTCGCCTCCAGCTTCTACGCCGACGAAGTTGCCTCGAATTATATTTCCAGTGCCGCCGCTACGCCAGTATGAGAGGAAGTTGCCCGGATAGCGGGCATCGAGTAAGCAGAGGCTGCATGAATCATCTGCGCAAACTTGGGCTGGCGTCGTTTCTTTTTCTCGGGCTGGGACTTTGGGGCGGCACTGCCGGGGCTCGCCTGGGGTGGACTCCCACAACGGCGCTCACCGTGACGCTGATCTGTTACGCGGTGGGGCTCGTGCTGGCGCTCACCGCTTTCATGCAATCACGGCGTGGCCAAAGTCTCGATGGGACCACGAAGTTTCTCGCTCGCGCGCCGCTCGCTATCGTCACCATTGGCGTCCTGATCGTTTTCCTGCGGGCGATGATGGGGTGGTAAGTGGAGGTAGCGCGCCCTCGACGAAGGGTAATGCACGGTCCGGGGCGCGAATGCCCCGTTCGCAACAGAGTTGCGCGGACAAGTGCGTTCCCAAACAGAGTTTGGGAACGAGGATCGAAAAGTAGAGAAAGTAGAAGGGGAAAGGGTAGAGGACGGAGGACCTTAGGGCAGGGAGTTCCCAGCCGAAATCGCCGCGACCGAAGCTAGTTCATTCTTCCGTGGCCGAAGAGACTCGCGATGAAGAATATCAACAAATAAAGGATTCCGAAGAGGAGCGAGCCCGCGACCCAAACGACGGATGGAACCGGGATGAGAAGCAGTGGCAAAACGGCCAGATCGGAATGCCGGGCCGCCCGGAGTCGAAGGCTTCCCACCAGAAGCGCCGGGACCACCGCCAGGATGCCGCACCAAGCCGGAAGGTTCGGCGCGGTAATGGTCTCGTGCTTCCACCCGAGGATGAAGACGAAGAACACGAGCAACGCGGCGAGGACATTCGCGCCCCAGAACCACCAGTATTTTGTGAGCACCCACGCCCAAAGCCTTCTCATGGCTTTTGTTGTAACGGACTGAGCACGGTCGGGCGATACAATTCGCGACTCGACTCCGCCGTTTTAATCCGGAACAGCTCCGCGGGCCGGTTGCGATCACGGTCCCGCAAATTGGCAAAACGTTCTCATTTTGCTCTCCATCGCCTGGCGGGCGAAAGAGCAATTCCTACGAAACAGGAGAACGACTTAGGCTATTTGCCGAAGACTTTCTTTACGTCGCCCATTTTCTTTTGAACTTTGCCGGCGACTTTTTCGCCCGTGCCACGATCTCTTAGATTCGGATTGCCAATGGCTTTTCCGCTCTCCTCTTTAACCTTGCCTTTGGCCTCCCGGAGGGAGCCTTTGATTTTGTCTTTTGTGCTCGATTTCATGAATAGGAATCGCCGGGCGCGGCGTTTCCGGGCTGGATTTTCTCTTTTCTTCCGACCTGTTAGCCCAGCGCAGAAGCGCTCGGCTATTATGAACAACGGTGGCTCGGACGGCCTCCTGCTTTCCTGATTGACCAGGTTCCTAATCCTAGGCGTCTCACAGAGGCGCTGCTACCGGGACTAGAGAATAAACGGTATAATGCGCTTCACGCGCTCTTGGTAGTCCGCGTACTGTTTAGGGAATTGTTTGCGCATCAATTCTTCTTCGTAGTTCAATTTGATCCAAAAGCTTACGAACACGAGCACGAGCCCGATCATTCCCGCGATGTGTCCCTGTTCCATCCACGTCGCGATGAGCATGGCAAGTAAGCCGGTGTAGATGGGATGGCGGACCAGCCGGTAGGGACCGCGCACAACCAATTCGTGATTTTCCTTCAGTGTAACCGTCCCGCTCCAGTTGCGCCCGAGAACGGCCCGGGCCCAGAGACAGAAGCCAACTCCGCAAAGGCATAGGATCGCGGCCGCAACAAGGATGGCATCGGTCTGGGGAAAAAGGTGGGTGTTGAATGGAGGCCGGAGACGATAGCCGCGGAACACGAGAAAACAGCCGAGCACGATCGGGATCATGTAGCGCAAATGCCGCGCTCCGCTCTGGTGATAGACGGTGCGCTTGGTGAATATGGCCGCCAGCACCCAGACGACGAAAAAGATACCCCAGGAAACGCTGATCATACTTTTTGCGAGTGGTTCCATGGGCGATAACTACGAGTTCAGGTAGTTCGCGGCGCAAATAAACTCAAGGTCTTTCGTCCCGGTGGGACTTGTCCACTAATATGATTGGCGGCCCAGCGCTAAAGCGCTGGGCTATTATCAACGGACCTCTGACCTCCGAGGCTAATGCAGGTTATAAATTTCTACCAGACCTATGCCTATGCCGCCGGTCTTTCCGGCCAGGATCGCGGTGAACGCTCCGGGCGGCAGGGAAGTGAAAATACCGGATTCTTTTGAGTTCGGCAACGCGAGGCCGTGCGCGGTTAACGCCGCGGCCGACACCGGGTCGCTTTGCCAGTCATCGTTCGAAACGAGCGTGGCTCCGTTGGAGTCACGCAGTTCCAGGGTAGGGTCAGCGAGCAGGTTACTTAGTCCGAATTGGCTGAGCGAAGGTCCCAGGCCGCGCACGGCTACCTGCACATTGCTGCTGCCGAGGCCAAGCATGAATCCACCGATCATCACATTGTCGCCGGTCTGGACGAAACCGCGGGTGCTGATGTTAGCTAACTGTGAGTCAGCCTCCGGATCGTTATCGTAAACTTCCACCGTTCCTATGCCAGTCGTCTGGCCTTTCCCGCTCAGGGTTGCGGTGTAAGCTGCCGGCTGAAGAGTAGCTACGATGACCGACTCACGGTCATCGGTGGGTTGATAGGCGGTCCCTTCGATTTGCACGCGCTGGTTGTCCTTCCAGTTATCCGTCAGCAAGATCAAGGCGCCATTCGCCTGGCGCAGTTCCAGGACCGGGTCGAGCAGAACGCCGCTGAGATTGAACCGGGTGAGCGACGGTCCCAGCCCGCGCACGACCACTTTCTTGGAAGCGTTGCCGGTGATAATGAAGCCGCCGATCAGCACCCTGTCTCCCGTGTCGACCCGTCCGCGTGTGGACAGGTTCAGAGCGTTGGTAGGTGCAGCGGTGGGCGTGGCTGTTGGCGTGGGGGAAGGTTGCTGCGTCGGTACCACAATTCCGGCCGAGAACTCCGAGGTGTTCCCGACAGAGTCAGTAGCAGTCGCCGTGACGATGCGGCCGTTAGTTACCGACACGTTCAGCGACACGCTGAACGTGGCGTCACCGTTAGCGTCTGTGGTCGTGTTCACGAAACCGAGGAACTGCTGTCCCTCGGCGGGGAGATTGAGTGGATCGGGATCGCTGGCGAATAGCTCGACGCGGAACGTTGAGTTGGGCGCGCTGCTGAGGGTACCGGCGATGTTCGTCGTGCCCCCGCTCGAGGTCGCGGCCGTCAACACGGGAAAGTTCTGGAAGTTGTTAGGATCGCTGGGGGCGTCGTGGCCTTTGGAATCATTGGGCGTGACGCCGTCATCCTTGGGGTAGGTGAATTGGTTGGTGAGATCGATGCCGAGCGGGGCAGGGGTGCCGTTGCTTCGGCCATTCTTGAAGATGGAGTTGCCCTGGATCGGGTTCTCTACATTCGGCTGTCCGGAAGCCGACACTGGGTTACCGAAGACGGCGATGCCGCTGGTACCATTAAATTCGACAAGGTTACCGGCGCCAGCGGCTGTGCCGCCGACCGGATTAAAGGAAACACCTGGTTCATTGGACTGTGCGGGGCCGAGGGGAAAGCTCAAGCCATTTGAGCTGCGCAGGGAGATGCCGTGCAGCACATTTCCAACTGGAGTCACCCCGTCGGCGCCCACTCCAACGAAGTTCCCCTGGATGCGGTTGCCCTGACCTCCGTTATCGATTGTGATCCCGTCCTCGTTGAAGCCGACGACGTTGCGGGCTCCCGCCGTGGTGCCGCCGACTGTATTATTATTACCACCGGAAATCTCGATGCCGAAGAGGTTGTTGCCCTCGGCAGTGCCCGGCGCTGGGGCGGGCTCTGTGCGATTGCCCACACTGCTGACGCCGTTCGCGGCAACGCCGACGAAGTTGCCCTGGATTGTGTTTTCATTTGCGGGAAAATTGACATCTCCCACGACGTAAATGCCATCGAGCGCGTTTCCGGAAATCACATTCCGGTCGGCCGGTGACGTGCCGCCGATGGCGTTAGCGGAGGCGTTCTGGATGTAAATGCCGTTGCCGGAACCAGGGAACGAACCATTGGGCATCCGAGTCATGCCAGCGGGATCGACGCCGATGAAGTTGCCAAGGATCGAGTTGCCATCGCTGTGGATTACGATGGCGTCGTTAGCGAAACGATTGACGACCAGGCCCCTGATGGTGCTGCCACCGGTGGTGGGCCCAAGCACTAATCCGGTGGCGGAACCAGCGCCGGTACCGTTCAGCTCTATCAGGATCACGGCGTTGTCCCCATTGGCCAGGGTGTTGGTGCTGGCGCCGGTCTGGCTGTAGCCGTTAATGGTGAGCGGCTTGGTGATCGGCGGGAGCTCAAAGCCGCTGGCGCTTGCATCGGTCCCAACGTTGATGGTTTTCACGCCAGCGCCCGCGATGTTGAAATTGATGGTGTCGTTCGTCCCGAAAGCGCCCACGGTGTGCGCCGCGATGTCGGGATCGCCGAGATTGTTTCCGGCATTAATCGCGGTGATCGCTTCGCGAAGAGAGACGCTCCCATTGTTGGGAGTGATGTCATCAAGCGTCGTCGTGACGGTCACGGTAGCGGCAGGCGAGGTTTGGGACCAGAGCAGGACGATGAGTCCAATAACGCCGCTCGCTCTTCGCGAGAGATGCCGCGTTGGTGTTCGACTCGTCCCAAAGCCACGGTGTTTCGAAGCAAGTATTTTCATGGGCGCAATCCTCTTTCTGACTATTTGAAGGAGGATATTCCCTTTGTCTTCGAGAAGCTAATGCTTTCCTGACTTCGGCGCGAGCGGCTTGATAAGGCGCCGGTTGGATCGAAAATCCGCCGGCATCGATGGGAAACTGATCGGCTCGCACCGACGCACCGTTCTCCCTGGATGCATCGTAAGCCGCTTAGATAAATTGTTCCAGCAACGGACGGCAACGTTGAGCGCTGAAGGGAGCGCCGTATACGTGAGTCACGTATAGCAGCGAAACGGAAAGCCGTCTTCGGCTGCGACAGCCGACGCTACACCGGGCGCTGTAGCTATGGCGTGACAAGCCAGCGTGGCGCGGATAGGTGTGCTCTTTTGGAAATCTTACTGCTTCTTTGCTGGTGCGACTGTCGTGCCCTGGGAAACGATGAACTGCCAGGTCCCGTTGCGTTTCGCAAAGACATCGAGCCAGCGATACTGACCGCTCAGGTCGTGTCCATCGTAACTGCCCTTGTCAGTGCTGCGGTAAGTCACGATCGCCATGTCGGCATCGGCGGCGTGAACCTTCATGTCGTCGAGCTTGTTTGATTCGAGCTTTAACTTGCCTGACTTCAGGTCCGCCAGGAACTGAGTCTTGTCTTGCGTCGTGCCATCGGGATTGACCGCGTAAAAGGTGTCGGCAAGCATCCTGGCGGCAGCGACGGCGTCCGGCTTGGTCATGGCAGCGCTCATGTCCTGCTCGATCTTGATGATCGCTTTCTCGACGTCGGGATTTGGTTTCGCCGCGTCGTTGCCTTGGGCCAGGACCGCCGCGGGCAACGCCAGAGCGAACAACGGCGCAATCAGTTTGGAGTAATTCATCCGCGCAGGCTAATCGATCGGCCGCCGGCCTAACAAGTTCAAAAAACGTCCAGGGAAAGTGACGTGTAACATGTGGCGTGTGAGGTGATGGGGAGACGAAGTTCAAGAGGACGGGCGGCGCCCGTCCCTCCAGGGCAAGTAACCTGCTTCGGGGATTAGGCGATTGCTCTGCGGCGGAGGTGCGCTATGAGTAGCGGGGTTTCCGCCCGTGGACGCAATCTCGTTAGGCATATGAAAGGCATTCCACAACGCGTCGTCTACCTCTTCGCCGGGTTTGTCGTTTTCTTTTGTCTCGTCGTTTTCGGATTCTGGTACTTCGGTGCGGATTTGTTCTCGGTTTTGCTCCAGCGATCGCGGGCTTACACGCCGCCGCAATTCCTCACCTGGCTCAGTCTCTTTGCGGGCCTGGCCATCGCGGTCGCGTTTTGCGTCATGCCGTTTTCGCTTTTCCGAATCGTGCGGCGCCGATCGGATGTCCCATTTGGCTGGGTCGTTCTCTGCATTGCCGGATTCCTTTTTCTGTGCGGGCTGACGTCGTTTATCGCCCTGCTGACGATCTGGTTTCAAAGTCCGCTGGTGATTTGGGCGTTGGTCCTGGCCCGGGTTGCGACCGCGCTTCTCTCGATCGCCACTTTGTTTGTCTTGCGCGCGCTCGTTCCCCGAATCCTGGAGATTCCGAGCCAGGAACAATGGCTCGCGGTAAACAATGAGTTGCTGCGCGCGGAGGCGCAGACGGAAGCGAATAAACAGTTACTGGCTGCGGCGAGCCATGAACTCCGGACTCCGTTGGCGCCGCTCCTGGCGACGCTCACGGAACTCGAGCAACATATCGCGCCTCATCAGGTGCCGGCGGCGCAGGATTGCATCGAGGTCTTGCGCAAAAACATTTTGCGCGAAGCGCGTCTCGTCACCGGCCTGCTGGATCGCCTGGAAGTGCCCGCGCCCGAAACGGAGTCGCAGCCGGAGCCAAAAAAATATCCACCCCCGCGCCGTTTGTTGCTGGTCGAAGATCACCTCGATACGCTGCGGACGTTCGCGCGCATTCTGCGCCAGAAAGGCTTTGACGTTCAGGAGGCCACCACCGTTTCGGAAGCGATGAGATCCTCGCGTTCCGGCGACCTCTTGTTGTCCGACATTGCGCTCCCTGATGGCGATGGTCGAGATCTGATGCGCCAGTTACGCGAACGCAACATTCCCGGCATTGCCATCTCGGGTTTTGGCAGCGCGCAAGACCGCGAAGAATATCGGCGGGCGGGCTTCGCCGAGTCGTTAGTCAAGCCGGTGGATATTGAGGACCTGATGAGCGCGATCAGACGTGTGACTGAGACGGCGCCTGAATCGTCGGTGACCGCTTAGACAGGGACAGGCAGCGCCGGTCCCTCCAAGTGGGAGCTACGGCTGAGCGGCAGGCTTCGTCTCCACGAGCGGCAGGTACGCTTCGTAATGTTCCAGTTTCATTTGGTCGACGGGAATGAAACGGAAGGCGGCCGAATTAACGGTGTAGCGTTTTCCGCTCGCCGATCGCGGCTCGGGAAAGACGTGGCCAAGGTGGGCGTTGCTTCGTTTGGCGCGCACCTCGATGCGCTGCATGTCGTGCGAAGTATCCAGGGTCTCGACAAGGAGATCGTTCGAGACCGGCTTGGCGAACGTCGGCATGCCGAGCCCGGCATCGTATTTATCGGCCGAAGAGAAGAGTGGTTCGTTGGTGATGACATCGACGTAGAGACCGGGGCGTTCGTTGTTCCAAAATTCGTTTTGGAAAGGCATCTGGGTGCCGTTTTCGCGCACGACATGGTACGCCTCCCCCTTTAATCGGCGTCTCAGACTGGAGTCGCTCGGGATCGGCTGCTTCGGATCGAAACCAATGACCTGCTTGGTTTCTTTCTGGGATAAAATGAAGAAGTAAATTCCCCCGACGACGAGCGCGGTCACCACGAGGATACCGATGTAGGTGCTGACCGTGGATTTTTCGTCGCTGGTTATTCGTCCGCCGTTCATATGAGCGTGCTCAACGTGATTCAATCAGGGATTGGCCGCGGTCGGCAAGCGCGATCTCGCATCGGCGACGTTCACATCCCGAGTGCGCGAGTCTGTGCCAGGCGCCGACTCTGTAGCGGTGGTCTGTGACCGTCGATCTTGTTTCTCGATTTGGCCGATCCGTTCGGCGATCATAGAGCGCCGCTACAGAAGAACGCAAACTTCAGGGCGTGGACGCGGGTGAGGCGCCGGGGCCGGGTTCCCCAAGCATCATGAAACCGGCGAAGACGGCGTTGGTGCGGTCTTTGTTCGCCGCCGCGAAAGCGGCGTTGGCCGCAACGACTTTGTCCTCGGACTTGGCCAGCTCATCGCTCATCGCCACGGCCATGATGGCGAAGATTCCCTTCGAGAAGTCATCCGGCGTGATCCCGGATGACTTGAAGATTTCCACGGCCTTTGGGCATTTGGCGGTGATGATGCCTCCCCATGTCTCAGGCGTGATCGATGGATCTTTGCCGATCGCGGCGAGCTCGGCTTTCGCCGCCTCGCTACCGCCCAGGTTCTTGATGACCTTTTCCATCTTGTCGAGGAGGTCGGTGGTGAGAGGAATGGCGCCGGCGGCTTTGATCTGGTCCGGCGGAGTTTCGGCGCGAAGGCCCGGAGCGGCCGCGAAGCCGAGCACGGCAACGGTGAAGGCACTGGCAACCGCCAGGCGAGAGAGAAATTTGCGGGAATTATTACCTGACGATGCTGCTTTCATTCATCGACGGTAGGAAGCGAGCCGGATCGGTCAAATCCCAAATTGCCGGTGCGGCGCGTAGAGGCGGCTGTCCCCAGCCGCAACGTTTTCAGGATTGCGCAAAGCCGATCTTGCCGACGCTACACCGAGGGCAAACCCTTGCGTGCGATCAGTTCCATTTGTTCGCAGAAACGATCCAGCTCGCCCAAGGTAGTGTAAACGTTGGGCGTGATCCGAAGCCCCTGGAACTCTTCGTGGATGATTGCGACGGTAAAGATGTGGTGTTTGTCGAAGAGGTATTTCGCAACGGCTTCCGGATTTGTTCCTTCGATCTGAACGTTGGCGATGGCGCACGATTGGTTCGGATCGAATGAAGTGTTGAAGCGAACCTTGGGCACTTCCTTGAGCCGGTTCATCCAGTAACGGGACAGGTAACGCAGCCGCGCTTCCTTCCGTTTGCCGCCGATGCCGTTGTGAAACACGAGCGCCTCGCCGATGGCCAGTCTTATCGCCGCCGAGTGCGTGCCGATCTCTTCGAACTTGCGGATGTCGGTAGCCTGCTTGGATTCCGCGGCCATCAACGGCCAGATCTTTTCGATCTTCTCGCGCTTCACATAAAGCAGGCCAGTGCCCTTGGGTGCGTACAGCCACTTGTGCAGACTGGTGCCGAAGTAATCGCAACCCAGGTCCTTCTGTTTGAAATCGAATTGCGCGAAAGAATGGGCGCCATCGACGATGGTCTCGATTCCTTTGGCGCGCGCCATATCGCAAACCGCTTTCACCGGAGTGATCTGGCCGGTGATGTTGACCTGGTGCGCCATGAGGATCAGACGGGTGCGATCGGTTATTCCTTTTTGAAACGCGGCGGTGATCTCATCGAGGTTCTTGGGCGGGATGGGGATCTGGATCAGCTTGAGCTTCAAGCCTTCGCGCTTTTCCCGCTGACGCAGCGTGGTCAGCATCCGCGGATAATCCTGGGTGGTGGTGAGGATTTCATCGCCGGATTTGAAGTCCATCCCCATCAAAAGAATCTCGAGTGACTCGGAAGCGTTGCGGGTGATGGCGATCTCTTCGCGATCGCAGCCGAACAATTCCGCCAGGCCAGTGCGAATCGTTTCCGATTGGGGCTCGAGGATCTGCCACATGGTGTAGGCCGTCGCGTCTTCCTGTTGCCAGGTGTAACGCACCAGCGCCTCGGTCACGATCCGCGGGCTCGGGGAGACGCCGCCATTGTTCAGATTGATGATGCCACGCGTGACGCTGAAAGAGTTCTGAATGATGGCCCAGTAATCTTCATCCATCGCCGCCTGCTCGGGAGTCAGGTGCGCCACGCTCTGCGTCGCGGCTTCGACGGTTTTCAGCAACGACGCGACCGTGGCCGAGGAAAGCGCGGCCAGCCCGAGGCCTTTGCCGGCGAGCGAAAAAAAGTCGCGTCGAGTGCGCTCTTGCATCGCCGAGAATCAAAGCGGTTCAGGCGCCGCCATGCAATCATTGTCTGCAGTCGGCGCATTTCCGATGGGAAGGGATGATCGCGCTAACCGGGCTTTTGGACGATGTCGGTGAGAGTAGGGACATCGGGCAGAGGTTTACATTGGTCGACATACTCGCGAAATCCCGGCGCGAAGAATTTCCGCCGCATTTTCCACCACGGTTTGACCGCCGGCTGGAACAGGACTGTGCGCAGGAACGCATCGTAACCCTGCCACTGGTCCTGTTCGAGTGTTCCTTTGCGCATCTGGAACCAGGCGTTCTCGAAAAGCTTGAAGTAGCCCAGCACGAATGAGGCGGCGCGCGCTCTTTCGATCTCAGTCGCCGCATCCCACTGATGCAAGGTTGTCGTCACGATCTTTAGGAGCTCATCGCTCTGGGCCATGGCAAAGGCGAGGTCGTGCATCGAGCGAGCGAGCGAATCCACCACGACCGCACGCGACGAGCGGGTATTCTGCCGGACTTGAGCGGCGAGATAGAAAAGCGATCCAATCACACCCACCGAAGCGAGCAGCTGCGCCCAGGCACTAATCGTCTCCACGTTCATAACAGATTCGGAGATTAGGATTCGCCAGGTCCTTCGGCAATCAAGAAGCGGCCACGCGAATAAGAGAGTAGAATCGCGAAGCCGCTTCTGCTTAACTCGCTGGCGATGGAACCAGGTGAAGCTCTTTCGACGGCGGCCCAGATTGCGGTGGCGCTGGCGGGATTTGCCGGAGTCGTCGTGGTGTTTCGGACCGGATCGCTCCACGAATGGCCGCCCTTGGATAAGTTTCGCCTGTGGCTTTTGCTTGGCAACGCCCTGCTCGCTCTCTTCGCCTGCTTAGTCGGCATGCTGCTGCTCGCGATCAAACCCATGCCTCTCCCTATTTGGCGCTGGTGCAGCGGATTCTCGCTTTTACTGGTTTTCCCTTTTGGTTTATTGAGCCGGCGACGCCAGCTGGAACTGGGTCCTTCGGTGTTCAGGGAGATGGGAGCTTTCCGTTATGTTTTCTATCTGTTTGGAGCACTGGGCGCCGCGGTGGCCGCTCTGCAGGTTTACAATGCTTGGAGCGCTGGTGTGTTCTGGCTCTTTTATGCCTCCATCGTCTTCCCGCTCGCCATCGGCACCTTGCAATTTGCTCGAATGATTCTTCTGCCGCCGCACTCGGGTAAGAAATAGCCTTCCGCGACGATGCCTGAGCGGCGATCTCAATGTTCTTACCTGTTCATCCGTTGCTCGCTGTTTTCGATAAGACCCTGCTGATTCCTTTCGTTGGGATTGGAGGCGTCGTTGTTTATTTCACGGCAGCCTATTTTTTGAGGGCGCGGCGCGCTCAAGAGCTCGAGTCCCTTGCGAGACGGCTCGGCATCTCCTTCCGTCGCGAAGGGTCAAATGCAGATAAACAACTCATGGCCGAATCCTCCCTTGGCGTCGGCATCTACAACCACGTCCGCAACGTCATCGAGCCGGCCCCGACGGACGGCTTGGACATGAAAGTGTTCGATTACTCTTACTCGTTCAAGACTGGTCGAAACCTCGACACCGCGACGCAAACCGTTGTCCACGTTCGCTGGCCTCTTCTGCGGTTGCCCTCATTTCTACTCAGGCCCAAGTCAAGCCTGGCAAAACTCGGGCAAGTGCTGGGCGCCGCGCCCGACATCGATCTTGCGAGCGCGCCGGTGTTCAACAGCATGTTCCTGCTCCGGGGCGGAAATGAAACGGTGATCCGGCAGTTATTTACGCCAGCGGTCATCCGGCATTTCGAGCAACTCCCCGGCATCTCCGTTGGAGGGAAGGGGGACGCCTTGGTCGTTTATCGCGACCGCAAGCTCGCCAGGCCTAACAACTTCCCGGCCCGTTTAGCCGAGGCGAGAGCCATCGCGCGGGTCTTGAGCGCGCAGTAACTTTGTGACGCGAACTGGCGCGGTAACTTTCAGTGCGCAGGATGCGTTTCCGGCGTAGATAGCGCCCCAACATGTCCGAACAGCCGCCACTTTCCGGTAACCCTGGCGTTCCTCCGGAACTCCCGCCGCCGCCGGGATTGTCTGCCGGGAGTTCCAAGACTGCGAGGAAAGTGGTGCTTGGTTGCAGCGTTGTCTTCTGCGTCTGTTTCGCGATCGCCTTTGCGCTCATTCATTACTTCTTCAACTGGGTGAGCAGCGCCGAAGAAGGGCGCGAGAAGGCTTATTTTACAGCCGCGCCCGGTACCAAGATCTTTGTCAGTGAGCGCGACGCCGTCCCCGCCGGCCTCAAGGATAAATTCGTTCCTTTCGCTTTTCACTATCCCGACACATTTGCGGCGATGCCCGACGAAAACGCGTTCATAAGAATCGAGAAGCAGGAGGACGGTGCGGCCCTGGCAAGCTTTGCCGTGAGCCCGGTCACGATTCCATCGCCCAAGGCCGAGGGTGCGACGTTCTATCCGGCGATGATGAAGGAGATGAGCAAGTGGTTAGGTTCCAGGGCCTCAGGTTACGAAGAACTCTCCCAGAAGGCGGCCAGTTTTAAGAGTCCGCACCACTACTACGATGGCTGGGATATGCACTGGCAGTCGCATGAGACCGCCGCTCCGGGTAACGTTGATTTCTACGGGCGCGTTCTGTTCCTTCGAGAATCGAAAATGTCACCCGGTGTTATGATCACCATGATCGCCCGTGCCGATCCCGCCATCAGCCGCGCCGATGATGTCGGCGAACGGGGCGATCTGGCTTTGATCCTCCAGTCGTTCCGGCTCATCTCCACTTCGACCAATCCCGCAACGGCCGGACAGCAAATGAGTCGCACGCGAGGTATCCGGCGTTGACAACGAGGCGGTAATCCTGCGCGCGCGCGAAATTCTTCATAAAACTGCGTGAGCATCTCCACGGAACAAACAGCGTTGGCGCCGGGAGCAGCGAGCGATTCGGCTTTGTGGCTTATCAACGGCGTGCGGCTGCGAATCTTCCTGGTTTCGTTCACGCTGCTCTTCTTCGAGCTGCTTTGTATTCGCTGGATCCCGGCCTACGTCAGGTACCTAAGCTACTTCACGAATTTCATCCTCCTTGCTTCGTTCCTCGGGATGGGGCTCGGCATCCTGGCGGCGCGGCGCGCCATCTTCCGATTTCCGCCCTTTCCGCTCATGGTGTTGCTGCTCGCCGCAGTGGTCGCGCTCAATCGGTTTGAGCTGAATATTTCGTCGACCGATGTTCTCTATTTCGGTTCCGGGACGCACGGTGTGGCGAGGGCGGAGAGTTTCATTCTTCTGCCGCTGATCTTCTCGTTCGTGGCGGCGGCGTTTATTCCGCTTGGCCGGACGCTCGGGTTGCTCTTCACCCAAACGGCTCCGCTTACCGCCTACACCTTCGACATCCTCGGCAGTCTCGCGGGCACGGCGGCATTTTTCATTATCGGCTATTTCGCGCTTCCGCCGATCTACTGGTTTGCGGTGTTAGGCTTGCTGGTTCTGGTCCTAAGTGCGAAACGGCAACTCGTTCCATCGGCCCTAATGCTGGTCGCCGCTGCCGCCATTGCCTTGTTCCTCCAACGCGGCACCTACTGGTCTCCTTACTATAAGATCACGCTCACACCCGCGACTCCCGCCGGCTACAACCTCGACGTCAACAGCATCGGCCACCAGAGCATGATCCCGTGGCGGAACAAGGAGCCGTTCTACCGCCGCGTTTACGAACTCTTTCCCGGCGCATCGTTCGAACGCGCGCTGATTCTCGGCGCGGGCAGCGGCTCCGACACGGCGACAGCCCTGGCGAACGACGTGAAGACGGTGACCGCGGTCGAGATCGATCCGGTCATCATGAAACTGGGCGCGAAGTTTCATCCGGACCAGCCTTACTCCGATCCGCGGGTTCGCCTGGTGAATGCGGACGGCCGCGTCTTCCTGCGCAACACGAACGAGAAGTTCGATCTCATCATCTTCGCGCTGCCCGACTCGCTCACCCTGACTTCGAGCATCACCAGTCTGCGGCTCGAGAGCTTTCTTTTTACCCAGGATTCGCTGGCCGCCGCGCGCGACGCGCTCGCGCCGAACGGCGTGCTCGTGCTCTACAATTATTACCGCGAACCATGGTTGGTGGAGAAGCTGGCGAGCATGGTGGGGCGCGTTTTTGGTCGCGAGTCGTATGTCTCAACTTATGGCGGACAGGGACGCGGCGCGGTGATCGTGAATGGGCCGAGGTTGAGTGAGATTCCGGCGGGCGCCTTCGGCCCTTACCATGAAGAGACTTACTCTCCTGCCGACAAGGAACTGCGCGTGACCGGCGAAGGATTTTTTACTGCGACCGACAAACCACCGGCCACGGACGATTGGCCGTTCATCTATCTTCCGAAGAAATCATTTCCCGTTCTCTACCTTCGCGGCCTGGCCGTGATCCTGGCGATCTCGCTCGCAGCGATTTTTCTGGTGGCGCCGCGCAGCACCCTCCGCCGATTCGACTGGCACATGTTCTTTCTCGGCGTCGCGTTCGCCCTCCTGGAAGTGAAGGCACTAACTACTTTCGCGCTGCTTTTCGGCAGCACCTGGAACGTCAACTCGCTCGTCTTCTTCGCGATCCTCACCAGTGTGTTGATCGCGGTGCTGGTCAACGCCCGGTTCACGTTTCGCCGGATCTGGATTTTCTACGTGCTACTCTTTGGCATGCTCGTCTTGAACTTCGTGGTCCGGCCCGAAGCGCTCCTCCTCCAAAACGCGATCGCGCGCTACGTGATTGCGAGCAGCCTCATCTTCGCGCCGGTCTTCCTGGCGAACGTGATCTTCTCGAATTCCTTTCGCGAGACGGAGCTGGCCGATGTGGCATTCGCCTCGAATCTGCTCGGGATCATGGTGGGCGGAATGCTCGAATACTTCAGCATGCTCGTCGGCTATCACATGCTACTGGTCGCAGTGATCGCGTTTTATTTTCTCGCGATGATGTTACGGGGTCGGGCGAAGTTAGTGACGTCGTAAGGCTATCTTGCCTTGCGCTCGTCGACGGAGACGATCTGGAGATCGTCGGTGCCGGTCTTCTCGAGGACGAGAGTTTTATGCACTTTGCCGGAGGAGCGCTTGGAGGCATTTCGCAGTTCGTAGTGGAGAGGAAATGAGACTCTCAGTTGGTCGTTTGCGGAGCTGATCTCCAGCTCGCCGGCGAGGGAGAAGGCGCGCTGGGGCCAGCGGTCGTTGTAGCGTTGCAGGTCGCGCCGGATGGTTTCCCGGGAGACGCCGGGTTTGCCGAAGTAATTGACGCGCTCGGCGAAGAACTCAGTTTCAGCGCCGACTTGCGGATCAAGCCCGGCCAGGACGAAGGCGGCGATGTAATCACTGAGACGCTCGCGATCGTAGTTAGCGGGCGTTGTGGAAGGAGGCTTGTTGCTTGCCGGTTCAGGCGGCTTGGTTGTTTTCGTTTTGCGTGCGTCCGCGGCGACAAGCCGCTTAAGGTATTCCTGGTCGCTCTTTCGCAGAGAGCGCCAGGCTTCCTCCCCGAACCCGCGCAGGGGAACTTCCGATTTCCCCGTCGAGACGCCGAGTGCCTGACTCGTTGCCGCATCAAGCTTACCGGTGATCTGGAGTCCGTTCCGAATCTGATAGCGGGTGATGGCGACGGACGTGTCGCTGTTGTAACGGCCGTTTATTTCGCCGAAATAAAAGCCGCCGGTTTTCAGGCGAGTTTGAGCCGCGCGGACCGTTTCATCGGCGCGCACCGACCCAGCAGCGGCGAGGCTAACGGCCAGGAAACAGAGAAAGAATCGTTTCATCACCGGGGAATCGGATGTCGGCCGCAGGGAGGTCGGAGCCGCATTCTGATCTCAAAGTGTTTCTATCTGATCCCTAACTGTTCTGCTGGGAGCGAACCGATTCATCGACTACTTCTCTCGCTTCCAAATCTGAAACCCGAAACCGGCTGATTTGGTCCCCACGCGAAAAACAAATTCATGAAATCAATTCTTGTCCTGGTTGCCGCTCTTTCCCTTTTCGCCGCTACCGCCGTGATGGCAGCGCCCTCGCTGGTGGTGAGCGTTCCCGATCAAACGCTGGCGGTGATCGATGGCGGCGTGGTCGTGGAAAAATTCCAGGTGTCGACCTCGAGGTTCGGGTTGGGCGATAGTCAGAACAGCTACGCGACGCCACTGGGCTCATTGGAAATCGCTTCCAAGATCGGTGCGAATGCCCCGCTCGGCGCCGTGTTCAAATCACGCCGGCCGACAGGCGAAATCCTGAAGCCCAATGCCGCCGGCCGCGATCCGATCGTGACCCGGATCCTGTGGCTCCGCGGACTCGAGCGAGGAAACGCCCGCGCCTACAATCGCGGCATCTACATCCACGGCACTCCAGTCGAACAGCTCATTGGCCGGCCAGCGAGCTTCGGTTGCATCCGGATGCGTTCGCGCGATGTCGCGCGTCTTTTCAGCGAAGTGCGAGTGGGGACAAAGATCGAGGTGGCGAACACGCGCCTCGGCTCTGCTGTCGCGAAAGCGAAGTTGGATTCGCAGGTCCGGGGCGCAAGGCTGGCGGCGAACTAGGCTATTTCGACTTATCCCCCGCCAGTTCCGCGCGGGCCTTGGTCATTTCCTTTTTTTGCTCGGCATTCAGCTTCGGAACATGAAGGTCGAGCGACTGCAGCTTCTCGATAATTAGGGATGAGACGACCAGCCGGGTAAACCATTTGTGATCGGCCGGCACGATGTGCCAGGGGGCGCAGTCGGTGGAAGTCGCGCGCACCATCTCTTCAAAGGCATTCATGTAACGGGCCCAAAGTTTCCGCTCCACCAGATCGTCCTTGTTAAACTTCCAGTTCTTATCTTTCTCGTCGATTCGATCCAGGATGCGCCGGCGCTGTTCCTCGGGTGAAAGATGGAGGAAGAACTTGAGGACGGCGGTCCCGTTGCGCGTCAGGTGACGCTCGAAATCGTTGATGCTCTTGTAGCGCTCCCGCCAGATCCGTTTCGTAACGAGCTTCCTCGGGAGATGCTGATTCTCGAGGTAATCGGGATGCACCCGGACGACGAGCACCTCCTCGTAGTAACTCCGGTTTAGCACTCCGATGTGCCCGCGCTCCGGCATGGCCTTCGAGGCGCGCCAGAGAAAATCGTGCGCCAGCTCCTCGTGACTCGGCACCTTGAAGGAAGTGACCCGGCAGCCCTGCGGATTCACGCCGGAAAGCACGTGCTTGATGGTGGCGTCTTTGCCCGCGGTATCCATCGCCTGGAAGACGAGGAGCAACGACCATTCGGCCTGGGCATAGAGGCGCTCCTGCAATTCGCAGATCGTCTCCACGCCTTCCTCGAGCTGCTTTGCGACGCCTTCTTTCGACTGAATCTTGCCCGTGTCGCCGGGATCAAAGTCTTTTAGGCGAAATTCCTTCGGGCAGTCGATTCGGTAGCGCGCGAGATGAAGATCCTTCGTCAGCCGAGCCATGGGCGGGGAGTATCGCCCGTGAGTAAGGGGATGCCCAGCCGAGTTTTCTGACCTCTGATCGTAGTCGGCGTTTCGCGGTTGGCATGAAGCCCGCTTTATCAGCAGCTGCATGAGGCTTCTCCAATTCAGCATGCCGTTGCTTTGTTTGACCGTGGCGATTGTTAGCCCCGTTCCGGCCATGGCAACGCCATCCATCGTAGTGAGCGTCCCCGACCAAACGCTCGCGCTAATCGATGATGGCGTTGTCGTCGCACGGTTCCCGGTCTCGACCTCGAAGTTCGGGCTCGGGGATGGCTCGGGCAGTTACGCCACACCGCTCGGGACGATGGCGATCGCTTCGAAAATCGGGGGCAATGCGCCTCTTGGTACTGTCTTTAAATCACGAAAACCCACCGGTGAGATTCTCCGGCCCAACGCGCCGGGACGCGATCCCATCGTGACGCGTATCCTTTGGCTGCGCGGTCTGGAAAAACGCAACGCCCGCGCCTTCGCGCGCAACATCTACATTCATGGAACGCCCGAGGAGCGGCTCATCGGACGGCCGGCGAGTTACGGTTGCATCCGGATGCGCTCGCGCGACGTCACGCAGCTCTTCGCCGCGGTCGGCGTCGGCACGAAGATCGAAGTAGCGAACGCACGACTGGGTTCTGCGGTTGCAAAGGCAAAACTCGAATCGCGCGGCAGAGCCTCTCGCCTCGCGGCAAACTAGGCAGTCTGTAGGGGCAAGACTCCGGTTGCATTCAGGGAAGCGGCGGGCTCGCCGTGGCGATCTGGCCGATTGCTCGACGTGAAGCGCAGTACGATTTGGCTTTCCGTCACGCGACTCACCTGCTAAATTCCTCCAGCGCGGGGGGCGTATTAGAATGAAAAAGATTTTGGCTTTTGGTATCGCAGTTGGGGCGTGTGTGAGTCTGCAGCAACCGGCAAACGCGGGGTCTCGTTCAAGCACGCATTCTTTCAGTTCGGCGCCGCACTACTCCGCGCCGCACTATTCGGCGCCAGCTCGTCAATTCTCGGGGCCGAGCCGGAGTTTTTCTAATGGGTCGGCGCGTTTCTATTCGGCGCAGCGGTTCCAGAATCGCAGCTATACGGCGGCCGGGCCGCGCGTTTCTCCGCGCTCGGATTTTCGGAATCCGACGTATGCCGCGAATCGCGCCCGTTTCTCGGGCAACCGGACGGAGGCCTTCAACACGCGGACTTCCTCGCAGGCGAACGCCCGGCTGGCGGCCGGTCGTATCCCGAGAAGTCGCGCTCAGGGTTTAAACAGCGGCCGGGAACGCGTGTTCGCCCAACGCAGCGCGAACTGGCGCCGGAATTGGGACCGCAGCCGCGATCATTGGTGGAATGGGCGGCGCTGCCATTTTCGTAACAACGTCTGGGTAATTTACGAGCCGTTCTTTGGGTATCCGTATGGGTATGGCTACGGTTACTATCCGTACGACGGCTACTATGACTCGACCTATTACGACGACAGCTACGCATCGGATCAGTACGAGCCCGCGACCTACACCAACCAGCAGGACTATGACCCCGGCTCGCGCCTGAGCGATGTCCAGAGCGCCCTGGCTCGCGAAGGATATTACGACGGCCCGATCGACGGACGGCTCGGCAATGCGACCCAGAAGGCGTTGCGCCGTTATCAGCGCGACCACGGCCTCGCGGTCACCGGCGGCATCAGTCGAGGGGTGATCGAAGCGCTCCGGTTGCGGTAACAGCCGGAGGTCGGAGGTCGAAAGTCGGAGGGCACACCCCGCTGCGCATGCGCTTTCAACGATCTCTCCTTTTGCTAAGCGCGGCGACGGTCGCGGCGACCCTGACACTGAGCGCGGCCGCGGAAGATTCGAAGACGCCGGCGTTCCAGTTCCGGCAGGTGAACTATTTTCATCGCTGGTCGAAGGACAATCAGAATGAGTTCACGCCAGATAAACAGGGGGACCTGGATCATTGGTCGGACATGATCACCCTCAACGCTTACCCGGGCGTGGATGATGGGGAAAAGATGGCGGGGACGGCGAACGCGGTGCTGGGAAATTACCGAAGCCACCAGGGCAAGATTCTTAAAACTCGTTCTGAGCCGGCGACGAACGATCGGCCCGCGGAGCATTTTATCTCCGTGATGTTTGCCCGGCCCGCATTCGTCGAGATCGCCTTCGCCCGTTTCAAGCTCGTGGAGAAGAAAGGACACTCGTTTGTTTATTCCCACCGCTTCTACGGCGAGAAGGCAAACGAACAGGCGAATGCCTGGCTGAAAGCCAACGGCGACGACGTGGAAAAAGCGCTGATGGCGTGGGAAGGGAAAGTGGAACGCGGGAAGTAGAAAACGGAGAACTCAGAAGTCCGGGATGCGGGTTGATTGCGAAACCGGACTGGCGAGCGAAATTGGCGCGATGTCGTTCGCGCAAGCCCTGGATAATTTGCCGCTGCAAAAATCTCCGCTTCTCCGGCGATTCGAGGCGTTGATTTCCGCGAAGTCGGACGCGGAGCTGGAAACGTTGGCGCAACAGGCGCACGCGCTAACGCTCCAGAATTTCGGGCGGACGATGCGGCTCTTCGCGCCGCTCTATCTTTCGAACGAGTGCATCAACAATTGCAGCTACTGCGGTTTCTCCCGCGACAATCCGATCCTGCGCGTGACGCTCAGCGTCGACCAGGTGGTGGCCGAAGGCCGGCACCTGTCGAAGGAAGGGTTCCGGCAGGTGCTCCTCGTCGCGGGCGAACATCCGAAGTTCATCAGCCAAGGTTATCTGGCGGATTGCGTCCGAGCGCTGGCGCCGGAGTTCTCGTCGATCTCGATTGAGGTCGGGCCGATGGACGCGGCGGACTATGTTCCGATCGTTGAAGCTGGCGCGGAAGGTCTCGTGGTTTACCAGGAAACCTACAACCGGGAAACGTACGCGGAGCTCCACACGTCGGGACCGAAACGCGATTTCAACTGGCGGCTCGATTGCGCCCAGCGCGGATACGGTGCGGGATTTCGCCGATTGGGAATTGGCGCGTTGTTCGGTCTGTGCCGCTGGCAGGAGGAAGCGCTCAGCCTCGCCGCGCACGCGGAGTATTTGCTGAAACATTGCTGGCAGGCGCAAATCACCGTCAGCCTGCCGCGGCTGCGGCCGGCAGCGGGAGAATTTCATCCGCCGTTCTCGATGACGGATCGCGAGCTGGCGCAATTGATCTGCGCCTTTCGCATCACGTTTCCGGAAGTCGGGATCGTGCTGAGCACGCGCGAACGCGCGGCCTTGCGCGATGCGCTCGCTCCGCTCGGCGTGACGCTGATGAGCGCGGGCAGTCACACGGAGCCGGGCGGCTATACCGGCCAGGGGGCTGAGGACCTGCACCGCACGGTGCGAGGGCGGATCGTCGCGCCGGAATTCGAAAACGGCGAAGATATGCTGGCCACGGGTCAATTTGAGATTAGCGACGCCCGGTCGCCGGCCGACGTCGCGGAAGCCTTGCGGCAGCGCGGATTCGAGCCGGTCTGGAAAGACTGGGATGCCAGCCTGGTGGCGCGATGAACGTTTGGGTAAACGGCGAGCGCGCCGAGATCAATGGCCTAACGAATGTGGACGAGCTGGCGAAACATTACGGCTTGCAGCCCAACAGTGTCCTGATCGAGCACAACACCGTTGCGCTTCACCTGCGCGAATGGCCTGAGCGAAAACTCGCGGAAGGCGATCGCATCGAGTTTGTGCGCGTTGTCGCCGGCGGCTAGTTCTGGAGAGACGGCCTGCCCTCAGGCCGTTTTGGGAAGCGTGGCTCACTCTCAGCGGGGCGAGGGCGCCCCGCCTCCAAAGCCAATTAGCCCAGCGCCTTCACGACAACGCGCATCCCGTCTTTTTGAACGACGGTGATGGGTGTCTCCGCGGAGATGAATTCGCCGCCGGTGACAACGTCGATGACATGATCGGCGAAGCGCGCCTTGCCGCTGGGCCGCAACGTCGTCTGGGCGGTGCCCTGCATCCCGGGCGTCACGTCGAGCGCGGTGGCAAATTCGCGCGGGACGCCGGCGAGTGACGGGCCGGGCGGATTCGTCGTCATGAGCGCGAAGCGACGGTAGAGATTGGTCTTCGGAAGATAACGGGCGAGGACCATGATGACGACGACCGCGGCAACGAGCGAGAAAAAGAGATTGCGCAACGGGATCGCGAGCATGTCGCCAGTCGGAAAAAATGTCTCGCCGGGATAACGATCGATCATGGCCCAAAGCAGCGAGCCCAGCATGAGAAAGACGCCGATCACGCCGAAGACAATCGTCGAGTGGGCGAAGAAAAGAATTTCGACCAAAACGAAAACCACTCCGAGAACGAAGAGGGCGACGACTTCCCACCCCGCGAGCCCGGCCAGGTAATGGCCGGCAAAGAAAAGCGCGAAACAGATCGCGGCGATGATCCCCGGCATGCTAACGCCCGGCATTTTGAATTCGAGATAGGCGCAGATGATTCCGAGCAACAGCAGCAAGGGCGCGAGCGCGGTGATCCAGAAGGCGAGGCGCTCGAAGCCGCTGGGATCGAGCGCGACGAGGTTGCCCTTGAGCCCGGCTTTCTTCGCGAGATCGGCGACGGAATCGGCGAGCCCATCGGCGAGGAGAGGCTTGCCGTTGATCAGCTCGGTCGCTTCCTGCGCGTTCAAGGTCAGCAGCGTCCCTTTCGGATGCACGACGCGGTCGCCGATCTTCACTTCCTTCTGATTGTCCATGAACGCTTCACCGATGTCGGGGTTGTGGCTGTTGCGCGTGGCGGAATTGCGGACTAGCGCCGACCAATACGAAAGCGTCTTCTCCTTCTCCGTCGCGGGCAGGTCGGCACCGGTCGAGAGCACAGGTGCGGCGGCGCCAATTGCGCTTACCGGCGACATGTAGATATGGCGGGTGGCCAGGGCGATGAGCGCGCCGGCGGAACCAGCGTTGGTGTTGATGAAAGTGTAGGTCGGGATCGTCGTGCGGTTGAGCGCCCCGGCAATGTCGCCCGCGGAATCGAGCCGGCCGCCATAGGTATTCATCTCGATGACGATCGCGCCCGCGCCGGCACTTTCCGCGGCCTTGATCGCCCGGCGCAGAAACAAATGCATCGGCGGCGAAATCTCTCCGCTGAGCTCGACCACAACGGTGTCGCCCTTCCGCACGACTTCGCGCGCGTGCGCGGCCGGCGTGATCGCGGTCAGACTCAGGAGTAATGGCAGAAGCCGGAACAATATTCTCATCAAAGAATCGCTTCTGGCTTAATTTGAATCGCGACCGGCGGCAACACGAGCGAAAAGTAAACGCGCATGGGAACGATCCCGACACAAACCATTGAGCAGATCGCGGCCGCGAACGATATCGTGGAAGTGATCGGGACTTATTTTCCGCTCAAGCGCGCGGGCACGACGTTCAAGGCGCTCTGCCCGTTTCACCAGGAGAAGACGCCGTCGTTCACGGTAAGTCCGTCGCGGCAGACGTTTCATTGTTTTGGATGCGGCGCGGGCGGCAGCGTTTTCCGGTTCGTGATGGATTACGAGCATCTCGATTTCCCGGCGGCGGTGAAGAAGCTCGCGACGCGCGTGGGAATTCCGGTGATCGAAGAACGCGGTTCGAGCACGGGAGAAGACGACCGGCAACACGAGACTCGCCGCACCCTGCTTCAGTTGCACGCGGAGGCGGCCGAGTGGTTTCACGAAAACCTGGTGAAGTCGAAGGTCGGCGCACCGGCGCGCGAGTATTTAAAAGGGCGCGGAATCGATCGTCGGATCGCGAAGGACTGGCAGATCGGTTTCGCGCCGGAGAGCTGGGACGCTTTTCTGAACTGGGCGCTCGAGCGCGGTTATCAACAGCGGTTGTTGCTCGAGAGTGGCCTCGTTACGCGGCGGGATGAAAGCGCGGGCGAGGACAAAGGTTACGATCGGTTCCGGAACCGGATCATGTTCCCGATCCACAACGACGTGGGCGAAGTGATCGCGTTCAGCGGGCGCATTCTGGACAGCAAAGCCGAGGCCGCGAAATACGTGAACTCGCCGGAGACACCATTGTTTCGAAAAGGACGCGTGCTTTTCGGTCTGCACAAGACGAAGCGGGGACTGATCGAGGCGGATTGCGCGATTGTTTGTGAAGGGCAGCTCGACTTGATCACGTTGTTCGAGGCCGGGATCACGAATGTCGTCGCGCCGCAGGGTACCGCGTTCACGGAAAACCAGGCGCGAATCCTGAAGCGGTTCGTCAGCGAAGTAGTTCTCTGTTTCGACGCAGACGCGGCCGGGCAGAAGGCAGCGGAGCGTTCGCTCGATGCATTGCTTCAGAACAATCTCGTGGTGCGCGTCGCCGAAATGCCGGCCGGCGAAGATCCCGATTCGATGGTGCGCACGAAGGGCCGGGAGGAATTTGAAAAACAGGTAGCTACTGCTCGCGACTTTTTCGATTGGTGGATCGAACGCGAAACAAGCGCGACGGATTTGGATTCCCTCGGCGCCAAGATGCAGGTCGCGCGGAAGCTGGCCGAGACGATCGGCCGCGTCCAGGACCCGGTGATGCGCGGAGAAGTGGCGAACCGCGCCAGCGCGCGGATCGGAGTGCCGCGAACGGATTTCGAACGGCTGCTCAGCAAACCGGGCCGTGAACGGTTCTCGACGGATGACGGCGAAGCGCGTCCGGAAGTAGTGCCGCCGCCTCGACACGATATCGCGATGCTCTGCGTGCTGGCGTTGCGCCACGAAGAAGCGCGACAGTTTCTTCTCGCCCAGGATTGGCGCGAGATGCTTTCCCTCACGCCGGATGCGCAAATCCTCGGCCGCATTTTGGAAAGCGACCTGCGCCCGGATGATCCGGCCTCGCTGAACGCCTTCATGTCCGGCCTGAGCTCGGGCGAAGAGGCACTCGTCTCTTCCTGGCTGCTCCAGAGAATGCCGCCGAACGCCCTCGAGGTGGCCCAAGGCTGGTGGAACGGGCTGCGCCAGGCCGCGTTGCGCCGCCAACTTCAGATCGCCGAAGGCCGGATGAAGCTCCCGCGCCTGACCACGGGCGAAGCGGTCAATTTACAGAAACAAATTCTTGACCTCACGGAGCAACTCCGCGACGTTTCCGCGTTTTCGTCTGCCCGCGTGCTCGACAACTGAAAACTGTCGCTGAGGGGGCAGTAGGTCGAGCGAAAGCCGGCTCGAAAACAGCAATACCTCTAAAGCACACAACCTTTGGCAACTCATTCGAGAAAACAGGCGCGACGCGGGGCTAAAAAGCCCGCCAAAGCCAAACGGCCTAACGCGCAAAAGCCAAAGGCGAAACGCGAGAAGTCTTCGCCCAAAACGCCGAAACGATCGGCTGCGCGCAAGAGTTCTGGCTCGAAGAAGAAGTCGTCGCGACAGACTCCGCCGGCGAAGGCCTTGAACGGTGCCGAAGATTCCGACGCGGAAGATATTATTTTGCCGCCGACTGCGCCCGGCGATGTCCAGACGCGCATCCGCGAGCTGATCAAGCTGGCGAAGGAACAAGGCTACCTCACCTTCGACGATCTCAACGAGGCCCTGCCGCCGGATATCAGCGATGCGGATGAGCTCGACGCCATCCTCACGCGGTTGCGCCGGATGGAGATCGACATCATCGAAGCCTCCGAGGTTGATCGCTACAAAGACGTCAAGAAGGAAGCCGACGACGAAGAGGAGGAAAAACCGGAGCCGAAGCTCGATATCCTCGACGATCCGGTGCGGATGTATCTCAAGCAAATGGGCCAGGTGCCCTTGCTGACGCGCGAACAGGAAGTCGAAATTTCGAAGCGCATCGAGGAAGCCGAGATCATGGTGCAGCGGCTGATCAATCGCTTCGGATTCATCTCCCAGGCGCACCTCGATCTTGCCCAGAAACTCACCGAAGGCGGGGAACGATTCGATCGCGTGATTCTCGACAAGAAAATCGAGAGCCGCGAGCGCTACATGAAGTTGCTGCCGCGGCTCTGCAAGCAGGTGGAGAAACTGAGTGCTTCGATTCGCCAGCAGTACGGGCACATTTTGCACGGCCCCGCCCGGCGCGATCCGCGGAAGGCGAAGACATTCCAGAAGGCGGTCACGGCATTGCAAAAACTCTACCCGAAATTCTATTTCAAACAGAAGGTGACCGAGGAATTCGTCAATCTCGCGGACGAGCGGTTCCAGGCACTGACTCATTTGCAGGGCGAGATCAGCAAACATCCGCGCGATAACGGCGCTCGGTCGCCGCTGGGGATCAAGACGCGGGATCTGGAAAACTCGCTCTGGCTTTCGCTCGAGGAATACACCGAGCAATATCGTGCATTGAAGAGTTGGCTGCACAAAGCGCTCCGCGCCAAGACGGAGATGGTGGAGGCCAACCTGCGCCTCGTCATTTCCATCGCGAAGAAATACACGAATCGCGGCCTCTCGTTCCTCGACCTGATCCAGGAAGGGAACATGGGCCTGATGAAGGCCGTGGAGAAATTCGAATATCGGCGCGGGTATAAATTTTCGACCTACGCGACGTGGTGGATCCGGCAGGCCATCACGCGCTCGATCGCCGACCAGGCCCGGACGATTCGCATCCCTGTGCACATGATCGAGACGATCAATAAGTTGATGCGCGTGCAGAAGCAGCTCGTCCAGGAATACGGGCGCGAGCCGACTCCGGAGGAAGTGGCGGAGGAAATTTTGCTGCCGGTCGATCGGGTGCGGGCGGTGTTGAAGATGGCGCAGCAGCCGATCTCCTTGCAATCGCCGGTCGGCGAAAGCGAGGAGACGAACTTCGGCGATTTCATCGAAGACAAGGGCGCCGAAAATCCCAGCGACATGACGGCGATCGTGCTCCTGAAGGAGAAGATCAAGGATGTCCTGGAGACCTTGACGGATCGCGAGCGGCAGGTGCTCGAGCAGCGTTTTGGTTTGGTGGATGGCTACAGCCGGACGTTGGAAGAAGTCGGCCGGCAGTTTCGCGTGACCCGCGAGCGCATTCGGCAGATCGAGGCGAAGGCGCTCCGCAAGATGCGGCATCCGACGCGGATCCGGCAGCTGGAAGGTTTCCTCGAAGCCGCGGAAACATAAGCTTGCCTTTCACCCCTTCGGACCTGCAACTTTCTCCGTAGAACGGAGTTCAATTACCGCTATGAAACGCGAAGAAGACGAGAAACTTTGGGACCTGCTCGGTCATTCGGCTGAGCCGAAGGTCTCGCCCTTCTTTGCCCGGAACGTCGTCCGGAAAATTCGCGAAGCCCGAGGGGAGGCACCCGCTCGCCCCTGGTGGCATCTGCGCTGGGCGGTGCCGGCGGCCGGCGTTGCCGTGGCCATTATCGCCGCGTTTTCCCTTCGCGTTCAGATGCCGAAGCAAAGTCATTCCGATCCCGGCGGAGACTCTGTGGCAATGTCCGAAGCTCAAGACGGTGATTTGATCACGGACCTCGACGATCTGTTCGCCTCCGACGACAGCAATTCACTGGACGACACCGTCCTTCTCTAATTGGAAAAAAAAAGAGCTGGCCAGGGATCGCCCGGCCAGCTCAATCAAAAACCCGCGTTTCGCGGTTAGCTTAGTAGTTGCGGCGATAAGAGGCGCGCTGATATCGATAATTGGCCCGGCGCACATAGTGCCGGCGGTGGCGAGGCCCCACATAGATGACCTCGCGCGGATATCCGTAATAGTCGTACGGATAAGCACGGGAATAACCGTAGCCGTAACCATACGGATAACCGTATCCGTAGTTGCTGTATCCAAACGGAAAGCCGAGACCGATTCCCACCGAGACTCGAGCCTCACTCCGCGGCACCGCCGCGAACCCAAAAGCGCCGACCGCCAGCGCGATCAAAAGATATTTTTTCCAGTTCATAATGTTTCCTCCGTTAACGTTACTGCCAATTTAACACGAATTTAGACGCACGGTTCTCGAAGATTATTCGGCTTTATCTCGATAAAGTGGATAACCGGTCACGCACAGGTCCACGTCACTTTTCTCATAGCGAACCCGGCTCAGGCGCGGCGCAGCCGAGGTAGACCCCGCGCCGTTTCCTGCGAAGGCGATTGAGGGGCCGCCGGTCAAAACTGGGGCAACATAAATCTGGACCTTGTCGATCAGACCGCGATCCAAAGCCTGACCGAGAACTTCGCCGCCTCCTTCGATCAAAACACTGGTGATTTCTTTTGCGCCCAGTTCGCGCAGGAGAACATCGAGTTGGATTTGGCGGTAAACGAGGGTGCGCGCCGCGAAACGATCGGTAAAGATTCGCGCCCGGCCGGGCAGTTTTCCCGAGTGGGAAAGGACGATGCGCCACGGCTGTTTCGCGTCCGGCTGGCCGCGCACGGTCAGTCGCGGATCGTCCGCTCGAATCGTTTTAGCGCCGACCAGGATGGCATCGACTCGGGCCCGCAGGCGGTGAGCATCTTTGCGCGACGCGCCGGAAGTGAGCCATTGGCTTTCCGTTGGGGGAGCGGTCAGCCGACCATCGAGGCTCATGCCGCATTTCGCGATGACAAACGGGATCGCGGTCTGAATCCATTTGTTGTAAATTTCGTTCAGCTCAGAGCACTCCTCCGCCAAAACGCCCACCTGGACATCAATCCCACCTTTCTTGAGCCGATCGATTCCGCGGCCCGCGTGCTTCGGGTTTGGATCGAGTGCGCCCACGACCACTTTCTTCACCCCGGCTTCGATGATCGCGGTCGTGCAGGGCCCGGTTTTTCCAGTCGTCGAGCACGGTTCGAGCGTCACATATAAAGTAGCGCTCTTCGGCACCGTCCGACCGGACCGGGCCAGACATTCGACTTCGGCGTGGGGTGCGCCGGCGCGACGATGATGGCCGCGGGCCAAAACTTTGCCGGCGATCACGAGCACGGCTCCCACGGCCGGGTTTGGACTCGTTAGGCCAAGACCGCGTCGCGCTTCAACAAGAGCCGCTCGCATGAATCGCTGGTCCAGATTTGAGCTCGCCATCCCTCGCAGAGATATCGCCGCCCGGTCTCGAACGCAATCGTCGGGGCCCGTCATTCCGAGCCGTTTGGCCAGTCTTTAGAGCTTGGGAATCGAATTGTTGGCTTTTCTACTTGGCGAAGTCCGCGACCGCACGTACTTAGAGAACCCCTCCTATGGCTACAAAAACTGAAGAGAAAACTGCCGAAGACAAAGTCATCACGGCCCGCAACAAGAACCTCGATCTCGCCCTCCAGCAGATTGCGAAGGACTACGGCGACGGCGCCATCATGAGGCTTGGCGACGCGACGATTGTCGACATCGACGTTATCCCCACCGGAAATATTTTGATCGATCGCGCCCTTGGCGTCGGTGGCTTTCCGCGGGGTCGCGTGGTCGAAGTTTATGGACCGGAATCGTCCGGCAAAACCACGCTCACGCTCACCGTCATCGCCCAGGCCCAGAAACGCGGCGGCCTGGCGGCGTTCATCGATGTCGAGCATGCCCTCGACCCGCAATACGCGCGTCGTCTCGGGGTCAACATGGACGACTTGCTCGTCTCGCAGCCCAGCTCCGGCGAAGAAGCGCTTCGGATTGTCGAAACGCTCGTGCGTTCAAACGCGCTCGACGTCATCGTCCTCGATTCCGTCGCGGCCCTGGTGACGAAACAGGAACTTGAGGGCGAGATCGGCGACTCCACCGTCGGCGCCCAAGCGCGCTTGATGAGCGCCGCGATGCGCAAATTGACCTCGCTGATTTCGAAGGCGCGGACGTGCTGCGTTTTTACCAATCAGATCCGCGAAAAGATCGGCGTCATGTTCGGCAATCCGGAGACAACGCCCGGCGGCAAGGCATTGAAATTCTACGCCAGCGTGCGCATCGATATTCGCCGCATCGGCGCGATCAAACAGACCGATGGCGTCGTCACCGGCAACCGGACGCGCGTCAAAGTGGTGAAGAACAAAGTCGCGCCCCCGTTCACCGAAGCCGAGTTCGACATCATGTATAACGAGGGCATTTCCTCGACCGGTGCGCTCCTCGACCTCGCGCTCGAGAAGCAGATCATCGAGAAACGCGGTTCCTGGCTCAGCTACAAAGGCACGCAGCTCGCGCAGGGCCGCGACGCCGGCAAAGACGCGTTGAAGAACGATCCTGCGCTGTACGAAGAGATCGAGACGGCGGTCAAAGCGAAGCTCGACGAAGAGAGGAAGTAGCTGCCTGGAGGGACGGGCGCTGTCCGTCCCAAAAATAATGGGACGCCACAGCGGGCGTCCCTCCAATTCGGCGGTCATAGACCGCCGCTATAGAGCGCGCTAACATCATTCCGCATGACCGCCGCCGAAATCCGCCAATCCTTTCTCGATTTCTTTCGCGAGAAAGAGCACAGCATCGTGCCGTCGGCGTCGCTGTTGCCGGATTCGCCGAACCTGCTTTTCACGAACGCGGGGATGAACCAGTTCGTCCCGATCTTTCTCGGGCAACAAAAGCCGTCGTGGAATCCGCCGCGCGTGGCCGACACCCAGAAGTGCATCCGGGCGGGCGGAAAACATAACGATCTGGATGACGTCGGGCTCGACACGTATCACCACACATTTTTCGAGATGCTCGGCAACTGGAGCTTCGGCGATTATTTCAAGAAGAAGGCGATCGATTGGGCTTGGGAACTGGTGGTGGAACGCTGGAAGCTGCCGGCGTCGCGGCTCTACGCGACCGTTTACAGACCGGGCCCCGGCGAGCCGAGCGAGTTCGACCAGGAAGCACACGATCATTGGGCGCGGTTGTTCGAGAAAGCGGGCCTCGATCCAGCCGTGCACGTTGTCGACGGCAACAAGAAGGACAATTTTTGGATGATGGGCGACACCGGCCCATGCGGTCCGTGCTCGGAATTACACGTCGATCTCACACCGGCCGGCGACACGAAAGGCTCGCTGGTCAATGCCGGCGATGCGCGCTGCATCGAGATTTGGAATCTCGTTTTCATCCAGTTCAACGCGAACGTGGACGGAACCTTCTCGCCGCTGCCGCAACGGCACGTCGATACCGGCATGGGCCTGGAGCGCATCACCGCGATGATCCAGGGCACAAAAAATTTCACCGATTTCACCGGCCTCGTCTCGAACTATGAGACCGATGTTTTCCGCCCGATCTTCGACGAATTGGAGAAACTGAGCGGGAAAAAATACCGCTCCACGCTTCCCATTTTAGGGCTTCTCGGTGAGACGCCGGCGGCTGACACAGCCGCCCTACGAAAAGATGGCGAGCAAGAGAAGATCGACATCGCCTTCCGTGTCATCGCCGATCACATCCGCACGTTGAGCTTCGCGATTGCCGATGGAATCCAGCCGAGCAACGAAGGACGCGGCTACGTCCTGCGTCGCATCCTGCGACGCGCCGTTCGTTACGGTCGCACCCTCGGATTTCACGAGCCATTTTTCTATGGCCTGGTCGATGTCCTCGCGCAGACGATGGGCGACGTATTCCCGGAAGTGCGCGCCAAGCAGAACCCGATCAAGGACACGCTACGCCGCGAAGAGGAGGGATTTAACAAGACGCTCGATAAAGGGATCGCCCTTTTCGAAAGCGAGATTTCCCGTTTGGGCGCATTTACGTCACGAGTGATTTCGGGCGCATTCGCCTTTCGGCTCTACGACGAACAGGGATTTCCTTTCGATCTCACCGAGCTGATGGGGCGGGAGCGAGGCTTGAGTATCGACAAGCAAAGTTTCGAAAGCCTGATGGGTGAACAGCGGTCGCGGGCGCGCGCCGCGCAGAAAAAGACCGCGATCGAGCTTTCGACACCGGACGGTAGCGTAATCACGAATTTTCTTGGCTATGATCACGATTATACCGGCGCCGATGTAGTGGCCGTGACGGCGGCGAATGAAAAAATCGCGGTCGTGCTAGATAACTCGGTTTGTTACGCCGAGATGGGCGGGCAAGTCGGCGATACAGGCGAGATGCAGGCCGACGATCGGCGCTGGAAGATTTCCGACACCAGAAAAGCCGGCGGCGCCTGGATCCACTTGATCGAGGGAAACGATCCGCCTCGTGCGGGTGAACATGTCACCGTGAAATTCGAGCCCGCGCGCCGGCACGCGATCGAGCGGCATCACACGGTCACGCATGTTTTGCACTGGGCGTTGCACGAAAAGGTGAACAAGGAGGCGACGCAGAAGGGGAGTTACGTCGGGCCGGAGAAATTGACATTCGATTTTTCGAGCACGGCACTGACGGCGGAGCAAAAGCGCGGCGTCGAGAAGCTGGTGAACGAAAAGATCGCGGAGAACGCGCCGGTTTCCTGGAAGGAGATTCCGTATGCGGAAGCGAAGAAGCGTTCGGATATCCAGCAATTCTTTGGCGATAAGTACGGCGATCTCGTCCGCGTGGTGCAGATCGGTGGCGAACCAGAGGGGCTGAACGGCTATTCGATGGAGCTGTGCGGCGGGACTCATGTCCGCGCGACGGGAGATATCGGATCGTTCCGGATCGTGAGGGAGGAAGCGATCGCGGCGGGGATTCGCCGAATCGAGGCGGTGGCAGGGGAAGCGGCGAAGAATTGGGCGAAGGAGGAAGCGGCGCGGCAGCGGGAGAAGTTCGACACGCTGGCTCGGAAGAAGAGTGGGATCGCGCCATTGTCCGCTTTTCCGGAGAACGGGGAGACGGCCGCGATGCTGAAACAAATCGACGAGCGATCAGCGCAACTCGAAAAGCTCGAAGCCGAAGTCCACGAATGGCAGAAGCAACAGGCGAAAGCTTCCGACGCGGATTTGAAATGTCGCGCGACCGAGCTGGCGAAGGAACTTCGCGCGGCGCACGGAACCGAGAAAGCAATTGTCGCTTCGGTGGCTGATGCGGATGGCAAGATGCTCCAGGGCGTTGTCGACGCGCTCAAATCCCATTTCAGCGGACCGATCTTTTTGGCGGGTTCGCTGGACGGTCGCGTAGCCCTGATCGCATCCGTTCCAAAAGAACTGACTACGCAGTTTCAGGCGAACAAGTTGATCCAGGAGATCGCGCCCATCGTTGGCGGCAAAGGCGGCGGGCGGCCCGACAACGCGCAAGGGGCCGGCAAAGACGTGGCGAGAATTGACGAAGCGCTCGCGCGCGCGCGCGCGCTTCTTCTGTAACCGCTGCCCTGCGGGCAGCGCGACAGCGATATTGCAGCGGAGTCAACGCTCGCGCTTCGCACAGCGAAGCGGCTACAGAAGCGGATCGTTCAGATCAGCTCGGCAACGCCAGCGTCACAAACGCGGTCGCGGCAACCCCGAAGACGATCACGAAAAGATAGATGAATCCGCCGAAGCCGAACTTAAAAAGACTCATGAACCAGCCCTGCCGGTAAACGCGACGAATCGAGAGAAAAATCTGCAGGAAAACCAGGAACGAGAGCAGCACGGTCAGGAGAACCTGCAGGGCGCCTGGGATCACCTGATGCAGGCCCATGGAGATCAGGACCACCAGGATCGCGGCCAGATAAAAAAACGCGTGAATGTTCAGCGCGTAAACCAGGTGCTCGATGTAGAAGCGTTTTTGGCGCAGATAAAGAATCTTGAGGATGAAGGCGAAGAGCGGGATGCAGAAGAGCATCATCGTGGAGAGATTGCTCCGGAGCGTTTGCAGAAACAGTTTTCCCCGCTCGCCATTCTCGCCGATTTGCTCCTTGAACCGCTGTTGCAGCCACAGTTCGAAGGGCGACTTCGCCGCATGTTTGTCGTTTCCGAATGTCAGGCGAGGCCGGTTCTTTGGCTTTTCTCCCGTCTTTTCGGCCGCCGCGTCATTCATGGCTTCGTTGATGGCGGCGTCGAGCTCGGAAGGGCTGGCGCTGGGTTGCGCTTCGACCGGTGACGTTTGCTCAATTGGCGTCGCGTTTTTCGTGGGTGGCGGCGGGGTCGGCACGGCCGGTTGTTCCGCTTTCTTATCGCCGGTGGTGAAGTTGAATATCGAGTGTTTCTTTTTCTGTTTCTCCGCGAGCTTCGCCATCTTCTCATCGAAAACGACGCGCTGCTCCGGGGTCATGTCTTCGCGTTTGATACTGCGGGTGTCGCTCACCGGGATGAGCCGTGCGCAAAGAAAGAAAGCGATACTGACCAACAGGTAGAGGCGGAGCGGATGAACGAAGCGGACGCGTTTCCCTTGGAGGAATTGGTTCGTTAGCCAACCAGGGCGCCACAAAAGGAGGCCGAGAGAGCGGATGAATTTCGAGTCCCAATTCAGAAATGAATCGAGCACGTCCACAACGACGTGCCGGAAAGAACGGTGATAACTGACCGCGGCCTGGCCGCAGTTCGAGCAGTAGCGACCGCGCAATTCTTCTCCGCAGTTCTCGCAATGGGTGAGCGGCTCCGTCTCCTTCTTCGGTTTTCTTTGCCAGAAGCGCCGTTTGCGGCCACCGCGGCCTTCCTCGAGCGCGGCCGCGACCGAATCGCCTACAACCGCCTGTGATGTTTCATCCTGCATGGAGATTGGATCCAGGGTTCATCGGATCGCAGCCCAAACACGATGCACGTCGTCGTGGTCTTCGAGCGTTTGGAGGAACTCGCCGGTATGCGCACGTTGCTCGCCGTCCAACTCGGGAAAATTTTTGGCGATGTAACCCAGCTCGCTGGTTACGATCGTCCAGCCATTCGTGGCCAGCCATTGCGAAACCGCGTGCAGATCGCCGCGCTCGGTGATGAAACGCGCGCCGGCGGTCCCCTCCGGGATATCGTCGTTCTGCGCTGGCGAAAACGGCTCGACGTTCTGCGCGCCGCCCTCGATCGCCGCCGCTTCGATGTCCGCGCTCGGATCGGCATGATGCGCATCGACGAGCCCGACGTGATCGAAAAGAAACTTGTTGCTCCCCGGCGCGCCGAGTTGGCCGCCTTTCTTGAACAGAACGCGAATCTCCGGCGCGGTGCGGTTGTTGTTGTCGGTCAGGACCTCGACGATGATCGGCACCTTGTTCGGCGCGTAGCCTTCGAAGACGACCTGCTCCATGATGAGCTTCTCGTCGCCAATGCCGGCCCCTTTCTTGATCGCGCGCTCGACCACGTCGCGCGTCACGTTGGCCTTGCGCGCCTTGTCCACCACGGCGGCCAGGCGCGGATTTCCCGCCAGCTCGGCTCCGCCGAGTTTCGCCGCGACCATTATTTCTTTCACGAGCTTGCCGACCACCTGGCCTTTTTTCAACCCGGCGACTTCTCGTTTGGCGTGCAACCATTGGCGACCCATATGCGGGATGTAACAGTTACGCCGCAGCTCAGCAAGCGCTGTAGCCGCGGCGCTCAGTCGCCGCGCCTGCCGAAGGGAGCGCGCCGACAGAGGGGCGCGACGACAGCGCGTGGCGGGCCTCTTCTGTAGCCGCCGCCCTGTGGGCGGCATGGGATTGCGGCCACGTTTGCACTCACGCTTCGCACAGCGAAGCGGCTACAGAAGAAAGGCTCGGCGCTTAATCGCGAAACAGAAACAGCGCTGCCGTTCCCACCGCCCCGATCGCGAAGAGCGCGATGTCGTTCTCGACGAAATACGGATACGCCATCAGCGCGAGCCCGAGGAACATCGGCTTCCAAACGTGCATTCGTTTTCCGTAAACAAACGCGACGAAGCCGATGGAGCCGAAGACCAATCCACCGATGAGGTTCGCGCCGCTGAAAACAGGCATGCCGTTTTTCGAGCTACTTCCGCGCCATGCTGTAGCCGCGGCGCTCAGTCACCGCGAACCGGGCGACTGGAGCGCGGCGACTGAGCGCCGCGGCTACAGTCCAGAAAGTTGAGGATTGACCCTCGCTCCGTTCCACTGCCACGATTCTTCCAGGACAACGTCAACCGAGGAACGAAATGGCTTCGCAACTTTTCAGAACCAAAAGTCCCGATCATCTCATGAAGGAAGCCGCGAAGCCGGAGCGGCAAATGAAACGGACGCTCGGCGCCTTCGATCTCACCTGCATAGGGATCGGCGCGATCATCGGCTCAGGAATTTTCGCCATGACGGGGACCGCGGCGGCGGGCCAGACCTTTTCGTCCCGCCTGGAAACTCCGGTGCTGAATTTCATTCAGGCCTGGTGCTCCGGCGGCGAGGTCCTGCTCGGCCGCGCCGGCGCTGGCCCCGCAATCGCGATTTCCTTCATCGTGGCCGCGGTCGCATGCGCGTTCGCGGCGCTTTGTTATGCGGAACTGGCCTCGATGATTCCCGTTTCCGGATCGGCTTATACCTACTCCTACGCGACGCTCGGCGAGATCATCGCGTGGACCATCGGCTGGGACTTGATCCTTGAATACGCGGTCGGGAACATGTCAGTCGCGGTCGGTTGGTCCGGTTATTTTGTGCAGCTTTGCGACAGTGCCTTCGGACTCAAATTGCCGATTTGGTTGGTCAACGATCACGGCACGGCCGCACAAATAATTAAGGATGGCGGCGAACCGTTACTCCGTTATTCCTCGACCGCGTTACCTGTTATCGCGGGCCACAACATCGCATTTAATCTGCCCGCGCTGCTGATTGTGGGTGCCGTGACCATTTTGCTGATTTACGGAATCCGGGAGAGCGCCAGGACTAATACGGCCATCGTGATCCTAAAAGTCGCGGTCGTCGTGTTTGTCATTTCGTTTGGCGGTTTCATGGTGAACCCGGGCAACTGGCACCCTTACATGCCGAATGGTTTCACGGGCGTGATGAGCGGCGCGGCCATTGTATTCTTTGCCTTCATCGGGTTCGACGCTGTCTCGACCACCGCGGAAGAAACCCGGCGTCCGCAACGCGACATGCCGATCGGCATTATCGCGAGCCTGATTATTTGCACGGTGCTTTACGTGTTGATGTCAACGGTCCTGACCGGAATGAAGAAGTATACGATTTACGCCGGCGATCCCGCGGCCGTCGCCACGGCGTTCGGCGGGACGCGCTGGGCGCAGGCGCTGGTCAGCGCGGGCGCGCTCGCGGGCATGACTTCAGTCCTGCTCGTCTTCCAGCTCGGCCAGCCGCGGATTTTTATGGCGATGGCGCGGGACGGTTTGCTCCCACCTTATTTTTCTCGAATCCACCCCCGCTATCGCACCCCGCATGTGACAACGATTTGGACCGGAATCGTCGTGGGAGTGGTCGCGATGGTTACAAACATTGGCGATCTCGCCGATCTGACAAACATCGGGACGCTCTTTGCTTTCATCCTGGTTTGCTTGGGCGTTATCATTTTGCGAAAGACCGATGCAGGGCGGCCGCGACCGTTCCGTGTGCCGCTGGTGCCGTGGTTCCCAATCCTTGGCGTGATCTTCTGCATCGCGCTGATGTTGAGTCTGCCAGTGCTGACGTGGATTCGGTTTTTCGTCTGGCTTGTCCTGGGGCTGGGCATCTATTTCGGCTACAGCGTTCGCCACAGTAAGCTCCGGCATGGCGTCGATGAGGGGCCGACCGAAGATATCGTCCCGCCGATCGTGAAGACGTAGCTTATTGACTCAAAAGGTCGTCGAGATCGAGCGGGTGCGTGAACATGGCGAGCTCGCCTTTTGGTCCGCGTGGCCACGATTCCCGCGGGCGATCCCAATACAGCTCGACACCGTTCTCGTCGGGATCGCGCAGGTACAATGCTTCGCTCACGCCATGATCGCTCGCGCCATCGAGCGTGATCTTTGCGGCGATTAATCTTCGCAACGCGTCGGCGAGCGTGGCCCGGGTCGGATAAAGGATCGCGAGATGAAACAAGCCGGTGCAATTCGGCGGCGGCGGCGGACCGCCGAAGCTCTCCCAAGTGTTGAGGCCGATGTGGTGGTGGTAGCCGCCGGCGGAGACAAACGCGGCTTGCGAGCCGTATCGCTGTATCAGCTCGAAGCCAAGCACGCCGCAGTAGAACGCGAGCGAACGTTCGATTTCCGCCACTTTCAGGTGGACGTGGCCGATCCGGACGCCGGGATCAATGGGCGTTGTCATTCAATCGTCCGTCGCCAATCTTCTGTAGCCGCTTCGCTGTGCGAAGCGTGAGCGAATCGCTGGTGCAGAAACAACCTCGCGTCGCCCGCAGGGCGACGGCTACAGAAGAGCTCACCTAGTCGCCCTGCCCCTTGTCGTAGAAAAGAATGTTGATGAGCAAAAACACACCGGCGCCGGCGGCGGCGAGGAAAAGCAAAATCGCAAGTCCGGGGTAACCCCAGATCCGGAACGAAGTCTCGACCCGCATCATCATGGCGGCGCCGACGATGAGAGCGGCGATGATCAAACCCACCGTGATTCGATTCGCGACTTTTTGGAAACCGACCACGAGCGTTTTCTCGTCGATCGCGTCCACGGAAATCTTCATCTCGTTGTTCGCGATGGCGTCGATGATTTTATTCAACCGAGCCGGCAGGCGCTGAACGAGGTCCTTCAGTTCGAGCACGCCGCTGAACAGATTTCCGGGCGACAAGCTTTTCAACAACCGCTGTTGCATGATCTGAGCGGCATTGCGACGAATGGAAGCGTTCGGATCGAAGTCGGGCGCGATCGTCCGGCCGACCTGATCGAGGTTGAGCAGCGTCTTCCCGAGCATCGTTAGCTCGGCTGGAACGCGCACTCCACTTTCGCCGGCGACCTGGGTGACTTCGAGGACAAGGCGTCCCACTTGCATTTGCTCGACGGTGGCCCCCTGCTGTCTGGCCACGATCTCCGCGATGGCGTGCTTGAATTCCTTTTCCGCGAAATCCTCTTTCCGATCACCCACCTTGATCGCGATATCGGCCGCGTCGTCCCCGCGTCCTTCGGCGATGGCGAGCAGGAGTTGCAGGAGTTGTTCCTGCAATCCCGGCATGATCTTGCCCACCATGCCCAGGTCGATGAGCGCTATTTGGTAATCGTCCGTCAGGAAGACATTGCCCGGGTGCGGATCGGCGTGGAAAAAACCGTCGACCAAAATTTGTTGGAGATAGGCGCGGAAAAGTTCCTCGGCCAGGGCGTCGCCATCGAATTCCATTCGGGCGAGGGGATTCAGGTCGGTGATTTTTTTGCCATGCACGTACTGCATTGTCAGCACGCGCGACGTGACGTAATCGGCGATCGGCTCGGGTACGACGATGTGTTCGAACTCGGTGAGGTTCTTTCCGATGGTGGTGAGGTTCGAAGCTTCCAGGCGGTAATCGAGCTCGCGCAAAAGGCTTTTGCGGAATTGGTCGAGCATCTGGCAAAACTCGTAGCGCTTCCCGGCCGCGGTGTGGTTATCGAGGAACTCCGCGATCTCATCGAGCGCATCGAGATCCTCCAGCATGGCGTCGCGAATCCCTGGTCGCTGCACTTTCACGGCGACCTGCCGGCCATCCCGCAGCCGCGCCCGATGCACCTGGCCTAACGAAGCAGCCGCCATCGGTGCGACTTCGAAATCGGAGAACGCTTTGGACATCCGCACGCCGAGTTCCGACGTGACGATCTTTTCGACTTCGTCGAACGGGAATGGCTCGACCTTGTCCTGCAAACGCGCGAGCGCTTCGAGGTAGGCCCGCGGCAGCAACTCGACGCGAGTGGAAAGAAGCTGACCGAGCTTCACGAACGTCGGACCGAGTTTTTCCAGATCGTCCGCCAGCTCGCTGGCTTTCGCCGCTTCCTTTGGCGTGACGCGCTGTTCGGCCTCGAGGGTTTCCTCCAGGCCGGCGTCTTTTACCAGATCGGAGCGGCCGTACTTGACGAAGAGCCACGCGATCTGGCGGTAGCGGTTGAGGTGCTGCGGTTTCAGAGAGATGCCCATGCAATCTCTAAAACGAATTTCGCGCGTAGTACGGCCTTGGTAGGGACGCCGCGCTGCGGCGTCCGCTCCGCAAGTTCTCGTTCCCAAGCTCCAGCTTGGGAACGCGGGTGTCTTGGAAGCTCTTGCTTCCTCAACGATGACAAAGCTAGAGCTTTGAAATCCAATTGCGTTCCCAAGCTGGAGCTTGGGAACGAGGGATCTTGATGTCATCGAGCGACGGAGCGCTCGATCACCTTTTTTTACGCCGCTTGCTGGTAGCTCGCCTTATCGTCGACCTCGAGCCAATCGAAGAGCGTCGTCTTTGCCGCATCGAGTCCGTGCACCTTCACCTGCTCCTCGAACCACTCGCGCTTCTCGGGATTGTCATACGGATTCGTCGCCGTGACCTCGTCGCTCCAGGCTTTCACTTCCTCCGGTGTTTTCTTTTCGCCGTGAGCATCAAGCCATTTCGCCATTTCCTCGTCGGTCGCACCCTTCTCGACTTCCGCTTTGAAATCGTCGCCCTTCACGCCTTTGAAACCGAAAAGCATGTTGTCGAGCGGACAATCGAAATGGTATTCGCCGATGTTGCCCCAAAGCAGCGCGCGGCATTTGTCGTAGGTGCGGGCCAATATGGCGTAGCCGCCAATGCGCAACCGCGGACTGCGCGGCGCTTCTTTCGTCAGATCCTTCCCCTTAACTTCTGTGTTCATCCTGAAAGGTAAGGCCGAACCGCTCCGCTGCCAACTTTGCGCCGAAAAATGCATCTGATTTCCCGCGAAATCCGTATTGCCTGTATATGAGTCAACAAAAAGAAATTATCTCGACGATCAACGACTTGATCGAAACGCTCAAAGATGGGCAGGAAGGCTTTAAACAAGCAGCTGAAGCCGTCAAGGATTCGCGGATGAAATCGCTTTTCAGTGAGTTTTCGCTTCAACGCTCCAAGTTCGCCGGCGAACTGCAGAACGAGGCGATCTCGCTCGGCGACCACAATCCCGAAGATAGCGGCAGTACCTCCGGGGCGCTCCATCGGACCTGGATCAATTTGAAGGCCGCGATCACCAGCGGAGACGACCACGCGGTGCTCGCCGAATGCGAGCGCGGCGAAGATTCGGCGGTGAACGAATACAAAAAGGCGATGGAAGATAAGGATCTTTCGGCGCCGGTTCGCGAGACAATCTCGCGGCAATACACGGACGTGAAAAACGCGCACGATCGCATCAAAGCTTTGCGCGACGCGACGAAGACCAGCTAAGAGGCCTTCGAGTCTAATTCCGGAAGGGCGCCGCGATGCGGCGCCCTTTCATTTTTCCTGTAGTGCCGCGGCTACAGCGTCGGCGATTGCAAATCGCCGCTCCTTGAATGTGCTAGGTTTGGCGATGCTTTTGGGCCGTGCTGTCGCTCTGGCTCTCGTCGCAGCGTCGTGCGCCAGGGGAACGGAATTGGTTGTCCGACCGCCGGCGGGCAAGTTGTATCAGGGCGTTTATTTCGACGAACCGGCAGCGGGGCACGATCCCACGGAGCACGACGTTACCGAGAAAGATGTCACCCAATTCGAGCAAGCGATTGGAACCAAAATCGCCTGGGTTTTCTTTTCCAATAACTGGTTTGAATCGCGAAAGTTCCCGCGCCCGACCTGCGACTGGATCCGCGGGCTCGGGAAAGTCCCGTACGTCCGTCTCATGCTGCGCTCGGATGGCGAACAGAATCGGCCGGAGAAATTATTTACGCTGGCGAACATTATTGCCGGCCAGTTCGACGAAGATCTGAAAGCGTGGGCGCGCGACGCGAAGCAGTTCGGGTCGCCCGTCCTGGTGGAGTGGGGGACGGAACCGAACGGCAGCTGGTTTTCCTGGAATGGAAAGTGGAACGGCGGCGCGAACGCGGGACCGGCGCGCTTTACCGCCGCCTGGCGCCACATCGTGGACCTGATGCGCGCGGAAGGGGCCATCAATCTCCAATGGGTCTGGCACGTGAACTGGCTCGATCAGCCGGAGGCGAAATGGAACCGCTTCGAGAATTATTATCCGGGCGAGAACTATTGCGATTGGGTCGCGCTGAGTGCCTACGGCCCGCTGACTCCGAGTACGGTCGACGGCACCGAAAGCTTTCGGTTCAAAATGCAGACCGCTTATCCTCGGCTAACCAAGGTCGCGCCGGGAAAGCCGATCGTGATCGCAGAGTTCGGCTGCGAGATTCACCATCCGAAAGTGAACGCAGGTGAGTGGGCGAAAAGCGCGCTGGAGGATTTATTTTCCGGGCGCTGGCCGGGGGTGATCGGGTTCTGCTGGTGGAATGAATCGTGGGAGAACGACGGCGTCCGGAAGCACGACACAGACATGATTATCTTGCACGACGCCGGCCTGACGAAAGTCTTTCGCGAGGAGCTCGCGAAACACGCCGACAAGATCCAGCCGCCGCCGATCACAACGCCTTCGTCGTAATCGTAATCGTGCTCGTGCTCATGCTCGTGATCGAGGGTTTTCGATTACGATCACGAGCACGCGAAGGGACGCTCAGACCCAAACTTGCACTACTCGACTGTACATCGATAGAAAGGCCGGTATGGAAGCAGGCAAGACGAACGATTTCAGATCCGCCGATCGCTGGTTGCCAGCGGTGCTGTTGTTGTTCGTCGGCAGCGGCTGCGCGGCATTGATCTACGAAATTGTCTGGTTCCAGATGCTGGAGTTGTTCGTCGGTTCTTCATCGGTTTCGATGGCCGTGTTGCTCGGCACATTTATGGGAGGCATGTGCCTGGGAAGTTTCCTGCTGCCGCGCGTCGTCTCCGCAGGTCGGCATCCACTGCGCGTCTACGCGGTGTTGGAATTATCCATCGGTGTAATCGGCCTGCTGCTCATCGTGATAATGCCGTTGGTTGGTCGTGTTTACACGAGCTGGGGGGGATACGGAGTGACGGGATATCTGCTGCGTGGAATTGTCGCGGCTGTTTGCCTGTTACCGCCGACGCTGGCCATGGGTGCGACACTTCCGGCAATCGCCCGATGGGTGAAAACGACGCGAACGGGGGTGTCGTGGCTTGGCTTTTTTTATGCCGGAAATATTGCCGGCGCTGTCCTGGGCTGTTTGCTGGCGGGATTTTATCTGCTGCGCGTCTACAACATGACGGTCAGTACTCTGGTAGCGGTTATTCTGAACATTTTGGTGGGCGGGGCTGCGTTGCTCCTGGCAACGCGAACGAACGCAAGTGCGACGAGCCAGGAAGATGATTCGCAGGCTGGCGAATCGCGCCCGCAGAAATTCGGCATCTCGGATAGGTTGGTTTACTTCGCGATTGCGCTCTCGGGATTCTGCGCGCTGTCGGCGGAAGTTATCTGGACGCGTTTGCTGGGTCTGTTGTTTGGCGCTTCGACTTATACTTTCTCCATCATTCTCGCGGTGTTTCTCGTTGGCTTGGGCATTGGCAGCGGGATTGGCTCACTGGTGGCAAAAACCATCGATAATCCGCGGGTCGCCTTTGGTTGGTGTCAGCTTCTAAACGTGCTCGCGATGGCCTGGAGCGCCTGCATGATTATGAGTTCGCTGCCGTACTGGCCGATCGATCTTAGGATCCCGACGAACATCGGGCTAAACTTTCAGCTCGATTTTGCGCGTTGTTTTTGGGCGGCCTTGGCCGGGCCGATTCTGTGGGGCGCAAGTTTTCCGCTGGCAGTTGCGTCGTTAGCGCGGAAGGGCGAGGACCCGGGACGACTCGTCGGCGGGATCTACGCAGCAAACACGGTGGGCGCGATTTTTGGCTCGCTCTTGTCGGGCCTGGTGCTGGTTTATTGGTTTGGATCTCAGCGCGCGCAGCAGATCGTCATCATCTTGTCAGCAATCTCTGGGTTGCTGCTGCTCGGACCGATCGCGTTCGCATCAAAGCGGACGTGGTCGGCGAGAGGATGGATGGCGCCGGCATCGCTGCTGATCGCCCTCGGATTTTCGGCATTGCTGGTAGCGACCGTGCCCAAACTCCCCGGAATTCTCGTTGCGTATGGTCGATTCGCCCCCATCTGGCTGGGTCACGAAGGTGACATTTTCTATGTAGGCGAGGGACTCAGTTCTTCGGTGGCGGTCTCGCGCTGGGGCGACGATCGGCGATTGCTTTATCACAACGCCGGCAAAGTCCAGGCCTCGAGTGTCACGCGAGACATGCGTTTGCAACGCATGCTAGGGCATTTCACGACGCTAACGCCCAGGGAACCAAGGAAGGTCCTCGTCATTGGCTGTGGCGCTGGCGTTACCGCCGGCGCAGTGAGCATCGATCCGAGGGTGGAGCATCTCGTCATCGCTGAGATTGAGCCGCTGGTGCCGCGGGTTGTTTCGGAACATTTCGGGGAATACAACTTCAATGTGGTGAGAAACCCGAAGACCGAGGTAGTCATCGACGACGCGCGTCACTACCTGCTGACGACCCACGAGAAGTTCGATGCGATCACCGCCGATCTGCTTGATTCCTGGGTCAAAGGGACGGCGATGCTTTACACAAAAGAGTTCTTCGAACTCGCGAAATCGAAGCTCAATCCCGGCGCAGCGGTCACTATTTGGGTGAATATCAATGAGAGCACTCCAGAGGCCGTCAAAAGCCAGATCGCATCGTTCTTCGAGGTGTTCCCATACGGGATCATCTTGGGCAACACCCACAAAGGCCTCGGATACGACACCGTCTTGTTGGGCACAGTCGAACCCCCGCACTTCGATGTGGACGAATGGCAAGCCAGGTTGGACCAGCCGGAATATGCCGCCATAAAGAAATCGCTCCAGGAAGTCGGCATTTTTTCCGCGGTAGAGCTTTTCGCGAATTACGCGGGGCGCGCTTCAGAGTTGAAGCCTTATACAGCTGGCGCACAGATTAACTACGATCGCGACCTGCGCCTTCAGTACCTTGCGGGTCTGGGGCTGAATCGTAACGAGGGCGACAAGATTTACACTGATATATTGCAATATAACAAATTCCCGGAAGGACTCTTTAGCGGCTCGGAGGAAACGATGGCGCACCTGCGGACTGCGGTTGAGGCCGCTGCCGGGGGAAATCAGTGAAAGCATTCGAATTTAAAATCTGTCGAAGTCTGTGGTAATTTATCTTC
Source organism: Verrucomicrobiota bacterium (assembly GCA_041167505.1). Classification (GTDB taxonomy): domain Bacteria; phylum Verrucomicrobiota; class Verrucomicrobiia; order Chthoniobacterales; family UBA10450; genus AV80. The sequence continues at coordinate 129,167 of JBEEHR010000047.1, forward strand.
ACAAAAATGGTTAACATCTCCATCCAGTACACAGGCGATCTGCATTGCGACGCGGTCCACGGTCCGTCGCACGCCAAAATCGCCACCGACGCGCCGACGGATAACAAGGGCAAAGGCGAATCCTTTTCGCCGACTGATCTGGTCGCGACCGCGCTAGGCACTTGCATGAGCACGATCCTGGCGATGGCCGCACAGGAGCATGGGCTGGATGTGAAAGGAATGACCGTGAACGTGAGCAAGGAAATGTCGAAGGACGCGCCGCGGCGGATCGTCGGACTTCCGTCCGAAGTTCACATTCCGCTGCCGGCCAGCACGCCGCAGCGCGCGTTGCTGGAAAACGCCGCCCTCAATTGTCCCGTCCACAAGAGTCTCCCGCCAGACATCGAGCGGCCCACGAAATTTTTCTGGGAAGGATAGCGTCGCTGTTCCGCCTCTTCTGTAGCCGCTTCGCTGTGCGAAGCGCGGGAGAAGCGTCGCAACACTCACGTCGCCCACAGGGCGACGGCTACAGTATTTGTTACTGCCCAAGCACCCAGGCGAAGATCAGCGGCGCGCAAATCGTGGCATCGCTTTCGACCACGAACTTCGGCGTTGAGGCCGCGAGCTTGCCCCAGGTGATTTTCTCGTTCGGCACGGCGCCGGAGTAGCTGCCGTAGCTCGTCGTCGAATCGCTGATCTGGCAGAAATAACCCCACAGCGGCACCCCGGTGCGCCCAAGATCCTGGTGCAGCATCGGGACGACGCAAATCGGGAAATCGCCGGCGATGCCGCCGCCGATCTGGAAAAAACCGATTGAGCCTTCCCGGTTGCGCAGCTTCTTCGCGTTCTTCGTGTAGTACTCCGCGAGCCAGGTCATGTATTCGATGCCGGTGCGCACGGTGTGCACGTTCCTTACGTCGCCGCGTATCACTGCGGCCGCATACATATTCCCGAGCGTCGCATCCTCCCAGCCCGGGACGACGATCGGCAGATTTTTTTCGCACGCCGCCATCATCCAGGAATGCTCCGGGTCGATCTGAAAACTCTTCTTCAGCTTCCCGCCGCGAAGAATCTTGTACATGAACTCATGTGGGAAATAATGTTCTCCGGCCCGGTCCGCCGCCATCCACTCTTCGAGCACCGCCTTCTCGATCCGCCGCATCGCCTCCATCTCCGGAATGCACGTGTCGGTCACGCGATTCATGTGCCGGGAGAGCAGTTCTTGCTCGTCACGTGGCGTGAGCTGCCGGTAGTGCGGCACCCGCTCGTAGTGATCGTGCGCGACGAGATTGAAAATATCCTCTTCGAGGTTCGCGCCGGTGCAGACGATCAAATGCACCTTGTCGCGGCGGATCATCTCCGCCAAAGAAATGCCAAGCTCGGCGGTCGACATCGCGCCCGCGATCGTCATCAGCATTTTGCCACCGGCGGCGAGGTGGGTCTCGTACCCCTTCGCCGCGTCGAGCAACGCGGCCGCGTTAAAGTGACGATAACCTTTCGCGATGAATTTCGAGACCGGACCTTTTTTGGCCGCGAGCGTGGCGTTGATTTCTTCCGGGCTTTGTGACCGCCGTTTGGCTTTCATCGTTTGGGCAAGTTCTGTCACGCGGGATACAACCAGCGCATGTAATCGGCCACGCCGGTCTCAAGCGGGTATTTCGGGTCGTAACCGAGATTCTCCCGTACGCTCGTCAAATCGGCCTGGGTGAAATTCTGGTAATGGGCGTGCGGGTTCTCGATGTAATCCGGCTTGAAGTCGGTGCCTAACGAGCGGTTCAGCACCTCGACCAGCTCGTTGAATGACCGCGCCTGGCCGCTGCCGAGGTTGTAAATGCCGCTCCCTTTCGCCTCGAGGGCGCGCATGCTTCCCTCGACGATGTCTTTCACGTAAACGAAATCCCGTTTCTGGTCGCCGTGCTTGAAAATCCGCGGGCGTTGTCCGGCCTTCATCTGGTGGGCGAGATGAAGAATCATGCTGGCGGGACCTCCTTTGTGTCCTTCGCGCGGGCCGTAAACGTTGAAGTAACGCAGGCCGATGATGATCCAGCCACTGACGTCTTTCGCCGCGCGCTCCGCCAGGTTGTCCATCATCGCTTTCGAAAATGCGTAAACGTTCGCGGGCGCGGCGCCGTGCGTTTCCACGCTGGGCTCGCTCGCCGCGCCGTAGGTCGAAGCGGACGACGCATAGACCACGCGCGTCTTGTTCGGCTTCGCGAAATTCAGGAGCCGGCGAAAACTCTCCACGTTGTCGTGCGTCTGGATGAATTGATCGTGCAAGGTCGTGTCGGTGATCGACGCGAGGTGGAAGATGGCGTCGAATTTTGCGTCGCCGAACTGTTCCTGCCAATCAAGCGTCGCCAGATTTTGCGCGACGAAATCGCCCTTGTAGCCGGCGAGGTTCTTGAAATCCCCCGAGCGGAAATCATCGATCACGGTCAGGCGCGTTTCCGGCATTCGTTCCTGGAGCGTGAGGACGAGGTTGGAGCCGATAAAACCGGCGCCGCCGGTAATGAGAATGGATTTGGCAGAGGAAGGCATGAGACGCGGCGAGAGCGGTGTCATAATTAAGTCGTAGGCGCTCAAGCGCAAGCCTCGCGCTGCAAGCAGCGGCGGTTTGTCCCGCCATCGCGGGACCGTCTGTCGGCGATTTAGAAATCGCCGCTCCTTGAAGCTGCTCGGTAGCTCGCAGCGAAATAAGTCTTGAGGGAGCGAATCTGGCGCGCTACTTCTCATCGCAGTTCTTTGTCAGTAGCAGTTGTGGAGCGGTGCGAGGAATTCCCGTGAGAATCGGGAGCAGTTGCGCTGCTGTGACTGGATACGATTTCCCTGGGCCAATCGTTTCGCGAACGCGGAAGGGTGAAGGCGGGAAAGAGGATGCGCGTCCATCGATGCGCGGAAGCCAGGAGCCAGAATATTTGCCCGTCTCCACCTCATTCGAGTCGCCCTGTAGCGGCGGTCTATGACCGCTGGTCTTTCTGCGGGGAGGAGGCTCGAAAAAACTTCTTCGCGAAAAGAAGAATGAGAGCTGTGGACGCGATATCCCGCGCTGGCGGGAGCGAGTCTGCCTCTCGAAAAGTTGGAGGTAACTTGTTATGCAGAATCGTTCATGGCTTCTGGCGGCGGCTGTTTTGTTGGCCGCGCCATTCATCTGCCGCGCGCAGGACGCGGCTTCCTCGGCGCTCCCCAAGGCGGAAGCGGAAACGGAAGAGATCGTCGTCAGCGCGACGCGAATCGAAACGCCGGAGGATGAATCTCCTGCCACGATCGATGTCATCCGGGCGACCGACTTCGAGATCAAACAAACGCATCGCGTTGCGGACGCGTTGCGAGAGGTGCCGGGACTTTCGGTGGTCCAGTCAGGATCGCCCGGGGCGCTCACTTCTGTATTCACGCGAGGACTGCGGAGCCAACACACCCAGGTATTGCTGGACGGCGTTCCGGTGAACCAGGGTTTGCAGGGCGCATTCAATTTCGGCGACCTGACGACGGACAACATCGACCGGATCGAGATCGTGCGGGGACCGCAAAGCACACTCTATGGACCAACAGCGCTGGCCGGCGTGATCCAGATTTTCACAAAGCGAGGCAGCGGACCGCCAACCGGCGAATTCAGTTTCGAAGGGGGATCGAATTCGACCTTCCGCGAAACGCTCACCAGCTCCGGCTCCGAGCAGCAGTTCGATTACTCGGTCGGCCTCAGCCGGCTCGATACCGACAATGAGAGGCCGAACAACCAGTACCGTCTCAGCAGCGGCATCGCGAATCTCGGATGGTCGCCTAACGAGCAGTTGCGCATCAGCACTCTCCTGACCTATTCGCTCGCCGATCTCGGGCTCCCAAACACGATCTCCGATCCACGGCCGCGGGATAATTTCCTGACGGAACGCTGGATGGTCGCGCCGCACCTCGATTTCAAACCGGTCGAATGGTGGCACCACCGGCTGATCTTCAGTTACGACGAAGAGCGGCAGGTGAACGATCCGAACGAAGACGGTTTCGTCGGACCGACGCGCGCGCTGTTCACGCGAGCGACTGTCGATTACCAGAACGATCTCAAGCCGGCCTCCTGGCTTACGCTGACTTCCGGATTTTTCTACAGCCACGTGGACGCTGGCCAGGAGCGCCCGTTCGTCTCGCAACTGTTCGGGCCGCAGCCGACCTTCATCAGCGACGAAACCGAGCAGACCTCGGTTTTCGTGCAGGCAAGTGTGACCCCGTTCAAGGGATTAGACCTTGTCGCCGGCGGCCGCTACGATCATTTCAATCAGTTCGGCGATATCTGGACGTACCGATTCGCGGGCAGCTATCTGATCGCCAAGACCGATACGCATCTGCATGCAAGCGTGGCGACCGGATTCAGCCCGCCGAGCAGCCAGGATAAAATTTTCGGAAATAATTTCGCGCTCGAGCCGGAAAAGAATCTTGGCTGGGACGCCGGAGTCGAACAGCGATTCCTTCAGGGCCGGGTCTCGATCGGCCTAACGTATTTTCATAACGACCTCTCGAACCTGATCGGATTCAACGGGCTCTTCGAGACGTTGAATCTCGGCGCCGCGCGGACGCAGGGGATCGAGGCCGAAATCCGGGTCACGCCGATTACCGACCTGACATTCCTCGCGACCTACACCTACCTGGACACGGAAAAAACTTCGGCGACTGACATCTCTCCGCCCGAAGGGGCGCGCCTACCGCGCCGGCCACGGAACGAAGCCTACGCCTCGGCGTCGTATCTCTGGTCCAAGAAGCTGCGGACAACGCTGGAGGCAAAATGGGTCAATGCGCGCGAAGAAATAAACAGAAATTTCATCGGGCCTAATTTCGACATTGAGGATTACGCGTTCGTGAACTTCGCGGCCGAGTACGAGATCAATAAGTGCGTGTCGGTTTTCGCGCGGGTTAACAATCTGACGGACGAGAAGTACTCGGAGGTGTTTGGTTTCCCGGCGCTGGGGCGGACGGCGTTCGCCGGGTTCAAGGTGCGGTTCTAGCAACGGCTCTTCTGTAGCCGCTTCGCTGTGCGAAGCGCGAGGGGGACGTGGCGATGGCTCGCCCACGCTCGCGTCGCCCGCAGGGCGACGGCTACAGAGGATTCGTTACGGTGCGCGATAGGTCGCGGCCTGCTCGGGTTTGTTCCAGGCTTCGTAAAGATTCGCCAGGCGCTGACGGGCGCGGCGCAGTCGTGGACTATTCTCGGTCTGCGATTTCTTCAGACTTTCGTAGCTGGCGACGAGGAACGGCTCGGCTTCGGGAAATCGCTTTTGCGCGGCCAGGAACTCGCCGAGGGCGCCGTTCGCCGTCGCGCGTAGGAAATGGGTTTCCGGCATGTTCTCCGCGCGGATTCGGACCGCTTCGCGCAACAACTTCTCCGCTTCATCGATTCGGCCGGTCTGGCCGCAGATCAATCCCTGCACCATCAAGGCCGTCGCAAAGTTAATGAATTGCGGGCCGGTGGAGGCCCGGTAAATCGTCAGCGTTTCCGCAATCCGCGCTTCCGCTTCGGAATGTTTGCTCTCGGAGAAAAATGCCTGAGCCTGGAGGCGAAGATTGTCGCCGAGCTGGAGATTCGCATGGCTGTAAAGTTTTCGATAAATGGCCTCGGCTTCGCGAAGGCTTTCGAGGGATTCCCCGGTCTGCCCATTCTCCAGAAGGAAGCTGCCGAGTCCCGTCAGGTTCGCGGCGAGGTCGGGCGGGGCCGCCGTTTTTCTCTCGCGGATGGCAGCGATTCTTTCCCGGACAATCGTGATCGCTTCGTCGAATTTTCCCTGGTCGGCCAGGGTGAGCGCGAGGACCGCCCGCGCTATGCCCATCCCGCTTTTTTGTTCCGGCGAAACATACGGGATTAGGGTCAACTCCTCGCGCAAAAGCTTTTCCGCTTCCTTGGAATCGCCCTGCGCCCGGCGTAAGAGGGCGAAGCCATTCAAGGCCGAAGTCAGGTAATCCGCGCTGAGGTTCCCTTTCTTTTGCTCCGCGCGCAGAAGGGGAAGTTTCGCCAGGTAAAATTGATTCGCCTTCGCATAATCGGCTTTTGCGCCGGACCAAAGCGTGGCCAACGCGACGCCGGTTTTGAGCGTGGCGACTCCGTGTTCACCAAAGATCCGGCTTTGGATTTGGAGAGCGGCGGTCAGGTTTTGCTCGGCCAGGTCGTATTGGCCGAGCGACAGGTAACTTTGGCCAATGACTCGTTGCAGCTCCGCTTTTACGTCGGGCTGATCCGCGAGCTCCTCGGTGGCCAAACGTTTCGACGCGTCATCCAGAATGTCTTTGACCGTCGGCTGGCCGGTTGGGTTTCGGTCGGGGTTCGACGCATTCAGGGTTCGGCTGAGAAAAGCGTTGATCGCTTCCGCTTTCGCCCTTTCATGACGCGCGGTCCGCACCTGGATGAGCGTCGCGATGATCCCGCCGACCAAGCTCAACAGGATGAGGAGGGCCGCGGCGACGCCGATCCGGTGGCGGTTGACGAATTTGCCTGTGCGATAAGAGACGGTGTCTTTGCGCGCGACGACCGGCAATCCCGCCAGATGGCGCCGAATGTCTTCGGAGAATTGCCCGACCGATGTGTAGCGTCGCGCCGGCTCCTTGCGCATCGCCATGAGGACGATGTTATCGAGATCGCCCCTCAGGAATTTCGAGTTTCGAATTTCGAGTTTCGAACTTCCGCCGACTTTGGCGGCAGCGGTGCTTGGACGTTCCGGTTCCTGGCCCGTAATCGCGCGCGAGATCTCGTCTGGAGTGCGGGTCTTAAGACGGTAAGGCCGCCGGCCGGTCAGGAGTTCGTAGAGCAATACGCCTAACGAGTAGACATCGCTGACCGTCGTGATCCTTTCGCCCTTCACCTGTTCGGGGCTGGCGTACTCCGGCGTCATTATCCGCTGACCAGCCATGGTTGGCGCGAGGGCCTCCTCGTCGGAGCCGAGAAGTTTTGCGATCCCGAAGTCGAGAAGCGTCGGTTCTCCGTCGGCCGCGACCAGAATGTTCGATGGTTTCAGATCGCGATGGATGACGAGATTCTGGTGCGCGTAGGTAACGGCCGCGCACACTTTGCGAAAGAGGTTGAGGCGCTCGGTGGTGCTCAGCCCATGCGTGTCGCAATAGGCTCCAATCGGTTCGCCGTTCACATACTCCATGACGAAGTAGGGGAGGCCTTCTTCGGTCGTACCGCCATCGATGAGGCGCGCGATGTTGGGATGATCGAGTTGTGCCAGAATCTGTCGCTCATTGCGAAAGCGGCGGAGGATGTCCTCGGTGTCGAGCCCGCGCCGGACGAGCTTGATCGCGACTTCCTTGCGATATTCATCGTCAGCTCGCGCCGCGAGATAGACCGCTCCCAAGCCGCCGCGGCCGATTTCGCGGATGATCTGGTAAGCGCCGAATTGACGCCCAACGAGCGAATCCTCCGGCGGCTCCGGAAATAAATCGCGCGGCATTTCCAGGACAGGTTCTTCGATGAAGCCGTCGGTCTGCGCGTCCGAGTCGAGGAGGGATTCTACTTCACAGCGAAGCGCGGTATCGCCGTCGCATTCCTTACTTAGCAACATCGCGCGTTCGCTCGGCGTGAGGTCCGCCGCGGCCTCGAACAATTCTTTGACGCGGTTCCAGCGTTCACCGGCCGGCGGCATCGTGTTCTCCAGCGAAAATCTCGCGGCGCAGCCAGGCTTTGGCCATTCGCCATTCGCGTTTTACCGTGCGGGGAGAGACGTCAAGCACTTCGCCGACTTCTTCGTTCGTTAGGCCGCCGAAGAAGCGCAGTTCCACGATCTGGCTCTGTCGGGGATCGAACGTGAGCAGATCCTTCAAGGCATCGTCAAGTGCGACGAGGTCGATACTGCGCTCGTCGGAAGGCGCGAGTGCTTCGTCGAACACGAGTTTATCCCAGCCGCCTCCCCGTTTCTCGGCGCGATGGCTGCGGGCGTAATCGACCAGGATCCGCCGCATGAGTTGCGCGGCCACGCCGAAGAAGTGGGCACGATTCTGCCACGTGGTAGTGCTTTGGTCGACCAACCGCAGATAGGCTTCGTGGACAAGGCCGGTGGCCTGCAAGGTGTGGTCGGGACGTTCGCGCTGCAGATATTGCCGGGCGAGCTGGCGTAATTCTTCGTAGACGAGCGGCATTAATTTCGCGGGCGCTTCCCGGTCACCGCCGCTCCAATCGATGAGCATGCGGGTGACTTCTTCCCTCGGCGCCAGCGAGATCATGCCGCGAAGCTTTCTGGGCTCATATCGTCCTTTTCGGTGCGAAACGGAGAATACAGGGGCGGCCGGGTCTGGGCAATTTCAAACCAAGCCGCCTGGATCGTGACGGGCCGACGATTTTTTCAAAATCGATGGCCCCCCTTTGTCCCGGTTCCCGCTTTAGCTGATGAGGCAACTCTTATGATACACCTGTTCAAACGCAACCTCGCCACCCAGCGTGCGCGCCGATTGTTCGTTTCGTCCCTCACTGCCGCGGGCCTGACAATTTTGTTTGGCGCGCTGTTGCTACGCAGTCATGCGCGCAAACGTGATGACGTTTCGTCCGTGAAGTCATCCGGCAGCGATTTCGCCGCGGAGACGAGCGCGCGTGTGGTCGAAGCTTACGGGAAACTACCGATGATGTTTCAGGCCAACGCCGGGCAGACTGACGCGCGGGTGAAATTCACGGCGCGCGGGGCGGGATACACGCTGTTTCTAACCCAAACTGAATCCGTCTTCGTCATGTCCCGGCGAGAAAGCGAATCGAAGAAAATCCGGTGGAACGCATCGGAGTCAGAGAGGGCTTCAAAAGCCACGCGCCCGGTCGAGCAGAGTGTGCTCAGGATGAAACTCGTGGGTGCGAATCCAGAGGCGGCCGTGACCGGCATGGATGAAATGGTCACGAAGGTAAGTTACTTCGTCGGCAGCGATCCGAGCAAATGGCACGCGATCTTGCCCGCCTTTAGTCATGTGCGCTACTCGGAAATCTATCCGGGGATCGACCTGGTTTATTACGGCAACCAGCGACAATTGGAGTACGACTTTGTGGTCACCCCGGGAGCGGACTGTCGGCACATTTCCCTGGCGTTTGAGGGCGCGGAGAAAGTGGAAGTGGAGGAAGCGAGCGGCGATCTCCTGTTGCACACTTCGCTCGGCGTCCTGCACCAGCATCAGCCGCAAATATACCAGGAAGTGAATGGTGCGCGACGCATGATACCAGGCCGCTACGTCAAGCGCACAGGCGGAGAGGTTGGATTCACCGTTGCGAGTTATGATCGGGACAAGACGCTCGTAATCGATCCGACCCTCGCCTACTCGACTTTCTTGGGAGGAAGCGGCGCCACTCAGGGAACTCTCCGTGGTGAGGACGGTAATGCTATGGCCGTGGACGGGGCAGGCAACGTTTATGTCACAGGGCTTACTACTTCGCCGGATTTTCCCATTACGCCCGGCTCTTACCAGGCGACTTACCCGGGATCAACTTGCGCTTACGTGACGAAACTGAATCCGAGTGGGACGGCGCTCGTCTATTCCACTTACCTGGCTGGTGCGAGTGCCTTTGGGATTGCGATTGATGGCTCCGGCAGTGCCTATATTACGGGAGTTGCCGTTTCCCCATTTCCTACCACTCCAGGCGCCTATCAACCTACCAATCATGCCGGCGGCCTTGGTAACGCCTTTATCACGAAGCTCAATCCAAGCGGGACGGCCCTTGTTTATTCCACCTATCTGGGCGGGACCGGCGCTTCCGATCCCTCCCGCATCACCGGGGGCGACGTTGGGAATGGCATCGCCGTAGATCCCTCGGGCAATGTTTGTCTAACCGGCACCACCTACTCGCAAGATTTTCCGACTTCGCCCGGCGCGTTTCAGACCACGAACAAAGCCAACAATGCGCTTAATAGACGAACCATCTTCGTGACCAGGCTCAATTCAACTGGAACGGCGCTGATTTATTCCACTTATCTAGGTGGAACCGCACTGGAAGGATCCAGTGGCGTCGCGGTCGATGCTTCGGGCAACGCTTATGTCACCGGCGACACCGATTCCACAGACTTCCCCACCACTCCGGGAGCCTTTAAGACCACCTTCCCCGGTTTCCGCTCCGGCTTCGCCGCAAAGGTAAATCCAAGTGGGACGGCGCTAGTTTATTCCACTTACCTGGGTGGGTCAGCCTCTGGCGGTACCCGGCCTCGTGCCATCACCATCGATGGTTCCGGCAATGCGTACCTTGCGGGACAGACCCAATCCTCCAACTACCCGACCACCTTCGGCTCTTTCAGCAAAAGCTACTGCGGTGGCTTCTCTGACGCCTTTGTTACCAAGCTGAACGCGGATGGAAGTGCACTCGTTTACTCGACTTATCTCTGCGGCTCTAATTTCGCGGGCGGAGATAATGCGGATGACGCCTTCGGGATCGCGGTGGACACCGCGGGTAACGCCTACGTTACGGGTTATACCAATTCCGACACGTTTCCCATCACGCCCGATGCCTACCAGACCAAGTGCGCCGGCGTCAGTGACGCCTTCCTTACGAAGATAGACCCAAGCGGTGCGACGCTCCTCTACTCGACGTTCCTGGGTGGCGCGCAGTTTGACCAGGGCTATGCCGGCGTCGGGGTTGACAATGCGGGCCACGCGTTTGTCGCCGGCCTCACCGGGTCGCCGGAATTTCCCGCCACGCCGGGTGCTTTTCAAACCAGTCACCATGGCGGCGATGATGTCTTCATCGCGAAATTCGATTTCTCGGCCACCGCTCCGATCGACCAGCTTCTCAACATCGCGACCCGTCTGCCCGTGCAAACGGGCGACAATGTTCTTATCGGCGGTTTTATCATTACCGGAACCCAACCAAAGAAAGTCCTTATCATGGGGATAGGTCCATCGCTGGCGCAGTTCTTTAGCGGTTCGCTCTCCGATCCCACCCTGGATTTATTCCAGGGCGACCAGCTCTTGCAGACGAACGACAACTGGATAGAGACTCGGGCCGAGATTGAAGCTACCGGGCTGCACCCGAGTAACGACTTGGAATCGGCGATCGTGCGCACGTTGGACCCCGGAAGTTACACGGCAATTTTGCGGGGCAAAGGCGGCGCGACGGGGATCGGAGTGGTGCAGGCGTACGATCTGAACCAGGCGGCTCAATCAAAGTTCGGGAACATCGCTACCAGAGGTTTTGTCGACAGCGGTGATAACGCGATGATCGGAGGTTTTATCATCGGCCCCACCGGCGGAACGACAACGACGGTGGTAATTCGCGCCATCGGACCCAGTCTGGCCAACTTTGGCATAACAGGAGCGTTACAGGACCCGACATTGGAATTGCATGACGGGAATGGCGCCACGATCGCTTTTAACGACAACTGGAAAAACGACACCAACAAGAGCAAAGTTCCCCCATCTCTTCAGCCGAGCGATCTACGCGAGAGCGTTCTCTACCGTGTTCTTGCGCCCGGTAACTACACGGCCGTCATGCGCGGAAGTGGGAATTCTACCGGCATAGGTCTCGTCGAGATTTATAACCTGGAATGAGCCGTTCGCCATTCCTCATTTTAGTCCCGGCCTGCGCCCAAAAGGGCGCTGACAAAATAGCTGGCCCCTTCCCCCGGCCCTTTCCGCTTTATCTTGATGAGAAGGGCAATCAAAAATGAAAATGCACACCTCATCAGTAAAGGTCGTCACTTTTTGGCTATTTATTCTGGCTCTGGTGCTGGTGCCGGGACAGGCTGACCTTTTTGCCGATTCGCTAGGGAACACGGACCGTAGCGGCGTCGCCGCGGCGCGCGAAACTTACGGCAAGCTGCCCTTGAGTTTCGAAGCCAATCGCCGCCAAACAGCGCCGTCGGTACAGTTTCTCGCGCGGGGCGCTGGTTACTCTCTCTTTCTGACTGGAAACGGAGCCGTTTTTGTTGTCTCCCGGCGGGACAAGCAAGCGCCCAAGTCCGCTTTATCCCGGGCCACGACCAAGACAACGGTGCTAAGGATGAATCTGGTGGGCGCAAACTCGATCTCGGCCGGCGAGGGCTTGGACGAACAAGCAGGCAAGGCCAACTACTTCATCGGCAACGACTCGGCCAAATGGCAGGTGAATATTCCCACTTTTGGTCGCGTGCAGTATAAGAATGTTTATTCGGGAATCGATCTGGCGTATTACGGGAACCAGCGGCAGCTTGAATACGATTTCATTGTTGCGCCGAAGGCCGATTACAAGCAAATCGAGCTAGACTTCAAGGGCGCGAAGAAAGTCGAGATCGAGCAGGCCAGCGGGGATTTGCTCTTGCACACGCGATCGGGAGTCATGAGGGAACATCAGCCGAAGGTATATCAGGAAGCTAACGGCGCACGGCAAGAGGTAGCAGGCCGCTATGTAATGCGCGGACATGGGCGGATTGGCTTTGACGTTGGAGACTATGATGCGACGCGCCCGCTCGTGATTGACCCGTCGCTCGTTTATTCCACTTACTTAGGTGGCAGTGCTGACGATGTTGGCAGCGGCATCGCGGTGGACGCATCCGGCAACGCTTATGTGACGGGATACACTGTTTCCACAAACTTCCCGACCAAGAATCCGTTTCAACCAAGTAAAGGCGGCAGCAACACAGCGAATGTCTTCATCACGAAGCTCAGCGCGGACGGTCAATCGCTCATCTATTCCACCTACCTGGGCGGCAGCGGTGACGATGGCGCCGACAGCATTGCGGTGGACTCATCCGGCTGCGCCTACGTGACTGGCGGCATTTACTCCACAGACTTTCCCACGAAGAATCCGGTGCAGGCAACTTACGGCGGCGGCGCCCTCGGTGATGCTTTCGTTACCAAGCTCAGCGCGGACGGTCAATCGCTTGTCTATTCCACTTATTTGGGTGGTAGTGATGGCGAAATCGGCCACAGCATCGCGGTAGACTCAACCGGCAGTGCTTACGTTACCGGAGGCACTACCTCTACAAACTTCCCGAGAAAGAATCCGCTTCAGGCAACTTATGGTGGTGGCTTCTATGATGCATTCATCACGAAACTCAGCGCGGACGGCCAATCGTTCATTTACTCCACGTACTTGGGCGGCAGCGGTGGCGACATTGGTGATGGGATTGCGGTGGACTCCTCCGGTAACGCTTACCTTATCGGAACCACCGATTCAACAAACTTTCCGAAGAAGAATCCATTTCAGGCGAATCAAAGTGGCAGCTTTGATGCGTTCGTCACGAAGTTGAGCGCGGACGGTCAATCACTCGTTTATTCCACTTATCTTGGTGGGAGTGACGCCGAGAGCGGCTCCGGCATCGCCATTGATTCATCCGGCAATGCTTACGTAACGGGAGAAACTCTTTCTACGAACTTTCCGACGAAGAATCCGCTCCAGGCAAATATCAGCGGCTCATCGGATATGTTTATCACCAAACTCAGTCCGAACGGGCAATCGCTCGCTTATTCTACGTACCTGGGTGGGAGCGGTCGCGAGTTCGGTTTCAGTATTGCGGTGAACCCGTCCGGCAATGCTTACGTAACCGGGCAAACTACCTCCACGGACTTCCCGACGAAGAATCCGTTTCAACCAAGTTCTGGCGGTGGCAACTTCGATGCATTCGTCACAAAGCTTAGTACCGACGGTCAATCCCTCGTCTATTCTACTTACTTCGGCGGCAATGATGGCGATAGCGGCGTTGGCATCGCGGTGGATTCATCCGGCAATGCTTATGTGACCGGATACACTTTTTCCAAAAACCTCCCGACATTGAAACCGCTTCAGCCAGGCTATGGCGGCGGATTTGAAGATGGGTTCATCGTTAAGATCAGCGATAGCTCGGCCGCACTGCTGAATATTTCGACGCGCATGCGCGTTCTGACCGGCGACAACGTGCTGATCGGTGGATTCATCGTCACAGGAACCGATCCGAAAAGAGTAATTATTCGCGGGATGGGGCCTTCGTTGGCGCAATTCTTTAGCGGCACACTCGGTGATCCAACTTTGGAACTGCATCAGGGCGCGACCGTAATCACAAATGACAACTGGAAGATCAACGATCAAACCGGCCAATCCCAGGAAGCTGAGATCCGCGCCACGACAATTCCACCGGGCAACGATTTGGAATCAGCCATTATCGCGACTCTTGTTCCCGGCAGCTACACCGCGATCCTTGCGGGTAAGAATGGCGGAACGGGCGTGGGGTTAATCGAAATTTACGATCTGGCGCCAGGGGCGAACTCCACCCTGGCCAATATCAGTTCCCGTGGCTTCGTCGATACCGGCGATAACGTCATGATCGGTGGATTGATCGTGGGCGGAGGAAACGGCGGCGGCAGTACCCGAGTGATTGTGCGCGCAATTGGCCCATCCCTTAGTGCGAACGGTAACCCCCTTCCAGGGCGGTTAGCCGATCCGACACTTGAGCTGCACAATGCGAGTGGAACCATGGTGGTCACCAACGACAACTGGAAGATCAACGATCAAACCGGCCAATCTCAGGAAGCCGACATTCGCGCCACGACAGTTCCACCCCCCAACGATTTGGAATCGGCCATCGCGGCCACGCTTCCACCCGACAACTACACCGCGATTGTGCGCGGCACGAATAACACCGTTGGGATTGCGGTGGTGGAAGCGTACAATCTGCAGTAGCGCGGCCATCCTGGCCGTGGAGCCGACAGGCATCTTGCCTGCCTCTGCGCGCAGCAACAGGCGGAACGCCTGTGCTCCGGCCGCGCATTTATGCCCGGCGCTTGAAGACACGCCATGCTTCTGGTAGTCGCAGAGGGTGAACCCGCTGCTTTATGCGCTGATTGGATTGATCGCGGGCGCGGGGATTGTCGCGCTCGTCTTCGCCCTGGCACGGCGCGGCCGAAAGGACGACGCGGAGCTGATCAATCGCCTCGAGTTGCTGGAGCGCGCGCAGGAACGCGGTGAGCGGTTGATTCGTGAGGAAATGGGGCGGAGCCGCGAAGAAAATGCGAACGCGGCCAAGACGCAGCGCGGCGAGCTGACGGCATCACTCGAGAGCGTGCGGGGCATCGTCGATCTGCGTTTGAAACAATTGCAGGAAGACAACACGGGGCAGCTCGAAAAGATGCGCGCTACGGTGGACGAAAAATTGCAGGGCACGCTGGAGAAGCGGCTCGGTGAATCGTTCAAGCTGGTGAGCGAACGTCTCGAGCAAGTGCACCAGGGCCTCGGCGCGATGCGGCAACTGGCGAGCGACGTCGGCGGTTTGCAGCGGGTGCTCGCGAATGTGAAAACGCGCGGCGGCTGGGGCGAAGTGCAGCTCGGCAATCTGCTCGAGCAGGTCCTGACCGCGGATCAATTCTCGCGGAACGTGCAGACCCGCGAGGAAAGCGGCGAGCGCGTTGATTTCGCGATCAAGCTGCCAGGCGATGAAAACGGCGCGCCGGTCTGGCTGCCGATCGATTCGAAATTTCCGACGGAGGATTACCAGCGACTCCTCGCGGCGCAGGACAAAGGCGACGTGGACCTCATCGACAGCGCGATGAAAGGTCTGGAGACGCAATTGAGGAAAAGCGCGAAAGATATTTGCGGCAAATACATCAACCCGCCACGCACGACGGATTTCGCCCTCATGTTCCTGCCGACGGAAGGGCTCTTCGCCGAGGCGATCCGCCGGGTCGGGCTGGTGGAGCAAGTGCAGCGCGATTGTCGCGTCATCTTCGCCGGGCCGACGACGCTGGCGGCGTTACTAAACAGTTTGCAGATGGGATTCCGCACCCTCGCGATCCAGAAGCGTTCGAGCGAAGTCTGGAATTTGCTCGCCGGGGTGAAGACGGAATTTGGAAAATTCGGCGAGGCGTTGTCGAGCGTGAAGGAGAAGCTCGAGCAGGCGGCGCGGAAGATGGAAGACGTCGATGTCCGCTCGCGCGCGATCAGCAAGAAGCTGCGCGACGTGGAAGGGCTGCCAGATAATCCGCAGCCGCTGCTGCCGGAATTGTTGAGCGGGGACGATGGGTAGCAGCTCTTCTGTAGCCGCTTCGCTGTGTGAAGCGTGGGAGAAGGCGTTGCTTTGGTATCAGCGCCGCTCTCGCGCCGCCCACAGGGCGGCGGCTACAGAAGAAGGAGCGATCCCGTTACAGCACTTCGTCCCACTTCGCTTTGTCTTTGAGCATGACCTCGCGCAGGAGGCGGATGGGGAGCATGCCGTGGTTGAGCAGCTCGTCGTGAAATTTCTTGAGCGAGAACGAATCGCCTTCCTGCGCCTTGTAATCGTCCCGCAGTTTCAGGATCTGCAACTTGCCTAACGTGTAGTTGAGGTAGCCGATATCGAAAGTCCCTCGCATCGCCTCGGTGCGCGCGGGTTTCTCTTCGTAATAGCAGTTCTCCTGGAAGAATTTCGTCGCGTCTTCGACGGACATTCCCTGGGTGTGCACTTTGATCGAGACGCAAAGCCGGCAGAGCCGGACCATAGCGGCCTGGGCCTGGACCATCCGGTATTTCGCGGTGCGCTGGACTTCGTCTTCAGACGGTTTCGCATTGGGCGCCCCGCCGCCGAAGCCTTCATCGACGACCATCTTCTCGCAGTAATGCGCCCAGCCTTCAACGAACGAGGTGGCGCCGAAAACTTTCTCTGCCTTCGTCGCCTTCGACGCATTCAAGTGCAGGAACTGCACGTAATGCCCGGGATAAACTTCGTGGATCGAGACCAGGTCGCTCATGAAGTAATTGAAGGAGGTGAGCCATTGTTCCTTCTGGAGTTCTGTCCAATCGTTCTCCGGCGGCGTCACATAAAAATAGGATTCGTTCGCGCGCTTCTCGAACGGGCCCGGCGTATCCATCGAGGCGAAGCTGGTGGCGCGGCGATCCTGCGGCGTCTCTTTCACCTGCGCTTGCGCGAGGGCGGGGATCGTCACCAGCTTGTGGTCGGCGACAAATTTCTTCACGGCATCCAGCCGCTTACTAACTTCCGGAATCAGATTGGCGGCGGTGGGATGATCGCTCTGGATTTGTTTGAAGATCACGTCGGCCGGGCGGGTCTCGTCGATTTTCTTGGCGGCCTCGGCGAAAACGTCCTGTTCCTTTTTCAATTCGGACATTCCAAGCTCGAGAAGTTGTGCTGGCGGCATATCGATCAGCTCGGTTTCCGCCAGGAACCGGTGATATTTTTCCTCGCCGATCGCAAAATCCGGCGTGGCCTTCGGCAATTTCTCCTTCTCGAGCCACGCCGCGTATTCCGCCAGCGCGATCGCGGCGCGGCGGTTCGATTGCAGGAACGTCCCGCGCAACGCTTCGTCCTTCAGGTCGGCGAGGCTATCGACGAGGTCCTTTTTCAAGAACTCGGAAGCACCGCGCGCGGTCTGGATCGCCAATTCGACGTAGGGTTTCGGCAGGACCTCAGCGAGGTTTGTTTTCGCCGCGATCATGATGTTGGGCGCCTGGTTCTCGACCACGATGATGCTGCGGACGCGGTCCTCGATTGGGGCGTATTTGCGTTTCGCGTAAACGCCGACGTCGATGGCGCGGGCGTAGGTCATCGGGTTGCGGTCGTAGATCGCGAGGTCGTGAATGAAGAAAAGCTCCTTCCTGATCGAGGCCTGGAGCAGGCGGAGATCGATGGCGGCGCGCGGCCCGAGTTTCGCGATATCGAATTTGGCCAGGCGATCGTCGAAGCGGCGAAGGCGGGCGATCTCGGCATCGATGGCGAGGCGGGTGTCGTCATTGATCCGGCCGTCGTATTCGTGGAATCCGAGGGCGGTGGCTTGGAGCGGGCGCGCGGCGAGATAACCGCGGATGTATTCTTCGGCGACGCTGTCGAGTTCGGCATCGGGTTTCAGGGCGGGCGTAGGTTTGGGGGTGGATTTCGGCGAAGGTTTTGGGGAAGCAGAGGGAGAGGAAGCGGAAGAGGGGGTGGAAGACGCGGAAGGAGAGGGGGAAGATTTCGGTTTGGCTGCAGGGGAAGAGGTGGGTTTTGCGGACGGGGTAGGGGACGCTTTTTGCATCGGCTTCACCGGCTCGGTTGGTTTCAGAGGCGGTCTCGATTTTGGCGTCGGTGTCGGAGTGGCCGTTGGCGTGGCGCTGAAGGCCGAGATGGCGAGGCAAAGCGGCAGCGCGAAAATGAAGCGACGTATTTTCATGGAGCTGCGGCGCGCCAACCTTAGACGACGCTTTGCGCGTTGCCAAAAATTTCCGCATGAGCGATCATCGTCCTCGCTCCGAAACCACCTTTTCCCTATGAAGCGCCGTCTTTTGTTCAGCACCTTCGCGTGCCTGATCCTTTTCAACGTGCTCCTGGGTGTCCGCTTTTACACCGCTCACGCGGCCGGCGCCGATGACGACAGCGGTTACGCCCAGATCGCCGTCTTCGCGAAAGCCGTCCAGCTCCTGCGTCAGGATTACGTAGACGGCAACAAGACCAGCTACCACGACCTAATCTACGCCGCGATGAAAGGCATGCTCGCGTCGCTCGATCCGCACAGCCAGTTCATGGATCAGAACGACTTCAAGGAAATGCAGGACGACACCCGGAGCCGCTTCAACGGCCTCGGCATCGAGGTCGCGGTGAAAGGCGGGCTGCTCACGGTGATCACGCCGATGGAGGACACGCCGGCAGCCAGGGCCGGGATTTTGTCAGGCGACCAGATTTTACGGATCAACGGCAACTCGACCGAGAAGATGGATCTCCAGGACGCCGTGAATTTTCTCCGTGGCACAGCCGGACAAAAAGTGACGCTGACGATTCTGCGGCCGTCGACGAAAGAGATAAAGGATTACCCGCTCGAGCGGACGGAGATCAAAGTGCAGAGCGTCAAGGGCACGAAGTTACTCGATGCCGAATTGGGCGGGCCGTTCAAGATCGGTTATATCCGGATCATTCAATTCAACGAGCCGACGGCGGAAGAACTGGCGAAAGCGCTCGACGAATTGCAGAAGCAGGGAATGCAGGCGCTGGTGCTCGATCTGCGGAACAACCCGGGCGGGCTTTTGAATGTGGCGGTCGATGTCTGCGCGCAGTTTCTGCCGCCGGGAACCAAGGTCGTGTCCACGCAGGGGCGCGTCGCTTCCCAGCAACATGATTATGCCACGGCGGCCAATATCAAAGAGCGGCCGCATTTTCCGCTCGCGGTTTTGGTGAACGAGGGGAGCGCGAGCGGCTCGGAGATCGTGGCGGGCGCGATGAAGGATTTGAAGCGGGCCGTGCTGGTGGGCGAGACGACTTTCGGAAAAGGCTCGGTCCAGAATGTCGTGCAACTGCCGGACGGCTCGGCGCTCCGTTTCACCACGGCGAAATATTACACGCCGAGCAAACAGGTCATCCACGGCGCCGGCGTTGTCCCGAATATCCGGGTGCCGATGACGGCGGAAGAGGAGCGCGCGTTGTTTGCGTCGCGGAACGACAACCTGAAGCCGGAAGAAGAGAAAACCCTCATCAAGACGAAGGATCCGCAATTGCTCCGCGCGGTCGATGCGCTGAAGGGCGTAATGATTTACGCGAAGGAAACTTCGCCGAAAATCGATCCGGTGAAGAAGTGAATGGTGATCAGTGAATAGTGAATGGTCTGTGCACGGTTCACCATTTACCAATCACGATTCAGCTTCTCCAAGAACCATCCTGGCAATCGAGACTTCGTGCGACGAGACAGCGGTCGCCATCTTGCGCGGGAATGAACTGCTCGCGAGCGAAGTCGCGTCGCAAACGGAGCACGAAGCTTACGGCGGAGTGGTTCCCGAGGTCGCGTCGCGTAATCATTTGCTGCACGCGCCGCGTCTGCTGGAGCTGGCGCTGCAAAAAGCCGGCATCGCGCTGGAAGATGTCGATGCGTTTGCGGCTACTTCCGGACCTGGTCTGGCGAGTTCGTTGATGATCGGGGCCTCGATGGCGAAGGGGCTCGCGCTCGGTGCGGGCCGGCCTTACCTGGCGATCAACCATCTCGAAGGTCACCTCCTTTCGCCGTTTTTCGAAGGCGATTTCCAGATCGAGCCGAATGTGTCGTTGATCGTGAGCGGCGGCCACACGCTTCTGGTGGAAGTGCGCGGCGTGAGCGATTACCGCATCCTCGGCCGGACGGTGGACGACGCGGCGGGCGAGGCGTTCGACAAAGTGGCGAAGCTGTTGGGACTCGGTTATCCGGGCGGGCCCGAAATCGAGAAGCGGGCTGCCGCGGGAAACGGCGCGCGTTTCGATTTTCCGCGGAGCATGCTCGATTCACGCGATCACAATTTCAGCTTCAGCGGTTTGAAAACGGCGGTGCGCTATCGGCTGGCGGATTTTCAAAGGGAACAAGGCACGCCGGAATTAGTGAACGACATGTGCGCATCGTTTCAGCGTGCCGTCGTGGAAGTGCTGGTGAAGAAAACGCTGCGCGCGGCGAAGGAATGCGGTGCGGAGTTGGTGACGTTGAGCGGGGGAGTGAGCTGCAACCAGGCATTGCGAAAGGAAATGGCGGAGCGATGTCGTGAAACGGGGTTGCGTTTGCTGACCGCGCCGCCGCGGCTTTGCACGGACAACGCAGCGATGATCGCATTTGCCGCGGCGCTGCGATTCCAGTCGGGATTTCGCTCCGCCGTCAGTGAGGAGATCGATCCGAACCTGGCGTTAGTGTGATCTGTTAATATTCGCGCGCGAGGAGGTAATCGGCGAGGGCGCGGAGAACTCGAGCGTTTTCGCCGAGCGATTCTAGCGCGCCGTGCGCTTTCGCCGTTAACCGCCGGGCTTCCGCCCGCGATTTTTCCAAACCGATCACGGCCGGATAGGTTGCCTTGTTCGCGGCCACATCTTTCCCGGCGCTCTTGCCGAGCTTCTCCGAAGTTTGAGTCACATCGAGGATGTCGTCGATGACCTGGAACGCGAGGCCCAGGGCGCGGCCGAACGCCGTGACCGCACCGAGTTGCTTTGGGTTCGCGTTCGCCGCCATCGCTCCCAGGCGAATCGAGGCCGTCAGGAGTGCCGCGGTTTTGTTCTCGTGAATGGAGCGCAGTTGCGCGCGATTGATGCGCCGGCCCTCGGCCTCCAAATCCAACACCTGGCCGGCGATCAATTTCCGGCTGCCCGCGGCCACGGCGATCTCGCGAAAAACGTCACGCAGATCGTAGCGCCTCACTGGCTGGGCGCGGGTCGCGATCTCGAAGGCGATCGTGAGCAACGCGTCACCGGCGAGAACGGCGATGCCGTCGCCGAAAACCTTGTGGCAAGTCGGGCGGCCGCGGCGGAGATCGTCGTTATCCATGCTCGGCAGATCGTCATGGATCAGCGAGTAGGTATGGATGCATTCCATGGCGCAGGCGTGAGGGAGCGCCGCCGTGGTTTTGCCGCCGCACGCTTCGGCGGTCGCGAGACAAAGAATGGGCCGAAGCCGTTTCCCGCCGGCAAACAAACTGTAGCGCATCGCCTTGTGGAGGGTGGCCGGCGGCACGGTCGCCTTCGGCAAAAAACGGTCGAGCGCGCGGTCGACCTGCTGTTGCCGGCCGGCCAGGTAACGCTTCAAATCCATGGCGGCGACTCCGGATTATTTTTCGGAAGGACGCGGCGCGGGACTGGCCACGACGAGTCCCATGAGCAGGAAAGTGATCGCGGCCGAGAACAGGCAATAGCGGCAGAAGGCATGAAGCAGGAACGCCTGGACGTAGAGTAACCAGAGGGTGGCGGCGAAAAGCACGCCGACCGCGAACGCGAAAAATTTCCGCGCCCGGGGATAATTGAACGCGGCAAACATCGCGAACGTGAAGGCGGTAAAGTACCCCGCCACGCCGAAAGCGGCCACTGGGATTCCCGCCACTTTCGAGTAAGCGCTGCCGAGGACTTCGAAACAACCGGCCTGTCCGCTGCAGGCCGCGGTTTCGCCCGTCAAGGCCATCACCGTGAGATAAGTGGCGTCTGCCAGGCCGAAGAGACAGAACAATCCCGCCAGGCTGTAGAGAATGACGCGTCCTCGTGAAGGCGCTTGATTTTTCGGTGCGCCGTCTCGCGATCGTTTGCTCATGATTTCGGTTTCTCCGGGAGCGCCGCTTCGATCGCCTTGTGCAGGCCGGCTGGATTAAGCTCCGACGCGGGCAGGAGGACGGTGTTCACAAACAAGGTCGGCGTGCTGGTTACCCCGCGCGACTCGCCCAGTTTATGATCGCCCTCGACGCGAGCTGCGACTGCCGGATCGCGCAGATCTTTTTTGAACCGCTCCATATCGAGACCCGCCTTGGCCGCATAAGAGTTAAACAACGAAGGCGCATCGGGCGCATTCGACCAGGCGGCCTGCTCCCGGTAGAGGAGGTCGTGCATTTCCCAAAAACGCCCCTGCATTCCGGCGGCTTCCGCAACGATCGCAGCTTCCCGGGCATGAGCGTGATTCGGGAGCGGAAAATGATGGAAGATCATGCGCACACGCCCGCGGTATTCCTCCTCCGTTTTCTCCAGAAGGCGGGACATCAGCGAGCAAGGCGGGCATTGGAAGTCGCCGAATTCCTCGATTGTCACCAAGGCGTCCTCTTTCCCGCGCACATGAATTCCCGAAGCCGGCGCGCCTTTCGCCTCGGGCGGAAGCGCGGCGCGCTTGGCGCGATAAAGAGCAAAACCGCTTCCGAAAGTGGCCAGGGCCACGAACGCGACAATCACATAAGGCAGATATCGTCTCATTGAAGAGCCCAAAGGATATCGATTACCGCGTGATTTCCAGAAATATTGTCGAACCCGGTTAGACAAAAAAATTTCCACCCGCGGGAACCAGCGCGAACCGGGGAGACGATACTAAGGAAAGCCGAGACCGCGCTCGCGCCCGTCCACAGTCACCCGTCACAGGAGGATTCCCATGAAGCCGCTACCTAAATCGTCCCAAAATCGTGGTTCCGTTATTCGACCCATTCTTGCCGTCCTGTTGATGCTCGGCGGCATTGCGCTTCTCGCGCGAGCCGGCAATCCCGACCCGGCGTCATCCTCAGCCGCCCCGCCGCAAGTCCAGCAAGCCGCTACAACGCCCGGGGTGCCGCGTTTTCTCAATTACCCCGCGCCCGCCGGGATTGCCGATGATGTGGGCGAGCCCTCGATCGGCTGCAATTGGAAATCGGAGCAGAGTTTTAGCAACAGCATGTTCAGCATCCCGAACGGAGGGCGAGTGATGCTCTTCGGCGGGTTTTCGCCCGATCTCTACCGCGCCACCTTTAACGATTGCTCGTCTCCTGCGAAGCCAAACTGGGAGGCAAAACCGCTTCTCCTCGCTTCCACTCCACGGGCCGCGGGCGATCCGATCCTCTTCACCGACCACGACACCGGTCGCACGTTTGTCTCTCAACTCGAGGGACTGACGCCAGCCGGCAGCACCACGGACATCACCGATGACGACGGTGACAATTTCACGCCGAGCGAAGGCTCGAGCCTTCCGTCAGACCTCGATCACCAAACCTACGGCGGCGGAATATTCCATGCGGGCGGGCTCGGTCCGGTCACGGCTTATCCGAACGCGGTTTACTATGCTTCGCAAAGCGTGTCCGACGCGCGCGCCGCGCTGAGCCAGGATGGTGGTGTCACTTTCGGGCCGGCCTTCCCGATGTACACGATCAATGACTGCGCCGGCCTGCACGGCCATATCAAGGTCTCGCCTAAAGACGGCACAGCTTACGTGCCGAACGTCGGTTGCGGCGGTGCGGTTCCGTTTCACGAGACTGGCGGCAAACAGGCGGTGATCGTCTCGGAAGACAATGGCATAACCTGGAACATCCGTCCGATTCCCGATTCGACGACGCACGGCAACGGCAGCGCGGACAACACGATCATCGGCACCCGCGACCCGTCCGTCTCGATCGATGCTGATGGGAACGTTTACTTTGTTTACCAGGCCGAAGATCGCCTGACCGGCAACCCCGACGGGACCGATATTGCCGGCGACACCCATCCGAAGGTTGCGGTTTCGCACGATCACGGTGTGACCTGGGAGCCGAGCATTGACGTCGGCGCGAGCGTGCTCAACGGGAATCCGATTAAGAACGCCACCTTCGTTACTGCTACCGCGGGTAGCGGTGGTCGCGCAGCCGTAGCCTTCTTCGGCACCGAAACCGGCGGCAATAACTGGCCTTGTGGCGCGGGCGATGACTGTTCGTTAAACGTCCAGGGAGAGGCCACTGGTATCAACGCGAGACCGCTGTTCACTGGCGTCTGGTATCTCTACGTCTCGACCACGTTTGACGGTGGCAAGACTTGGACGACGCAAAACGTTACGCCCGGCGATCCGATCCAGCGCGGCGGGATCTGCGGCGGGAGCACCTGCCGGAACCTGCTCGACTTCATGGATATTCAGATCGACAAGGAAGGCCGCGTTCTGGTGGCTGGCGAAGATGGTTGTATCGGCCCCTGCGTTCAGGGCGGCGGCAATACCTTTTCGTCGAAAGGCTTTATCACCCGGCAATCGGGCGGGAAACGCATGTTGGCGCAGTATGATCCGACGGAGCCGGCTCTCGCCGGTGCGCCGAACGTGACGGCGTCAATCGATGACGCGAAAACGAAGGTTACATTACAATGGCCGGCGCCCGACAACGGCGGTTCGGATGTTACCGCCTACAACGTCTATCGAATCGCAGGCAGCGGGTCGCCTGTCCTGATCGCGACGGTTGCTCAAACCAGTTACGCAGATACGACGTTCGATCCGAACGTGACCAATAAGTACCGCGTGACCGCGGTGAATGCCATGGGCGAAGGACCATTCTGCGGCGAAGCCGTGGCGGTGGCCGTGCCAGCTCCCAATCCGTGTGTGCTGCCGGGAGTTACCATTCTGACGGATCAGGCTGGCGACTTGATTACGCCTATTGGTGTGACGAGCTATCCAGGCTACGATTTGCGAAGCTTGTCGATCGCCGAACCCTTCGGACTAACAGACAAGCTCGTTTTCACGGTCAAGGTCCAGGACCTGACGACGGTGCCGCCGAGCACTCGCTGGCCCGTGCAATTCCGGCTTGCCTCGGATCCGGATACCCTTGGCCGCTGGGTCGACATGAGTTCCGACGCCACCGGAGCGGTCACATTCAATTATGGAACGTTTGTCGTAACAGCTGGCGCCTACGGAGCCCCGAGCACGACCATAGGCCTGGCGGACGCAGAAAGTAATTACAATGCCGACGGTACGATCACGATCGTTCTTTCGCGCAGCAAGATTGGCAGTCCCATCCCATCGTCGGTTATGCAGGGCTTCCTGATCCGAGTCCGCATTAACAACACGATTACGCCCGATAACATGCCGGACAGTCTGGCTCCAGACGGTGTCTACATTATCAAGGGAAACGAATTCTGTCGGCCGAACACGGCGCCAATTGCGAAGCTCGTGGCCACGCCCGATCAAGGTAACCCACCGCTGACGGTTAACTTCGACGGTTCGACTTCCGTGGACTCCGATGCCGGCGATTCGGTTGTCTCTTACACCTTCAGCTTTGGTGATGGATCAGCGGATGTCACGCAATCGAGTCCCACGATCAGCCACACCTACAGACATGGCGGCGCTTTCTTCGCCACGTTGACGGTCAAGGATTCAAAAGGATTGCAAAGTGCGAATGTGGCCAGCGCTGAGGTCAAGGTCTCGGCTCAGTTACTGAATCTCTCGACGCGCCTCCAAGTTCAGCCCGGTGACAATGCGCTCATCGGCGGGTTCATCATTCGCGGAAGCGAGCCAAAGAAAGTCATCCTCCGTGGCGTTGGACCCAGCCTCAACGTTCCCGGCAAACTCGATGACCCCGTGATCCAGCTGTTTAACTCAGCGAACGTTAACATCGCGGGGAACGATGATTGGAAGACGGACCAGCAGAACGTTGAGTCGACCGGCCTTGCTCCATCAAACGACCGCGAGTCCGCCATCGTCATCACGCTCGATCCTGGCTCTTACACCGTGGTGATGCGCGGGAAAAACAACAGCAGTGGCATTGGGGTTGTGGACATGTTCGATATTGGCCTCGCCGCCAACGCGCGTCTCGCAAACGTCAGCTCCCGCGGCTTCATCGGCACCGGGGATAACATTCTCATCGGCGGCCTCTATGCCGGGCCGCAAACCGCGAGGTTCACCGGCGTGGTCTTCCGTGCCATCGGGCCGTCGCTTTCGAACTTCGGCGTCCCGCAACCGATGCAGGACCCGACCCTCGAGATTCATAACAGCAACGGCGACGTAATCGCGTCGAATGACGACTGGCAATCGGACCAGAAAACCGAGATCCAGGCGACGGGCTTGGCGCCGAGCGATTCCCGCGAATCCGCCATCCTCTTGCGTAACCTCGATCCCGGTCCCTATACCGCGATCGTGCGCGGCAAGAGCAACACGACGGGCGTAGGTCTCGTAGAAATCTACGATGTGCAGCAATAGCTCTGATTAGAGTACCACGAGTGGCCACTTAGTTTGTAAACCAATGCCGTAGCTTGAAGAGTTAGGAATAAGAGTTAGCCGGCGATCTTGTCGTCGGCGGGAGGAAACCATGCGTAAATCATCGACCGCTGAATCCGGAATCTTTCGTCCACGCGTTTTCATCGCCTTTCTTCTGTGCCTGGCCGGCCTTTCACTGGCCGTCTTTAGCTCGGCCGGACCTGCTCCCGGCTCGCCAGCTGGATCGGGACAGACTGCGCCCACAGCGGTTCCGACCTTCGGAAATCCGGTCATGGCTGGCCTGGGCGGTAGCGGGTTCGAGATTGATTTGCGCGGCGATCCCTCAAATGGAAACCGCCTTTACATGAGCGCGCCCGGAGCGCTTTCGGCGGATACGAGCTGGATCTGGCGTTCGCTCGATATGGGTAAGACCTTCAAATGGGTTCCGAACGCCGCTCCATTAACCGGCAAGGTCACCACCTGCCATGGCGGCGGCGATACGGAACTAGCCGTCGATTCCGCCGGTCACCTTTACTTTAATGACCTGACGTTGGCGAACTTCAGCACGAGCCGGTCGGACGATCAGGGGGTTAGTTTCACCTGCAGCAACACCGGCGTCCCGGACACGGCGGTAGATCGGCAATGGTACACGATCGACGGCGACCCCACAAACGGCGGCTCCATTTACCTGGCGAACGATGAGATCGGGCCTGGTGGTGCCATGTGCGGAAATAGCGTCGGCAACAACGTCCTGGTTATGTATCGCTCACCTGTAAGTGGAGTCGGCGCCACGGCGGGAGTTACCTTTGGGCCGGCGAACCATGTTAGCGCGGTAGGGACCTGCGATGAAGCAATCATGGGAAACAACGAGCTAAGCCCGGTCGCTACGACTCTAGGGCAACCCGACGGCCTTGGCGGTTACGCGGCTCTGGCTACTCCGGTTAAACACATCTTCGTTATTCATGATAACGCGGCGTTGAACAAGATCCTGATCGGCCGCTGCTTTCCGGTCGCGTTCGGTGCGCCGGTTGCGAATGTCAGCGATCCGAGCGGTTTGAACTGCACCGATCTGCCGGTCGCCGATCTCGGGGCCAGCACGAAGACGGGCGCTAATTTTCCCAGCATCGCAATCGATAAGGCGGGCAATCTCTATGCTGTCTGGAATGAGGCGCCGATCGATGCCAGCGGCAACGTCATCGGTGACACCGTCATTAAGTACACTTACTCGACCGATCAGGGAAACACCTGGGCAGCGCCGATTAAAATTCAGACCACCGCATCTCCCGTCGGCGAGTTGCATACCAATGTCATGGTGTGGGCAGCGGCCGGCGACGACGGCCGGGTCGACATCGCCTGGTACGGCACACCGGGCCAACCGACCCATCCCTCTGCTGGACCTGATTCCTGCGGCGCTAACTGCGATTGGAGCCTCTGGATGGTCCAGGCGCTAAACGGCCATGCCGCCAGTCCCACTTTCACGGCGCCGATCCGGGCAAGCCAGCATTTCAATCACCGCGGGAGCATGAATACGTTGATCGGCGGACAAGCCGGCGACCGCACTTTGGGCGACTTCATTCAAGTCCGGATGGGACCCCAGGGCGAAGCGCGAATCTCTTACTCCGATTCCAATAGCATCGATGAATCCCTGGTCCCGCATGGCATGTTCGTGCAGCAGAACTCCGGTGACAGCCTCCTGGTGGCTAGCTCGCCGGTCAACCTCCCGGGGCTGACTCCGTTTAACTCGATAACCGATCCTTCCGGGGACGGTAAATATGAAGTAAGCGGTACCAGCAGCGCTAATATGCCCCAGCTGGATATCCTTAGCTCCAGTATCAGTGAAGTAACTGCGGCTCCCTGTTCCGCGGCAGATCCGTGTTACAAGGTGATCATGCAGCTCAATAACCTGAGCCTGGCGCCGACGACCGCGCAGGACCCGGATCCCGATCTGGTTTGGTCGACCCAATGGCTGGTGCCTTCGACGAGCGATGTAACTGGCGGCAAGAATTTCCATGCCTACGCCGAATCGCTCAATGGCGCCGCCTTGCAATGCTTCGTCGGTGAGAATGCCGTGACCCTGGTCGGGGGCGGAGGTGTCATGACCTACCCGGGGAACACGGCCCTGCCCGCCGCGAATTGCACCTCTACGCTCGGGGCCAATGGGAACATCACTATTTTCGTGCCCAAGTCCATGGTTGCGGAGGCGGGTCCGATTGATAACAAGCTGCACGAAGTGACCGCAGCTACCATGACGCTGCAACAACCGGCTAACACGGTAACTTCCTTTGGCGGTGTCGGCGGCTCCTTGTTTAATCTTATCGATGTCGCGCAAAGCTATATCTTCGATCCTACCGTAACACCGTCACCTACTCCTACCGCGACCGCTACTGCAACAGCCAGCCCCACGGCGACAGCTACGGCGACTGCGTCACCCTCAGCTACTCCTACCGCCACGGCGACGGCTACACCCACCGCCACACCTACCGCTACTGCTACTCCGACTGACGTTGAGCTATTGAACATTTCCGGGCGCGTCGTCGCTCAAACCGGCGACAAGGTCGGTATTGCCGGCTTTATTGTGAAGGGCTCTGGATTCAAACGCTTCATCGCGCGCGCCATCGGGCCATCCATGGCGGTCAACGGCCAACCCATGCCCGGCCGGTTGATGGATCCGATTCTGGAACTGCACGACAGTAACGGCCAGACGATCACCAATGACAATTGGCGCACGGGCGGTCAGGAGACGGAGATCCAGCAAAGCGGCCTCGCGCCGACCGACGATCATGAAGCCGCGATCATTCGCACCGTGTCGGCTGGAAATTTCACCGCCATTATTCGCGGCGCCAATAACACGACCGGTATCGGTTTGATCGAGGTCTACGATCTCGGCACCGTCTCATCCGCCGAGAAGGAATCGAAAATCGAACGGCCTGATGCGCCAGACGCGGCCATCGAACTAGGTAATCTCTCCGTGCGCGCCGATGTCCAGACCGACGACAACATTCTGATCGACGGCATCATTCTCCGCGGTGGCAATCCAAAACGCATGCTCTTCCGCGCGCTCGGTCCATCGGTAAAGTCGAACGGGAATCCGGTCCCCGGCACGTTGCAAGACCCTATTCTCGAGCTGCGAAACGCGAATGGCGTCCAGTTGCAATCGAACGACGACTGGCAGCAAGCGCAGAACGCTTCCGACATCCAGGCCACCGGCCTCGCGCCATCCGACCCAAAGGAATCCGCCATCCTGATGAGCCTTCCGGCTGGCAACTACACCTCGCTCGTTCGCGGCGTGAATCGCACCACCGGCATCGCTCTGTCCGAAGCCTACAAGCTGGATAATTAATTTCCGCTCTTCCTGGAGACGGCCTGCCCTCGGGCCGTTGGATTTCTATCCGGCGCAATTCTCCGGCACGAGGACGTGCCGGCTCCACCTAATTTCGGGAAGTGGAATTGGTGGAGGTATGGGGATTCGAACCCCAGGCCTCGTCATTGCGAACGACGCGCTCTACCAACTGAGCTATACCCCCGGACTGCGGGCGACATGCTAGCAGCACGTCGGCCCTTTTCAAGAAACGCCGCGTCGATACGGACCGACGACAAAGCACGTCCGAGAAGAGCATAGCGCTGAGTCCGCTTCCATCGGCACGATCTGAGCAAAATCGAGGCGAAAAGCATCATCAATGCGAAGATGGACGCACCCCCAGCCCGCCCCGCGCAGTAATTCGGTTGACGGCCTCACTAAACTCTGTCAGAAGCGCCATTAATTACGTCGGTCGACGTTGCAACGTATCTGTGGCTCCGGGGCGGGCGAGAAGTGGAGCTGGACTTTCGCTGCACGCTGCTCACGCGAAATCTCGGAGGCTGCGCATTATGAAACAACTCTCGCTTCGTCTTCTGATCTGGAGCGCAGTGGGCATCAGCTTGCTCGGCCCTACGATCTCCGAGGCGCTCGCCGCGACAGACTACACCCTTTCCATCAGTGGTGGCGTCCTGACCGTGACGAACAATACCAACCACGCCGACAATCTGAAATTCAATGAGCCGAGCCCTGGTAACATCAGCTTCACCGCAACCGGGCGAACCTTCGACAACAACGGAGGGGGCACTACGATAGACAATTCCGCTGCTACTCTGCTCTCCGGTTTAACCTCTATAGTCATCAACGGCGGCTCGGGCGGCGAGACGTTTAGCATTGGCGATTATAGCGACGTTTCGCCGTTCCCCCCTCACTCACCATCAACGGCGGCACGGGCAACGACACGGTGACGTTCACGGGTAAGATCACCTTCGCCTCCGGCAAGAACCTCTCGGTCAACCTCCAGAGCGGGACCGGCGCCCACGGCATCGACAATATCCAGGTCACCGGCGCGCAACTCAAGGCGTCCGGCTCGGGCACGATCGACCTGGAGTGCAGCCAGAGCGTGGCCATCTCGGGTGGGGCGGTCGTCCAAACGCAGGATGGCAACCTCACCGTGATGGCGAATCAGCAGGCGACCGCCACGGCGGGGAATTTCAACGGCGTGAACCTTGATGGACCCGGGACGATGTTGGATGTCACCGGCAATGGCGGGCTGATCGTGAACGGTCGCGGCGGGGATGCTGCGGGCGGCTCCCAGCTCGGCGTTAATGTGAACGGCGGAGCGCAAATCATCGGCAGCGGCGGCGGAGCCCGCGAGGTGAAAGTCACCGGCACCGGCGGGGACAGCGCCGGCACTGTAAACCGCGGAGTGACGGTCTATGGCGCCGGCTCCTCCATTACCTCCGCGGGAGCGCGTGTGAATGTCAACGGCACCGCCGGGACGAAAGGGAGTGGCTTCGGCATCGGGATCTCGGTCCTGTATGGCGGCAAAATCAGTTCCGGCGGCGGACTGGGCACAATCATCACTGGTACGGGCGGCGGAGGCACCTCGGGCGGTGCAAATCACGGCGTGGAAATCGGAGGCGCCGTCACGGGTGCCACGCCTGTCTCGACCATCACTTCTCCATCCAATGTCGCTGTCATCGGCACCTCCGGGCCGGGCGCAAGCTCAGGACTTTACATGACGGATAGCGCCACCATCACCATTCCGCCGTCGAGCGGAGCGGCAATTTCTATCAGCGCCGACAGCATCTCGCTCGACTCCAGCGCTCGCCTCAGCGCACCGAAAGCCCAGAGCTTTGTTGATATCTCCAGCACGAGCAATATCGATCTGGGCGGAGCAAACGCTCCGGGGACGATTGGCCTGCCGCCGGCGGAACTGGCGCAAATAACGACGCCCAGCCTCGAGTTTGACGCCCCCGCCATCACCATCAGCGCGCCCATCACCTTTTCCAGCGCCACCAGCATTTATCTCTACCCCGGCACCGCGGGCGTGCTCGCCACCGCCGCCGGGACCGACCTCAACCTCAACGGCGGGTCGCTTTTCATCAACGGCGCGCCCCTCGATATGCCGATCACCGGCCCGAACGCCGACGCCAGCCCCGGCTATCCGCAGCTAAATATCGTCGGCGGCCTGGGCCTCGGGGTCAATGGCGCGGTGCCGCTCAGTCTCACGGGCACGACCTATGCCGGGGCGGCGGGCCAGCAATTCACCATCATCAAGAACGGCAATACCTCGGTCATCAGCGGGACCTTCCAAAATCTGCCGGAAGGCGCGACGTTCGCGTGGCCAGCGCCCAATTCCTCGCTG
Source organism: Verrucomicrobiota bacterium (assembly GCA_041167505.1). GTDB lineage: Bacteria > Verrucomicrobiota > Verrucomicrobiia > Chthoniobacterales > UBA10450 > AV80. The sequence continues at coordinate 161,017 of JBEEHR010000047.1, forward strand.
ATCACCACCATCACCTACAAGGGCGGCAGTAGCGGCCGCGATGTCGTGCTCACGCTAAGCGCGACAACTCCGAGCCCGACTCCTTCGCCGACTCCGACCTCAACCCCAACCGCGACACCGACCTCGACCCCAACAGCGACGCCCACCGCCACTCCAACATCGACCCCGACATCGACACCGACCCCTACCCCAACTGCGACACCAAGTTCTACTCCGGGCTTGGTCGGAAACGTCTCGACCCGTCTTCCAGTCGGCACGGGGGACAACGTGCTGATTGAAGGTTTCATTGTGCAAGGCCCGGCCGGGTCGACCAAGAAAATCATCGTGCGCGCCATTGGCCCGTCGCTCGCTCCATTTGGGATAACTGATGCGCTGCTAAATCCCTCCTTGGAGATCCACGATGCGAGCGGTGCGACTATTGCCACAAACGACAACTGGAAAACGACTCAGGTGGGCGGAATCATCGCAGCCGATCAAGCGGCGGAGATCAGCGCGAGCCAGCTTGCACCAAGTAATGACTCGGAATCGGCCATCATCGCAAACCTCGCTCCCGGCAGTTACACGGCGATCGTTAGTGGCGTGAACAACACGATCGGCACCGGAGTCGTCGATGCGTATGACATTAGCCCTTCGTCGCTGGCGAAGTTGGCCAACATTGCTACGCGCGGCCTGATCCAACCGGGCGATAAACTCATGATCGCGGGGTTCATTGTTCAGAATGCGCCGGTCCAGACGGTAGTCCGCGCCATCGGACCGTCCCTGGTACCGTTCGGAATTCCCAACGCTCTGCCGGATACTACGCTTCAATTAAGGGACCAGAACGGGACCATCGTCGTGCAGAATGATGATTGGAAAGTTCGGACCGACGGTAGCAGCCAGCAGGCCGAACTGGAAGCGACTGGCCTGCAACCGACCAACGACCTGGAAGCGGCCGTCCTCATCACTCTTCCGCCCGGGCAATACACCGCCCAGGTCCGCGGCAAACCGGAACAAACCGGCATCGGCGTGGTCCAGGTTTACTTTCTCCCGTAGATAGAAGAGCGGCGTGTAGTTTTCCCACAGCCATTGCGTCTGGCTTTTACGTCGCCTCGGGTCTGCTGCTCTGCTTTGGGTCCGAGGTCCACCCGTTTTGCCCCCCTGGCGCTGGAAATTCGGTCTACTCCTGTCCAGAAATGTCCACACGGTCGTGCGGATCGGATTGATCGCGCCTTCTTTTAGCGTCCGTGCCTGTCCGGCTGTGTCCGTAGGTGTCGGGACGGGTCACAAAACCGGAAAAAATCTTTGCGAACGACGCGCTCTACCAACTGAGCTATACCCCCGACTTTGCGGGCGTCATGTTAACCGCACTCAATTCGTTTTCAAGAGCGGCGCGTTTCCCCGCGACTAGACCAGCCGCGAACATCCGACATTATATTTACGTAATGTGGGATAAAAAGTTTTGACGCGGAGTTTGCGGAAGAATAAACGCTCCCCATCCAAACCCACTCAGGGAAGCGCCCGCCCGCGACAAGAATGTTCGCTCCAAGGCTGATTCCGCCTCAGACAAAATCCTCATGAAAAGAAAATGCTCCAGCCGTTCGGCTTTCTTCACTGTCCGCTCCGTCGCCGCTCTCTTGCTTTGCGTCGCGGGATTCCTGTTTGCGCTCTTCGCCCTTGGCGCAAGAATCGACAGGCCCTCCAGGAAAGTGGCCGCGCAGGACGTCCGCCGCGGTGGGGGCGGCGCTCCTCTCAGTAATTCGCCCTCGGAACAAAGCCAGTCGTCGGCGCAGAGTCAGGCCGCGACTCCTTACAACGGTCCGCAAAACGATTTACGGCCGGTCGCCGCCGTCCGCAGCGGCGAGCTGAGCCATCTGAAACCGATCCATCCCTCGAAGGCCCCGAAGCATGATCATCCGGAACCGATTCGACCCACGCCGCCCGGCCAAAACGGCGGCGCCGAAGGTCCGCTGCAAACGGCGGAGGGACAGCAGTTCTCGGCGCCATCCCCCACGGGCACCGGCTTCGACGGCGTCGGCAACGGACTCGGGGGATTTGTTCCTTCAAGCAATCCTCCGGACGTGAACGGCCGCGTGGGCGCGACGCAATTCGTGCAGTGGAACAACTCGAGCTTCGCGGTTTTCGACAAAGCGACGGGCGCATTGCAGTACGGTCCGGCTGCGGGCAACACTCTTTTCCAATCGCTCGGCGGTGTTTGCGCGTCGCACAATGACGGCGACCCGGTGGTCTCTTACGACATTCTGGCGGGGCGCTGGGTCTTGTCGCAGTTCGTGGTCGGCGGGCCGAGCGGGAGTTACTCTCATCAATGCGTCGCCGTCTCGACGACATCGGACGCGACCGGCGACTACTACCTTTATGATTTCCTAACCGACGGCACAAACTTCGTTGACTATCCGCACACCGGCGTCTGGCCGGACGGCTACTACATGAGTGCGCATGTCTTCAACGCCGCCGGCACTTCCTTCCTCGCTGGCCGCGTCTATGTTTTCGAGCGCGACAAAATGATCGCCGGTCTCCCCGCGCGGAAACTTCAGGCGGACCTGGCGCACGATGGCTCGGGCATCCAATACGGATTTTTGCCGGCCGATCTCGACAGCTTGACGCCTCCGCCGGCGGGCGAGGCGGCGTTTATTCTCGGGCCTAACGCTCAATTCACGAACCGCACCGATTCCACCCGGGTCGCAGTAACCTGGGGAGCAACGCCGACAATCGCTCTTACTTCCGCCGTTATTAGCACGACCGGCATTAGCAATCCGCCCTGCGTGAACAACACCACGGCGCAGCAGAATCGCGACTGCGTTCCACAGCCGGCGCCGGCCGTGGGCGCGGATTATCTCGACAACCTTTCGGGCCATTTCATGTATCGGCTCGCGTATCGGAACAACGGCACCCAGGCCTCCCCGCAGGAATCCCTCGTCGCCAGTGCGACGGTCCCCGGCAGCGCGAGCACCCCGGCGCACGGCGCGGTGAAATGGTGGGAGTTCCGGAACGCAGGCAGCTCGGCCACGGCGCCAACCGTGTTCCAATCCGGCACGTTCGATCCGGATAGCGGTTACCGTTTCATGTCGTCCATTGCGATGGACAAGGATCGGAACATCGCGCTCGGCTACAGCAAATCGAGCACGACTGTTAAGCCCGGCATCTACATGACCGGACGCCTGGCGACCGACGCTGCCGGAACGATGGGAGCGGAGACAACTGTCCAGGCGGGCCTGGGCGTGCAAACCTCCGGCGCCGGCAACCGCTGGGGTGATTACACGTCGATGACTATCGACCCGATCGACCAATGCACTTTCTATTACACCAACGAATACCTCAAGACGAACGGGGCGTTTAACTGGTCCACGCGCGTGGCGACCTACAAGTTCCCATCGTGCACTTCCGCGGCCGCGGCTTACGGCACAGTCACCGGCACGATCACCTCCACGGAAACCGGCGCTTCGATTCCCGGAGTAACGGTCACGTTGAGCAATGGCTACGCGGGCGCCAGCGATTCCAACGGCGTTTACTCCATCATTGTTCCCGCCGGCAGCTACACGGCCACAGCCGCGGGCACGGACCGCAATTGCGCCACCGCATCGCCAGGTTCGGCGACGGTTGCGCCCCAGGGCGGCGGGACCGTTACGCAGAATTTCGCCATGACTGGCGCTTCGAAGGTCGAGGCGAACGGCGTGACGGTTAACGATTCCACGGGCAACGGCAACGGCGTCGTCAACAAAGCCGAGTGCGTCCTGTTGAACATTGGCCTGAAGAACAATGGCTGCGCGACCGAGAGCGCAATCTCCGCGACGCTTACCACCTCGACCGCGGGCGTCACCGTTATCGACGCGAACTCAAGCTACGCGAACCTGCCCATCGACGGCACCGGCGTGAATACCACCGCCTTCCGGATTTCGACTTCGGATACTTTTGTTTGCGGGACCGATATCGCGCTTTCGCTGAATCTCACTTATGCCAGCGGGACGAAGTCGATCGCCTTCACTGTGCCGAGCTGTGCCGGCGGCGCCAACCAGGCGATTCCGACCAGCTCTTTGACGACGAGTGATCTGACTCAAGGCGACCGATTGGGCCGCGACGGCGTGCCGAGCACCTGCGCAGGTAAGGCCAGTCCCGGCGGCGGTTTCGCGGGGACCAAGTATTACAAGAAGTTTACCTTTGCGAACAGCAGCGGCGCACCTCGTTGTTACACCGTCACGATCAATGCGGCCCTGGGTGGCGCCGGTGACATCGAGAGCGCGGCTTACGACCAGGTTTATGACCCGGTGAACCTGAGCACGAACTATCTCGGTGACAGCGGAATCAGCGGACTGGGAACCACAGTCGGGAGCGCCAGCTACTCCTTCACTGTTCCCGCGCAGCATAACTTCGTCGTCGTCGTGAACACCACCGGCACGACTACGTCCTCGCAGTTCAGTGGCACGGTTTCGGGTTTCGTCGACAACACCGCTGGTCCAGGAGCGTGCAGTGGTGGGAATCCAACGCCAACACCGGCGCCGAGTCCGACCGCGACGGCAACAGCAACACCGACGGCAACGGCTACCGCGACAGCCACGGCGACAGCAACCGCAACAGCAACCGCGACGGCAACTGCGACGGCAACTGCGACAGTTGCGCCGACTGCGACCGCGACGGCAACTGCGACAGCTGCACCGACCGCGACTGCGACGGCAACAGCCACGCCAACGGCGACAGCAACCGCGACGGCAACAGCTACTCCCACCGCGACGGCAACCGCGACACCGACAGCAACGCCGACCGCGACTCCAACACCAGCGCCGAATTTCTCGTTGGCGATCAGTCCGTCGTCCGTGACGATTGCGCATAACGGGGGAGCCGCTACCTACACGGTCGCAATCACACGCACCGGCGGGTTCAACTCGCCGCTCACGATGTCCGTGAGTGGGTTACCCAGTGGGGCGACCAGCACCTTCTCGCCTAATCCCGCGTCCGGCGCGTCGACCTCCCTGAGTGTGACCGTGCCCGGTTCGGTGGCGAAGGGAACCTATCCGTTTACGGTGACGGGAACCGGTGGCAGCCCCACGATCACGCATACCGCCGGCGCTACCTTGCAAAAGAAGTAACCCGTCGATGCAGCGCTAACTTCTGGCGCGTTCGCTCCAAGGGGCGGACGCGCCACTGCGAGCTGCATTTTCTCGTGACTAATCGGCCGGGGCGCAGACCACGTCCGCGGGCATTGTTTTGGATTTCGCCTGCTGCACGGTGATCACCAGTGCGACCGAGCCGATAATCAAGCCGGCCGCGAGTACGGTGCGAGCGCTCAGGGTTTCTCCCGCGAAAAGGGAGCCGAGGAGGACGGCGACTATCGGATTCACGTAGGCATAGGTCGCCACTTTGGCCGGCTCGCAATGGCGCAGCAAAAAAATGTAAGCGGTGTAGCCCACGAGCGCGCCGATGATGACGAGATAAACGAACGCGCCGATCGAAAGCGGGCTGATCCGGCTGGCGTCGAACCGGTGATGCTCGCCCATCAATAATCCCACCAGGGCGAGAAGCGCGCCGCCGCAGATCATCTGCTGGCCGGCGAGGAGAAGCGGTGGGGACGCGCTTTTCGCTTTGCGCGAATAGATCGAGCCGGCGGACCAGATGAAAGAAGAGAAGAGCAGGATGATCATGCCGATCCCCGGATGCTTGCTTTCGTCAGGAGAAAAATACAACGCCGGCCAGAGAAGGATGGCGACGCCAACGAAGCCCCCGGCCAGGCCGAGCCAGACGATCGGCGTCGGTCGCGGAGCGATGCCGCTCCACCAGGCGAGGAGCGCAATGTAGATCGGGACCGTGGCAACCATTACGGAAGCGAGCCCGGAGGGAACGTATTGCTCGGCGAGCGTGACGCCGCCGTTTCCGCCCAGCAAAAGGCAGGCGCCGATGATCAGCGCCGTGCGCCAATTCGCGAGCGAACCATGGGGCGCACCCTGCGCGCGCGCGATCGCATACATGATGAAACCGGCGAGAAGAAAACGCGTCCCCGCCATGAGCAACGGCGGAATTGTTTCGATGGCGAACAGGATCGCGAGGTAAGTCGAACCCCAGATCACGTAGAGCGCCGCGAACGCGGCGAGGATAAGGAGTCTACTGGGCCGCGGCATGCGACCGCATTGTGGCACAGGGAGAGGAAAGCTTCATGTCATCCCGAGTCTCATTGGAGACGGCCTGCCCTGAGGCGGTTGAGGGACCTGACGAGGGATGGCGTCTGACACAGACGCCCTACAATTAAGGGATCGTTCGCTAGCTGCGTCGGCCGGCGATCATCCGGTAGAGAAACAGCAGCAGCATCGCGCCCACGATCGACATGATCCAGTGCGCCGTGTAGTTCTCGTTTCCGGTAAACATTTTGCCAAGCCACGTGCCGACGAACGCGCCCGCGACGCCCAGGAGCATGGTGATGATGCAGCCACCTGCATCGCGCCCCGGCATGAGAAGCTTGGCGATGGCGCCGATGACGAGACCGGCGAATAAGACCCAAATGATTGAATGAGCGCTGAAGTCCATACCGAGGATTCTGGAGAGTCGGCGGATGTCGGTCAATCTCGCAATCTGGCGGATCTCTTCGTGCCGGATTGTCATCCTGAGCGTAGTCGAAGGATCTCTAATTCCTTCCGCTCATGCCACCCGGCCAGAAGAGAGAATATTTAGAGATCCTTCGACAGGCTCAGGATGACAATTTAGGAGAGGCGACGCCCCACAGGCAAAATGCCTGTCCTACAGCTCGATCACCTGCGCCGATTTGATGTCTTCGCTTCCGCGGATCTTTTCGAGCAGCTCAGAATCCGGAGCGGTATCCAGATTGAGAACGGTCAACGCAGTGCCGCCCTCCTGGTTCCGGCTCAACGACATGGTGGCGATGTTGACACCGTGATCGCCGAGCATCGTCCCGATGCGCCCGACGATGCCGGGGCGGTCCGTGTTTTCGAGCACGAGGACTACGCCATGCGGACGCGCCTCGACGTGGCGGCTGTTCACGTTCACGATTCGCGGCGTGGCGCCGAAAAACGCGCCGGCCACGGAGACGGTTTTCCCTTCGGCCACGGCGGAAAGCTCGAGCAGATCGGTGTAATCACCGGCCGCGCTCAGACGGCTCTCGGTGATTTTCAGGCCGAGACTTTCGGCGAACGCCGGCGCATTCACTTCGTTGATCTCGCTGCCGCCGGCGCCCTGGAGGAAACCTTTCAAGACCGAGCGCGTGATCGCGGTCGTATCGACTTCGTTCACTTTGCCGCTGTAATTGATGTTGAGGCTTTCGACGCGCCTTGGCGCGAGCTGGAACAGGAAACGCGCGAGCTTCTCGCCGAAACGAAGATGCGGGCCGACGACTGCGAGCGTCTTGGCGTCGAGGTTCGGCATGTTCACCGCGTTGCGAATGGTACCTTCGAGTAACGCTGCCCGGATCGATTGCGCGATCTCGATTCCCACGCTTTCCTGCGCCTCCGCCGTGGACGCGCCGAGATGCGGGGTGAGCACGAGGTTCGGCACATCGCGCAACGACGAGTCGGCGGGCAACGGTTCGATTTCAAAAACATCGAGCGCGGCAGCGGCGACGTGGCCGGAGCGCAAGGCATCGGCGAGGGCCGCCTCATCGACGAGTCCGCCGCGGGCGCAATTGATCACGCGCACGCCCCGTTTGGTTTTCGCCAGGCGCGCCGCATCGAGCAGATGATGGGTCTGCGCGGTAAGCGGCGTGTGCAAAGTGATGAAGTCAGCGCCGGCCAGGAGATCATCGAGCTCGTCCACCAGCTCCACCTGTAAAGTCCGCGCACGCGTCGCGGAAAGGTAGGGATCGAACGCCATGACCCGCATGCCGAAAGCGATAGCGCGGCGACTAAGCTCGCTCCCGATTCGGCCCATGCCGATCACTCCGAGTGTTTTGTTGAACAGCTCGACCCCTTCGAGATTTTTCCGGTCCCATTTCCCGCCGCGGAGGAGCGCGTCCGCCTGTGGGATTTTGCGCGCCGCGCAAAGCAGCAGCGAGAAAGCATGTTCCGCCGTGGAAATCGTGTTGCCGCCCGGTGCGTTCATCACGATTACACCGCGCCGCGTCGCCGCGTCCACATCCACGTTGTCCACGCCAACGCCGGCGCGCCCGATCACGCGCAATCGCGTCCCCGCATTCACGATGGCCGCCGTCACTTTCGTTTGGCTGCGCACAACGATGCCGCTGAACTCCGGGATCATTTCGACCAGCGCCGTTTCGCTCATTCCGGTATGCGTGGAAACGTCGAGCACACCGTCGCGCGTCATCTCGTCGATGCCACGTTCGGAAATCGAATCCGCGACCAGGATTTTCGGGGCCGTCATTGTGGTGAATGCTAGAGCGGGAGTGAGCGGAGTCGAATCGAATCACTTATTGCGGAAATTAGCAGGGAAGCGGCGCTCTTCTGTAGCCGCCGCCCTCTGGGCGGCGTGGGCGGCGTCATCGTCGTTCTCACGCTTCACGCAGCGAAGCGGCTACAGAAGAACGTTTTCGCCAGCGGATATGCGCGCGGGCGCACAAACCCCGTCGAGGATTCCGAGAAAGGAAATCGTGACGCTGGAAGATCGCCTTCAAGTCACCCGACCTCCGCGTCGCCGCAAGACGATGGCCTGATGAATCAGCAGAACGAGAAAGCAGGAATAGAGAGGCAGGACCGGAAAGAGATAACGCTCATAGCCGCCAATCCACCACGTCGCATCGAGAAAGGTAAAAAGCAGGACCCTCATGAAGATGGCGGCTCCCAGGAGAATCAGCGCAGCGTTCAGCGGGTCGCTCGCGCGAAGTTGTCGGAAGCGCCAAGCGATTGTTAATGCCGCGGCCAAGCCTGCTATCGATAGTCCGATAACCAGGAAACGGTGATAACTGCCGACGACGTTTTCGAGCGTCGCGGAGATCCCCAGATTTTTTCCTGACCCCGGAGCGGGGCCGCGCCCGGTCATCTCCTCATAAAGGGCGCGTTGCGATTCAGTGAGGATGGCGTCGTCTCTGCCTTCCATGGTGTGATATTGGAGGAGAAACAAAGCAGCGATTCTCCGAAACGATTCCGGCAGGTTACCAAGGTTTGCGAGCGCGTTGGGATCGAGAAGACTGGAAACCACCAAGCGGCTCGGAATCCGACCTTCATCGCAGGCGTGATTAATCTCTTTCGCCACGTTTCGATAAAACCGGCGAGCGGACGCCGCGCTCTTATGGACCTTCTGGACGTCAGCCGCGCTCCGCAGTGCCCAAAGGATCCAGGGCGTGCCGATTTCGTGAACTCCGAGGGTCGTCAAAGCCGGCACCTGCCAGTTACGGCCCAGCTCGCCGTCCAATTGTGGCCGGAGCTGCGCGAACGTGGGGCTGGCACTGTAGGCTTTTTGAAGCGCATCGGTCGAAAGCGAAACAAAGCGCTGGTCGCGGTCGGGTTTTATTCGAAGCAACGCTTTGTAAGCGGCGCGAAAGCTCGATGCCGTGAGCTCGGATTTCGAGAAACCGAGAAAGGCCCGGTAATTCGCGGCGTCGACCGCGAGATTCAGAAGGCAAAGCACTCCCACCATGGCCCCCGCAGGCTTTAACCAATAACGAACGGCTGACTTCCAGGATCGAGTAATCAACCGCTGCCGGATGAGTGCGAGGACGAGGAAGACGACAATCAACGGCGGGATGAGAATACTTTCCTCCCGGCTGTTCCAGAGCACGGCGAAAGCGATCCCGGTCCAGATCGCATGCCATGGGTTCGCCGTAAAGAGAGTCACCAAAAGTCCGCCTAGAGCGAGCGGCAGGATGGCGGCGTAGAAGTTGTCCGCCATCGTGACGCTGTTCAGCTGGAAACTCCCAGGATGAAAACTCATGGCCGCGTAACTGAGGAGACAGACCGCGCGCGAAACGCCGGCTTTGCGGAGGCCGGCCACCAGCGTCACGTACCCGGCCGCTTGCGTGAGCTCGATCCCTATCCGCAGCGGAATGTGCAAGAGGTGAACGAACGCGATGAACAGCGGGTAGGCCGGCGGCCGCACGAAGGCGTTCCAACTGTATTCGGATCCCCAGTACCAATGCTTCGCGGCATTGAGAAACAAAAGCGCATCATGTTCCGTCGCGCTCCCGTAGATCTCTTCGGTGTGAACGAGCCAGAGTTTGATAAGTATGGCCAGGGCCAGCCCGAAGGGCAGCCAGAGATGGCGGGGGTCCCGGCGGGCGGGCGCGTTGATGGATACGGTCACGGGCAAGGCGTTTCGAACTAGTCGCAAGGCCGCTCGTACTCGTTCCAGTTCGTCGGGTCAACTCATTGCCGTGAGGAGAGCGGGTGAAGGGAATCGAACCCTCGTGTCCAGCTTGGGAAGCTGGCGTTCTGCCATTGAACTACACCCGCGGTGGAGGGAGGCGATTTTCGACGGCGGAGTCGTGCTTTGCAAGCAGCAAACTCATTGCCACGAGATGACGTCACCGGAACTGGTGTAATTATTTGCCGCTCCCGGCTCCCTGGCGAAAGCGGAAGTCGCCGGCGGTCCGCCACCCAGCGCACCATTTTTGCCTAACGACCAGGCGATGACTCCTTGACGCAACGGATCTGAACCTGCGCCACCGGTTGGGCCGTAAGGATTGGCCAGCTGATTATCGTAGTTGCCGTCAATCGCAACCTTGTAGGTCGAGCCCCACGGATCGTACCATTGTCCGTCCGAACTCCTTATTCCCGAGCGTGGCGACGCCGGATCTTTCGCGTCGGGCACGTTAAGGAAGGCGATCTTCCGAGGATTCGTTGCGTCGGCTGCATTCGCGCCTGATGGGACCGCCCGCAACGTATACAAAAGATCAGCGGTGTTCGCGACAGGCGTGTCGTCGGTCGCGATGGGGTATTTGCCATACTCGGTGTAGAACGCGTTCACCGCGGTCACGAGTTGGGTGATGTCGTTTTTGGCCTGCGTTTTTCTGGCCTGGTTCTGGACGCTTTGAAAGACAGGGAAGGCGAGGCCGGCAAGGATTGCGACGATGACGATGACGACGAGAAGCTCGATGAGCGTGAAGGCGCGAAGCGGGGGTATTTTCATTTCCATTTCTGCATTTGCTCGGGGAAAGGGCATTGGGCGCAATCGGAATTATCCTGCAAACAAAAATCTTCGTAAATCTGCAGCAAACCCTGCTGGTGCGCGATGGTTTTGGTGAACTGCACCCGGCGCGGGTCGCCGCCGAAGAGCCGGGTGGCGCCGGTTTCGAGGCGCCGGTTCGTTAGGCGTGCCGGCAATTTTTCGTAAACCGGCCAGATCTCCGCGCCTTCCGCCAGAAAAAAAGGCAGGAGAACGTTCGCCAGGATATCCGCGATCCGCGAATCACCGACGATCGCCATTTCGCTCGGCGCCGCGTCGGAGGTGAGCGTGTAATGGAAGTCCCAAAACGGATGGTGCAGATTGAGGAGGAAATCGTGGGTGCTCTTCGTGTTTTTCCGGGCGATCGCTTTGAGGAACGCGGGCCATTGCTTCGCGAGAATGGCGAGCGCGCCGAGGCGGCGTTGCGGATGATTCAAGGGCCGGGCACCGCCGAGCTGCCAGAGTTTTTTCGGCAGGACAAGACGTTGCATCTCGTCGCGATGCGGCCACCAGCGGTCCCAAAGATTTCTCACGTAGCCGCGCGTCTCCTCGCGATACGGCGCGAGATCGGGCGCCGCGAGGAATCCGGCCACGCCGAAAAGGGTTGCTTCGATGTCGTCCAGGTTTTTTCGAAGGGCCGGAAGCGGCAAACGCTGCGCGAGAAGCGTGAACGCGAGCTTGTTTTGTTTATAACCGAGCGCAGCGGCAATTTCCTGGAAGAGCGCGGCGTCGCGGCCATGCGTTTCGACAATGTTCTTCATCCGGGCCGCCTTGCGCTGGAGCCGGAACTGCGAGGCGGCGGCGAGGATGCTCTCAAGGCGGTCCGGCGCCAAATCTTTCAGCGGTGCCTGGCAGCGACCGGGGCGGGCGAGGGGAACATTGGTTGAAAACTTGTCCGGAAGTGTCGCCAGATCGACGCGCACCTGCGGCACGTTGCGGTTTGATAGGGTACGAGTGAAAAAGGCGCGCTCGGCTTGCTCGATGAAGACATGAAGAACGGCGTCGTCGAACGCGGGATTCGTGGAGTGCCCGTGCGTTTCCCAGCTGCGATCGGCCAGGTCGAACTCAATCGGGCCGCGAATCGGTTCGCTGCCGTTGATCCGGATCGCGGCGTCGGAAAAATCAGGACCGGCTTCACGGTTCCAGGTGCCGAACTGGACAATTTCGATCTGGTCGCCGGTTACGGAAGAAAATTTTCTCCCAAAATCGCCCGCGAACCAGCGCGCCTGGAGTTCCAATTCAGTCGGGGTGCGGAGGGCGGGAAAAAGCGCGCGTTCATGGACGCGCGCGGAATCGCGAAGCGAAGAATAACGGCCGGTAAGTTGCATTGGGGGGAGGGTGAAAGTGTTGGAGATTCACGGCGCGTTGACGAGAAAAAATGTTTGAAGAGCCGGCCGAAGCACCAAACACCAAGCTCCAAGCACCAGGGAAACTTCAAACATCAAAATAGTCGATGATCCGACAACCGCGCGGCGACCAATTTGGAGCTTGGATTTGGAGCTTCTCTGGAGCTTGGAGCTTGGAGCTTGGGATTTGAAGCTTGTCCACTAAACGTGGGCAACGGATTCCGGCGCGAGCTCGCGCGCAACAGGCGTGTGCCTGTTCAGCTTCCCGCGCAAGTCTCCCACGATCAGCTCGACGAGTGGTCCGCGCGAACGGGTAAAGAGGAACGAATACTTTGGACCGCGGCCTTCGCTGGGAACGATGGCGAGGTTCTCGGAGAGAAACTGCGGCTCGCGCGAAACCGCCGAGCCTTCGAGATCGATCGTCTGACTGAACGGCTTCCAGTTCTTGCGCCCGACAAAAACGAGTTTGTGCGGCTCTTCGTTCGTCGCGACGAGCGCTCCGAAAAGATTCGCGGGAATGCGGCGGCCACGTCCGCTTACGCACGGAACGGCCCAGGCGATCGTTTCGCCGAGCAGGTTTTGTTTGCTGAAAATCGGCGCGAGACGTGAGGGCAACGCGATCGGCAGCGTCGCAGCGCGATGCAGGTCCGGAGCGGCGTTCAGTTTATTGAGGGCGAGCCAGATTTTCGCTTTCGCCGAGCGGAAAAGTTTCGGCGCGAAGTAGAAGAACGCCGCGATGGCCAGCGTAAAAATGGAAAGCGCCAGGATTGGGTTGTAATGGATGAGGGCCAATCCGCCGAACACGATCACGTCTTCCGCGACGCTCAGGCCAATGTTCGTCGCCGGCTCGGGCGAGGCGTTCGCGACCAGGCGAGTCGAGGCTTTCGCGCTGTGCGTGACGAGGCTCGCGGAGCCGCCGAGCAAAACGATGAGGACATCCATGACCGGCGAGTGGTGGCCGAGCACTTGAATCGCGAGCAACGCGCCGCCGATCGGGCGGATGATGGTATGGACGGTGTCCCACGCGGAATCGAGCCAGGGAACTTTGTCGGCAAAAAATTCCAGGACGTAAAGGATGCCGGCGATGGCGATGACCCATGGCTGGCCGAGGACTTCGAGCGATTGGTAATTAGATCCGAGCGTGATCCAATGGAAATGAATGGCGAGTCCGGTCGCGAAAACGGTGAGATAAAGATCGATACCGGCCAGGCAAGCGAGCCCGAGCGCCACGCTCAGGAGGTTGAATCTATCCACGGCGCAAATATCTGACCGGCGTCGCGATTGTCATCTGGTTTCCTCGTAATCGTGGTCGGGCTCCTGCTCGTGATCGAGGGAACGAAGATCGATTACGATCACGAGCATGAGCACGAGCACGAGTGAAGCTTGCGCGCGGCGCTGTTGACGGCCCACAGGGCCGTGGCTACAGCAGAGCATGCTCGATATCCGCCTCATTCGCGAACAACCGGACTTTGTGAAAAGCCGGCTGGCGACGCGTGGCGGCGAGGAGGCGGCGAAGATCGATGAGGTGCTGCGGGTGGACGCGGAGCGTCGGAAGGCCGAGACCGCGTTGCAGCAGTGCAATGCCGATCGCAAGCGATTGAGCAAGGAGATCGGCGGCAAGCGCGCCAAGGGTGAGGCGACGGAGGAAATCGAAGCGCAGGTGCGCGCGATCGGTGAGGAAGTGGCCCGCCTGAACGAGCAAACTTTCGCGTCGGACGAGCGGCAACGAGAGTTGCTCCTTGGAATTCCAAATCTGCCGCACGCGAATGCCCCGGTAGGAAAAGACGCGAAGGACAATCCGGTGGTTCGCAGTTGGGGAGAAAAGCCGGAGCTGAAAGAGCCGCAGGATCACGTCGCGCTTGGAACGAAGCTGAAGCTCTTCGATCTGGAACGCGCCGCGAAGCTGAGCGGAAGCGGGTTCATCTGTTTCATCGGCGCGGGAGCGCGGCTGGAGCGGGCGCTGATCCAGTTCATGCTGGACCTGCACACGCGCGAACACGGTTATCTCGAAATGAGTCCACCGTTTCTGGTGCGGCGGGAGTGCATGGTCGGCACGACGCAGTTGCCGAAGTTCGAGGAGGACATGTACGGGCTCGAGGACCAGCAGCTCTTCCTCGCGCCGACCGCGGAGGTGCCGGTGACTAATTTTCATCGCGAAGAAATCCTGGCGGCGTCTGAGTTACCGAAGAAATTCGCGGCCTACACGCCGTGTTTCCGGCGCGAAGCCGGCTCGGCCGGGCGCGAGACGCGCGGGATCCTGCGCGTGCACCAGTTCGACAAGGTGGAGCTGGTGAAGATCACGACGCCGGAGACATCGTATGCGGAGCACGAATTGCTGACGGCGGACGCGGAACGGGTGTTGCAGTTACTCGGCTTGCATTATCGCGTCATCGAGCTGTGCACGGGCGATCTCGGTTTTGGTTCGGCGAAGACGTACGACATCGAAGTCTGGTCGCCGGGGCAAAGCGCGTATCTCGAAGTGTCGAGCTGCTCGAACTTCGAGGATTTCCAGGCGCGCCGAATGAATCTGCGGTTCAAGGACGCCGAGAAGAATCGGTTCTGCCATACGCTCAATGGCTCGGGACTGGCGCTGCCGCGATTGTTCGCGGCGCTGATCGAGACGTACCAGCGGGCAGATGGGTCGGTGGCGATTCCGGAAAAGTTGCAGCCTTATTTCGGGGCGAACGAGATTCGTTGATCGGACTCGATTACGAGCAGGAGCACGATTACGAAGCAGGGGCCTCAGAATTTTCTTCGGGCGCGCTTCGAAAAAGATCGAGCTGGCCAGGATCGGGGGAGGCGGTTTCTTCGGCGGAAGGGAGCGGAAGCTCAAAGCCGAGCCGGTTCGCGAGGCGCTGGCAGGTTTCGGGAGAAAAGCCTTCGAAGTGATTGTTCACGAATCCCCAGATGCTCCGAGTATCACCCCGGTGCTTCTCGATCTTTAGCGCCCAGCTCTCGAGGGCGGCTTCGCGTTTCCAGAGAAGTTTCCCGTAGCGATGGAGATGCTGGCCCTCCGGATCGTATTTCGTGGAGTAATCGCCGAGAAGACGCAGGTAAATGAAATCGGTGGTGGTGGGGAGGAACTCGAATGGCGCGAGATTGCGTTCGTTCAATGGGCTGGTATCGGCCCAGACCCAGCAGACGCGGTGTTTTTCCAGGAGATGGATGTGCTGGGGCCGATGCCAGCCGGGATCGCGGAATTCGATGGCGAACCGGAAATCGCGCGGCAACTGGGCAAGGAAAGCGCGGAGGAGCGGGCGGCCGGGTTTGGGCGCGAATTTCGGTGGCAGTTGGATCACGATAACGTGGAGCTTGGCGGCGAGCGGCTCGAGGGCATGGAGGAAGGCAGCCAGCTCCGCCTTGCAATCGCGGAGGAGACGTTCGTGGGTGATCTCGCGAGAAAGTTTGCAGGCGAACCGGAACGAGGCCGGCGTGCACTCCACCCAACGGCGAATGGTCGCGTCGGCCGGCGTTTTGTAGAAAGTGGAATCGATTTCCACGGCCGGGAAATAGCGGGCGTAGAACTCCAGCCAGCGGTTCGGCGGCAGATCAGCGGGATAAAAGTTTCCGCGCCACTCCTCGAAGCTAAAGGCGCAGGTCCCGAGCCGGATTTTTTGTTGGGCGGAGAGATTCAAAGCGTCCGCAGAATAATCGGATCACGGCGGGAGGGAAGCCTTCCCCGGCAGCGGTTCGGGAGTGGTTTTCTGGGCCGGTCAACTTGACTGGACGGGTAACTTCACTACCCTGCGCAACGCGATGAAACACTCCTTTCGCATCCTTTTTCTCCCACTGTTGATTTGCGTCGCCCTGTCGGCCCCGGTCAGGGGCTCCGTCGTGTTCAAGCCCGGGGAAAAAGCCCACTACAAAACGCCCGGCGAAGACGAAATGAGCGGCACGGCGGCGCAGCTTTTCGAGCGGGCCCAGGAAGCGGAGCGGCACGGTAATTTCAACGCGGCCATCAAAGCCTATCGCACGATCATAAAGAAATACCCGCGCGATACGCTGGCGGCCGGGTCTTGCTACCGGCTGGCCCAAGTGCAGGAGCAGACCCACAAATATCTGGGCGCAGCCCAGAGTTACGCGGTGCTCTGCGAAAAATATCCCAAGAGCGAGCGCTTCGATGAATCGGTCGAAGGCATGTTTCGCATCGGCGAAACGTATCTGACGGGAACAAGGCTGAAGGTTCTCGGCATCACCCTTAAATCGGGAATGGAAGAGGCCTCGGGGATTTTCACGATGATCATTCGGGTTGCGCCTTACGGGAAATACACCGCCCGGGCGCAGTTCGATCTCGGCCGGGCCCGGGAGAAACAGGGGCGCAACGAAGCTGCCATCGCCGCCTATCAATCCGTCGTGGAGAAATTCCCGGAAGATCCGATCGCGGTCGATGCCCAATACCAGATCGGCTACATCTGGTCGAGGGCCTCTGTCTCCGGCACCTACGATCCGGCGGCCGCAGACCATGCCAAGATTGCTTACGAGGATTTTCTGGCGCGCTATCCCAACAGCGAAAAATCGGCGCAGGCGAAGCAGAACCTAAAGCGGATGGAGCATAAGCAGACCAACACGGCGTACGACATCGCCAGGTTCTACGACAAACAGAAGCAGTATCGCGCCGCCGCCATTTATTATAACGAAGTGATCCGGCAGCAGCCCGGCTCCACCGAAGGCGAAAAGGCCAAGAAGAGAATCAGCGAGCTGCGGGCGAAAGTCGGCGACGCAAAATTGCAGGCGCCCGCCGTTACCGCTGCCGCCGCGAACAAGAAGAGCCGGAAACCGCGTCCGGAAGATTCCGCCCCGCCGCCCTCCTCGAATCAGCAGGCGCCGCTGCCGCCGTCGGACACCGATGTTTCGTTGCCCCCGCCGGCCTCTCTTCTGCCCGACACAACGACCGCCCCGCCGCCTTCGACCGACTCTTCCACTCCCGCGCCCTCACCGCAGCCTTCGCCTGAAACCGCGGCCACGCCGTAGTGAAAAAAGCGTTCGCTCCACTGCTGCTGGTGTTCCTGCTCGGAGGCTGCGCGGGTTATCAGCTCGGCCCGGCTACGCCCGGTTATCTGCGTCAGGTCCATTCCATCGCGGTCCCGACTTTTTCCAACACCACGCTCGTCCCGCGGATTGAAGTCCTCGTCACCAGCACCGTCATCAAACAGTTTCAGCAGGACGGCACGTTCAAGATCGTAAATGCCGATGTGGCCGACGCCACCTTGAAGGGCGAAATCGTCGGGGTGAACCGGAGCCCGGCCCGTTCCGTGCGCGGCAATGTTCTTTCCACCACCGAGTTCAATCTCAACGTCACCGTGAAATACACTTTGACGGGGCGTGACGGGAAGGTGCTGGGCTCGCCCGGCGCGGTGGCCGGCAGCACGAGTTTTTTCGTCGGGTCTGACGTCAGCACGGACGAACGCCAGGCGCTCCCGCTGGCGGCCGAGGAATTGGCGCGCCATCTGGTGAGCCAGTTGAGCGAGGGCTGGTAATGCGCGATGAAGGGCGACGAAAAGCTGTGGCGCATCCTGAACGACAAGCTCGACATGTTGCGCGCGAGCAATCGGCTGCCGGAAGCGGTCCGCATCGCTGAGACCGCGCTTACCCTGGCGCAACGCGCCTTCGTGCCCGGGGACGCAAACTACACCCTGAGTCTCGAAAAGCTTGGCCAGCTCCACGACCAAGCCGGCGACCGCGCCGCGGCGAAGCCGTATCTGGTCAAAGCGCACGCCTTCCTCGAAAAGGCGGAGCCGCCGGACGATCGCGCCGTTTTTCGTTCCGCGCGCCGGCTCGGATTTGTCTGCGACAATCTCGGGGAAACGGAAGCGGCTCTCGGTTATTACGAGGCCGCCTTCAAGTCCGGCGCGAAATTGGCCGATATCCCGTATTCGGATCTCGGCACTATCCTCAACAACGTCGCGTTGATTTATCGCAAGACCGGCCGGCAAAAGGCGGCCGAACCGTATTACCTGCATGCGCTCGAGATCTACGAAAAACAGCTCGGCCCGGACCACCCCGACGTCGCCTCGGTGCTCAACAATCTCGCGGTGTTTTACACGAACGAGCGCCGGTTCGCCGAAGCGGAGAAGACGCACCTGCGCGCGCTTGCGATCCGCGAAAAATTTCATCCGCCTACGCATCCGGACATCGCGCAATCGAAATGCAATCTCGCCGTGGTTTACCATTCCAATGGCGACTACGCGCGCGCCTCGGAATTGTACCGTGCCTCGATCAAGACCTGGGAAGCGGCCACCGAGAAGCCGCCCGAAGATTACGAGATCGTCGCCTCGAATTACGCCGACCTGTTGCGCTCGTTAGGCAAGGCCCGCCAGGCGAACCAGATCGAGGAACGCGCCCGGAAGAAGCGGCGCTCCTGACCGCGCTCGCTCATCTGTAGCCCCTCTTCTGTAGCCGTGGCCCTGTGGGCCGCGTGAGAATTAGCCACCGTGGCCGCGCCTCTCTCGCGCTTCGCACAGCGAAGCGGCTACAGGCTTTGCCCTTGCGCGAATCCGCTCGTCGCGCACCTTAGCAACCGCTCGCTCACGTGGCGGAATGGCAGACGCGTACGGCTCAGGACCGTATGGGGAAACCCGTGGAGGTTCGACTCCTCTCGTGAGCACTTTTTCGCTGATTGCTGAACGTTGGCGAAATACTTGTCCGGGTGCGATGTGCTGCGATCAGGCGCGATTTGGTGCGATCTGCTGTCTTAAGTGACAGGTAAACAGAGGCTTCTGCCGCCCGCCACGGCGTCACCAGGCGTTGACAGTTTGTCGAAATACTTGTCCGCCTTTGGAGGGTGTTCCAATCATTGCGAACAAACCCACGGCTTCCCGCTCTCCCTCGTGGAGCGCGGTATTTTGACAGGTGAGTCGGACAAGTATTTTGATGTTTGCGAGGCGAAAGTTTTGAGCAATTTGGGGTTGCCGGGCGCCGCGCTTTTTGGCGATGCTTAACGGCGTCGGATTCCCCTCAGCCGGGAATTTGATTGGCCGGGCGGCAAATTCCGGGGGGACCAGCGGTCGTCCGGCCACTTCTATTTGCGGCTTCGCGGCGTTGTCGCGACAGGTCCGCGGAGTCCGGACAGGCCGTCCGCCGCGCGCCGCGTCAGGCGTCAGAGACCGCCCCAGGAACAGATGACCAAGATTGGTCGAACAGATGTCCGAGATTTTGTCGTGCGAATCAATGCGAGTCCTTCGCGCCGCGACTCCACTGCTCGCAAATACGCCTTCCCGCTTCCAACTTGAACAGGTGGGAAGTGCGGGGAAGCGCCGCTGAGAACCTTGGACATCTGTTCGGAGAAAAAGTGCGCTCAAGAGATAGTGGACATTTGTTCGCGCGATGGGCTTCGCCCGGGAGCATTGCAGCAAGCGCTTGGACATTTGTTCCGGCGGCTTGGTGGGAACGAGCCCGACCGCTTCCAAGAATCGGCCGTTCCGATGCGGGGCGGCGTCAAATCTTCGCGAGGCCTAGCGAAATTTCGTCACGAGTAATTTGCGCGGAAAGGCTCATTTTAGCAAATCGCGGAGCTGCTGAAGGTTGTTCCTAGTTGCGCCGGCGCGGAGCGTGAGTTGGTCAAGGCATTCTTTGGCGGCGGGAATGTTCAGCGCTTCTGCACATGCCTGGGCCGCGCGGGCGTTCTTGATCAGCTCCTTCAACATCAACCGAGCCATCGAAGCTACGAACTTTATTTTGCGCGAGTGCTCGTTCGCTCGTTTCAGTAGCTCGCGCGCCGCGATGTTTTTCGGAGCTTTTCCGTTGCTCTTCATGAGATGCGATTCAATCGCCTTTAACCCACTCTGTGTTGAGCAGTTTTTCTATATTTGCGAGCCCGTTCGCGGCGTTGTCAGCGTGTAGGAAAATTTGGTCGAGGCACTTTTCCGCCGCCGAAATATTCAACGCATTAATGCACGCTTGCGCTCCCCGAGCATTTTTAATCGCTCCCGCCCAGGTTCGATCGGATCGATTCTTTCGACGACTCGATCTTCGTGGAGTAATCGCGCGCTTGGGCGGCCGCATCTTGCATATAGATGTTCTTTGCGGCCTTCACGTCCTTTTTCATGCCGAGGAACCTCCTAACGATTCCCGGAACTTTCGCAAGCCGGGCGCGATCGTCGCGGCGCCGTCACCTTCGACGACGCGCCGGGAGAGTTCGCCCTGGCTTTGGTCCTCATCGCGCGAGCGCGCCAAGTCCGCAACGAAATTATCCGGCAAAATCACATTAACGCCGCGCCTTTTCATGATCCGTCGAATTGCGTTGATCACGATTACCCGTCGCCGGCCCTTGAAAAGCAGCCGATCGGAATATGGCCGCAAATCTAAAGCTTCGCCGTCGCGCGGCCGCCGCAACTGGAGCTGATCAAGCCACAGCCCCGCGTCCCGCTTCGCTTCCTCCCAACTCACGCGCTGCCCGGCGCGTTGTTCCCGGCGCTGAGCGTTCGAGCGTTTGTGGCGAATAACTCCTCGATCATCTTTCCGTAACCGCGCGCCGTTGCGGCTGGCATCGTTGCGGAGAGAATGCGCCAGCGACCGGGATGAGTATTTTGGGCGGACGCCGGCAAGTGGTAGTCAGCCGCGAGCGCCCACAACTCTCCTAACGAATTGGCGCGGTCGAGGTGGGCGATCGCGAAAACGGCGATACCAAGAAAGAACCGATCAACCTCCTGGATCGCGTCAACGACGCCTTCGGCGTGCGCTTCATGGACGACATCATTTCGAATCGCCCACAGCTTATTGACGATGCCCTCGATTTCGGTTTTTCGGTCGGTAAACAGAGCTTCCAATCGCGCGACGATTGTTCGCCGTATCGGGGAATCGCCATCTGAAACCATCCCTTCGAGAGCGCTCCATTTGCAGATGAACTCAACGCCATCTATCGCTGTCGTCGCGCCGCGCCGATACATTTTCATCGAATAAACAAGCTGCTGCGCAAGCGGCGTCCCTGATCGGGCGTGAAGGCCAGCCACCACATCAAAAAACGGCCATACCTGCTTATAAATCTCAGCCGCTTGTTTCTCCCAAGCGACCGACCTTTCGTCATGTGAATCGAAATAGGACCACTGCGCGGCGAAGTATAAGCAAAGCCGCGCGTCGTCATCGCCCGGCTTGCGGATTAGGACAGGGCCAATACGCGGCGATTCGTGGCCCATGAACAGGGACGCACCGTCGAGAAAACCATTAAGGCAGCCGAGCGCGCGATTGATAGCGGCGTCCTGGTCGTCGGCCTCGCCGCGAAAACCGAAAGCGGTGAACACTCCGGGTTTCGACGGGTCGAAAAAAAGTTCGCGATCTCCGAATCGCGCACGCTCCACTTCGGCGAGTCGTTCCAGCTCCGCCGCTATCACCGGAATCATGAAATAGTTCACGTCCCGAAACCGATATTTCGCCGGGTAACCCTTTAGAAAAAAAATCAAATCCCAGGGCACGGTTGGCAGCGGCGCGTTTGCGGAACTTTCGTCAAATCAGCCACGCCCGAACACTTCAGTTTCGCCATCATCGCGCGGAAGCTGAACGCGCTTGCTTTGCGCCGCGGTCCAGCGTGGGAATATCGGGCGTCAAACCTGGCATCGTGTATCGGATGAACGCCCCTGGAGGCGGACCCTCGATTCTCCGCATCCCTATACCAAGGAAGGCGCGACCGATCTCTGTGTATTTGACCACCACACGATTCGGCTTCAGTAGCCCGGCTTCGGCCATCTGTCTCAGCGTCCGGGCAATCACCGCATCTGAAGGATAACCAAGCTTTTTATCGAGTTCCGAATCAAACCGGTCGGTGAAGCCGGCGTCGAAGACGTGCCGATAAATTTTAAACCATCGATCGGCGGCTTGGCGCGTGAGTTTGTCGCGCGTTTCGGCCGGAAGCATTGCGACGAATTGCGAGGCTTTCATGGGGGATTAGACTCGAAAAGTGGCGCTCAATTCGCGAATCGTCCAGCGGGAAAATGCTGCGTTCCGTCGCGATGCCGGAAAAGGCGTCAAGAAATAATTTCGTCCCTCTGCCTAACGAATCCAAAGAGGCCGTTTCGAGCGAAACCGCAAAACTCGATTTGGTAGATTGTAGGATGAAAAAGCCACGACGCGCGCAACCAAGGAAGGCAACGCCGCCCATTCATCTTCGAGATTTTGACGGCAACGATCGTTGCATTCTGATGCTCGATGACACTTACACCACCACGAAGGAAATGCGCACCACGACGCGCAGCCCGCTCTTTATTCAGCTTTCTCCCGGCGTGAAGGTTTCGCTCGATTCCAGACGAGTGATGAAACGCCGCTACCCGCTTCTGCGCATCTCGGTTCCCTCTGTTGACGAATCTTGAGATAGTGCCGGAAAGACCGGCGCATTCGCCAAGCTGTCGTCGAGCGTGAAGCCGCGCTCAAGCGCTTCGCGGCGCAGTTCGTCGCCTGTCATTTCATCTTCAGATTTTGATCCGCTCATGGGCGATGGACATTCAACTTACAGGAACCCCCCGATACTCATTCAGCTATCCCTGCAGCGGACGATTTTCCGTCGTCAGCTGCTCAAGCTGCTCAGGTGATAACAAAGACTGCAGGTCCGCAGTCACGCCATCTAAATAGGGTTCGCTCATCGCGCTCCAAACGCCGATCAAAAGAAATTCGATAAACGTCGACTCGTTCAGCGGATCGGGAGCTGCACACTGAAGGACGCGGACGTTCCACTCCATGACTCGTTCGGCCGTCGTCATAAAATCGAGCATCACTTTCGCTGCGGAAAGACGATGCTGCACATAATACAATTCATCATCGTGGAACCGATCAGGCCAGCGTCGCGTTACTGCGAATGATCGGCAATATTGATCAACGGCAGCGCCGGAAGCCATCGCGCCGCCCTTGAGGCAGTCAGCTGTGTGCCGCGGGTTTGTCGGCAGCCGTATCGTGCCTTGCGAAGGATGAGCACGCTTTAAGGCGCGCCCGACCGAATCGAGATAACGCCACCAAATCATCGCAGTATTTCGGTCGATTCTCGGTGTGCGGGGCGGTTCCAACACCACGTCGTCACCTCCGGACGCGATATAAATTTGCTCGCGCGCATCAGCCTCCTCGAAGCCAAGGGCGACCAGCCGCGCAACGGCCTCGCTGTGCGAAATGCTTCCGGCGTGGAGCTCCTCAATAATCGCTAGCGCGTCCATCCTCGTTAGGTTTTCGGCAGCCGATGCGAAGTTCCCTTCACCAGGTCCACGAAAAAATTCTCGCCGTCCTGGGTCCGGAGCCATTTGACCGCTTCAGAGCGATCGTAAAAAAGCGCGTGATTATTCACGATCGGCGTCGCGCTCGCCGAACGACTCGAGTCTCGACTAGCGTCGCGATCGTCCGCAGACGCGGAAATCGCGGCGACGGCGCCGCCGAGTTCGAAGCCACCAAGGCGCGGCGCGATCGATTGATAGCGATAGTTCGCGAGACTCGCTGTCAGCTCTCGGGTAACATTCACCGGAATAGCGCGGCGATGGATCGCTGCCATAAACGGCAAGCCGTAGTAATCGACGGTCGGTTTCGAATGGACAAATTCTTGTCCGTGGACAACGCCAGCAATTGCTGTCCGACCGCCCGAGCCCGTGTAGCCGCCTTTCTCGAATCCGCCGGCAAGCAATCCGATGATCAATGCGATAGCGGCAGCGGCGGCGGCGGCGCCGAGGACGGCAGCCGAACCAAAGGACGAAATACTTGTGGCTGCGGCCGCTGGCGCATGCGCCACGGCGATCTGGGCGCCGGCTACACCCTGCTGGACCACGTTCTCTTTGGTGAGCACTTTGCCAAGGGTGGCGCTGACGATCATCTGCAGTCCGATCTTGATCAGGCTGGAGACGATTTGTTTTTCGGCGTTGAGCACGTTCTGGCGCCAATTGCCGGTCTGAAAAATGATATCGGTGAGCGAACCGGAAATTCCGTCGATCGCAGTGCCGATCGAGCCGGTGATGGCTTTACCGATTTGTTGGGCAGCCGAGCCGAAGCTGTGTATCCAGTCGAAGAGACTGGCTTTGAGTCCCCCGCCGAAACTGAGCGTCTGCATTTTGAGCGCGAGGAGATCGACTTCGAAGCGAGCTTGCTGAACTTTCTGCGCGACCTGTTCGTAAGTCGCCGGATCGAGCGAGCCGCCGGCGATCAACCTTTGGCCTTTCGCGATCTCGTCGTTCAAGAGCGTCGTCTCCTGCGTCATCAACTGGAGGTTGAGCGCGTTTTTTTGGTCGACGGTGAGGAACTTGTTCGCGTCGACCAGCTGCTGCTGCTGACGGATGCGCTGCATGAGCGATTCCTCTTCACGAAGGAACTGATTGATTTCCTGGTGAGCGCCTTTCTGGGCACCCTTGGCGCGATAAACTTCCAGGGTGGCGTCGCGTTCTTTTTCAGCGAGCCGGACCGCCTCCTTGTGGGCGTCGCCAACAAAATGATGGGCGACGAGCTGGGCCTCGACGGTTCTTAGCGTTTCGTCATACGCTTTTTGCGCGTGCTTCTGCGCGATCGCTTCGGTGTCGCCGGAGCTCTCGGCGTGTTTGAGCGCAATGTCGTCCTCGATTTTTTTTATCTCCTCGAGCGCGGCCTTGCTCTGCGCGCGCGCTTTGACCTGGAGCTCGAGGCCCTTCCCGCCGGCGTCGATCGCGGCGACGTTTTGTTTCTCTTTGGCAACGGTATCGGAGAGGTAATTACCGATAGTGCTGCCGAGCCTGGCGGCAGCGCCGATCGGGCCGAGAGCGTCGAGTCCGGCATTGACGGCGGCGCTGATACCGGTCTTTACGCCGGTGAAAATGGATTTCAGGAACGGATTCGATTCAAGGAATGTGGCGACGGATTTGAGCGGGCCGAGCAACCCGGAAATATCGGCGCCGACTCCGCGGACGGCGGCGCCCATCGCTTTCCAACCGACAACACAGAGGGCGACGAAATCGGCCACGTCCCTGAGCACGTCGCCGGCAGTGCGGCCCCAGGCGCGAATGTCGTCGTCTTTCAAGATCGATGTGAACGTCTCGATAGCTTCGGTAAGCGGCTGCATGATCGGCCCGGAGGCGGCGGTCTTGAGATCGAAAAGGGCGTTGCGCATCCGATTGACATCGGCATCAAAGGTTTGGCTGGCGCCGGCCATCGAAGCGGCGATGCCGCCGAGTTTCTCGCGCAGGCCCTGGGCGAGCGTGCCGGATTGCTGGAGCTCGATGATTGTTTGATCGAGTTCTTCCTTGGAAATACCCATCGCCGCGGCAAGACGGCCGCCGCCGAGCGTGCGCGAGGCCTGGCCCTGTAGGATGTCGCCGATATCGCGGGAGGCGTTCTGCGAAGAAACGCCCAGCGATTGCATGGCGCGGTTAAGGAGCGCGATGAGATCGATCTGGTCCTTGATGTTCTTGACGCCGCCCGCCGCGAGCTGGGCCTGGGCGTGCTCGAACGTCTCGAACATGTCGGAGTAAGCGATGCCGAGCTCGTTCGCTTTCGCCTTGAGCAGTTCGATCGTTTCGCCGGCGGCCGCTTTCGCCTGCTCGAAAGTGGCGAATTGCGCGGGCGCTTCCTGTTTGAAAAGGCCAGCGATCGCGGCCTGCGTTTTCTGCAGCTCGGCGTTGAACTCGACGCCTTCGGTGAGCCACTCTTTCAGCTTCGCCGGAATTTCGGCGATGAGATCGTTGAAGCGCCGCGTGAGATCGATCGATTCACCGATCTTGAAAATATTCGCGAACCCGTCGCGGCCGGCGTCCGCTGTCGCTCGCGTCGCGGCCTTGAGCGCGTTCATCTGCGCGATGGCATTCGTTAGGCCGGCGAGTTCGGCCTTAATGTCGATCAGAACTTGAAGCGAGGCAGACACTGAGAGTTCGCGGGTTTCGCGAATATCACCTGTTATACCACGGCTTTAGATAGATCAATCGTTAACTCGGCTTGACTCGTGCTTAATTGAATCGCATGGTCGCCACGATCGCTGCGCAAACAGCGGTTGCGCGATTTTCGAACCGGCTTCACGGGCCGGCGCGCTGAAAACGAAGAACAAGAGCCGTCGATTGGATAGCCTCACCCGGGTCGTGCCGGGAGGGCGACAAGGTTTGCGCCTTCCGATCGGCGGCTCTTTTTTCGTAGAAAGAAAATCACATGTTGAAAACAAAGGCGAGCGCGCGATCGCGTTCGAAGAGTCAGGCGAAAATTCAACGGCCCGGCGACCAAACCGCCCCGCGCGTTTACACCGGCCACTTATGCTGGGACAAAGATGAATTTGAAAGGGCCGCCAGGGACGGCCGATTCATCACAGTCGAGTTGACTGAAATGCAGAACCTACAGTTACGAGGAAGCTACAGCCTGAGGAAGTTTCTTCGGATTGCGACGCATGATCAAATGGAGGCTCTCAGAGGGACTACCCCGCTTTGCATCACCCTGTCTCTGAAACGACCGGGATGCGCAGCCACGGCGTTACCGAAAATCTTAACGATGTTCGGACCCGGCCCAGGCGGAGCCAGAGATACAGTCAGGAAGCGCAACGGCGCGTATGTTGAAGCGGAGCTGACGCGCCGCGGAATGAATAACACGACGAGAGACTAACTTCCCCCGCACGCGCCAGAGAACATCCAGTCCGCCGCGCATTCGACTGCGCGGCGGATTTTGTTTTAGTGGATTCGTCTTAGAGCGAGAGCGGCGGAATACCGTCGGTCCGATCACTGTCGCGAACGCTGATAAACGCGGGATGCACGTTCTCGGCGATCGTGATGAACTGTTGCTCCGTCATCAACAGGACCGTTGAAATCCACAACGTCGCGTTGGAAACCTTCGACGAGAGTAATTGTCCTCTGGCCTTCAATTGCTTCAAGAACACGGCGAACAAAGGACTTGGATCGCACAAGGTTGAAAATGTAAGGACGGCGCCGTCCTGCCACGGCAAAAAGCAAACCTGCCCCACATATTTCTTATCGCTGGCCGAGTACAGATTGAATCGGGTTTTCGGAAGCTGGAATGACCCCGTTTGATGGGACTTCTCTGCCCGCACGAGCTGGCGGCCCAGATTGTATTGGTATCCCTGCAAAGTTTGAACACTGAACGGCGACAGCGCCGAAAGGTCGATCGCGGAAATCTTTCGAAAAAACATCAAATGACTCATGAGACGGATGAAAAAAGAATGAAGCGTCCGCTCATTTAGAGGCGCTTGCACGAGGTGCACGTAGAACGGCGGGATCAAAAAATCGTCGCCAGGCGGGCCTGCCAGCCAACCTATAAAGTCTTCTTGCAGCAACGCCTGGAGCGCGTAACCGATGCAGCCCTTGTCCAGGATCGCTACCAGATCGATCCAATGCGCGTGGTCGCGGGACTCGTTAATTTCCTGCAAATTTTCCGCGAGCGTTTCCAGCGATGTGTATGAATCGAAGGCGAAAACGCAGCCTAATACGCCGGTCGTGATTAGCTCGCTAAACGTGACGGGCTGGTCGGCGCCGCAAATCGGCGTCGCCTTCATTGTCTTGATCGCAGCGATCTTCTCCGCCGCGTCGGTCAACTCGGCCTTGTTCAGCTTCGATTTCACCTCAATCACTGCCGCGACATTGTCGCGCGGGAGGATCTGCAATCTGGCTCCAGCCCGATAAACGGGGCTATTGAGCGCGTCATAAATCAAAACGTCGGATTGCCGGCTTACAGTTCCGTCCGCCCCAAGCACGACCCCAGCGCCGCAATCGAAGCGGCGCGGCAATCTCTCCTTCAAAAATTGCTTCAATATTTCTTCAGCTTCCGAGCCGCGCTCGCCCGCATGAGGATTGCAGCGTTGAATCTCGCTGAAATCCTCGCGGAGCTGGCGGCCAGCGGCAGCCATTATTTCCTCAAGGGTCAGTCGTTTTGGTTCGTCCATTGGCAAATCCAATTTACGCCAGCCACGCCCGTCGCAAAAAGCCCTTTCGCCGAGCTTCGCCGACGCCTAGGACGCGCCAAAGGTGCCCGGAGCTGGAAACCCCTCTCGCTCTCGACTCAACAAGCTGGCCGGCGTAAAATGGGAATCAATATGCCAGGCGAAAGTAAATGGAGCGCCGACCGTTGGACCGATTGCGGTGAGGATGGCGGGCTGATCATAAAACCGGATGGCAGCGTCACCCTGAACGACTCCTCGATTGATAACCTGTTGCTCGATGCGACCGAGCCGCACGTTTGATTTATGCCCAGTCGCGTGATCGGGCCTGGCCCAGTGACAAAACAGACGCTGGCCGACCTCATCACGGTCGGAATCGCCGAGGGCGACACGCTTGACTATAAACGCGCGATCAACGTCGAGACGCCGAAAGCGAAGCTAGAGCTATGCGCCGACGTGGCTTCTTTCGCGAACAGCTTTGGCGGCGAAATCGTTTTCGTTATGAATGAGGACGGCAACGCCAAGGCGAAAGAGTTGATGCCGCTTACCGGTTTCTCGAAAGACTCAATCGAGCGTCAATTCAGACAGATTCTTAACGCTTATGCCGATCCACCGATACCCGGGCTTCGATTCGAGGAAGTTGAGCTGTCGCCGGGCGCTTCTGCATTAGTGTTAAGAATCCCCCGCAGCTGGAATCGACCTCACAGTGTTCAAGGGAATCCGCCGGCGTTTCCAATTCGAGATGGAAGCAACAAGAGAAACATGAAAGTGCGCGAGCTACGGGAAGCGTTCGGCTTGTCGGAGTCGATATCGGCTCGGATGAAGCGTTTCAGATCTTGAGCGCATCGAAACGCTCGCGGCTAACGATTATGCGGTCCCGCTAAAATCGCACGAGCTGATCGTCCTTCACGTAATGCCTTTGAGGGCATTCGACGAGCCCGCGCTTCTCGATATCCAGCGGGCAATGACAAAGAACACGCTGCTTTGGCCAATCCACACGTCCGGCGTCACGCCGAAGATAAATTTTGACGGGCTGGTAACCTACGCGCCGTCTTTCGGCGGCGCGGACGCTTATGTGCAACTTTTCAGGGATGGCTGCATTGAAGCCGTCAATGCGAATATCCTGTTAATGGGGCGAGACGAAAAATTTCTCTACTCGCAGTACGAAGCTTTGGTCGAGTCGGCACTGCGCAAATATTTATCGTTCTTAGAGGGCGAAGGCTTCGAGCCGCCAATTTTTATCGCCCTGTCTCTTGTGAATGCGAACGGTTATCGCGTTCCGGTTGGCGACCAAATGGGAGAGTTCCAACCATCGCGTGGAGTCATTGATCGAAGCGTGTTGCTAATCCCCGAAACGAGAGTTGATGCGTTTGCGGCCAACTATTACGGCGAATTGAAGGATTCCTTTGACCGTGTGTGGCAAGCATGCGGCTGGATCGGATCGCTCAACTACGAAGGCGGCGAGTGGATTCGAAAAGCGGGCGTTTGAGCAGTCCGACAAAGCGCGCCGCTTTTCCTATTTCTTCCTCTTGGTTTTAGCCGACCGGTTCTTACCGGCGCTCTTGACGATGATTTTCGCGCACGAGCTGAGCGCGGTTGCCGCTTCCTGTAATCTCGCTGCAACCTGCTTCAACGCGACCGCATCCAAACCGACGATTAAGGGCGCTTCGCTAGCTTCTGAACGTGGCGGATTCAAACCCGGTTTTGTCGCCAGTTCAGCGACGCTTGGTTCGGGTCGAGTCGGATCTCCAGCGCCGAGAAGCCAATCTAAGCGCACGCCCAAAACGCGCGCGAGTTGCTTGGCGGTGCGACGGACCGGAATTTTACCATTTACCCACCCCGACACAGCGGCTTGAGAGACATCAAGCTGAGTAGCGATTTCCGATTGCGACACGCCGTAGCGCTCCAACAGGTCGCTAAGGCGCGAAGCGAAATTATCAGTGTCTTTTATGCTTGCTCGCATCGATAAGTTATTATAATTTCGGGGACTTCGCTCCTTGGCGCATGAGATCCCAAACTGTATCGGCCCGCGGCCTTCGGCTCAAGACTCCTGAGCGCGCAAGTTCCTTTGGATTTTTATCCACCTCGGTTGGCCGCAGCCAGATCGCCGGACTTATCCTCAGCGTAGATTTCTCTTTGTCATGCCTCAGTTAAAACCACTCTTGGATGCGGCGATCAATTTGCGGCGCCGCGCAACGACGGAGCTCGACGGTAAAATCGCCGAAATGCGCGACCGGCTGGCCGCGCTCCAATCCACGAAAACGGGATTGGCCGACGTGGATACAAGCGATCACGACGCCATGTTGCGGCTGGCAGCTTCGAAACTCGCGGCCGACATTTTGCCGAAACAAATCGAGGAGGTTGATTCGTTAAAAGGCGACGCCATGCGGTCGCTCGGCGAAACGTGCGAGGAGATGAGGCGCTTACTCATCGATTTGAGCGCGGCCGAACAAGAAAAAGTTGCGAAGGAAATCGCGGCGCTTTTGGAACCGTATTCGATGCCGATGCCGGCGGCGGGCGGTGGAACGTTCAGCCCTGCGTTAACCGCCGCGTGGTCAATGCCGATTATCTCGGGCATGGCGCAAGCCTCGAACTGCCAGTCACGCGCAGTGAGCGAAAGCAACACTCGACGCATTCACGATCCGGCCAGGTTTGACAGCGAAATGCTGTCCTTCGCGGACGAGGTCTTCGGAATTGTGGAGCGCTACCTCAGCAACGGCGAATCGTTCATCCCGCCGGCGTATCGAGCGAAAAAGCGATGACCATGCCTTCCCTCACTACAGCTTTCGCAGTTCAACCCGCGCGAACTTCTCACGCGCGTCGAAGCCGCCAGGCTTCACAAGTCTCTCTCTGTGTCCTTTCTCGAAAGACAATTTTGCAATAGCTCGCAAGTCGGGGCGCATAAAAATTCCAATCTCGAATTAGCGGGAATGGGACGAGGCCGGCGTGAGAAACCGGCTTTGCTGAGAGAGAACAGTCGGCCGGCGCTCGAAAGGGCGCCGGCTGCCTTGTTTTTATGAGCGCGCTCGATTTCAACGCGCCAAAATTCGATTGGTCGCAATGGGACAAGCTTAGCCGCGTCGACCAGCGCAAACTTTCCGACGCCTTCGCCGAAACCGTCGCCGTCGCGCCGCTCGACGTTCAAATTGCCATCCTAAAGGCGCTTTCGAAATCGCGTCGCGCACCACGCGGCAAAGTGAGCAAGACGGCGAGCGAAAATGCGAATCATCAAGCGATAATTGATTCCTACCGGCGCGACAATTGGTGCGTCGATGTCGCGAAACGACTCACCGATTTTCGTCGCGAATATGGTCGGCGGATTCGGGACGATTGGCAGGAAACCCGAAAAGCGCTCATTATTGCGGCGCTTCGTGAGGTCACCGCGTTACGCGAAAACTTGCCGGCGCCGCTCGCGCGTCAATTGATCGCAGAAAAATATCGCGGGCTGTCGTTAGGCTTAAGCGACAGCGAGGGCGAGCAGGTAACGCTGCGCGTCAGTGCAACGACCTTGTGGAAGCTGGAAAAGCTGGGCGCACATCTTCCCGGCGGATCACCGGAAGCGCTCCACATGGACCTGTCTTTGTGCGGGCGGCCAAAAAGCGCGAAGGGAGCTGGCGAGTGAAGAACTGCGCGCTCGGCAGGAATCGTTTTACGGCCTCCCAGCTCGCGCAAGCGATAGGCTTGACGCCTACGCGGATTCGCGCGCGCCTTCGCGTGTCAGACAAGTTCGATGATGCCGGCGCGAGAACATGGTCGCTGAATGAGTTGCCGGCGGACCTGCGAGAAAAGCTTTCGAGACGCCGCAAGGCCGCGAACTTCGCCTCAGACGACGACTGGGTTTCGAGCCAAAGAGCCTGGCAGCCGAAAATTCCTTTTGCCGAGCTAAGCACTCGTTTGCGCGATCCGGCGATAGAGCGCTGCCGTGTCCTCGCGCCGATCCTGGCGAAATTCCGCGACGAATCCGTTTCGCGCATGATCGATGCCGCGAAGCGCTCATACCTGAGCGAGGGCTTGCGCGCGCCCAACGAGCGAACTCTCCGCAGGTGGATCGAAACCGTCGTTGAACGCGATAACTGCCGGGGCGAGTTTGGACGCCCCGAATTGTATCTCTGTGGCTCGCTCGTCCGTGCGCCGCGCCGGAAGGACCATTCTGACGATGGCGCGTTGAGCTCAGTCGCGTCGTGGGATGAGGCCTGTCGCCTTTACTCTTCTTTGATTGCCGAGGGCGAAACATCCGGGAGCTCGGGAAATAAAGTGCGACGAATAATCAGCGGCTCCCCGCTCGGCGCTGGAATGTCCGCGGACGCGATTCGCAAGGCTCTAAGTCGGAAAATTGCCCGCTGGATTACGTGCACAACGCTAATGGACCGGCGTAAGGTCGCGTCCGGGCGGAAAGCGAAATTTGACCTGAACGAGCGAGAAGTCAGCGCGCTCCGATGGTATCGACTGCGCAAGGGAAGCCTGCACGAGGCCATCGTCGCTTTTCGCATGCATCCGCGATGCCGGCCGGAAACTCGCGCATTGATTGATGAGGAATTGGATTCGGCCGCGCGCGACCGTCGCAAAGCTGCTTGGCCGCTGTCACTGCGGCGCACCGGCGAAGTATCACTGGAGCTGCAAGGCCGTTTTCGAAGTAATCGCGCTTTGCGTGAAGTTGGCTATGGCGTGCGGCGCGGCAATTTCTGGGTCAATGACGCCGGCGAAGAGGTAGCGTTGCTGCCAAACACTTTATGGGAAAGCGACGATATGTCAGTGAACGAGCCGTTCCGGTTCGTCGACCCCGAAACCGGCGAGAACTCGTTAGGCCGACAGGTCTTGGTGACGATCGATGTGTTCACCGCTGCATTCCTGGGCGAATCTCCAATTGGACGATCGAAGGACGCTTACCGCGCCGAGGATATCGCCGACCACATGCGCGATTGCGTATTGCAACACGGCTTGCCGTCAATCTGGCGGCTTGAACGCGGAGCGTGGGAAAACAAATTTATCGACGGTTTTCGCCTCGCCGACGGCAGTCTCTGGGGCGGCCTCGCCGACATAATCAAGATCCAACGCACTTTCGGACCACAGGCAAAGGGCCTGATTGAATCCAGGTTTAATCATCTTCAACGGCTGATGGCCCACGAGAGCACATCGATCGGGCGTAAGCGCGGCGAATTTGCGGACGCAACGCGGCTCGCATATCGGGCGCGCAACGGCGATGTGCAAGCCTGGCAAAAATTCTGGGACATCGCGGCCGCCGCCGATGGCATCGAGCGCGCGATGCTTGAAGCGAACCTTTCGCAAATGCAGCGGCGCGCCTTCGGAAAGAAAACGGTCGTTCCCGCAGAGCTGTATCGACTCGCCGCGAAGAAAGCGTGTCCTGACGACCAGTTGTGGCGCTTTTGTCCGATCAAGCGACCGGCGACCGTTCGCAAGTGCGCCGTAGAAGTCACTGTTGATCATTATCCGCTGCCATTCCGGTTCCGAGTGAATGGCGACGACGGTCCTTATTTGCCCCACGGCTACAGCGTGTTAATCGCATTTCATCCCGGGCATCCCGAGAGGGGCTGCCACATCTTCAACGGAGAACAGGGCGTGCGTAACACACAAGGCTTTCGCCGACACGAGTTCATTCGGGTCGCGCCGATCGCGGAAGATTCGCCTCAAGTGAATTATTCGCGCGACGAGCAAGAGTTTATCAAGCGAAAGCGCGCGAATGCTCAGGTAGCAAGCGAATTTCGAGCTATCACTCTAACCGGCGCGGAGTCTAGTCGCGCAAGCACGCGCCGCGACGGTTTTGGAAATTCTGTTGTTCGCGCCGTTGGTCCGGCCCGCATCGAGAACGAACGTGCGCGCGGCCTTGTTAATCGACAGGACCCGCGCTCGCGCCGCGCGGACGAAATTATCAAAGCGGCTCGCTCTGATTTTGATGAGGAAGCAGCGCTGCTCCAAGTCCAGCGATTAGAACGAGCCGCTATCGAGCGGGGCGACATTTTGCCGCCATGAGCACGCGCCGCGCAGATCCCGACAAGCCCCTCGCGCAGGAACGTTACGCAAGCGCGCGCACAACAGACGTTCTGCTCGGAAATTTGGTCGCAAAGAAATGCGAGATCGTCACATCGCCGGAACACCGCCGACTAATTCTGTTCCTGCACGACTTATCGACGCGATCCGGATGCCGACACCATCCGACCGCAAACCTATTTCCGGCGTGGCCAATCGGCGACCCGCGGTTGAGCGGCTCTGCGTTTGACCGCGTCGCTGAGGACCTACCTTCGCTTTTCCCGGCGCGGATTAAGTCGAGTGACAGGATCGCCGACTTTCTTACGAGTCTATGCCTTGACCCTAAATGCGATCCAGCCACGGCGATTTTGCCGGGCTGCCGGAACGTGATCGATTTGTTGGAAGCTTACCGCGAGAAATTCTGCGCGGCTGAGTCGCGCGCTGTTGCGGCGACCGAAGCGACTTCGATCATCTGGAGCACGCTAGATTATGCCCTCTCGCAAGGCGGTATGGTTTTGATTGAAGGCACCTGGCGAGTAGGAAAATCGTTTAGCGCCCAAGCGTGGGCGCAAAAACATGTCGGCGAATGCCGTTACGTGCAGCTGTCTTCAGGGCGCGACGACACAACGTTTTATCGCGATATCGCCCGTTGCCTGGGGACGGCGCACAGCACACAAATCGTAGCCTCTAAGATGCGGGCGCGAATCGAAGCGATGCTGCGCACCCAAAGCCTTCTACTCATCTTGGACGAGGCACAATTCATCTGGCCGCAATCGCCGCGCTACCAGGTCGCGCCTCAACGCGTGAATTGGCTGATCACGGCGCTGCTAAACAGCGGCGTTACGATCGCTCTCATCGCATCCCATGATTTCACGCGCCTGCTTCGCAATGTGGAGGAGAGATGCGCCGTCTTTGGCTCTGAACAATTTCATGGACGGCTAAGGCATCGTGTCCAGCTGCCAAACGCACTGAACGAATCGGACCTTGCGAGCGTAGCGCGAGCGATAATGCCCGAGGCAACCGCACGCACGATCATGCTTTTGGTTGGCCACGCGTTGAAATCGAAAGGTCGGATCGCGGCGATCGAAAGCGCCGTTACTCGCGCCCGATTTTTCGCGGCGCGTGAGTCGCGATCGATTGCGACTTTTGCTGATGTTGACGCCGCGCTGGTTGAAGCTGGCAGCGCGTCGCCGGTGAGTCGCGACGCCCTCGCGGAATCCCCGCGCCTGCGCGGCGAGCGAACCGCCGGCCGCCTAGTTTTCAGTGAAGGCGGGCGAATTGAGCCCGCCGATCGGCGACGAGCCGCGCTGAGATAAAATCCCAATTTTCGCGTAGCTGCCCGGGACGTTTTTTGACGCCGGGAACGGCCGCGCGATTTTTGTCGTTCCGAGAGTTTGACAAGTGTGACACCAAACCCGGACAAGTATTTTGCTCGGTTACATTGCTAAGGCGCGGACTTGCGGCCACCCGTGATCTTCGAGATAAGCCGACGGGCATTCTCATCATCGTAGCTTATGGCAGCGGATTCCGATGCTCTCAAGCGCGGCACAAACGGCGCTCGCTACCGTGCGATTATTCGAGGAGTGCGAAATGAAAACATCGTGGGCCATCAGCTCGAGCTTTCCTAGTTGCCCAAAGTGCCGCGGCTATTTTTTCGCGGGCGTGTATTTCCAGTTTCGGGATTTCCCTTCCGCTAACCACTTGATTGTCTTCGCGAGGCGTTCGTTCCGCGTCTCTTCGCGTTTCGCTTCGGTTACCCATTCGAGATATTCGCGCCGATGGCTCGGCGGGAAACTCTCGAATGTCGTGCGGGCCTTCGCGTTCTTCTTCAATGCGGCCGCGAAGTAAGGGGGCACCGGGATCGGTGCGCGCTTTTTCGGCTGCGTGCGCCCCGGCACTTTGATGCCCGCTTCGTTGAGCGCGGCGGCTTGCTTCACATATCCGATCAACGTCTTCTCGTTAGGCAAGTCCTTGAGCGATTTGATGCAACCGAAGCTTCCCATCCCGCTCTTCTCCTCCTGCTTATCCCGGCCCAGGATCAGCTCACCTTTCCAAAACCCGAACGCGCAATGCTCCTTGAACGCAGCCATTCCACACATCACGCCCCTGTAATCGAAATGCGGCATCGACCACTTGATCGTTTCGTGGACCTCCGGGCAACCGGCGTGCACGACTTTCCGCAGATATTTCAGGATCGGTTTGGCGAAATCCGCCGACTTCGCGATGTAAGCGTCGATTCTTGGATCTTTCGTGGCCATAGCAGGTCCTCCTCTTGATTGACTCCCCAGATTACAAAGCCGCAGAAGTTTTTTGTCGAGTCGCAAGGCGCGCCGCTGTAGGCTGCGATCGTCATGGGAGGGGTCGTTTGCATCGTCGCGTATCGGCCGAAGCCCGGGTGCGAAGCCGAGATCCTGGAGCTCGTGCGGGGTCGCGTCCCGACGTTGCGGAAAGAAGGTCTGGTGACCGACCGCGTTCCGGTGATGATGCGCGCGAAAGACGGCACCATCATCGAGGTCTCCGAATGGAGATCGCAACAGGCGATCGAGGAAGCGCACAAAAATCCACGGGTGCTCGCGATGTGGGACAAGTTCTTTGCCGTCTGCGATTGCGTTCCGCTCAAGACCGTGCCGGAAGCCGAGAGCATGTTCGCCGGCTTCGAACCGGTTCCGACGCCGCCCGCCGAAGGCATGCCGACCACGCAGCCGTTGCGGGAGGAAGCGTCGTCATCCCGAGCCGCGCAGACGGCCAGGGACCCCACAGTCGCAGGGCCGGTCACCCCAAAGCGCTGACGCGATCCACGAAGATTAACCGTGTCGAACGTGGTGGTTCTTTTTTGTGTGATCTTCGATCGACTGGGAGGTCCCTCGCCGTCTTGCGCGGCTCGGGATGACACGCCTTTGAAAAGCGTGGCTGGTTGGAATCTCTTGAAATGCCGTCGCCGCGTCGCTATCTAAACGGCGCATGTCTCAAGCCCAAACCACCACTCTCGCGCCGCGAAGTTTCGGACGAACCATGCGGCCCGATCTCTGGTGGGCGCAGCCGTTGCTCATTTTTCTCGGGCTAGGGGCGTTCATCGTTTACTCGACCTGGGCGGCGTTCCAGGGGAACCACTACTACTTCGGCCCCTACCTTTCGCCGTTTTATTCCCCGGAGATTTTCGGCAGCTCGCCGCATAGCTTGTTCGGACCGAAACCGGCGTGGTGGCCGGGCTGGCTCCTGTTCTCGCCGGCGCTCCTGATTCTCTGGGCGCCGGGCGGATTGCGCCTCACCTGTTATTATTATCGCGGCGCGTACTACAAAGCATTCTGGGCCGATCCGCCGGCCTGCGCCGTGGGCGAGCCGAGAAAAACCTATCTCGGCGAGCGCTCGTTCCCGCTCATCATGCAGAACGTCCACCGCTATTTCCTCTATCTCGCGATCCTGTTCGTCGTCGTGCTCGCGACCGATGTCTGGAAGGCGCTCTGGTTCCTCGATCCGGCGACGGGAAAGACTTCCTTTGGCCTTGGCATCGGCACGCTTGTCCTGGCGCTGAATGTTTATCTGCTGGGGGCATTCACCTTCGGTTGTCACGCGTTGCGCCATTTGATTGGCGGCTTTCGCGATCAGCTTTCAAAATCACAGACCTGCTATCAGGCGTATCGCTGCGTGAGCTGCTTCAATCGCCGCCACATGCTTTTCGCCTGGCTGAGTTTGTTCTGGGTCGGCTTCAGCGATCTCTACGTTCGCCTTTGCTCGATGGGCGTCTGGCACGACTGGAGAATCTTCTAGCCCATGCCGGATTACGAAACTTTCGAGCACGACGTTCTCGTGATCGGTTCCGGCGGCGCGGGATTGCGCGCGGCGATCGAGGCATCAGCAGCCGGCGTTTCCGTCGGGATGGTTTGCAAATGTCTCCTGGGGAAAGCGCACACGGTGATGGCGGAGGGCGGCATCGCGGCGGCGCTCGCGAACGTGGACGATCGTGACAGCTGGAAAGTCCATTTCGCCGACACAATGCGCGGCGGGCAATACGTCAACAACTGGCGCATGGCGGAACTTCACGCGAAGGAGGCGCCCGATCGCGTCCGCGAACTGGAAGCGTGGGGCGCGGTTTTCGATCGCACGAAAGACGGCCGCATTCTCCAGCGCAACTTTGGCGGCCATAAGTATCCGCGGCTGGCGCACGTCGGCGACCGCACCGGTCTGGAGATGATTCGCACCTTGCAGGACCACGGCGTTCACCAAGGGATCGACGTGCACATGGAGATTTGCGTCGTGGCGTTGATCAAGGATGGCGAGCGGGTCATCGGGGCGTTCGGTTACGATCGCGAGCGCGGGCGCTTCAAGATCTATCGCGCGAAAGCTGTCGTGCTCGCCACGGGCGGGATCGGCAAGGCCTACAAGATCACGAGCAATAGCTGGGATTGCACCGGGGACGGCCACTCGCTCGCCTACCACGCGGGCGCCGGGTTGATCGACATGGAATACATCCAGTTCCATCCCACCGGCATGGTCTGGCCGCCCAGCGTGCGCGGCATGCTCGTCACCGAAGGCGTCCGCGGCGAAGGCGGAATCCTCACGAATAAGGATGGGAAGCGTTTCATGTTCGATTTTATCCCGGACAACTACAAAGCACAGACCGCGGACAACGAAGAGGAGGGCTGGCGTTACACCCAGGGCGATAAGAACGCGCGCCGGCCGCCGGAATTATTGACGCGCGATCACGTGGCGCGCTGCATCGTGCGCGAGATCAAGGAAGGGCGGGGGAGTCCGCACGGCGGCGTCTTTCTCGACATCGCGTGGATCAAAAAAAAGCTGTCGAACGCGGAAGAGCACATCAAACGAAAGCTGCCGAGCATGTATCACCAGTTCAAAGCGCTCGGCGATATCGACATCACCAAGGAGGCGATGGAAGTCGGGCCGACAACGCACTACATCATGGGCGGCGTTCATGTGGACGCGGACACCCAGATGTCGGACGTGCCGGGATTATTTGCTGCCGGTGAGTGTGCTGCCGGCATCAACGGCGCGAACCGGCTGGGCGGGAATTCGCTGTCGGACCTCGTCGTGTTCGGGAAACGCGCTGGGGAATACGCTGCGAAGTTCGCGAAAGAGAATGCGCATGGAAGAATCGATGACCAACAGATCGATGGTTACGGGCGAGAGGCGCTGCGACCGTTCGAGAACAGCGCGGGCGAGAATCCGTATTCGGTCCAGCGCGATTTGCAGGAAGTGATGCAGCATAATGTCGGCATCGTCCGCGAGGAGGGTGAAATGCTCGCGGCTCTCGATCATCTAAAAACATTTTGGGAACGCGCCGGCCGAGTTGGTGTCATCGGCCATCGCGATTTCAATCCCGGCTGGCACACTGCGCTGGACTTGAAGAATCTGCTGACCGTCTCGGAGGCGGTCACGCGCGCAGCGATCGAGCGGAAGGAAAGCCGCGGCGCGCAGTTCCGCGACGACTATCCTGACAAGGACGAAAAGTTTTCGAAAGTAAACACGATCATTCGCAAGACGGCTGACGGGACGATGGAAGTCCAGCTCGCGCCGTTGCCCGAAATGCCCGACTATCTAAAACAGATTATCGAGGAGATGAAGTGAGCACCGCGACCTTCAGAATCTGGCGTGGCGACGCGAAGGGCGGCGCCTTCGAGGATTACGCGACGGAAGTCTCCGAAGGCATGGTTGTGCTCGACGCCGTCCACGAGATCCAGGCGAAGCAGGCGAACGACCTGGCTTGCCGTTGGAATTGCAAAGCGGGCAAGTGTGGCTCCTGTTCGGCCGAAGTGAATGGCATGCCGAAATTGATGTGCATGTCGCGGCTCAGCGATCTGCCGCTCGATAAGCCCGTCACCATTGAGCCGATGAAAGCCTTCCCGATTCAGAAGGATTTGATCACCGACGTTTCGTGGAATTATCGGGTGAAGAAGAAGATCAAAAAATTCAAGCCGCGTCCGCCGGATGCGGACGATGGCACCTGGCGCATGGCGCAGGAAGACATTGATCGCGTCCAGGAATTCCGGAAATGCATCGAATGTTTTCTTTGCCAGGATGTCTGCCACGTCCTGCGCGATCATCGGAAGCACGACGAATTCATCGGGCCGCGCTTTTTGATTTACACCGCCGCGCTCGAGATGCATCCGCTCGACACCGAGGATCGCCTCGAAGAATTACGGAAAGCGCACGGCATCGGCTACTGCAACATCACGAAATGTTGCACGAAGGTTTGTCCAGAGAACATTCAGATTACCGACAACGGGATTATCCCGTTGAAGGAACGAGTCGTGGACGATTTTTATGATCCGCTCGGGTGGATTTGGAAGAAGTTGAAAAGGAACCGGTGAATCGCATGTCGGACTTGAAACCACTTTCGCGCGAGGCGATTCCCGCGGCGCTGGAAAAGGCGGAGCGTTATCGGCTGCTGAACGAACCGGCAGAAGCCGAGAGCATTTGTCTCGATGTACTGCATGCCGATCCGGAAAACCAGACGGCGCTGATCACGCTCTTGCTGGCGATGACTGATCGTTTTGGAAAGGGTTATGGCGTCAGCGACACGCAGGCGAAGGAGCTTCTCGCGCGCGTGAAGGGAGATTACGAGCGGGCTTATTACACGGGCATCGTGGCTGAGCGTCGCGCGAAGGCGAAACTGGCGCAGGGCACGCCGGGTTCGCGCCACTACGCTTACGACGGTTTTTGCGAAGCGATGGGCTGGTTCGAAAAAGCGGAAACGCTGCGGCCGCCGGGGAACGACGACGCTCTCCTGCGCTGGAACACCTGCGCGCGCATCATTGAGAAAAACCGGTTGGTTGCCCGCGAAGAAGAGAACGTGGAACCGCCCTTGGAGTGAACGCTGGTGTCTCGCGCGATCCCGACGCGGTTCGCGCGATGTTTGGTCGAATCGCGCGGCGCTACGATCTCGCGAATCACTTCTTGAGCGGCGGCGCCGATTTTCTCTGGCGACGACGCGCAACGAAAATTGTCGCCGGCTGGCGACCGCGTGACGTTCTCGATCTCGCGACGGGCAGCGGCGATCTAGCGCTTGCTCTTCAGCGACGCTTGCCGGACGCAAACATCACGGCGGCGGATTTTTCGCCGGAAATGCTGGAGGTAGCGCGCCGCAAAGGCGTGGCGAAAACGATTCTCGCCGACGCACTGCAACTGCCGTTCGTGTCTGGATCGTTCGATTGCGTGACCGTCGCGTTCGGCCTGCGTAACATGGCGGACTGGGATCGCGCGCTCCGCGAAATGGCGCGCGTGTTACGAAACGGCGGTCACCTGCTCGTCCTCGATTTTTCAATTCCCCAAGGAGCGCTCCGGCCCGCCTACCGTTTTTATCTCCACCGTTGTCTCCCGCTGCTGGCTTCGATCGTGACCGGACAGAAAGCCGCCTACGATTATCTCGGCGGCTCGATCGAAAAATTCCCCGGCGGCGCCGCGATGCTCGAACTCATCGAGAGAAACGGATTCACACTGGCAGCGGCTGAACCGCTGACCGGCGGCATTGCGACGGTTTATACGGCGCGAAAACTGTAGCCGCCGCCCTATGGGCGGCGTGGGT
The DNA here is from genome assembly GCA_041167505.1 of Verrucomicrobiota bacterium. Lineage (GTDB taxonomy): Bacteria > Verrucomicrobiota > Verrucomicrobiia > Chthoniobacterales > UBA10450 > AV80. The sequence goes on from JBEEHR010000047.1 coordinate 202,724, forward strand.
TGTGGCATCATCGCTCTCGCGCTTCGCACAGCGAAGCGGCTACAGGGCTTAAGGCTTTGGCGACGCTGAAACGGTTGGCGACGCGCTTGCTGCCGGACTCGGACTCGGCATTGCGACCAGCGGCAACTTGAACGCATTCAGATCCGGGTTGCTGAGCACGAACGTTCCTGCGCGTTCATCCGTGCGCGCGAACCACATCCCCTGGCCGGCCGAGGCGCCGACCACGAGCTTGTGTACGCTCTTATCATCGGGCGAAGTGGTGAATGCGATCGTCACCTGCGGCTTGTCGAAACCATGCGCGGGCGTTGTCGCTCCCGTCCATCGCACCGCCCGCAACACCGTCAGCGTATTCAACAACGACTGGACGTTCACGGTATTGATCGGCTCGGTTCCCTTCACCCAAGTCCATTCGTTCTTTTCATTGCGCACCAGCGCGGATTCCCGATCGGTCGTCACCGTGAGCTTGTGCACCTCGTCCGGTTTGAACCGGAAGATCGCCAGTTCCTGCCACTGCAACGGGTCGGCGAAAATGTTGTCGAGCAAACTGCGGCGCACCGCGACGATGAACGGCTCATCGCCGAGCCGCGCGAAGACGTTGTCGCCATCGACTTTCCCAAACGCGATCGTCGCGAACGGATGTTCGCCCGCGACTGATTCCGGCGTGTTCTCCGAAGCGAACGAGCTGAACGTCACCTGGAGCTGTGGTTTATCGAGGCCGTATTTCGGCAGGTCCGACGCGACGTCCTCGACGAATTTCGTGACCTGCTCGGCGATCACCAAATCGAGCAGGCGCTTCACCTCGCTCGAATTCGCCGGCTGATTATTCCTGCTCGCAATGGTCCAGTTTTCATCCTTCCGCGCGAGCACCGTCTTGCCTTTGCCAGGCGCGTCGATCGTGATGCGATCGAGAATGTTGGTATCGATCCGGACCAGGTGGCGATCGCGCAGGTCGGCGGGCTTGAGCGCGAGAAGCTCCTCGATCTTTTTCGGCAAGGTATAAACGGCGCTGCGCGCTGTGAATCGTACGTAAACCTGCTCCTTCTCTTTCTCCGGCACGCCGCCGATCTGAAGGGTCTGACCGGTTTTGTCGTCGATCGCGAACAACGTGATGGAACCGCGCGGCTCCGCGAGTCCGTAGGGCCGCAGGTCGCCCCGATCTTCCGCGACGAATTGCTGGATTTGCGCCGTGGTGATTTGGGCCAGGAGATCGTTGATCTTCTGGTCGTCGGCCCGCGCCCGCAACGGTTTCACGATTTCCCAGTGCTCGGCCTTCTTTTCCAGTTCCATCTCGCCCGCGGAAGTCTTAACCAGGGCGCGCACGACTTGAGCGGTTGTCAGGTCGGTGAGTTTTTTGTCGCGGAAATCTTCCGGCTTCTTGGCGATATCATTGCGGACGGACTGCGCCGCGATGACCACATCGCCGCCGTCGCCCACCCGGACATACATTTTTCCCTGGAGCGCCGCGTCGTTGCCGAAGGTAATTTCCGGCGGCGTGCCTTTGCCGAGCAGCTTCAACTTCAGCTTTCCCTTGCTCAGGCCGTATTCATCCAGCAGGTCCTTGTTCTTTTCGATTTCGCTCGCGGAAATCGCATCGAATTTCTGCCAGGCATCGAGATCCGCGATCAGATTTTCGACGGCGCCGCGATCGGCCTGGTCCTTGAACGGCGCTTCGAGCCGCCACTTCTGGTCCTGTTTCTTCAGCTCGATCCGGTCGTCACCGTTTTGAATCACGATCCCTTCGAGCGCGTCGCGCTCAAAATTCACGACATTCCCGGCCAGGCGTTTCGCTTCTTCGGTGTTCGGTCCTTTGCTCTCGTAAAACTTAATCCAGAGAGCGACCGCAATGGCCACGATCAAGAGAAGAGCCGTCGTCTTTGTTTTCATCGATTCAACTTCGGAACGCTCGTCAGGCGCGCCGGTACCACCAGACGCCGAAACCCAACACGGCCGGGATCAGCGGCAGCAAAACCAGAATCAGCCACCGCATGTTGCGCATTGCGTTATCGTCGAGGCTAAACGTGAGCGTCTTGGGCACCTTCGGCGCGATCCCGATGAGCTGTTCGCGGCTCAGCAGCCAGTTGATGCTGCCCGACATAAAATCCAGCGCCTGCTGCTCCTGCGTAATCGCGGTATCCTGGACGAAGTTTGAATTGGTCACGACCACCAGGCGCGCGGAGTTCGTCTGCACTCGTTCGTCGGCGCTGCCGCCCTTTTCAACGGAGACACCGATCGTCAACGGTGTGGTCGGAGCCGCCAAAGCATCGGCCTGGAGCCTGGCTTCATCCGTCGAATTGTAATCCTTCTCGGCCCAATAACCCTTCTCCGCCTGGATCAACGGTTGCAGCCGGACGTTCGCCACGCTCACGCGTTCCTGTTCCAGCGTGATCGACGATGTGCCTCCCAGAAAAATGCCACGCACGTCGGCGAGCTTCTTCGTGATCGGGCTTTCGGATGAAAAACGCCCGATCACATCGCGCACCCGGGCCATTTCCTGGATGCCGGTTTTGACCACCGCCATGAGGCGATCGTCGTTCACTTTTACTCCCAGCTCGTTGAGGAACGCCAGTAGCTTTGGAGTTTTGGCGGACGGATCGATCAGCAACAGGATGCGCCCCTGTTTCTCCCAGAAAGTGTGCAACAGTTTCATCTCCCGCTCGGAAAGGTCGTACTGGGGACCGTTGATCACGATCGTCTTTAGGTCCGCCGGGATTTCCGGCACCTCGAACAGATTCAATTCCTGGAACTTGATGTTCTCGTTCTCGATCACGGTCTTCACCAGCGAAAGCGGACTGCGCGCACCGGGTTCAGGAGCCATGGATGGAGAGACCGTCGCGGGCGCGTCGGCGATCGGCGGTTCCTTGTGGCCGAGCACGTAGCCGACGGCGTTTTTCTTTCCTTCCACGAGATCGATCATCGCGCCGGTGATCGCCTGCTCGCCCTTGAACGCGATCATCTTCGGCGGCTCGCCGAACATCGGGTTGCCCTGGTCCATCTCCGCCATCTCTGATGCCTTCACCGCCTTGTTGCGATTGTCGTAATCGAGAATGACCTGGCTCTCGTCGCTGAGGATTTTGTATTTATCGACCAGCGCTTTGGCGCGGGAATAATTCCGTTCCGGATCGATGTGCTCGATGTCGATCTTCTCCTTGGCCGCATACTGATATTCGGTCAGGAGCGACTGGACATCCTGGGAGATCGGGTTGTTCGCCGAGACGAAAACCGTTATCCGGATTTTGCCTTTGATCGTCTCGAGGAAGCGCTTGGTTTTGTCCGAGAGCGCGTACTTCTGTTCGCGGGAAAGATCCCAGCGCTTGTAATGCTCGAACCCGAGGTAGTTCGCCGCGATCGCTAGGAAGAGCAGGAGCGCCGTCTGAACAAGGACGTTCACACCGATACGAACGCGGTGGATTTTCTGCGGCTTGTCCGGCGCGGGTTGTTCGTCGGCCATCGCTACAGCCTCCACTTCCGGGATTGGAATGCCTGGTAAGTCAGCGTCAGCATCACGATCGTCATGCTGACGTAGAGGACCACCGGTCGCGTATCGATCTCGCCGCGGGAAAGCGTTCCCATTTGTTCAATCGCCGAGAAATAACCGAGCAACTGCCGCGTGCTCGAGCTGACCTCCGAGAGGATGAACGAAACCAGCCCGGAGAAAAAATGGAGCGTGATAACGCAGAACGAGATCACGGCGGCGACGATCTGGTTTTTGGTCAGCGCCGAGGCGAGACACCCGATCGAGAGATAGAACATGCCGAGCAAGAGCAGCATGAGATACGCGCCGAGGTAGGCGCCCGTCGAGTTCGCGGCGGATTGGTGCGTGACCGATTGAAAGAGCCAGAAGTAGAGCAGCGTGGGCAGCCAGAGGATCAAATAGAAAACGAGGGCGCCGAAGAATTTGGCCAGCACGACTTGCCAGTCGCGGACTGGCGCTGTCATAAGCGGCTCGATTGTGCCCATCTTAAATTCCTCCGCGAACAAACGCATCGTGATCAGCGGAAAAATCAGGACGAAGGCGAACCAGAAAAAGACCGAATTGAAGAATGCTTCCTGGACCGAGTAGCCGACCGGCTTCCCGTTCATGAACGAAAGCTGGAAATAGAAATCGACCCCCGCGACGAAGAGAAAAAACACCAGCACGACGTACGCAATCGGAGAGTAGAAGTAACTGCGCACTTCGCGGGACAGCAGAGTGTAAAACTTTCTCATACGGTGCCGCTACGCTTCATCCGGGTGAGTGATTTCCACGAACACATCTTCGAGCGTCGCTTTGCGTTGCGATAATTCCCGCAAGGTCCAGCGCCGTGCGCTCGCCAGCCGGTAAACTTCCTCGCGGACATCCGTGTTCGCTTCGACGCGCAACGCAAAGACCTGCCAGTCGCCGTCGATTGACGCCGTGACATCGCGGACGCCGGCGATCTTGCGCAGTTCTTCGGCGCCGTCATCGTTTCCGACCTTCGCCTCGACGAAGACGCCGCCCGCTGTCCGAATTCGCCCGAGCAAATTCTCCGGCGTGTCGCACGCTTCGATCCGCCCCCGATTGATGATGATCACGCGGCTGCAGGTCATCTCGACTTCCGGCAAGATGTGCGTCGAAAGCAGGATTGTGTGCTGTTTGCCCAGGTTCTTAATGAGGTCGCGCACCTGGCGAATCTGGTTTGGATCGAGACCGCTCGTGGGTTCGTCGAGAATGAGCAGATCGGGCTCGTGCACGAGCGCATCGGCGAGGCCGACCCGTTGCCGGTAACCTTTCGAAAGATTGCCGATGATTTTCTTTTCGACCTCCTTCAACCCGCACAGTTCCTTCACGTCGCCCACGCGCTCGGCCACGCGGCGATGCGGCACGCCTTTCAACGCGGCGCGGTAATCGAGATACTCCGTGACCCGCATGTCGTTATAGAGCGGGACGTTTTCCGGCATGTAACCGAGATGGGCGCGGGCCTGGAGCGATTGCTCGAAAATGTCGAAACCGGCGATCGACGCGCGCCCGGATGTCGGCGGCATGAAGCTCGAGAGGATCCGCATTGTCGTGCTCTTCCCGGCGCCGTTCGGCCCGAGAAATCCCATGATCTCGCCTTTGCCGACCTCGAAGTTCAGGTCCTGGATCGCAGTCTGGCCCGCGTAACGTTTCGTTAGGTTTTCGACTTTGATCATTGTAGCGGTAATCCTGTCAGACAACTCAGACCGCGAAGCGTTGCATCTAGGGCGTTTTCACCGCGCGGTCAAAGGGACTGTTTCCATGGCCTGCCCGCCGCCGTTCGCTTTCACGATGCCGACCGTGAAATCGACTTCGCTGCCGGAACTGGCCCGCATCAGCAGGCTTTCCACCTGTTTGACCGAAGTGACGTTGTATTTGCCGATCCGATAAATTACCAGTCCGCGCTGAATCCCGACGCGGTCCGCTGGACTATCGGGCTCCACCGCGCTGATCAACACGCCCTTGCCGGGCGCGTAACCCAGCGCGTCGGTCAAATCCGGCGTGAGGTTTTGCAACTGCATGCCGAAGAGGCGCTGCGCATTCGAGCCGGGCTGCTCCGGTTCGGATGGCTTGGATTTCGGCTCCGGCTGATTCTTCGCGATTTCCCGGAACTGCGCGACGCTCGTCCGCACCGTATCCGCGGGAATCGCGAAGCCGAGCCCCTGCGTCGGCACACCCTGCGGCGTGAACGCCATCTTCGCCGAGCTAACGCCAACGAGCCGGCCGGAAAGATCAATGAGCGGCCCGCCGCTGTTCCCCGGATTGATCGCTGCGTCGGTCTGGAGAAGGTCTTTGTATTCGAGGTCCTCGATCGTGATATCGCGCTTGGTTCCGCTCAACACGCCGCGGCTGATCGAGCTGCCGTAGCCGAGTGCGTTCCCCACCACAAGCACGGTCTGGCCGAGGAGGTTCGGTGAGATGTTGTTGAGATCAATGAAAGGAAATTCCGCTTTCGCTTCGATCTTGATGAAGGCGAGATCTTTCTTCGCGTCGCCGGTGATGTAACGCGCGTTGTAAATCTTGCCGTCATTCATCGTCACCTCGATTTTCAAATCGGCCGCGCGCTGGACGACGTGCTCGTTCGTCACGATGAAGCCCGCGGGATCGACGATGAACCCCGAGCCAAGACTTTGCAGCGTCTGCCGGATCTCGCGTGGCTGGCTCCGGTAATTCCCGAAATATTGTGCCGCGAAATCCTCGAACGGATCGCGCACCCGCCGCCGCACGACGCGCTCGGTGTTAATATTCACCACCGCCGGCAAAACTTTCGCTACCGCCAGCACGGCGGGTTCCGAAGCCGGATCGTTCTGCCCGAAAAGAGCCGGCGCGGCCAGGGCCAGGACCGCTGTGGCTATTCGCGCCGTGTTCATCCTTTCCGTCATGGCGCTGCAAGTAACGAAGAGGCCTTGGCACTGTCAACTTGCCCGCTTCCCTGATGCCTAGCAGATTGAATCCCCATGCACGCCTCTTTCGCCAACCGGTCCAACCTCGATCTGCTCGAGGAGAACTACCGGCGTTGGCAGGAGGACCCCGAGTCGCTCGATGCCAGCTGGCTCGCATTTTTCGAAGGGTTCGAGCTGGGCGATTTGCAATTGCGCAACGGCGCAGCGGCCATGGCGGCAACGCCAGCGGGCGAGACGGGCGATCAACCGCTCCAGACCCGCGTCGACGGTCTCGTTTACGCGTATCGCACACTCGGGCACACGATTGCGCGGATCGATCCGCTGGCGGACAAGCGCCCGCACAATCCACTCCTCACGTTGCGCGAGCTGGGCTTCAGCGAAAAGGACCTCGATCTCGTCGTCTCCTCAAAATTCTTTCTCGACGGCCGCAAGATGACGTTGCGCGAGATGATCGCGCTGCTCGAAAGCATCTACGCGGAATCGATCGGCTCCGAGTTTCAGCACATCCAGAACCCGCGTATTCGCAACTGGGTCCGGCACCGGCTGGAATCGCGGCCAACAAAACACAATGCCTCGCGCGCGGCGCAGATCGCGATTCTCCGGATCCTGCTCGAGGCGGAGACGTTCGAGACGTTTCTCCATACCCGCTACGTCGGGCAGAAACGCTTTTCCCTCCAAGGCGCGGAATCGCTCATGGTGATTCTCGACGGCGTCTTCCATCGCTGTCTGCGCCATGGAATCGAAGAAATCTGCATGGGCATGGCGCATCGCGGCCGGCTCAACGTGCTCGCGAATTTCCTCAAGAAATCGCTCCAGGTCATCTTCACGGAATTTTCCACCAACTACATTCCCGACCTCGTCGCCGGAGATGGTGACGTGAAATATCACCTGGGTTACAGGACGGTGCGGAAACTAGACGGGACTGAGATCGAGATCCGGCTGGCCGCGAATCCGAGCCATCTCGAGGCGGTCAACCCGGTGGTCGAAGGAACGGCGCGGGCCCGGCAACGGATCCGCGGCGACACGGAAAAGCGGCGCAAAGTTTTGCCGTTGCTCATTCACGGCGATGCCGCGTTCGCGGGGCAGGGGGTCGTCGCGGAGACGCTCAACATGTCGCAGCTCCACGGCTACGGCACCGGCGGCACGGTCCACGTTGTAGTGAACAACCAGATCGGGTTCACGACGCTGCCGGAAGACGCGCGCTCGTCGATGTACGCGACCGACATTGCGAAGATGATCGAGGTCCCAATTTTTCACGTGAACGGCGACGACCCGATTGCGGTGGATTTCGTCACGGAGCTGGCGCTCGATTTTCGCCAGGAGTTCGGGCGCGATGTTGTGATCGACATGTATTGCTATCGCCGCTACGGGCACAACGAAGGCGACGAGCCGTCGTTCACACAACCCGATCTCTACGCGAAAATCCAGAAGCGGCCGCCTGTCGCCCAGCTTTTCAAGAAGGAGCTGATCGATGCGGGAAAACTGAGCGACGATGAGGCCGCGAGTTTGGAAGCGGAATTCGAGATGCGGCTCGAGCTGGTTTTGCAGGAGGTGAAATCGATCGAGGAAGAACAGGCCACCGACAAGTCGAGGTTCCAGGAATCCACCGCGGTCTTTCAGCCGAAATACACGGGCGAATGTAAGCCAACGGCGATCAGCGCCGAGATACTGAAACAAATCGTCGATGGACTCACCCGGGTGCCGGAGGATTTCGCGATCATTCCAAAGATCAAGAAGAACGTCGTCGACCGGCGGCGGGAAATTTTCGAAGCGGGCGGCCCTTATGAGTGGCATTACGCCGAAGCGCTCGCATTCGGAGCGCTGCTGCTCGAAGGAATTCCGGTCCGGCTCTCGGGTCAGGACAGCCGCCGCGGAACTTTCAGCACGCGCCATTCATTTCTCTACGACGCGAAGAGCGGCAAGCCCTTCATGCCGTTGCTCCATCTTGCGCCGGACCAGGCGCGCATCTGCATCTACAACAGTCTGCTCTCCGAGGCGGCGGTGCTCGGGTTCGATTACGGGTATTCGCTCGATTACCCAAACATGCTCTGCCTTTGGGAAGCGCAATTCGGCGACTTCGCGAACGGTGCGCAGGTCATCATCGACCAGTTCATCGTGCCGGCGGAATCGAAGTGGCAACGTCCGAGCGGGATCGTGCTGCTCCTGCCGCACGGCTATGAAGGACAGGGGCCCGAGCATTCCAGCGCACGGCTCGAGCGTTTTCTCCAGGCGTGCGCCGAAGAAAACATCCAGGTCTGCAACGTCACGACGTCCGCCCAGTATTTCCACGTGCTCCGGCGCCAGATGAAACGCGATTTCGTCAAGCCGCTCATCATAATGACGCCGAAAAGTCTGTTGCGCTCCGAGCCGGCGTCATCGCGCACGGAAGATTTCACCAGCGGCGGGTTCTCGGAAATTCTCGGGTCGCCGGAAGTCGGGCCGGCCGATGAGATGAAGCGCGTCATTCTGTGTTCGGGCAAGGTCTACTACGATCTCCTGAACTATCGCGAGGCCGAGGGAATCACGAACGCGGCCATCATCCGCGTCGAACAACTGTATCCTCTCGCCGAAGCGAAACTGCGCGAGGCTGTGAAGCCGTTTCCGAAAAGCGCGAAGCTCATCTGGTGCCAGGAAGAATCGCAGAACATGGGCGCGTGGAGTTTCATGGAGCCGCGTTTGTGGGCGCTGTTCGCCCGCAAAATTCTTTACGCCGGCCGCAATGCGAGCGCGAGCGTGGCGGTCGGCTCGCTCGTCCTTCACAAGCGCGAACAGGCGCAGTTGATCGCGGACGCGTTCAGCTTGTAGTGGATTTGTTAGGTGACCGCCCGCGACCTTTGCGCATAATGTAACGCTTTCATGAGCACCGAAGTAAAAGTCCCAGCCGTCGGTGAATCGATTTCCAGCGGCGTCGTTTCCGTCTGGCACAAGAAGTCTGGCGAACAGGTCAGCGCCGGCGATCCGTTGTTTACCCTGGAGACCGACAAGGTTTCCACGGAGATCAACGCGGAGAAAGATGGCGTCCTCCAGACGCTCGTCGCGGAAGGCGCCGAAGTGAAGATTGGGGATGTGGTGGCGACGATCGAAGAGGGAACGGCGAGCGAGACGAAAGCCGAGAAGAAATCGGAGCCAGCTGCCGACAAAAAGGAAGCGCCGAAAGAGGCTCCTGCGGAGAAATCTTCCACGGCTCTTTCGCCGGCCGTGCGACGCGTCGTCACTGAGGAGAAACTCGACCCGCAGGAAATTCGCGGCACCGGAAAAGGCGGGCGAGTGACAAAAAACGATGCGGTGACCGCCGCACAGAATCGCGGTGCGCCCCGAACGTCGGAGCCGCCGGCAGCGAAGGCGAAGGACGATCACACCGAGGAAAAACAACCGGCGCCTGTCCAACCGGAAAGCGGACGGTTCACTCGCAAGAAAATGTCGCCGTTACGGCGGAAGATCGCGGCGCAATTGGTGATGGCTCAGCATACCGCGGCGATCCTCACCACTTTCAACGAGTGCGACATGACAGCCGTGCAGGAGTTGCGGGCGAAATCGCAGGACGCGTTCACGAAAAAGAACGGTCTGAAGCTGGGATTCATGTCGTTCTTTATTAAGGCGACGGTCGAAGCATTGAAGGCGGTCCCCACGGTCAACAGCCGGATTGAGGGCGAAGATTTTATCCAGAACAATTACTACGATATCGGCGTCGCTGTCGGGACGGAGCGCGGCCTGGTCGTTCCCGTGGTGCGCGATGCGGACAAAAAAAGCTTCGCGGAGCTCGAGCGCGACATCGCGGATTTCGCCACGAAAGCGCGCGAAGGGAAAATGAAGATCGAGGATTTGCAGGGCGGCGTGTTCACGATTTCCAACGGCGGCGTTTACGGCTCATTGCTGAGCACTCCGATCCTGAATCCGCCGCAGAGCGGAATTCTTGGGATGCACACGATCCAGAAACGCCCGGTGGCGATCAAAGACGAGGTGGCGATTCGCCCGATGATGTATCTCGCGCTCAGCTACGATCACCGGGCGGTGGATGGAAAGGAAGCGGTCACGTTTCTCATCACCGTGAAGCAGTGCATCGAGGACCCCACGAAGCTGCCGCTGGATTTTTAGCGGGGTTTGGATCTCGCGGAGAGACGGGCGCGGGTCATGCGTTCGCGGAGGCCGCCTTCCTCTAGAAACGCTTTCTCCAATTGGCGGAGTTGCTGATCGAGAAGGTAGTTCGTCTGGTGGATCAGGCAGATGAGGATGTTGCCACGACGTGGGCTGGGCGCGTCTCGATATAGGTCCTATAGGGCTCATAGGACTTATTTTCGCGAGTGCCCAAGCGCCGCACGAACCGTGCTTCCCGGCTATTCTTGTCCCACAGGGCCATCTTCCGCACCCTCAGAAAATCACGATAATCTTCGAGTAACTCCTCGAGGCTCGCGCGCGCTACGTTCACCAGTTTTATCTCAGCCTCCTTCGAAGTCCCGGAAGCTTTGCTCCCTCGAGAATATTCTGTTTTCCAGACCGCGCCGCCTGCACCATCTGGTCAATGGTCCGGTCTCGCCTTTCGAGAAACCGCTTACAGAACCGCACGGTGGCGTCGTAGATAATTCTCGCTTTCTGAAATGAAAGCAGCTCTTCGTACCCGCCATGCGGCGGAATAAAATTCTGGGGCAAGGTGGACAGTTTATAGGTCCTATGTGACCTATACGACCTATTATTTAGCGATGGAAAAATTTGATGTCGTCATCATCGGTTCGGGGCCCGGCGGCTATGTGGCTGCGATTCGCGCGGCGCAGCTCGGTCTGAAAACCGCAATCGTCGAGAAGGACAAGGATCTCGGCGGCACCTGCCTGAACATCGGTTGTATCCCGAGCAAGGCGCTCCTCACTTCGAGCGATCATTACGTCTTCGCGAAAAAGGAAGCGACCAAACACGGCATCGTGTTGGAAAACGTCGGGCTCGATCTGGCGAAGATGCTGGCGCGCAAAGACAAGGTCGTGAAGACCATGAATGGCGGCGTGAAAATGCTGATGAAGGGCAACAAGATCACGACGTTCCAGGGCCTCGGTACCGTGACCGCACCCGGCCGCGTCGCCATCAAGCCGGACGAAGGCGACAGCCAGGAAATCGAGACGAAGAACGTTGTTATCGCCACCGGCAGCGTGCCGGTCGAACTGGCGAACATGAAGTTCGACGGCGACGTGATCGTCAGCAGTACGGAAGCGCTCACGTTCGAGAAGGCGCCGGAAAAACTGCTGGTCATCGGCGGGGGCGCGATTGGGCTCGAGCTGGGTTCGGTCTGGAGCCGGCTCGGATCGGAGGTGATCGTGCTGGAATTCCTGCCGCGGATCGCGCTCGGGTTCGATCTCGAGCTGGCGAATCTCTTGCAGAAATCGCTGACCGCTCAAGGCATGGCGTTCCATCTCCAGACCAAGGTCAGCTCGGTGAAAGTCGAGAACGGCCGCGCGATAGCGACCGCGACCAAGGGGGAAGAAGAACTGAAATTTGAAGCGGACAAGGTGCTGGTCTCCGTCGGCCGGCGCGCTTTTGCGAAAGGCGTCTTCGGAGAAAAGCTTGGCGTTGCGCTGGACGATCGGGGCCGGATCAAAGTGGACGAACACTTCAAGACCAACGTCGAAGGCATCTACGCGATCGGCGACGTCATCGCCGGCCCGATGCTCGCCCACAAAGCAGAGGAAGAAGGCATCGCCTGCGTCGAAATGATCGCGGGGAAAGCGGGGCACGTGAACTACGAGGTGATTCCTGGAATCATCTACACGAATCCGGAGCTGGCCGGCGTGGGCCTCACTGAAGACATGGCGAAAGAGAAGGGGATCAACGTGCGCGTCGGCAAGTTCCCGTTCCGCGCCAATGGCCGCGCGGTCGCTAACGAAGACTACGAAGGCATCGTGAAATTTGTCGCCGACGCCGAGACCGATCGCATTCTCGGCGCGCACATTCTTTCGCACGCCGCTTCCGAGCTAATCGCGGAGACGGTGGCGGTGATGGAATTCGGCGGCAGCTCGGAAGATCTCGGTCGCACTGTGCACGCGCACCCGACCTTGAGCGAAGCCGTGAAAGAAGCCGCGCTGAATGTGGAAAAGCGCGCGATCCACATCGGCAACCGCTGATTGACAAGCACCGGCCGTTTCGGCAAACCGGCTGAATGATCTGGCGATTGCTAACTCTGCTCCTGTTCGTCGTCGCGGCCACGACGCAAAACGCCGCCTCGGAAATCGTCGTGGCGATCCGCTATCTCCAGGCGGAGGGCGAAAGCCACGCCCACCTTTTTCTCTATCGCGAGGACGGCACGCTGTTGCGCCAGTTGACGAAAGAGAATTCCGGCCAGGACCTCGATCCGATGTTCGCGCCTGATGGCCAGACGATCGTCTTCACGCGAGAGATCGCCGAAAACAAATTCGAGTATTGGAGCGTCGAACCGAAGGGCGGCGGATTGAAACGCCTTGGTGCCGAGCCGGAATGGTACGCGACCACCAAGACCTCGCCTTATTTCGCCTGGCCGGAAATGGAGGGCTCCGGTGACGACGAAAGCGCTCCCGCTTTTGGCTCACGAACCCAGAAATTTCGCGCGCCGGATGGCTCCGTCGAGCTGGTCTTGCGCGAGGTAAAAGGCGACGAAGGCGATTCCGTCAACGGGCCCGAGCACGGGAAGCATTACGTGCTGCGCGACCTGAAAAGCAAAAAGTCGACGGAATTCCCGAAGATCCCGGGCTACGAAGGCGCGGTGGAGCAACTGCAACTGAAAGGAGAAAAGGACCAGCAACGCTTTCTCTTCGACCCGCCGCTCCGGCTGGCGTTCTTTGGAGTGCACCTCGACAGCACCGATGGCGATACGAATTATGCGCTCGACCTGACGAATCGGCGTCTCGTCCGCCTCTCGAAAAACTGGGCCGCGCCCTTTCCGTTGCCGGGGGACGGCGCGTTTCTCTCCATGACGTATGTCCGTTACGTGGAGATTCCCGGCACGAAGAAGACCGCGAACTGCAGCTATCTCGAGCGCTGGGATGGGAACCTGAAACCACTCCGCTTCGCGCGCGAAGGCACCGCCGCGGTCTGTCACGGCGCGTCGATGTACCGGCCGGGGAAAACGCCGGCGACGATCACCATTCGCAGGAGCGGCGATTGAACGGATCCGATCGTAGTTCGCGCGTAGCGACAATTGTTTTGTTGCTCGCGCTCGCGAAGCTCGTCTTCCATCTCCTCATCGCGAATCGCTACGGAATTTTTCGTGACGAACTTTATTACCTCGCCTGTTCCCAGCATCTGGACGCCGGCTACGTCGATCAGCCGCCGTTGATCGCCTTCATCACCTGGATCGCGCGGCATCTTTTTGGCGAATCGCTTCTTGGTTTGCGCCTGCTGCCCGCGCTGGCCGGTGCGGCGACCGTTTGGTTAACCGGAAAACTTGCGCGTGAACTCGGCGGCGGCGTTTTCGCACAGGCCCTCGCCGCCGTGGCCGCCTTTGCCGCGCCGATCTTTCTGCTCATGCACCATTGGCTCACGATGAACGCGTTCGAGCCGCTGATCTGGATCGCATGCGCCTGGTGCATCGTGCGTGCGATCGATCGCAACGAAGCGCGTTACTGGCTCTGGTTCGGCGTCCTCATTGGAGTCGGGATGGAAAACAAATACAGCACGGCGTTTTTCGCGTTCGCCGTTTTCGGTGCGCTTCTGCTCACGCCGCAACGGCGTTTCCTCGCGAATCGTTGGATCTGGATCGGCGCGCTTTGCTCGCTCCTGATTTTCCTGCCGAACCTGATCTGGCTCGTCCGCCACGATTTTCCGTTCCTCGAATTGATGCACAACATTCGCGGCACCCACCGCGACGTCGTTCGCGGCCCGGTCGCTTTCATTGCCGATCAGGCCATGCTGATGAATCCGATTCTGTTTCCACTCTGGGTCGGCGGACTCGCCTGGCTCTACTTCAGCCGGCAGGGTGGCCGGTTTCGGATCCTCGGTTGGATCTACGCGCTGCTCCTGGTCGCGTTCATCGTCCTGAAGGGGAAAAATTATTATCTCGGCGCCGCGTATCCGATGCTGTTCGCCGCCGGCGCCGTTGCGTTTGAGAACATCAGCCGCGCCCGGATGAGTTGGAGTCGCCCGGTTTACGTTGCGCTGATCGTCGTCGCCACCTGCGTGCTGGCGCCGCTCACCGTGCCGGTTTTGTCCCCTGAGAATTACATCCGTTACCAGAAAACGCTCGGCCTCGAACCGCCCAAGGCGGAGAACCAGCCGACCGGACCGTTACCGCAGCATTTCGCCGATGAATTCGGCTGGGAGGAAATGGCGCGGGAAGTAGGCCGCGTTTACAACGCGCTTCCGCCCGAGCAACGCGCGAAGACCGCGATCTTCGCAAACAGCTACGGCCAGGCCGGCGCGATCGATTTCTTCGGCGCGAAATACGGACTGCCGAAAGCGATCAGCAATCATCAAAGCTACTGGCTTTGGGGCCCGCGCGATTACACGGGCGAAAGCGTCATCGTCCTCGGGAGCGACGGCGCCGGCGACCGCGAACATTTCGCCAGCGTCGAAGTGGCTGGAAAAACAGATCACCCTTATTCCCGCCGGGACGAGCACTTCGACATTTTCCTTTGCCGCGATCTCAACGCGAGTCTCCAGGCGCTCTGGCCCAGGATGAAGAAATTTAACTGACGCCTCTTCTGTCTTCTGTAGCCGCGGCCCTGTGGGCCGCGTGGGTATCGGCTTCGCTTCTCAGCTGCGTTCCCCATCTCACACGGCCCACAGGGCCGCGGCTACAGAAGGCGAAGAAATCTGCGAGATTCGGGGAGATCCATGGAAAGCACGAACGCCATCCTGCTCCGGAAACGGAAGCTGAGCGACACGAGCCTGATCATCTCGTGGTGCACGGAGTCGTTAGGCTGCATCCAGACCGCGGCGAAAGGCGCGCGCCGTCCGAAGAGTCCGTTCGCCGGGAAGCTCGACCTGTTTTTCGAAGCGGAAATCCAAATCGTTCGCAGCCGCAAGTCGAGCCTGCACGCCCTCACGGAAGTCGCGCTCAGGAATCCATTCAGCGGGATTCGCAAGAATTTGCGGCGCACCCAGGCCGCTTCCTACTTCGTCGAGTTGATCGAGCTTTGCACCGAATCGGATCATCACGAGCCCGAGCTGTTTTCACTTCTTCGGCGCGCCTTCGCCTATTTGGATGGCAAGGATCCTGATCTCCGGGCCGTCCTTCATTTTGAAACCGAGCTGGCCCGCATCGCCGGTGTCCACGACATCAAAATGCTGAAGAGCAATCCGGCTCTCGCCCTGGCGAATCTCTTCGGAAAGCTGCCTTCATCGCGCGCCGCGCTCTTGAAAGCGTTGTGACGGCTCTTCTGTAGCCGCTTCGCTGTGCGAAGCGCGAGAGCGACTCCGGGCGTACTTTTGAGTGCGTCCCGGCACGCCGCCCACAGGGCGGCGGCTACAGAAGAAGTAACGGCCGCGTTACCATCGCTATCTTGTCCACGTCTTCGCCAAACCTACACTTTGCCCATGAAGAAAATTGGTCTGGTTCTCGTCGCGGCGTGGGTTCTTTGCGCGACCGCGCAGGCGAGTGAGACCTTCAAGATAGATCCATCGCACTCGACGATCGCCTTCGGGGTTCGGCACATGCTCGGGACCGCGAAGGGGAAATTCTCGAAGTTCAAGGGAACGATCGTGATCGACCGCGATCACCCAGACCAGTCATCGGTCACCGTGACGATCGACGCGGCGAGCATCGATACCGGCATCGCAAAACGAGACGAACATCTTCGCGAAGAGCTTTTCGACGTCGCGAAATATCCTGAGATCACCTTCAAGAGCCGCCGGGTGAAGCAGACCGGCGCGAACGCGGGCGAGATCACCGGCGACTTGACGATGCGTGGCGTGACCCGCGCGATCATTTTGAAGGTGCAGCTCGAGGGAAGCCACTGGCGCGTGACCACCGTGCCGTTGAAGCGAAGCCAGTTTGGCCTGGTCTTCAGCAAAAGCGCCGAGACCGTCTCGATGATTTCCGACGAAGTCGCAGTCGAGATCGAAATCGAAGCGCGCCCGGCGAACTAGGCGCGTCGTCTTGCCGCCAGGAAGATTGCGATAAGCGGTACCGCGCCGGCCAATGAGCTGGCCAGCATCATCGCGATGCGCTCGCCCGGGCCGGACGTCTGCTCGAAGATCGTGATGATATTGCCGGCTTCCGGCAGATTAATGAATCCCCAGAACGGCAGCAGCGTCGCCATGAGTGTGAACACGGCAACGATCACCAGATCACCTCGGGCAAATGGGAACACGGTCTGCCGCCAGGCAGCGAAACCACCCAGTCCATCTAATCGCGCGGAATCGTCGAGCGCGATGGGAATTCGCGCCACCGATTTCCAAAGGAGAACCATGGCGAATCCCGCAACGAGCCAGTCGCCAAACCACAGGGCATAGGATGCGGCGTGGTCGCCGCTTCGCTTGCCAACGATGAACAGGGCCGGAACAATCCAGCACAGTTGTGTCAGCACTATCAGGACAACAACAAAGGCGGCTCCGCGTTGACGCCAGGCCAATCGCGCCAACGCATGGCTGATCGCGGCGAAAAGCAAAAGCATCCCGGCGAGATTAGCCGCGACGGCGATCAGACAAGTGGTGAGCTGCTCGGACATAAGATTCGCGCCCTGCTGGCTTTCTTCCCAAACTGCGGCGAATAATTGTCAGCCTATCAGGCCGATGACGACGGTTTTCAAATCAGCTCCCGCAAAAAAATGACGATTGCACTTCTCCTCACCTGGATCGGCACCGCTTGCTGGGCCGTTTGTTTCTGGTGGATGCACCGGCTTTCGTCGCGCCAGGAAATGATGCTGAAAGAATTGCACGACGTGACCAAGCGGATCGAGAAACTGTCGAAGGCCGAGCACGACATGATTCAGGAAGTGCATCCGAAAGTGGATGAGATCAAGGAATCCGTGAAAGATGTGTCGGAGGCTGTTTCGGCACAAAAGAATTAGCTCCGATTTCCCGCATGCGCATCGAGCCGCTTGGAGATTCCGCTCTGATCGTGCGCGTGGCAGATCACTTCGATCCGGAGACTTCCTCGAATGCGGTCCTCGCGGCTGTTCGCCAAATTGAAGCGGTGGCGATGTCGGGCGTGATCGAGTTGGCGCCGGCGTACACGACGATCGGAGTTTTTTTCGATCCGGCGCGAAGTGGAAGCTTCGGCGAACTCAAGGCGACCATCGAACACGCGCTGCAAACCTCTTTGGAGCCGGCGCGCCCTCGCGCCGGTGGCGAGACGGTCATCGAAGTCCCCGTCTGTTACGAAGACGAATTTGCTCCCGATCTAAACGACGTCGAGCAGCACACTGGTCTGTCCCAAGATGAAATAATCCGCCGTCATTCGGACGCCACCTATCGCGTCGCCTGCGTCGGTTTTACGCCAGGCTTCCCGTACCTGAGTGGCTTGCCTTCGGAGCTCGCCACACCGCGCCGCGCTTCACCTCGCAAAGAAATTCCAGTCGGCGCCGTCGCCATCGGCGGAACCCAGACGGGGATCTATCCGCGGAAATCGCCCGGGGGCTGGAACATCATCGGGCGCACGCCGCTGCGCTTGTTCGACGTGCAACGCGAATCGCCGGCTCTGTTTCACGCCGGCGATCAGGTTCGCTTCCGGCAAATTTCGCGGAGCGAATTCGAAAAGTCGTTGGCATGAGCGTTGTTGTTCGTTCCGCTGGATTCCTGACTTCGGTCCAGGACCTCGGGCGCACGGGCTTCCGGCAGTCGGGAGTTTCAGTTGGCGGCGCGCTCGACTCCCACGCGCTGCGGGTGGCGAATGCGTTGGTGGCCAATGACGACACCGCCGCCGGCATCGAAGCGACGTTAGGAACAGTGCGGCTGCACTTTGACGATGAGCGCGTTGTCGCGTGGTGCGGTGGCGCGTTCGCCGTCCGGATTAACGATGATGAACTTCCGCCCGGTCACACCGGATTCGTCGAGAGCGGTGATGAACTCACGATGACCGCGCCAGACACCGGCGGGCGGGCTTGGTTAGCGATTTCCGGAGGGATCGATGTGCCGCTGATCTTGGGAAGCCGGTCTACGGATCTCCGGGGAAGCTTCGGTGGTCACGGAGGTCGCGCGCTTCGCGACGGCGATGAGCTCTCTCTGGACAAGGAGCGGTCCCGCCGTTGCGGGACCGACGAAGAAAGACGGCGGTTTCAAACCGCCGCTCCTTGGGGCGCACCGGCGACCTGGGCTACAACTGGAAATCGGAATGTCTTGGTTCGAATCGTCCGCGGAGCGCACTGGGATCGTTTCACGCCCGAGGCGCAAAGTTCGTTGGTTACGAATTCGTTTTCCGTCACGTCCGATTCCGATCGCATGGGAGCGCGGCTCGATGGCCCGGAGCTGGAACGCATCGACGCGACCGATCTTCTTTCCGAAGCGGTTGCCCCCGGGACGGTGCAAGTTCCGCCGAATGGAAAACCCATTCTGCTCCTCGGCGATTGCCAAACCATCGGTGGTTATCCCAAGATTGCGCACGTGATCACGGTGGACTTGCCGATTGCGGCGCAGCTTTGGCCGGGCGATCCGGTCCGTTTTCATGAGGTATCGCTCGCCGAGGCGCAGGATCTTTTGCGCGAGCGCGAGGAAGATTTCGCCCGCTTTCGCGTTGGTCTCAGTCTGCACTTCGAATGAATCCCGTCGTCGATCTCAACTCCGACCTCGGCGAAGGCGCCGGCCACGACAACGAAATCCTCGATCTCGTTAGCTCCGCGAATATCTCCTGCGGTTTTCACGCGGGCGATCCCGCGTCGATCTTCGCCACCATCCAGGCGGCTCTCGAACGTGGGGTATCGTTAGGCGCGCATCCCAGTTTTCCCGACCGCGAGAATTTCGGGCGCACCGAAATGACGCTGCCGCCCGCGGAAATCTATTCGACGGTCGCATTCCAGATCGGAGGCTTCCACGCTCTCGCGCGCGCCGCCGGCGGCCGGATGAATCATGTGAAAGCGCATGGCGCGCTCTATAACATGGCGGCGCGAGACCGCGCCCTGGCCGACGTGATCGCGAATGCCGTGTTCGCGTTGGATCCGACGCTGATCCTGTTCGCTCCCCTGGAAAGCGAGCTGGATTACGCGGCCACGGAACTGGGTTTGCAAACAGCGTCCGAAGTTTTCGCCGACCGCAACTACCTCGCGGACGGTTCGCTCGTCCCGCGTTCGCGTGACGATGCGTTCGTGCACGATCCGATCGAAGCAGCCGACCGCATCCTTCGCATCTTGGACGAAGGCAAAGTGCGCGCGGTGGACGGGACCGACGTGGCCATTTCCGCGACCACAGTCTGCGTGCACGGCGATAATCCCCGAGCCGTCGACTTCGTGCGCAAACTGCGCGAACGCCTCGAGCTCGAGGACGTGGTGATCGCCGCGCCGGCTCCTCCTCCGTTGTAGCCGGGATCGTTGATCCCGGTCTGAGAGAAAGCCGCGCAGTCCAGGCCGGGATCGCCGAGCCCGACTACAGCGGACTCGACAGAGTCTCGCCCTGCTAATTTAATCTTTGCGCGATGCCAAACTCCGACGCGCAGGACGAACACGGCTTGGTCCGCCGTCTCGGCCCGCTCGACGCGACGATGATCGTCGTCGGCTCGATGATCGGCTCCGGGATTTTCCTTGCGTCCGCCGAATCGTCGCGCCTGACCGGCGCGCCCGGCTGGCTGATTCTCGCCTGGGCGGTCGCCGGCGTGATGACGATCACCGGCGCGCTTTGCTGCTCCGAGCTGGCCGCGATGATGCCGCGGGCGGGGGGCGTTTATGTTTTTTTGCGCGAAGCCTACGGACCCTCGATCGGCTTCCTCTTCGGCTGGACGCTTTTTCTCGTGATCCAGACTGGGACGATTGCCGCCGTCGCGATCGCGTTCGCGAAATTTACCGGCGTCTTCGCCCCGGCGATCGCGGCCGATCATTATCTCATTCCGCCGATCCATCTTTTCGGTGGCTACGCGGTCAGTCTTTCCACCGAGCAACTGGTAGCCATCGCACTGATTCTGCTGCTCACCTGGACGAATACCCGCGGGCTCGAAACCGGCAGGTTCGTTCAGAACACTTTCACGTTCGCGAAAACCGCTGCGCTCCTCGCCCTCATCGTCATCGGCCTGTCGTTAGGCTGGAAATCGGAAAGCGCGGCGCGCTCGAGCGATTGGTGGAACTCGTGGGCGAACGGATGGACTCCGCAGAGCGTGCAATCGGGCCTCACCGCATTCGGCGCATTCGCCCTCGTCCTGCTTTTCGGCAAAGCCTTGGTCGGTCCGCTCTTCGCTCAAACCGCATGGACGAATGTGACCTTCATTGGCAGCGAAGTTCGCGATCCCGGACGCAATCTTGCCCGCGCGTTGCTCGGCGGCTGTGCTCTCGTTGTCGTTCTCTACGTCGCCGCGAATCTGGCCTACGTCGCGGTGCTGCCGTTGTCCGGAATCCAGCGCCCGCAAGGAGGCCGCCTCGCGGTGGCCGCGATGGAATCGATCTTCGGCGGGCCCGGGAAGTTCGCCATGGCCGCCGCCATCATGATCTCCACCTTTGGCTGCAACAACGGACTCATCCTCGCCGGCGCGCGCGTCTACTACGCCATGGCGCGGGATGGATTGTTTTTTCATCGCATCGCCGCGATCAGCCGTCGCAGCGTTCCCGCCGCCGCTCTCTGGGCGCAGGCTATCTGGACGATCCTTCTCACTCTTCCTCGAACCGTGAACCCGCACCCCGCTCCGGGCGCTGACCCTTACGGCAACGTTTACACCCAGCTCCTCGAATACATCGTCTCGGCCGACCTCGTCTTTTACATCCTGCTCGTAGTCGCGGTCATCGTTCTCCGAAAAACGAGGCCGGATGCGCCACGGCCCTACCGGACGTGGGGATATCCGCTGGTGCCGATCGTCTCCGTGGTTCTCGCGGCGTTCCTCATCGTCGATCTCGCCTACCTCGCGCCGGCAACGTCCGGCATCGGTTATCTGCTCGTTCTCACGGGGATCCCCGTTTATTTTGTCTGGCGCCGCGGATTTTCCGCGGATCAAAGCGCATGAGGGGCGCTGTTGATCTCGAGTTGAAGCCAGTGGCGGACGACGAGGCCTTCCCGGCTGACTGCGATCTCTGATCTCTGACCAGCCTACCGCGCGTACATCGAGCTTTGCTCGCGCGTGGTCGTGGTCGTGGTCGTTTCAGTGGTGCCGCAACCCGCGAGGAAAACAGCGGCCAGGGCGAGAAGAGCGAGAGTAATCAGATTCGTTTTCATCACCAAGGAAACGGATAGGGGAATGCGAATGGCCGTCTTTACTTTTCGCTCTCTGGCTTCATTTTTTTTGGAACAACCAGGCCATCAATATCAAATGCAGGCGTTAGGAATCCGGCCGCTCGCCGCGCCCGATTCGCTCGCTGTTATGCAAAAGTATTTGCGTGCCTGCCAGGCTCGCAAGCTGTTTCGCAAAGAGCCGAAGCTGCGCAAAAGGTGTCCTCTGTCTGCTGACCTCGGATATCCGCTCTTACCGCGCGTACATCGAACTTTGCTCGCGAGTCCGCGGGGTGGTCGCGGTTTCGGTGGTGGCAGTGCAGCCCGCGAAGAGAGCGGCGCCGAGAGCAAGAAAGGTGAATGCGATAAGTTTGGTCTTTAGTGATGTTTTCATGCTCGAAAGATACCTTCCGGCCCGCCCGTCACCATGGAGCGGTAGGAGGGTTTTGCAGTGCCACTTAAGAACTGATGATTGTTCCCCCTTTTGAGATAACGCGGAGACGGACGCGCTTCGTTTTCTCAAAAAGCCAACCGACAGCCCGAACCAACCCGTATTAAGGATGATGAAAACGTACTCTATTGCTCTCAGCCTGGCGGCGCTGACCGGTTTGATTCTCTCGGGTTGCATGACGACGGAGACGACCACCACCCAAACGCGAACCGACCCATCCAAGCGCGTGTATACCCAGGATGAATTGCGGAAGAGCGGCGAAACGGACCCGGGTTCTGCCCTGGAAAAAACCGATCCCTCCGTCCGCATGTCCGGGCCGCGCTAGTTGACTTCGGAGCCGCAACGTCGGACGTCTGACTCCGTGAAATCCCTGCGCTATTTCTTTTGCGTCGTCTTTCCGCCCGTGGCTGTCTTGATGACGGGCCGCATCCTCAGCTTCTTCCTGAGCATCCTGCTGACGCTGCTCGGCTGGGTCCCCGGCGTCATCCACGCCTGTCTCGTCGTGAACGATTACCAGGCCGAGCATCGGCGGTAAGAAATTGTAGGGCGTTTCTGTGAAACGCCACCGGCGCACTACAGACGGCGTCTGACACAGACGCCCTACAAATCAGCTACGTTCCGTCGCCGTCGAATTTCTCTCGCAACTTATCCGCCGTGCGCACGACCGCATCGCGGGCGCCGCCGGTCCCGGCATGAAGCTGATCAATCGCGCGGTCCATGGCGCTCTTGATACTCGCCGCGGTCCCGCCTTTCTCGACTTCGCGTGCGACCACGCCTTCGAGCCGCGCGATCACGCCATCCACGGTGTAGGCTGGACTCACTTTGAAATCGCCCGGCTCGTGGTGCTTGATCGCGCTATAGACATCGATCACGTCTTCACTGTGCGATCCCCATCGGAGCACCTTGTAGAAACGCGCTCCTTCGCGTTCACCCTTCAGGATAAAATCGATCAGCGCCGCGCCCAGGGACACCGGCATGAGCACGAGATCGCGCACATTATCGAGAAACATTTTGAGCTGGAACACCCCGACATCGCGCAGAAACCTCCAGCGCTCGTCTGAAGAGGCGCGCGGCGGAGGAGATGTCGACGGGTTCATGACGCGGCAATCGCGGAGGAAGAGATTCCACCGTACCGCCGTGAAGCTGCCAACTACTAAAATGCGCTGTTAGCCGACCCTTGATGGAATCTCATCACCGGCTTCGCTTCGTCTCTGTCGATTCTGTCGGTGAGGCGCCGGGAGTTGAGTGCTCATTTCGCCACGTTGCGCGAAACCAGGTCACGCACACAAAAACCGCGCAGCAAATGTTCCAGACAGTGTCCATTCCGTTCTGGTTGAACAAGCGGTGGAGTCGTTTGGTTGCAGAACAAATTTGGTGACCGACCCGCAAAGCCGGTTACGAAAAGAATTTCGCAACCATTGCAAGCGTTGGACAGTTTCATTACCCCAGAGCCACCGCGGAAAGGGAAACTATGGATGAATGCGTTTATTGCCGGCCACGTCGTGGCGATTCGGGTTTGGTGGCGTCGGAACTTTTCATTAGTGGGCTGGAACGTTGCCACCGCGGGAGCCACGGCCCGAAATGGGAATTCGTTCTCCTGCTGCTCGGCTGCGGATTCTTTTTCGGTGCCTGCGCCAACGATTCCGCCGACGACGACAGCGGCGGCGCGCACCGTCATCACCGCCGCGGCAACGGGCACGGTCGGGAGCAAACGGAAACCATCGATCGTTCGAGTAATCCGAGTCCGACGCCGGCCCTGGGCTGGTAAAATCGCGCAGTGGAAGCCTGCCGGTCAGAACGTGGCGGTAGCTGGCTGGCCCGCACGATCGCTCTTTCCGTTCGGCACGAGCGAAAGTCTGGGCGAGAAAGCAAAGCGCCGCTGGACGCGCACCCAGAAATAAAACAGCCACATCCGCCAGCGGATGGCGAAGCTCCTGCATTCGTTCCCCGCCAGCAACGCGTTCACCGCGGGCGCGAGCTGCAGCACATTGGTCGGGTTCATGAATACCTCCATGAATTCCTTCCCGCTATACCAGCCGGTCACGAAGCGGAGATACATGTCCATGATGCGATGGATCCGGCGGCCGTAATGTTTGAAGAGCCTTGCCTTCGCGGCTGGATCGCGCAGCACCGCGTCGAGCGTGTCGGCTGCCTTTTCCGCCGACATGATCGCCAGGAAAACGCCGCTGCTGAACACCGGATCGATGAATCCCGCCGCGTCGCCCGCCAGCATCCAGCGGTCGCCCGTCAGTTCCGCGTTGCGGTAAGAATAATCGCCCGCCGAATAAACCTGCGCGACGCGCTCTGCTCGTTTCATTCGCTCCAACACCATCGGTTGCTCGGCGATGCATTTTTTTAGCGCCGCCTCGGGCGAGAGCTTCATCGCGCGAAACGTCTCCGTATCCATCACCACTCCGATGCTCATCCGCGTCGGCGTGAGCGGGATCATCCAAAACCAGCGGTCGAGGCCGCGCACCATTCGAATGAGAGTGCCGTCGATCCCTTCCGCGCGGTCGACATTCTCATAATGCGAGAACACCGAAAATTTCTGCAGGTGATCGTAGGTCTGTTTGAGCTTGAGAAAATTGCCGATCACCGTCTGTCGTCCGCTGCAGTCGAGCAGGTAACGCGCTTCGATCGTCTCTGCGCCACCGGCGTTGGTGGCGAGTTCCAGGCGCACGCGATCGCCTTCCAGCGTGAGATTCGTCACGCAGGTTTCTTCCCGCACTTCCGCGCCGTTCTCGCGCGAGTGATCGAGCAGCAGTTTGTCGAACTCCGAGCGCGTAACCTGATAGGCGCGGTCGCGCTGGGAGCGGAAGCCGTCCTTAAAATAAAATTTCACGCCGCGCTCTCCACGGCGGAAACGATCTCTCCGCCGAATTTCGGCAGAAAAGCGCGGTCGAGCTTTTCGCGCACCCCAAGCCGATCGAACGCTTTCGTGCTGAATGGCAGAAGCGACTCGCCGATGTGAAAGCGCGGAAACTTCTCGCGTTCCAGGACCACGACGCGATGGCCAGCGCGTGTCAGAAGGGTCGCCGCGGTGCTGCCGGCCGGCCCACCGCCGATTATTGCTACATCATAACTCACGTCGCTCACGAGGCGCTCATGATACTAATTCTGCTCAGGAAGCAAGTCTCACATCGCCATCGCGCTCGAAGCGCTCGATCTCGGCCAGCGTCTTCTGCGCGCGGGAGATGCGATTCCCAACCGAGCTCTCCTTCAAATATTTCGCGAGCTGCTCGTGTCCGGGTCGGCGCGACCACCAGATTATTCCATAAGCGACCCCCAGGCAGACGAAGCCGCTGGCTGCGTTCCAGTAGACAACGTCCGGGTGGAGTACCCACACGTCGGCGCCTATGAGATAGAACAGGACGAAAAGGGCAGGCACCCAGATCAGACAGCCCGCGACCGTGAACCAGATTCCGGCCCGCACGCGCCACGCTCGGAGCTCCGCGATTTGTTTTTGGATCGCAAGCACAGGCGCGTCGTAATCGACGGCGCCGATGAGGGCCAGGTCGCGGGTCCCGAACACCATCATCATTATCCCAAAAGCGTGGAGCAGTAGTCCGTAGGTCATCAGGTGCGGCGTGCTGATGTGATCGAACCAGAAGCTGCCGCCGAAGAGCGCGAACATCAGGCCAAAAATCGTCTGGATGATCTGGCCCCTGACGAGCGGCCGGAATCCCCCGCGCAGTTTCGCGAGCTTTGTTTCCTTGAACTGATGCAAGGCAAGCGCGTGCTGGCGCTCCAGTTTTCGATCCAGCGCCTGCCAGGCCGTTTTGAGATCGTCGAGTGTGGAAGCGGTCATTATTATTCTCCAGTTGTTTGCGTCATCTCTTTCCGGACGCGTTCTTTGAGGCGGCTGATTTTTGTCGCCACGTTGGTTTCGGTGATTCCTAGAATGGAAGCGATCTCGCGGTGGCTGCGGTCGTCGAGATAGAGCAACAGGAGCGCGCGATTGAGCGGCTCGAGGCCCGCGATCACCCGCTGTAATTCCGCGACGCGCTCATCGGTCTCCGGCGTCGCCGTTTCATCGGCAACGTCGAGATCCGTTGCCTCCAGCGACACCGTCTGGCGATGCGGGCGCGTGGCGCTGCGCAGGAACGAGATCGCTACGTTGAGTGATATCCGGTACATCCAGGTCGAGAACGGCCGCTCGGGCGAGTAACGCGGATACGCTTTCCAGAGTTGCAGGCTGATCTCCTGCATCAGGTCCATGCGATCGGCCCGGCCGCCGGTATAAGCGGCCGCCACCTTCCGGATAATTCCGGCGTGTTGATCGAGAAGACGGATAAAGGCCTCCCGTTGATCGGGCGCGACACTCATGGCAACAGAACCGGCGGCTAGTTGTAGCGGAGGATTAAGCATTGTTACCAGAGTGATTCGCGCTCCCTCCCAAAAAATCACACCAGCCATGACGTTTTCAGTGCTTTCAGCTTTGCAGCCTTCCGGTTCTCCAGCATTTTCCTGTCATGAACCCGATCCCTGAAGGAATGCACACGGTTACACCGCACCTGATTTGCGCCGGCGCGGCGGAGGCCATTGAATTTTACAAGAACGCTTTCGGCGCCGTGGAGCTGAGCCGGATGCCGGGCCCGGACGGGAAAGTGATGCACGCCAGCATCCGGATCGGCGATTCCGTTATCATGCTCAACGACGAAATGCCGCAGTGGGAATCGTTCGGTGCGAAACATTTCAAGGGTTCGCCCGTGACCATCCATCTCTACGTCGAAAACGCAGATGCGGCGTTCGACCAGGCGGTGCGCGCCGGCGCGAAAGTCACCATGCCGCTCGACGACATGTTCTGGGGCGATCGCTACGGCAAAGTCGAAGATCCATTCGGTCATCAATGGTCGATCGGCACGCATGTTCGCGACGTCACCGCTGAGGAAATGCAAAAGGCGATGGAGCAAATGGGTTCGTGACGAAAAACCGCGCGTCTGAAGATCTCACACGACGGTCACAATGGAGCCCGGGGAAACCGGTGCGACATGGCCGAAGCCCGCAAGGGTGAGCGCGGGGGCGCGCGAAGCAAAGGTTCACGACGGGATGTCAGGATTCAGAGGTAAACCTTCGTGCCCCTTTGTGTCCTTTGTGTGAAGAATGACTGACCCGATGAAAATCGATAACGCCATCGCCAGCGTCGCCGTGAAGAATCTGAAGGCCTCCTCCGCCTGGTACGAAAAGCTTTTCCGCCGGCCCCCCGATTCTACGCCAATGCCTGTAGTGGCCGAATGGAAATTCGAGCGTGGCGGCTGGCTCCAGGTTTACGAACTACCAGAGCGTGCCGGCGCCGGCTCGTGCACCCTCGCCGTGAGCGATATCGCCGCCGTCATCGCCCACCTGAAGAGCCTCGGCATCGACACAAGCAACGCCAGCTCTGGAGACAAGGTTAAAACCGTGATGATCACCGACCCCGATGGCAACCATCTCGCCTTTGCCGAAGCGATCGATCCGTCAATGGCGCGGTAGCGCCGCCATCCCCGTCTGAAGATCTCTCAGGACGATCACAAAGGCCGCATTACCTCCGCGGCTTACTCCACCGCTTCGTAGCGAACCTTCACGATCGTTGTTAGCGTATTCTCCTTCCGGGCGAGAATCTCGTTTTCCCACGCCCGATCTCCCTGCGGTGTTACCCGGGCCACGAACGCCGCGGTCTTTCCGTCCAGCTGCGTTTCCTGGAACTCGTGCACCAGCTTCCCATCTTCCACTTTCACGGTGCCGGTCGAGAGACTCCCTTTCGCGTCCACATACCAGAACACAATCGCGTGCTGCTTCGGGTCCCACGCATATAGGCCGTCGATGTAAGGGCTGGCCTTTCCGTCGATCACAAACTGGTTGCTGATTTGGATCGCTTGCTGGTTTTGCGCCCAGGTAAACACCGCGTGGATTTTCATTTTCTTGCCCTCCGGCGAATCGGGCAGCTTGGCGTCCCATTCGTGGGCGGTGAAGAAGGCGATCGGGCTGAGCAGCCCGGTCACTGACGGGGCGGGCGTTTGTCCGTGAAGAAACAAAGCCGCGGTCGTCGAGGCGCCGATCACGAGAAGGAGTTTGGCCAGGGATTTCAGGTTCATGGAACAAAGCCTAATGTCGCGCCGCCTCGAAGGATTGTAGGAAATTGACATTTCTTCCCCGGCACCTCACGCGCGTTTTTCGCCACGGCCCTGCGCACCGTCTTCTGTAACTTCGAGGTAATTCAGAAACGGCCCGCGCCGGGTAAGGTAGCTCGCCGGCGTCAGGCCGCTGAAGGCGCGGAACTCACGGATCAGGTGCGCCTGGTCGTAGTAACCGCATCTCGCCGCCGTGTCCGACCAATCCACCATGGGGCGTTGGCCGATAATGAGAATGGCCCGTTGAAACGAACAAAGCCGCGCGAGCAGCTTCGGCGTTAGCCCGACGCAGCGCTCGAATTCGCGGAGCAAATGTTTGTGGCTGATCCCAATCTCCTCCGCCATTCGCCCAATCCGGACACCGTCCGCGCCCCGCTGGATTGCACGCAACGCATGGCTGACCGCGCGGGTCGGCGGCGTTCGATATCGCGCCCGCAGCGCGAGCCAGGCTTCCATCAAATCGAAGCGCGCGTCGTCATCCGGCGCGGCTCCCATTCGTCCCCGGAGATCGCGCACCTCCCGACCGAGAATCGCTTCCAGTTCCACCACTTGATCGGTAAACTCGCGCAAGGGAACTCCGAGAAATGGCCACGCGCCACCCGCCCGCAGCCGCACCCCGACAAGATGCACATGACCGGATTCATCGATCACAATCGGCTCCGTTCGTTCGCCCGAGATCCAGCTCTGCTTGAAAACCGTCTGGCGTTCCGGGTTATCCGACGCGCAAAGCTTCTGCGGATCGCCGAGATTAATGATCAGCTCGATCGCGCCATCCGGCAGGATCATATTGCGCCAGCGCGCCGGTAAATGGCCGCGCGCCATCCAGAGGTGCTCCACATGTGGGGCCAGCGGAGGCAACACCCGCCGGATGCGATGGATCAGCATGGTCCCCGAGCGTGGCGCATCGCGGCTTCGTCCGTCAAGTCATCGACATCTCCGGTTCGCTCCATTAACTTTTCTTTCTACTTTGCAGATGCGCTCTTTCCTCACCGCCCTCGGGCTTAATGCGGTTCCGGCCGCGGGCTGGTTCTTCGGCGAATGGTCCGCGGGCACGATGCTGGTGCTCTACTGGCTCGAAACGCTCATAGGCACTTTGCTCGTCGGCATCCGCATCGTAATTCATCGGCGCCTTCGGCCGAGCAAAGGGCATTGGGACTACCAGGCGCCCGAAGGACAGCAGCAACAGCGAACCAGCAACCGCTCCAGTTATCTCACGGCCTTCTTAGTCCCGGCACTCGTCTTCACCTTCGCCCACGGCGTTTTCCTTGCCGCGCTCGGCGGCATGATGATCGCCAACAAAAACCTCAGCCCCGAAACCCGAATCGATAGCCGCAACCTGCTCGCCGGTCTAATCGGCATCCTGCTTTTCCAGGTCATCGATTTCTTCGGGGACCTGGTCTGGCTCCGGACGCGACCTTTCGCCTGGATTGAGCGGCTGGGCCAGGTGAGCCTCAGCCGCGTCATCGTCATTCACCTCACCATCATCGGCGGCATGGTCGCCGTCATGTTCACCGGCGCGAACCGGAATTTCTTTGGCGTCTTCATCTTCCTCAAGACGATGCTCAACCTGAGTCTCGTCGTCCCCCAGTGGAAACCGAAGACGCCACCGGCCTGGCTTTCCAGCATGATGGACCGCATCGGATCGCCCAAATACAAGAACACCAGCTTCAGCGAGTATTGGAAGAGTACGGACGATCAGGAAGCAGCCCGCGTCGCGCGAAACGAAAAACCGATGGAGAAGGAATGAATTAGGAACCCAGGACTGGTCACTGGTCACTTCTTCGCCAGCACAGCCAGGTCGTTCAGGATCTCTTCACTATGCCCAGCCGGCTTCACTGAGAGGTAAACCCGGGCTATTTTGCCATCGGGATCGATCAGGAAGGTATTCCGCGCCGCCATCTTCATTCCGTTGTTCTCCCGGGCCGATCCGTACTTTGATATTGTTTTCAGTTCCGGGTCTGCGAGCAACTTGAAGTTCAATCCCTCCTTCGTGCAAAAATCCTTGTGCGATTTCACGGTATCGGCGCTCACGCCGAGAATGACGGCGTTCTGACTCTGGTACTTCGTCAGGTCGCGCTCGAAATTGTGGGCCTCGAGCGTGCAACCGCTCGTAAAATCCTTCGGATAAAAATAGAGCACCACCCATTTGCCCTTGTAATCCTTCAAGCTAACCAGCCCGCCCTCCATGCTCGGCAGACTGAAATCCGGCGCCGTCTGTCCTGCCGCTGGCGTTGTCTGCGTATCCGCTCCCAACAGGCCGCTCACTGCCATCGCACTTAGCAACATTCCGAGAAATCTCTTCTTCATGGCTGAATATCAGCCCGCCTTCACGCCGCCGCTAGCACTTTGGTCATACGCGGCCGGTAAAGGATCTCACACGACGGTCACAACGGTGCACAACGGAATTTTCGGAATTGGGTGCGACGTCATGAGATTGTTTAATCCCAAAGTCCGCACCGGCCAGGGCTCGACCCGTCTGAGCAAAGCGCGCCACCCTCCGCCTGGTAAAGGTAACAAGCACGTAACCTTTGCGGAATAGCCACCGTCCCGCGGTTGCTGTTTGCTTCGCCTCCATGAGCCCAAAACTTTCGTCAATAATTGCATCGATCCTGGTCACGGCGAGTCTCGCTTCTTCAGCAGTCGCAAGTGGCGGGCAGCCCAAGCCTACCCCGACGCCTAGTGCGCCAGCGGGGCCGACCCTGGCAGCCCCCGCCGCAGGCGCGTCGCTCGTGCAACCCATCACGCTCAGTTGGAATCCGCCCACGGCGACGAGCCCGATTCTTAGCTATACGTGGCAGGTTGGGACGACCTCCGCGTTCACCAACATCATTGCCTCTGGTTTTACCGACCAGGTGGCCGACGCGACCATCCCGGTCCCGACTGCGAGCAAAGTGAGCGGCCTTCCGAATGGCACCTACTTTTGGAGAGTCAAAGCCAGCGCGCAGGTTGACACGGCGTGGTCGGCGGTGAGGACTTTCACGGTCGCTGGGCTCGGTCCCGCTCCGGCTACTCCCACGATCAGCACCCCCGCGAACAATGCCCAGTTCCATCTCGTCGAGAGCTTCAAGATTCAGTGGTCCGCCGTCCCGGGTGCTCATTACTATATCCTCGAAGCGGACGACGAGCCGACCTTTTCCTACCCGATTAACCTGATGCTCTCCCCGATAAATTTCGGGAACGTATCCGGCGGACTCTGGGGTAACGCGCTTACCGTCTACTACCGCGTGCGTGCTGTCTCGGTCGATGGTGTGCGGAGTCTGCCGTCCGCGCCTGTCACGGTGCAAATCACGAACACAGCTCCAGTGCCCGCCGGCGTATCGCAGGTCGCGCCAGCCGCGGGAGCTACCGTTTCCACCCCGTTCTTCCTTGATTGGACTGATACGCCGAACCCGCAGGTGCCCGGCTACGAAGTCTCCTTCAACACGAACGCGTCCTTCACCGGGATCGACATGCTTTCGCTTCCTGGAGTCACCCGCTCGGATTACATGATCAGCGCAGACCTGCTCCCGCCGGGCAGTTACTTTTGGAAAGTCCGCGCCCTTCATGGCAACGTGGCTGGCCCATGGTCGGCCCCCCGCGCCGTCACTGTCACCGCGGGGCCCATGCCCGCTGACGTTAACCTCTTTGCAATCATCTCCGAGCCTAATAACGGCTACGGCGGTAATTCCGTTCAAGCCCGCGTAATGCTCGATAACCCCGCGCCCGCCGGCGGAGCGGTCATTACCCTTGCGACGGATATTCCACAAGTCCAGCTACCCGCGGCTACCATAACGATTCCCGCCGGACAAACTGATGCGATGGTTACACCTATCGCCACTGGCCCTGTGCCTAATAACGGCGTCTCGGTCGGAATCATCGGAGACTTGTTTGCGGGATTTGGGAAAGGCAGGGAACAAGGTTCACTCGGAGTGCTCCCGATCCTTGCTGGCACTAACCTTAGTAATGAAAGCGTGGTCGGCGGCAGTTCACTTACTGGCACCACCACGCTGCCGGTCGCTGCACCTCCGGGAGGCGTCACAGTTCGGCTGATCAGCAGCGATACCACCATTGCCCGCCCGCCCGCCACTGTCTTCATCCCCGAGGGAGCCACGGATGCCACGTTCCCCATCGCGACGAGCGCTGTCTCGGTTCCCACCCGCGTTGTGAT
Source organism: Verrucomicrobiota bacterium (assembly GCA_041167505.1). Taxonomy (GTDB): domain Bacteria; phylum Verrucomicrobiota; class Verrucomicrobiia; order Chthoniobacterales; family UBA10450; genus AV80. Next base: position 235,041 of record JBEEHR010000047.1, read on the forward strand.
CGAGAGCGGCACCGATGCCGACGGCTATCGCGCTCCCCAGGCCTGGCTGAACGTTACTCCGCCCGGAAGTCCCGCGCCCCCAGCCAGTCTTACTTCACTTACCTTTAGCAGCGCTTCCGTTCCTTTCGGTGGCACAGTTACAGGAACAGTCACACTTACTTCGCCCGCTCCGGCCGGCGGCGCCGTCGTTACCTTGCAGGGCAGCATGGAAGGTCAGGTCATCGTGCCGGCCAGCGTCACTGTGCCCGCGGGTAGCATGAGCGCGGACTTCACCACCTTGCCTGCGCCGGCGACGACCATCGCGCGTCGCGTGCTTGTCGGTGGGCACTACGGCACCTTTGGCGGAATGCAATCGCGCAGCCTCCAGGTGGACGTTGGACCGAATGTGCCCACGCTGCTCGCCATCGGTCCGTCCGGACAGGATGTCATTGGTGGCACTCCCGGCCGCGGAAGCGTTGGGCTGGTAGTGCCGGCACCGGCGGGCGGCGCCGTGGTTAACCTGACCACCGATAACCCGTCCGTGCTTCACATTCCACCGAGCGTGAATATCGCCGGCGGCAACAGCACCGTGAGCTTCACCATCGATACCAGCGTCGTCTCCACTCTTCCTACCGGAGGCAATGTCACGGCGACCGTCGGTGGCGTAACGAAATCCATCTTCGTTACCGTCCATCCCGACCCCAATGCGCCCTCGGTCCTCCAATCGGTCTCGCTCAATCCGAACACCGTCACGGGCGGTACGAATATCACCGGGACCGTGTTCCTTAACACGCCGGCCCCGGCCGGCGGAACGGAAGCCACGCTGTCAAGTAACGGCTTCGCCCAGCCGCCGCCGGTCGTCACTGTTCCCGCGGGACAGACTTCGGTGAGCTTCACTGTCACCACTTCCGCCGTGACGCGCAACACGGTCGCCACCGTCAGCGCGATCGTCGGGAACTCGAGCCAATCCGCCAGCGTTACCCTCACGCCCGGCGCACCGCCGCCCCCTCCTCCGACACCTACACCTACACCGACGGCCCCGCCCGCGAGTACGTTGCCCGCTCCGGCGCAAATCAGCCCGGCTGCTGACGCCCGCTTCCTGCCGGGAACAAACATCACCTTCGACTGGAGCGATGTGACCGGGGCCGCCGGCTACACCATTCAGGTAAGCGATTCGAGCAGCTTCCCATCGCCCCTAATCGTTGGCCAGACGGTCACCGCGTCGCAATTCAGCACTGCCACCCTGCCAACCAAAACCATGTGGTGGCGCGTCCGGACCAATAACTCCGCCGGTAATCCCGGCGCCTGGTCCTCGGTGCGACGGTTCGAAGTGAAAAGCTAAAAGTCCGCGAACGCCCACTTCCAATCTCCGAAAGACACCAAGGTGGGCGCGGGGACGAAGGACGACCCGGCTGATGTCGCCAAGGATGGTTTCGACGCCTTGATGAAAGGGGAAGGCGACGTCGTCAGCGGTTGGAAAAACAAGATGCAATCCGCGATTGCGAACGTAGTCCCGGCCGGTGTCCTAGCCGAGCGACATCGTAAAATGGCCGAACCCGGCAGCGCGAACAAGTAAGCTCTAACGACATCGGCGCGCTCGATCCCGATTGGGTAATAGCGTTTTCTTAGTTCTATCCTAGACTTTCCCCATGTACCGCCTTGCCAACAAAATCTGGCGCGAATGGCTGCGTTCTTTCGCGCTGTTCTTCATGATCATCGTCCCCTTCAAATCGGCCGTCGCCGATTGGAACTGGGTGCCTACCGGGTCGATGAAGCCGTCGATCCTCGAGGGCGAATTGGTTTTCGTTAACAAACTGGCCTACGACTTGAAGGTCCCGTTCACCACCCTGCATCTTTCCACCTGGAGCGATCCCGTTCGCGGAGACGTGGTCGTGTTCTTTTCGCCGGTCGATGGCACGCGGCTGGTGAAACGCGTCGTCGGTTTGCCCGGGGACACCGTCCAACTGAAGAACGACGTGCTCTACCTCAACGACGTTCCGCAGCAGTATTCATCCGCGGATGCAGCGCCTTTCCGGCACGATGTCTTCGAGGATGCGAACCCAATCGTCGCCATCGAGCACTTGGAAGCTTGCGATCATTACGTCCTGGGGTTGCCGGGCCGTCAGGCGTTAAGGAATTTCGGTCCGCTCATCGTGCCGCCGAACCAATATTTCTTGATGGGAGATTCGCGCGATAACAGCGCGGATTCCCGCTTCATCGGCCCGGTTCCACGTGACGCTATCGTCGGCCGAGTCCCACGCGTAATCTTCTCTTTCGATCCCTCCCGCCACTACCTGCCCAGGCCGCAACGTATCCTGCAGCCGATGAACCTCGACGGCGCGTAATCGGCCGTTGCCCTCCAGCCTACGCCCAGGTTCCCGCTCGGCACGGCATTGGCGCCATCTGCTCACGTCACTCGTCACTCGTCACTTGGTCACACGTCACTTTCTTTGGTTCCGATCCTGCCCCCTGAGATAGCGATTTACTTCATTCGCGCCTTCCGTCAGGCTGGGTCCGGGAATGAGAAGCCAGGCATTGTTTTTTCGGGTGGCGCTGCTTTCATTTCTACTAGGCGGCTGGCTCACGCCGCGCACCTTTGCGATATGTCCGCCCTCCTGTGGGCTTGCCTATAGCGTCGATAGCACGGGCGACGGTCATAATGTGGGTCCCGTCAGCCAGTGCAACGACGGCACCGGCCATTGCACGCTCCGGGCGGCGATCGAGGCGGCGAATGCTCACGCGGGCGATGACGGAATCTTCTTCAACATCCCAACGACCGATCCCGGCTACAACACCACCACCGGCGTTTTTACCATTACGCTGAACAGTGCGCTGCCCGATCTGAGCGCAAACCTCACCATTCAGGGCCCCGGCGCGGGAAAATTGAATGTGCACGCGAACGCCAACAATTCGAACCAGTTTCGCGTCTTTAACGTGACCACGGCGAGCACCGTGAGCTTCAGTGACATTACGATCAGTGGTGGAGTATTCCTCTCCGGTGGCAGCGGCGCCGGAATTCAAAACACCAACACGGCTACGGTTAACATTACCAATTGTGTCCTGGCCAACAACTTCTCACTAGGGGGAGGCGGCGCTATCTCCATCAATTCTGGGATCGTCAATGTCAGCCGCAGCACGTTCAATAACAACGGCACTACGGGTGGCGGTTCTGCCATTGCTAACGGCGGCGGCACGCTCAACGCGACGGATTGCACCTTCACCGCCAACTCGTCCGGCGGAGGCGGAGCCCTCGGTGCCATCAGCAACAACATCGGCAACACAACCATTACCAATTGCACCTTCAGCGGCAACTCCTCCGGCCGCGGCGGGGCTTTGGTCAGTTTTGGCGTCGGCACCGTGACAGTCAATAACAGCACTTTCACCGGTAACTCGGCTACCTTGGGAGGCGGGGGCGCCATCGCCTCTTTAGACGGCACGACCAATCTCAACAACTGCACCATCACGGGCAACATGGTGGCCAACAGTCCCAACGGTGGCGCTGGCGGCGTTTCGAATCTGGGCGCCGGCAAGATCAACGTGCGGAGCACGATCGTCGCGTTGAACACAGCTACGGGCTTTAGCGTATTCCAGGATGTCTCCGGCGCGTTCGTCTCTCAGGGATTCAATCTTATCGGCAGAACTAATGGCAGCACCGGCTTCCCCGCCTCTACCGACCAGACCGGCTCCGATACCGCGCCGATGGACCCGAAGATCGACCCAAATGGTTTGCAGGATAATGGAGGTCCTACCAAGACCGTAGCGCTTCTCGTCGGCAGTCCGGCCATTGATAAGGGCACTCGCGCGGGCCTGCCTGGTAGTTTGACCACAGATCAACGCGGCACAGGTTTCCCGCGGATCTTCGACAATCCAAATGTCGCGAATGCCAGCGACGGCAGCGACATAGGCGCCTTTGAAGTGCAAACGGCGCCAGGCCTGGTCGCCAACGTTTCTACCCGCCTTCCGGTCGGCACGGGTGATAACGTCCTCATCGAAGGCTTCACCGTCCAGGGGCCGTCTGGCTCCATCAAGAAAATCATTGTGCGCGCGATTGGCCCGTCGCTCGCCGCCTTTGGGATCACGGACGCCCTGGCTAATCCCGCCTTGGAGATCCACGATGCGAATAACAATAATGCCATCGTCGCGACTAACGATGACTGGAAGGTCACGCAAGTAGGCGGCATCATCACGGCCAATCAGTCCGCGGAGATCTCCGCGAGCGGGTTCGCCCCGGGGAACGATCTCGAGTCGGCGATTATCGCGAACCTTCCGCCGGGCAGTTACACCGGCGTTGTTCGCGGTGTCGGGAATACCATCGGCACCGCCGTCGTCGATGCCTATGATCTTAGCAACACTTCCTCCGCCAGTCTGGTCAACGTCGCCACGAGAGGTTTGATTCAACCCGCCGATGGACTCATGATCGGCGGCTTTATAACTCAAACCGGGTTGGTCAAGGCCGTGGTCCGCGCCATAGGACCTTCCCTGGCCGGATTCGGAATCGCAAACGCCCTGCCCGACACAACGCTTCAGTTACGCGACGCGAACGGCGCCCTCGTGATCGAGAACGACGATTGGAAAATTCGCTCCTCCGATGGGGGCAGTCAGCGAGCCGAGATTGAGGCCACCGGCCTGCAACCAAGCGATGACCGGGAAGCGGCCGTTGTTACCACACTCCCGCCCGGCCAATACACCGCCCAGGTCCGCGGCAAGCCCGAGACCACCGGAACCGGCGTAGTTCAGGTGTACTTCCTCCCGTAGTCCGGCCCTCACATCTCCGAAAGCAATTTACTTCATTCGCACCTTTCGACAGGATCGGGTCGGGATGAGAAGCCAGGCATTGTTTCTCGCGTTGCCGGTCTGGGTGATGTCGCTCCGGTTGCGAGTTGGTTTTTGGACGATACTTCTTTGCGGCTTCTTAACGGCGCTTTCCGCCGGTGAACTTCCAGCTCACGTCTTTACTGTCGCGGATGGCGATGTCGCGGGATTGATCGCCGCCGTCAACACCGCCAATACCAATGGACAGAGTGATGTAATCAATCTTGCCGCCAACGGCCTACACTCTGGCGCCGGGGCGCTTACACTGCCATCGTGCGCGGAGTGGACAATGGGACCGGGATAGGAGTAGTGGAAGTCTATGATCTGAATACGTCGGTTGACTCGATCCTGGCTAATATCTCCACCCGCGGCCTCGTCCAGGGAGGAGACAACGTCTTGATCGCCGGCACGATTGTAGTAGGTCAGGCAGCACAGAAGGTGATCATCCGCGCGCTTGGTCCCTCAGTGAATGTTCCCGGCAGGCTGGGCGATCCCACGCTGGAACTGTATGACGGCAACGGCACGTTACTTGAAGCGAACGATAACTGGAAAGCCTCGCCGAACAAGCAAGCCATTATCGATAGCACCGTCCCGCCGACAAACGATCTGGAGTCAGTCATTGTCCGCACCTTAACCCCGGCCGCCTACACCGCGATTGTGCGCGGGGTAGGCGGGACGCCCGGCGTCGGCGTGGTGGAAATGTACGTCTTGAATTAGAGGGCGACTGCAATCCCCGAGGCCGTTTTTCGAAGTTGCCGGGGAGGCAGGATTCGCGATTGACTCCCGGGAAACGTTTGGGTGTAATGGGCCGTTTTGGGGTGCCTATTTCTTTGAACGGCTCGGGATTCCGGGAGAAGCGATCTCGTTCACGACGTTGCAGGTCAAAACACCCTGCTTTCAACCCCAACTATCTTGAAACATATGCGTCTTCGTCTATTTCGGAATCCGCGCTTCCTCCTGCCGCTGGCCATTGCCGCCCTGATTCTTCCGACGTCTGTCGCCCACGCGACGACGCGCATCGTCAGCAATCCTGGCGACAGTGGCGCGGGCACGTTGCGCGACACGATCGCCGCTTCAGGCGATGGCGACATCATTACTTTTTCGGTCACCAAGATCAATCTCACCAGCGGCCCGCTGACCATCACCAAGAACATTACCATCAGCGGGCCGGGGCCGAACCAACTCGAAGTGACCCGGGCCTCGGGGAACTTCGGCATCTTTATTATCAATGGCCATTCTATCGTTTCGATCTCGGGAATAAAAGTCACCAACGGCTTCGGCGTTTTCACACAGGGCGGTGCGATCAGCAACATCGACGGAAGCACTCTCACGGTAAGTAACTGCGTCTTCAGCGGCAACAGCGGCGCGAGTGGAGAGGCGGGCGCTATTGACTCGGAGTCCTCCATTTTGACGGTGACGAACTGCACTTTTGCCAATAACACCACGCCGCAGGTAGGCGGGGCAATCCAGACCAGCTTTAGCGACACGACGGTAGCCTCATGCACCTTCAACGGAAACCAAGCCAGCGGCAACGGCGGCGCTATTTATAAGTCCGGCAATAATCCGATGTCCGTGACCAATTGCATCTTCAATCAAAACAGCGCCCAGGGGTTCGGAGGTGCCATCTATAACGTTTGTGTCGCGGGCGCGACGCAGACGACGACGGTGCGCGACAGCACTTTCACCGGCAACACATCTTCCGCGCAGTCCGGGGGCGCGCTGGCCGGTTTTTTTGGAGGCTACACTCTGGATAACTGCACTTTCGCTAACAACACAGCCAGCAATGGCGGCGGCGGAATCTTTAACCAAAACGGAGCTTTGCTCCTGACTAACTGCACCCTGGCGAACAATACCGCCTCCCAGACTGGCGGCGGCATCCACAATCAAGGCGATGGAAATGGCTTTGCCGGAATCGCCACAGTCACCAGCAGCACGTTTAGCCGGAACGCGGCCCCCAACGGCGGCGGCATCTATAATACCGGCACTAACGCTGGCAATTCGTTCGTGCAGCTAGGCAATACCATTCTCTACAGCACCGGCGCGGACCTCGGTGCCAACCTCGTCAACGACGGTTCGGGCACAAGCATTACCTCCAGTGGTTACAACCTCAGCAGCGACAACGGAGGCGGATTCCTTACCGCCGCGGGCGATCAGAAGAATATCAACCCCCAGCTCGGCGCCCTCCAGGACAACGGCGGCCCTACCAAGACGATGGCGTTGCTTCCGAACAGTCCCGCCCAGGACCAGGGAAAGAACTTTAGCGGGCCGACCGCGACCGACCAACGCGGGTTGCCGCGGACCACGGACCTTCCGAGTGTTCCTAATGCCAGCGGCGGGGACAGCACCGACATTGGTGCGGTAGAGATGACTGTCATCGCGCCGCTCATCGTCACCACTACGGCGGATCACGACGACGGATCTTGCGGCGGAGGCGATTGCACGCTCCGCGAAGCGATCAATGCCGCCAATGCCGCCAACGGAATAAACACCATTCTTTTTGTCAGCGGCCTGAGCGGAGCCATCACTTTGCAATCGGCGCTGCCTGCCATCACCGACTCCGTTACCATCGTCGGCCCCGGCGCGCGGGTGTTATCCGTGAGCGGTAATACCGCCAGCCGCGTCTTCTTCTTTAGCAGCGGGAGTAGCGCGATTTCCGGTCTCACCATCCGGGATGGGAATGCTACCACGGTGACTTCTGGAAATGGGATGCGAGGGGGAGGAATTTTCAACGCGCAGAATGCGACCTTAACGCTTTCCGATTGCACCCTCGCCAATAACCACGTGCAGGGCGCAAGCAACACCACCGTTGCCTCGGGTGCCGGCGGCTTTGGCGACGGCGGCGCTATTTGTAACAGCGGAAACCTCACTATCTCCCGGTGCACTTTAGCGGGAAATAGCGCGATGGGCGGATCCGGCGCCGATGCCAGCGGCGCGATGGGCGCGAACCTTCATGGCGGCGACGGCGGCACCGCCCTGGGCGCGGCCATCTTCAACGATACCACGGGCACTTTGACGATGAGTGACTCCACGGTGGCGACTAACCTCGCCACGGGTGGCGCCGCGGGCAAAGGTCAGTTCGGTGGCAACGGCGGCGCCGCTACCGGGGGAGTGTTCAATAACGGGATGATGACTGTGACGGCCGCGACCCTCAGTGGTAACGGAGCTACTGGCGGCGCGGGCGGAAAAGGCGGCACTACCCAAGGCAACGGCAGCATAGGTGTCGCGAGCGGCGGCCTGGCGACAGGCAGCGGCACCAGTGTCGTTGGCGATACGATCAGCGCCGTTAACGTGGGTAATGGCGGCGCTGGTTCCGATGCAGGCGGCACCTTTAGCTCCCAGGGTTACAACCTCATCGGCGCCGGAGACGCGAGCACCGGCTTTAATGCCGCCGGCGATCAACTAGGCACGAGCGCGGCGCCTGCCATCGCTAAACTGGGGACGCTCCAAAATAACTTTGGTAATACCGATACCTTCGCGCTTTTATCGGGCAGCCCGGCGATCGACGCGGGGAAAGCATTTGGACTATCCACGGACCAAAGAGGACTTAACAGACTAGTCGGGACAGCGGTATCTGGCGGCGATGGAAGCGACATCGGCGCATTCGAAGTTCAGGCAACTCCCACACCTACACCTACACCTACAGCCACACCTATAGGCACACCTACACCCACGCCCGGCCTGGTCGCTAACGTCTCCACCCGCCTCCCCGTGGGCACGGGTGATAACGTCCTCATCGAGGGCTTCACCGTCCAGGGACCGGCCGGCTCCGCCAAGAAAATTATCGTGCGCGCGATTGGCCCTTCGCTCGCCGCCTTTGGGATAACAGACGCACTACCCAACCCGACGCTGGAGATCCATGATGCGAATAACAATAATGCCATCGTCGCGACTAATGATGACTGGAAGGTCACGCAAGTAGGCGGCATCATCGCCGCCAATCAATCCGCCGAGATCTCCGCGAGCGGGTTCGCCCCGGGGAACGACCTTGAGTCCGCGATTATCGCGAACCTTCCTCCGGGCAGTTACACTGCCATCGTGCGCGGGATGGGGAACAGCGTCGGCACCGGCGTCGTCGATGCCTACGATCTTAGCACTGCCTCTTCCGCCAGTCTGGTCAACGTCGCCACGAGAGGTTTGATTCAACCGGGCGATGGACTCATGATCGGCGGCTTCATTACCGAGAACGGTTTAGTCAAGGCCGTGGTCCGTGCCATAGGACCTTCCCTGGCCGGATTCGGAATCACCAACACCCTGGCGGATACGACTCTTCAGTTACGGGACGGGAACGGCGCCATCGTGGTCGAGAACGATGATTGGAAAATCCGCTCCTCCGATGGTGGCAGCCAGCAAGCCGAGATAGAGGCCACCGGCCTGCAACCGATCGATGACCGGGAAGCGGCCGTTGTTACCACACTCCCACCCGGCCAATACACCGCCCAGGTGCGAGGCAAACCGGAGACTACCGGCACCGGTGTCGTCCAAGTTTACTTCCTGCCGTAGAGGCGAAGAAGTTTTGTAGGGCGACCGCGCCGGTTGCCATCTGCTGCAGCCTGTAGCCGCCCCGCTGCGTCTGGGCGTCTTATTCTCAATAGCCTGGCCGACTGAAGATCTCGCACCACTTTCCGCGGGCTCCATTGTGTGAAATATTCTTGAGAATGAGCACGTCTCCTAATCTTCGCGTCACCGAAATAAAAGCGTTCTGCTTCACTGTTCTCTTTCTGTCCCTGGCCGGTCTCACCGTCTCTGCGCGCGCGCAGGAAGAAGAAAAATCACCGGCAGAAGAGACCAGTTCCGGTGGGCTCTCGAGCACTTCCGCCAAGCCGAGCGCTACGCCGGCCAGCACCAGCAGCGCGCCAAGCTCATCGAAGCCAGACTCCGCCAGTACGGCCGGAGCCTCGGGTTATCCCAAGGACAAGCCCGCGTTTACCGCGGTTGCGCCGAAAGGTTGGATGGTCATGTATGGCTCCGACAACGCCCTTCAGTTCTGGAGTGACGATAGCGTCGTCGAGGTCGATTTGTTCAAACTCCTGGGCGCGACGGATGACGCTTCTTCGAAGCAACGTCTTACCGATGTCGCCAAGGGCATCGCCGACATGAGCATGGGCGGAAACGCGAAGAACACCGTGCCGGTGGCCGAAGCGCCTACGAAAATCGCAGGGACCAAAACTTATCGCACCAACTTTGCCGGGAACGCCTCTGCGCTCGACGCCTTCAGTTTCAGCTTCGACGGGAAGGAATTCTTTATCGTCAGCGCCCATGGCCCTGAAGCGGCCCTCAAGAAAAACGCCGCCGACATCGCCTCGATCCTGGCCTCCATCAAAGCGGCCAAGTAAGCGGGTCTTTTGTAGAGAAGACGCCCCGACTCAGCGGGGCGTCTACAGGAAACGTCTCACACTACGGTCACAAAGGTGCACAACGGAGCCCGCGGAAAACGGTGGGACATGGCCGAGGCCCGCAAGGGTGAGCGATCGGGGACGCGCGAAGCTAAGGATATCGGGGGTCGATGAATAAGAAAATCTTTGTGTCCGTTGTGTCCTTGGTGTGAGGTTTCACCATGACCACGCGAAAGGCGGCTCCGGCTCGGAGCCGTCTACCGGTGCGGCTCCCGTTCGCACATGTATTACTTTGATTCGATCGACTCCCGTCTCACTCTCCGCTACCCTCGCGGCAAAACCGTCTACCCGTGCGGCTCCCGCTCGCACGTGTTCCTATTATGAACGAACATCCCATCAAGCCGCTTCCCGCCGATGACCTTTCCCGCAGCCTCAAGATCGTGCGGCCCGATACCGACGAGAGCCTCACGCACCTCGGACTCGTCGGAGACACCTACACCATCCTCCTGTCGGCTGCCGACACCGGCGGCCGCTATTGCCTGATCGACATGCACATTCCACAGGGCGGCGGCCCGCCTCCGCATCGGCACAACTTCGAGGAATCCTTCACCGTCCTGGAAGGCGAAATCGAAGCCACCTTCCGCGGCGAAAAATCGACCGTGCACGCCGGCCAGACCGTGAGCATCCCGGCGAACGCGCCGCATTCCTTCACCAACGCCTCCGGGGCCGTGGCCCGTCTGCTCTGCATCTGTGCGCCGGCCGGGCAGGAAGAATTCTTCGCGCAAGTCGGCGTCCCCGTGCCCACCCGACGCTCCACTCCGCCCGAGCTCGCCCTGGAAGAGCAGGGGAAGTTTATAAGGAAAGCCCAGGAACTAGCGCCTAAGTATCGAACAGAGCTTCTGCCCCCGTAGTCGTTGCCTACCACGCCGTAGCCCTGGCTCGCCGTAACCATGTGCACAGGTGGCTCGGCATAGGCGGGTCGCAAGATTGCCACGGCCCGCCGGGGATTGGCTCCAAGGTCGCCCCCAGCACGGAGTAGATGCCGAAGGTCAGTCACGGGCCTGTGTCAATAATTAGCTCTGACCCCTTTTTCCTTTTCAAAGTGTCGCTCTCAAGTCAGTCATGGCTGAAAAAGGACGCGATCTACCTGCCGTGTCGATTATCCCCCGGTTGGCTTTCCATTCAGGGAAAATGGAGCACACTCATCGCATGGCGAATCCAATAGATGAGGACTATGCGCTACGGGTTGACGACCTCATTCTAAATGCGCTCGCTATTCCCGGAAGGAAAGCTCGGCCAGTTGTGCTCTTTCAAGTTGTATTGACACTTCAGGCTCGGGACTTGGTGAGGGCAGGTTTCTTTCTTAGCAAGCACCGCCATACGACCGCCTCTTGGCTCTGTGTCCGCAGCCTTGCAGAACTCGTCATCAGAATGAAATGGCTTGGCAAATCGGACTCCCGCTTTTGGTGTCTCATAATTGGGGAGGATGTGGATTCCCTCCGCAGGCATCTCAATGCCCGGAAACCGCATCGGTTGAAGAGAGCAGCAATCCAAGCCATCAACTCACGCCTCACAGACTTCTTGTCGAAGGTCCCCAAGCGGGGGCCATATTGGGATAGGAAAAACCAACGGTTCAAAGGCACGCCTACAGTGAAACAGATGGCTCAAAAAGCCAATGCCATAACTATTTACAACGGGGAGTTTCGTTATTCCAGTTTGCACGTCCATTCCTCGACACGAGTCTTTACGCACAGTGAGTTGAGCCCGAGAGATCCTCGGAAGCTGATGTTCCAGATTGAGGCCACTAGGAATGCAGAAGCACCGCCTGACCGACAACTCTTTACCCTCTATCTCAAAGCTGTGTCGATTTTGCAGCAATGTGGCTTCCCAATCGATGATCACGAGTTGACCCGTATCAGAACGGATTCTTGGGCTCAGCAGGGCAACCGCTAGCATTGGTTTCTTCCCCTCCCGATGGGAACCAGCTAATCTGCCGATATGAAAACGAATCAACTGGTGCTCCTGATTCTGTTGTTGTCGAGCGCTCCGGCGTTTCAACTGGAGGCGGAGGAGCCGAATGCCGATCACAGACCGCTTCAGGAAGTAAGGGCGAAGGCGGAAGCAGGCGACGCGGATTCCCAGGTTGAACTCGGTCTTCGCTATAACAAAGGCGATGGCGTCGCGAAGGATTTCGCAGAGGCGGTGAAGTGGTTTCGGAAAGCGGCCGAGCAGAATCACCCTCGGGCCCAGAATGCGCTCGGCCTCTGTTACTCCGAGGGCGAAGGCGTGGTGAAGGATTTCGCAGAGGCGCTGAAATGGTATCGCAAAGCCGCCGGGCAAAATTACGCCCGGGGTCAATACAATCTGGGCGTCTGCTACGAGGAGGGCGAAGGGGTCGCGAAGGATGCCGTGGAGGCGGTGAAATGGTATCGCAAAGCCGCCGACCAAAATTACCCCGACGCTCAACTCAGTTTAGCCTTTTGCTACCACAATGGCGCAGGCGTGCCGAAGGATCTGGTGGAAGCGATGAAATGGCTTCGGAAAGCCGCTGATCAGAATTTCATCCCTGCTGAATACCGATTAGGCCTTTGCTATAAGTACGGAAACGGTGTGGCGAAGGATTTCGTGGAAGCGGTGAAGTGGTTTCGCAAAGCCGCCGAGCAGAATGACGCCGCGGGTCAACTCAATTTGGGCATTTGCTACGAGGAGGGCGAAGGGGTCACGAAGGATGCCGTGGAGGCTGTGAAATGGTATCGCAAAGCCGCTGAGCAGGGCTACGCCGAGGCTCAGTACCATTTGGGTCGCTGTTACGACAAGGGAGAAGGCGTGGGGAAAGATGAGGTGAAAGCGGTAAAATGGTATCGCAAAGCCGCCGAGCAGAATTTTGCCGCGGGCCAGGCCTTTTTGGCCATCGCCTACTATTATGGCGCGGGCGTGCCGAAGGACCACGCGGAGGCGGTGAAATGGGATCGCAAAGCGGCCGAGCAGAACTCCGGTCCATCGCAATACCGTCTGGGCCTCGCGCTCTCTGCCGGCGACGGCGTAGCGAAGGATCGGGTGGAGGGTTACATGTGGCTGCTGCTGGCGGCGAAGCAAGGTGATAAGGATGCAGAACCGAAGATGGCTGAGCTGGCAAAGGAGATGACGCCGGAGCAGATCGCCGAGGCACAAAAACGGGCGAACGATTTCAAGCCGCGGTAAAGCGAAAAACTTTAAAACGCTGAAAGCCGGAGGGATTATCCGCAGATTGGCGCAGAGGGACGCAGATTCTTGGTTAGTGTAGGGCGTCTCTGCGAAAGGCCGTTTCCCTCGTTCCCAAGTTGAACTTGGGAACGGCAACGGCTGCTAGAGGAAGCTTAGCTTCCAGGAGTGCGTCCGTTCCCAAGTGCACCTTGGGAACGAGGGGACACAAAACGACACGCAAATTGTAGGGCGACTGCTCCGGTTGCTGAAACCAACTTTCGGTGGTTGCTCTTATTCTCGTTAAAGGATATTCCTCGGCTGGCAATGCCAGCGACAATTCTTCGCACAATAGCTCTCGGCATTCTGGCGCTGGTTATTGCGCTGTTTCCGGGCGGTGTCTGGACAGGGTTGCTGATCACCAATCTCCGCCTTAGCCCGAGCACTCCATGGGCAGTGTTGGTAATGGGTCTTCTGTTGTGGGCGCTGTGGCGATATCTGGGTGGCTGGGGGCCGCCGCGCGCGAATTCGGAGACACGGCATCGGCTTCTCCGGGGCAGGGCCGTGCCACCGGCGGTCTTCGGGTGGGCGATAGTCGCGGGACTGCTCAGCATCGTCGCGCTGGCGGGATTCTGGATCGTTCTCCTCCAGTTGGTAAAGGTGCCGATCCATACCCTACCGGATTTTTCAAAGTATCCTTTGCAGACGGTCGTGGCGGTCATCGTGATGGCCTGCGTGGTTTCCTCTGTCCCGGAGGAAGCAGGTTTTCGAGGTTACTTCCAAAGTTTCCTGGAACAAAGACTTCCCGCGGCGGGCGCGATCCTGCTTTCGTCCCTGGTGCTTGCGCCGGGACATTGCGCGACCCAGGGGTTTGTCTGGCCGGTGGTGCTCTTCTATTTCCTGGTGGACTCGATGCTTGGGACGATGGCGTATCTTACAAAATCAATCCTGCCTTCCGTGGTGGTCCATTTCATCGGCTTGCTGATATTTTTCACCTTGGTTTGGCCTCACGATGGAACGCGGCCGTTTGTCCGCGATGCTGGCCCGGGAAGCTGGTTCTGGGTTCATCTTGCCCAGTTTATGGTTTGTGGGTTGTTGGCGCTCCTTAGTTTCCGTCGGCTTACGCGCCTCACCCCTGTTCTTCGCGCCGGGTCCTGAGCGGGACGCAGGATTGGTTAGGATTCGCGGGCAACAGGCCTGCCGCTACAGGAAACGGCATTGTAGGGCGGCCGCTCCGGTTGCCGGGTCCTCTGATCCTCGTTCCCAAGTTGTACTTGGGAACGGAGGTGGTATGCGGAAGCGGAGCTTCCTGGACAAAACGCGTTGATTCGTTTTGCCCGAAGCTCACCTCGCGGCGTTATCGTTCGGCTTGAGCGAAGCGACAATCGTCTCGAAGCGACGATCGCCGCGTAAATCATCCCATTCTGGACCGAGTAACTCGCCATAGGATGGGCCGTAGGGGACTTTGGCGATCTGCGAGAGTAACTCAATCGCGCGATCGTGATCACCCGTCACCATGCAGACTTCAGCCAGGGCCTCCACCGCACCGGGGCCGGCGACGGCGTCGCGCGAGATCGGCTTCAGGGCGACCGCTTTTTCAGCTAGTTGCAGCGCCTCTCCCTTGTCACCCAGATAGGCACGAATTTTCGCCAGCCGAGAAAGGAGATCCACATCTTCGGGCCGGTTCTGTGAATCCGTCTCAACCTGCTTGCGCATGGTCGTGAAAATAGATTGGGCTTTCGCCATGTCGCCGGCACGGCGCGCGGCCATCCCTTCCATGAAGGAGATAGCTACCTGAATCTCCGCGATAACGTTTTCCTGCTTTCGGGTCGCCGCCAGTTGCGCCATCTCCGGGTAGTTGCGATCGGCAAAGGCCACTTCAACTTGTAACACTGAGGTGATTCCGCTTGGATCCCAGCCTGGAGGCAGGGCCGCGAGCCGGGCGCGGGCCGTCTTCACATCCCCGCGGGCCAGGGCACTCGACACTTTTGCGGCGAGGAAGTAACCAGGTCGCTTTGGAAAAGCGGCGATAGCAGCGTCTGCCACCTCGTCGGCCTTCTTATAATCGCGCAGGCTGAGATATAAATCCTCCAATCCATTCGGGAAGTTTGGTGATTTCGGATCCAGCTCCCGCGCCTTCTCCCAGTAGCGCACCGCCTCGCTCCAATGACCGCGCCTTCGCTCCACCAAAGCAATGCCGAGCAATATTTGCGAGTTGCCTGGCAACGCTTTCGCGGCTTTCTCGATTAATTCGGCTGCGCGATCCAGATCGCCTATGCGTTTATACTCCGTTGACTGCGCGAAATAGGTTTCTCCCGCCTCCGGCGCGGTTCTGGTCGCTTCTTTAAGAGCCGCTTGCGCTCGCGCCAGCCGGGCCGGGGTGCGGTCCACCCAGTCATAGAGATTAAGGTTCCAATGGTAGAGAAGGCAGTAAGCCAAAGCAAAGTTTGGATCGTCAGTGACCGCCCGATCGAGGAGTTCGACCGCACGGCGGTTATCGCCTTCCCAGTCAGTAGAAGTGGAGATGTTATCGAGCAACTGCTTCGCCCGGAGGTAAAGATCGTAGGCGACCAGGTTAGTCGTAGGTTTCTCTTCTATCGCGGCCCTGGCCTGGGGTGAGATCTGGGCGTGCAATTGCTGGGCGATGGTTTGCGCGATTTCACTCTGGACGGCAAAGATATCCTCCAACGGGCGGTCGTAGGTCTTGGCCCAGACGTGGGTATCGCTGCGGGCATCAATTAATTGCGCGATCACCCTCACCTTACCAGCGGCACGCTGCACGCTTGCTTCCAGCAGGTAAGCAACACCGAGCTGGGCCGCGATTTGGTGGAGATTACGAGTGGCGCTGTCCTTGTACTGCATCACGCTCGAGCGGCTGATGACTTTCAGGTCGGCGATGTGCGACAGGTCAGTTAGCACTTCATCCTGCATGCCATCGGTAAAGAAAGCATTCTCTTTGTCGCTGCTTAGGTTCACGAACGGCAGGACCGCAATGCTTTTTAGTGGAATCTTTTCGACGGCTTCGGGGCGAAATGAAAATCGCTGGTAAGCCAGCATCGCGATGAACAGCAAGAGGACGCCGATGATGATGAAATCGAGAAGCCGGCCCGTCGCGCGCCGCGCTGATCTTACTTCAGCCGGACCGAGGTCTTCGGAACGAACGATTCCCTCAGGCGTGAATTCGTAGAGCCAGGAGAGACACATCGCGATGGGAAATCCAACCGCCAACGCCATGACGACGAACCGGATTGCTGCGTTGGAAATGTCGAAGAACGGAAAGACCTGGGTCGTGAGCTGGGTGAGAAACCATGCGACGACTCCGTAGGCCACCGCGGCGCGATAGACATTTCGCCGCTTGAGCTCGACGAAAAAGTTACCTGGGTTCATTGCAAATCGTGACGGCGCGCTCTGCTCTTAGCTGGGCGCGTCCTGTATAGACAGGAAATAATGCGAGGGAGGCAGCCGGGACGTCCGGAAGGCGAGTCGTGCGCCGCCCTTACAAATTAGAGACAAGACGGACGCGACGGTACGTTGCGCATTGAGTCACGCAGCGAGTTCCTCGTTCCCAAGTTGTAGTTGGGAATGGTCGATGATGCCGAAGCTTAGCTTCCCAGAGTGCTTCCATTCCCAAGTGCAACTTGGGAACGAGGGAAAGACGCCTCGACAGAGCGGGGCGACTACAGGGTTTCGATTCGTCACGCGGAAATCTGGGACGCGAGGGCGGATCGCACGAGAGGAGCAACGCGTGTCCCGAGCAACTCGATCGCATGCATGAGTTTCGCATGGGGCAATGACGCGACGCTCATCTGGAAGGTCAGGCGAGAAATGCCGCCTAGCGACTCGTTCACGCGCAGGATCTTTTCCGCCACGGTTTCCGGATCGCCGACGAGGAGCGCGCCGGTCGGTCCGAGCTGGGCGTCGAAGTGAGCGCGCGTCGTTGGCGGCCAGCCGCGTTCCCGGCCGATCTCAGTAAAGCTCTTGGCGTAGCCGGGAAAAAATTCGTCGGCGGCCTGCGCGGCGTTATCGGCCACGTAGCCTAACGAATGGATGCCGACCTTGAGTTTTTCCGGAGAATGACCGGCACGGAGACCAGCCTCGCGGTAACGATCGATCAGCGGCCGGAAGCGGTGCGGCTCGCCGCCGATGATCGCGACCATCAAGGGCAGCCCGAGAGCGCCGGCGCGAACAAAGGAGCCCGGCGTGCCTCCGACCCCTAGCCAAACCGGCAGCGGGTCTTGCAACGGGCGCGGGTAAATGCCCTCTCCGGTGAGGGCTGCGCGGTGCCTGCCCGACCAATGAATATTCGTGTTCTCGCGGATCTTCAGAAGGAGATCGAGTTTCTCGGCAAAGAGAGAATCGTAATCCTCGAGTTCCAGCCCGAAGAGCGGGAATGCTTCGATGAACGAGCCGCGCCCGGCGACGATCTCCGCCCGGCCTTGGGAGAGCAGATCGAGCGTGGCAAACTCCTGAAACACGCGCACGGGATCGGCCGCGCTGAGAACGGTGACGGCGCTCGTGAGCCGGATCCGCCGGGTGCGGGCCGCGGCCGCGGCGAGGATCACAGTGGGGGCGGAGTCGAGAAACTCGCGCCGATGATGTTCCCCGATGCCAAACACATCGAGACCGACTTCGTCAGCCAGGGTGATGGCCTCGAGCAACTCGTTGAGATGTCTGGCAGGGTCGATGGCCTGGCCCGTGACGCGGTCAACGGTTGCGGCCACGAAACTGTCTACGCCGATTTCCATATATTCGTTATCCTGGTGTTTAGGCTAAGACACGCTGCTGCAGGATGCCGGCGAACGCAGAGCGGACATTCAGGAACACGAGGATCCACAGCACCGCCACGACGATAGCCAGGCCCAGGCCGGCCGGCGCCATTAGCGCGTGAAACAGGAGGATGTTTACGATGATGGGAGCGAGCAGGGTGAGGGCGAGCGGGACGAAGCGATTGCTCAGGAGCAGGACCGCCGAAACGATCTGGAGCAGAAAAACGGCGACCAGATAGTTGGAGGCAGCGAGCGCCCCGATAAACTGCCCGGCAACCCCGGTGGGCATCGCGGCCTTAATGAAATGGAGGAAGCCGTTGAGACCGAAGACGAGAAAGATGAGGCCCAGTAGAAAACGGGCGATGACAGATGTGATTTTCATGATAGTTTACTTGTGTTGATAC
Source organism: Verrucomicrobiota bacterium (assembly GCA_041167505.1). Lineage (GTDB taxonomy): Bacteria > Verrucomicrobiota > Verrucomicrobiia > Chthoniobacterales > UBA10450 > AV80. The sequence continues at coordinate 253,515 of JBEEHR010000047.1, forward strand.
CAAGTATATTGACATCAATAGACTTTTTGTCAATGAATTATTTTCAATGAAACAAAAACGAACCAAGCCAACGAAAGATTCCTCCGGCGTTCATCTCTGGCTCGTCTTTATGAAAGCCTTTCAGGCGCTGATCCCGCACGCGGCGGAGAGCATCAGGGAGACAGGGTTGGGCGACTCCGATTTCCGCGTCCTCGAAGCGCTCCTTCACAAAGGGCCGCTCCCCGTGAATACCGTCGGCCCCAAGGTCTGGCTTACGCCCGGTTCGATTAGCGTCGCCGTGGATCGGCTGGTCAAGAAAGGGCTGGTTTTGCGCAAAGGCCACGCCGCCGACCGCCGGGTGCGCCAGGTGGAACTGACGCCAAAGGGGCGCGCTCTCATCACGCGTGGCTTTGGCGAGCACGCGGCGGCGATGGAAAATATTGCCGGCGTCCTTTCAGAAAGTGAGCGGCTGACGTTGCTGCGGCTTTTGAAGAAACTCGGGAAGCACGCTGCCGAATCAAAAACTGAAATTCTGAAAAGCTGAAAGGTTGAAACGGCGCGGGAACTTCGCCTGTTTCGATTCTTCCCTCGTACCCAAGTTGCACTTGGGCACGCACTTTCTCTTGGAAGCTGAGCTTCACTTCATGCCTGGAGTCCTGAACAGACGAAGTGCAACTTCGTATGCAGGTGCCGTTCCCAAGTACAACTTGGGAACGAGGACAAAAGCGCCAACGGCGCGGCATTTCCCTCGTTCCCAAACTCTGTTTGGGAATGCCAATGTCCTGCCAACTCTGTTGGCCGATCGCAGAAGTGAAACGGAGTTTCGAAGACAAGTGCGTTCCCAAACAGAGTTTGGGAACGAGGGGAAAGGTCGAGCGTAGTGCTCGTCACACGTCACTTGTTACACGTCACATGCCTGCCACGCCGTAACCTTGTGGAGGCGGGTCACACTTTTCACCCACGCCGCTGGAGGCGGGCTTCGGCGAGGTCGATGTCGTGCTGGATGCGGCGGAGGACTTCGTCGTTGATGGTGTCTTCGTTGCGCAGGCCGATGACGGTTTCGCGTTCGGTTTCCAGGGCTTCGCAAGCTAACTGCTGAAAGTCCTTTGAGTATAAGCGGCGGAGGCTTTCTTCATGCGAGGTGTCCTTGCTCAATTGCCGGATTCGGTCGGCGTATTCGGAACGGAGGCGTTCGACGGTTTCGGGCCGCGCCTGACCCGATGAGCCCATGTCTTCGATGCGCGCCAGGGCTGCTTCGTTCGCGCGAAGGCGCGCCAGCCGTTCTTCTTTTTCGGTAACGTGATCGTCCACGATTCTTAGCCAGCGGACCAAAGGCTTCAAAGTGAGTCCTTGCACGATGAGGGTTCCGAAAATGACGCAGAAGGTGAGTAAGAGGATGAGGTCGCGTCCGGGGAACGGCGTGCCGTCCGCGAGGAGAAATGGAATGGCGAGCGCGCCGGCCAGCGAATCGGCGCCGCGCATTCCGGTCCAGGCGATGAGCGCGGTCTGTTGCCAGGGCGCGGGGTTTTTGCGGCGGAATGTTTTGCTGAACAGCCGCGGCAAATAAGTGGCGACGAAGAGCCACAGAAAACGGACGAGGACGAGCGCTAAAAGGATAAGCACACCCAGTTTTGCGACGGCGATCGCCGAACCGGGAGGGAGCGCGTGGATCACCTGCGGGAGTTGCAGGCCGATGAGCATGAAAAGAATTCCGTTCAGAATGAAGGTGACCATTTGCCAGACCGGCACCGCCTGCAGCCGCATCCGTCCGCTCAAGACACGAGGCGCGCGCCAGCCGTAATAAATGCCGGCGATGACGACCGCGAGGATGCCGGAGACGTGCAGCTTTTCCCCGCTGAAGTAGGCGACGTACGGAGTAAGCAGCGAGAACATGGTTTGCACCGGAGGATCGTCCAGGCGCTTCTGCACTTGAGTCGCCAGCCAGCCGGTGGCGAGGCCGACCGCGACGCCACCCGCAGCGACGAGAAGGAATTGCGCGCTCGCCTGACCGAGCGAAAAGGTCCCGGTCAGGACGGCGGCCACCGCGAAACGGAAAGAGATGAAGGAGGTGGCGTCGTTCACCAGGCTTTCGCCTTCGAGGATGACGATGATCTTGCGCGGCACCTTCAGATCTTTCGTTACCGCCAGGGCAGCCACTGCGTCGGGCGGCGAGATGAGAGCGCCAAAAACAAAACCAACCGCCAGCGGTAATCCCGTCAGGGCATGGAGCAGGTAAGCGGTCGCTGTCATCGTCAGCAGGACGAGGAAGATGGCGAGCGGGAGAATCGACCGAAGGTTTGCCCGGAAATCTCTCCAGGAGGTGTAAACGGCCGCGGGATAAAGAAGCGGCGGCAGGAACAAATCGAAGACCAGTTTCGGATCGAGATGAATCGCCGGAAGTCCTGGCACCAGGGCGAGGAGCCCGCCGGCCACGGTAAGCAGGATCGGGTAGGGGACGTTGATTTTCCGCGAGACGATCGCGAGCAGCGCGACGGCCACCAGACAAATCAGAATGAGTTCCACCATGACTCAAGGAAAGTGACCAGTGACGTGTGACCAGTGACAAGTCTTTTCTGACGGTTGCAGGGCGACCGCACCGGTTGCCAGTCGGTCGATGGGCCGCAGGAATGCGGCAGGCGGTGCGCCTGCTCTACAAAGTATCCACTGAGGAAAAGGCACTCACTTCCCCGGCTCCTGGCAAAGCTTCTCGAAACGCGGATCGGCCCGGAGGTTGTCCCAATCCGGATCCACGCGCAGGAAGGCTGGGGTTAGCACCGGCGGACCGTAGGAGGTAATGAGCAGGCGCTGAACAATAGCGATCGCGGCGTCTTTTTCGCCGAAATGCGCTTCGATCCGGGCCAGGGTGTCTTCGCGCGACGGACCGGTATAGGCGTTCTTCGCAGAAGGATCTAGCGCGATAGCTCTCCGTGCCAGGTCGAATGCCTTGTCTTTATTGCCCAGCCAGGCTTCCACCCAGGCCAGGGCGCTGATCAGCGCTGCATTGTCGGCTTGTTCACGCAACTGAGCTTCCAGGGTGCTGCGCGCTTGCTCGTAAGTCCGGGCCGCAGCATCCGTCTGCCCGGCGTTTCTCTCGACGTCGGCGAAACTGACCAGAAATGAACTTAACGAACCTTCGAGCGCCTCCGGTTTGCTCAACTGCGCCTTCAACATCGTAAGCGCAGGTTCATATTTTCGCAGTAAGATCGCGTTCGTAGCCAGCACCTGAAAATACCAGTCGTCGCCATCGGCGGACGGAGCGCCATCGAGCAAAGTCTGCGCCTGCGCGAGGTCGCCCGTCATCTGGCAGGTCAACGCCAGCATGGCGATGATGGTGGCATTTTGCGGGCTCAGATTACGGGCGCGCTCGAGAAGTTTTCTCGCGGAAGCGATATCGCGCATCGCCGCGTCGGTCAGGAAAGCATCGCCGAGCAGAAAGACATTCCGCGGATCGAGCTCAATGGCTTCCTCGTAGAACCGGTGGCTTTGGTCCCAGTGACCCTGGCGGCGCATCACAGCTCCCAGGTATTCTGCGACCACGGCATTGTTTGGGAACTGTTGGCGCACCGCCAGGAAACGGCTTTTGGCAGCTTCATAATTTCGCTCGAAAAAATATTGATAGGTTCCCTCGGCCAGTTGCGTCTCGGCCAGGTTCGGCGCCAGCCTGACTGCGTTCTCCAAGGCCTGCCGCGCCGCCTCCCGTCGCTGCGGCGTAGCCGAGAAATTGGAATAGGCCAAACCGTTTTCCCGGACTAATTGCGCCCAGGCCAGGGCAAACTGGGGGTCCAGCCTGGCGGCCTCTTCAAAGGCCTCAATCGACTTCCTTATGTTTGCTGGGAGGACATCGACTCGCCCCTGGAAGGCCAGACCGCGCAGGTAGGCGTCGTAGGCCTGGAGATTGGAGGTGGGCTTGATGGTTAACGATTCCTTTTCGCTGCCGGTAAGTTTCGCGTTCAACTGATCGGCAATTGCCGTCGCGACTTCCCCTTCGACGGCAAAGATGTCGTCCAGCTTCCGGTTGTAACTCTCCGCCCAGAGATGCTCATCCGTGGCGACCCGAATGAGCTGGACGTTGATATGCGCGGCGTTGCCAATCTTTTGCACGCTGCCTTCGAGCAGGTTGGCGACGCCGAGCTGCTGGCCGACTTCCCGCAGGTTGTCCGGCGCGCTTTTATATTTTTGGGTCGAAGTGCGCGAAATGACTTTCAGGGCCGCGATCTTCGAGAGCCGGGTGAGGATTTCATCCTGAATGCCATCGGCGAAATAAGCGTTCTCCTTGTCGCTGCTCAGGTTCTCGAAAGGCAGGACCGCGATCGATTTGGAACTGGCGGTGGACGACGATTCGCCGGGCGCGGCGGCGCGTCGCGGCACGAGGACGAACTTGTCGACCGCGAAGTAGCCGAGCGCGAGGAGCAGCACGAAAATGATCATGCGATCCATCCGCCGGGCGGTCTGCGGCGCAATCGATTGCTCCGGCGGAACCTCCTCATCGCGTTTCAAGCCTTCCGGCGTTAGCTCGAAAATCCAGCTGAAGAGGAGCGCCGGGATAAAGCCGATGGCAAGCAGGATGACGACGCTACGGGGCAGCCAATCGGGCGCGCCGAACATCGGCAGCACAGTGCTCGTGACCTGAGTAAGCAGCCAGGCGCCGACGAGATAAAGCCCGGCCATGCGAACGACATTGCGCCGCTTCAGCTCGGCGAAGAAGTTGCGCGGGTTCATTCTTGATCGTGCACGGCGCGCTCTGCTCTTAGCTGACGGCGCGGCCCATAAACAGTAAAATAATACCGGGCAAAATGCTGGAGCCACGGTGCTCAGTCGCCGCAGCTGAGGGCAATGCATCCCCCGACAGAGAACCAAAGGAAGACGGCCCACAGGGCCGGTGGCTACAGCGAGTCAGGTTTCGACTAGACGCAATCCCGGGATGGAGCGAATCTTGCGGCCATGAAATTGATTCAATCGACTCTCGTTGTTCTCACTGCCCTAGCTCTGACATCGCCGCTCTTTGCCGAGGAAAAACCGCGGGTGAGTCCGCATGAGACGGTGAATGCGACCGTCGGTGACGCGAAGGTTACGATCGTTTACGGCCGGCCTTATTCGAAGGATCCGAAGAGCGGGGAAAAGCGCAAGATCTGGGGCACGCTCGTTCCGTTCAGCAAGGTTTGGCGGATGGGCGCCGACGAAGCGACAACGCTCACGACGGACAAGGACATCACGATCGGCGGGACGGCCATCGCCGCCGGGACCTACACTTTGTTTCTGATGCCCGAGGAAGGCGCTGCGAAGTTGATCGTGAACAAGCAGACTGGCCAATGGGGAACGAAGTACGATGAGAAACAGGATTTGGTTCGGATCGACATGAAGAAGCAGGCGGCCGGCAAGCCGGTGGATCAATTCACGATCGCCGTGGACGGAGGCATGTTGAAGCTGACGTGGGAAGACGTGCAGTACTCGGCGGCGATGGCGGCGAAGAAGTAGAGGAAGGATCGTCCGCAGATTACGCAGAGGGACGCAGATTGGGTCTTTTCTGTAGCGGCGGTCTGTGACCGCCGGGGCTTCACGTTTGCGTTCGACGGTCATAGACCGCCGCTACAGGAAGACCGTCGCAGGCGATGGACCTGCTTCCTGATTCACCCTCGTCTCGCGTCTGCCTAAGGGATGGGTGAAGGTGCGCGATGTTTGGGCGGACTTTTGTAGCGCTGTGTGGCGTTTGGTCGCTTCTCATGGGGATTGCGAGCGCTGAGGGAGCGAACGTGCGGCCGACGAGTTTGTTTTTCGAAAGCGCGGGGAGGAAGATCCGAGCGGATCGCTATGCGCCGATCGGGACGCCATCGCATCGCACCGTCATCGTGCTTTACGGCGCTGGCGGAATGGTCTTCGACGGGCCGAGCATGAAGCGAGTAGCACGTGCGCTCGCCGATGCGGGCGATACGGTTTATCTGCTGCATTACTACAACCGTACTGGCACTATCGTCGCGCTGGATTCCACGATACAGAAGCATTTTGGCGCATGGCTCGAGACGTTGCGTGATGGAATCGCGTGGGCGTACGGGCGGGAGGAGAACAAGGCGCGGCAAATTGGGCTCTATGGATATTCGCTTGGCGGCTTCCTGGCGATCGCAGCGGCTTCCGACAATCCGCTGGTCGGGGCGGTAACGGAACAGGCTGGCGGGATCTGGAACTCGCAGGAGAAACGCGTCGGTAAAATGCCGCCGGTATTGATGGTGCACGGATTGGACGACAAGCGCGTGCCGGTGGAGAAATTTGCGAAACCGCTCCTGCGCGTCTTGCGAGCGCGCGGCGGTCACGTGGAGACGGACTTCGTGCCTGGCGAAGGCCATGTCTTCAGTGAAGCGGCGATGGTCATCGTGCGTCCCAAAGTGGCAAAGTTTTTCGCCCGCCTGCGCTAAAGCTACGGCGTGGCAGGCCCGCCTGCGCTAGGCTGCGATCTGGCCAGGCCCGCGAAGATGGAAATTCGAATAGACGATCTGAGCGGTTCGGAGATCCGCGCGCTGTTACAGGAACACCTTGCGAACATGCGGCAGATTTCGCCGCCGGAGAGTATCCACGCGTTGCCGATCGAGGGACTGCGCAAACCGGAGGTTACATTCTGGGGCGCCTGGGAAAATGGCGAGCTGCTCGGATGCGGCGCTCTCAAGGAACTGGACGTCCAGCATGGCGAGATAAAGTCGATGCGGACCTCGGCGCGCCATCGAAGGAAAGGCGTGGCGCGGGCGATCCTGGCCTACATCATCGGCCAAGCGGAGCGTCGCGGTTACGGCCGGTTGAGTTTGGAAACCGGATCGATGGACGCGTTCGAGCCGGCGCGTCAGCTCTACGCGCGCGCGGGCTTTACGTTTTGCGGACCGTTTGCTGATTACATTGAGGACCCGAACAGCGTCTTCATGACGATGGAGCTGAAAAAGTGAAACCGCGCGGGCTTTTTCCCGCGGATCCCCAGTGCCTAAGATTGTCATGTTGAGCGGAGCGCAACATCTCTGACCATTTCTGCGCGATTCGGGCCCGGAAATATTCAGAGATCCTTCTCCCGCTTTGCGGGCTCAGGATGACAACTTTGTTGGAAGAGGCGGCGACAGAGCGCCGCGACTACAGCGTCATTCAGCATTTCCGTTTCCCAGGATTTCAGCTTTTGTGTGACCCATGCAACGGATTACCCCAATGTTGTGGTTCGATGGGCAGGCGGAGGAGGCGGCGAAGTTCTACGTCTCGGTGTTCAAGAATTCGAAGGTCAAACAGGTCACGCATTATACCGGCGAGGAGCCGACCGAACGGAAAGGCCAGGTGATGACGGTGTCGTTCGAGCTGGATGGGCAGGAGTTCACGGCATTGAACGGCGGTCCGCAGTTCAAGTTCACCGAAGCGGTCTCGTTCGTGATCAACTGCGACACGCAGGAGGAGATCGATTATTACTGGGCAAAGCTGACCGCGGATGGCGGCAAGGAAGTGCAATGCGGTTGGCTCGCGGACAAATACGGACTCTCGTGGCAAGTCGTGCCCGGAAAGTTTTTCGCGGAATGGGTCAAGGACCCCGCGGGACTGGAGCGGGTGATGCATGAGCTGATGCAAATGGTGAAGCTCGATCTCGCGGCGTTGAAGAAGGCGTTTGAAGGAAAATGACGATCCGCAGATTACGCAGATGGACGCAGATTCTTCTTGGGAGTGTTGTCATCTTTGTAACCGCGGCGCAGGCGCAGACGGATTATGCGAAGGGGATCGAGAAATGGCGGAGCGAGCGAGAGACGAACCTGAAGAAGGAAACGGGATGGCTGACGGTGGCGGGGTTGTTCTGGTTAAAGGAGGGGATCAACACGATCGGCGCGGGCGAACAGTTTGATGTGCGACTGACGCAGAACTTCAAGCAGGGGAAATTCGGCGAGATCCAATTCAAGGAGGGCAAGGCGATTCTCAAGGTGGCGAAGGGCATCGATGCGCAGATCGATGGGAAGAGCGTTTCGGCGCCGGTTGATCTTGTGTCGGATGAGAAGGGGAAGCCGACGGAGATTCGGACGGGGACGCAGACCTTCTTTTTGATCAAGCGGGAGGAGCGGTTCGGGATCCGATTGAAAGACAGTAACAGCGAAGCGAGGCGGAACTTCAAAGGGTTGCACTGGTTTCCCATTGATGAGGGCTACAAAGTCACGGCGCGCTTCGAAGCGTGGCCGGAGCCGAAGGAGCTGAGCGTGCCGAACGTCCTGGGCGGGAATTCCAAGATGAAAAGCCCGGGCGTGCTGAAGTTCAGCCTCAACGGGCAAGAGTGTGCGCTTCAGCCAGTGCTGGAGGACGATGACGAAACGCTTTTCATTATCTTCGGCGATGGCTCGAACCGGAGCGAGACTTATAAGTCGGGACGATTTCTCTACGCGGAGAAGCCGGTAAATGGCGAAGTGATTCTCGATTTCAACAAAGCCGAAAATCCGCCGTGCGCATTCACTCCCTATGCGACGTGCCCGCTACCGCCGGGGGGAAACAAACTGGAAGTTGAGATTAGGGCGGGCGAGAAGCGATATGATCATTGAAAGAAAGTGACATGTGACGAGTGACGTGTGACGAGTGACCGGACAGGGAATGAAGAAACGAAAACCAGCAGGGAGCGCGGCGAAGCCGAAGAAGAAAAAAGCGGCGGCGAAACCACGGCTGGTTAAACAGGCGCGGCTCGCGGCCGACGAGATCTCGCAGAGCGCGGCGTTTCGCCGGGCGACGGCGGACGCGGAAGATTATGCGGGCGATCCGACGCGACTGCGGAAGCTGGTCGAGGATGCGGTGGGCAAGCTCAACACGATTCCGCGCGGGCCGTTCGGCGAGACGTGGCCTTATCTGCTGGCGATGGTGCGGGCGATCCGGGATTATCAGCGCGGGGAGTATCGCGACATCGCCGCGCCGAAGCTGCTCATCATTATCGCGGCCATCATTTATTTCGTTTCGCCGTTCGATGTGATCCCGGATTGGATTCCGGTGCTCGGACATATCGATGATGCATTCGTGATAACGCTGGCGCTGAAATCGGTGCGCTCGGATCTCGACACGTTCATGGCGGCGGAGACGGCGAGGATTTGAGCTGGAGCGGCGGTTTACAAACCGCCGTTGTTTTAGGACGATGAAAAGCGGAAGGTGCCCCCTGGAGAAGAGGCTTCGGAAAAGGAATACTAATGGCTAAACCAAATTACTCGGGGGAAAAGCGCCGGAAAGACCTGGCGAAAAAAGCGAAGAAGGAAGAGAAGCGGCTCCGTAAATTGCATGCGAAAGAGAATCCGGAATCGGAAAACACGGACGCTTCTTCGGAGCCGTCCGAGGCCGAGCCGGAAACGAGCGGCGAAGGATGACGAAGGGCGGGGGCGAACGAGTCCTGGTGCTGGTGGATGAATCGAACGTCGTCAGCTCTGTTCGAACCCTGGGACGCGGCCTCGATTGGCTGAAGCTGCGCGACTTTCTTACCGGTGGGAAAACCGGCCGGACGCTAATCGAGATGGTGGTTTACGCGGGATTGCCGCCGGCCATCCCGGTGTGGCAGGAGGAGCGCGACAAGAAAAACAAATTTGTTCATTGGCTGCGTTCCAATGGATTCCTCGCGGTGACGAAAGATGGCTCGCCGACCGAGGAAGGTCACTACAAAGCGAACGTGGATGTGATGATGGCGATCGACGCCGTCGAGCTTTCCAACCAAATGCAGCCCGACGTGATCATTCTCGTCACGGGCGATGCCGACTTCGCCTATCTCGCGTTGCAGTTAAGACGGCGCGGGATTCGCGTCGAGGTCGCGTCGGTCGCGCAAAATCTCGGGAGCGGGTTGAAGACCGCGGCGAACGCAGTCATCGACCTGGCGCCGCTGTTCGCGACGTTCGAGATTTTGTAAGTCTTTCGGCTTACTTCTTCGGCTTCACGACCGACTTCGCGGCTTTATTGTCGTTCTTTTGTTTGGCGGAAGCGTTGGCCTTTGCTTGTTTCTGCGCTGCCTGTTTGTTTTTGGTCTTCGGTGATTTATCGCCCATATCTGTGGAGTCTCGCAGAACGGCGCGTAATCGCGACAGCCAAAAATCGCCGCGTCAGATCAAGGACTCTTTCGTTTCGGCGCGAAGAGAGTGTCGCGGCCGACGAGGTAGAGGAGCAGGGTGAGCGCGAGGAAAGGGAGCATCGCGAGGATGTCGGACCACGGGCCATCGAAGAATGGGTTATGGGCGGTCGCCCATTTTTCCCAGCTATCGAGGCGCGGCTTCCACGGGATGGCCATGAAAGCGAAAAGCACGCCGGCGAGGGTGCCGCCCGCGATGTAGCCCGATGAAAGAAGGACGCCGTTGCTCCTGTCGCCTTCAACCACGAGCTGATCTTCGGTAAGCTCGGCACCGGCATGTTTGCGCCGGGTGTATCTGTCCACGAGCCAGCGGACCATTCCGCCGACGTAGATCGGCGTGGAGGTGGAGATCGGCAGATAAACGCCGACCGCGAACGCGAGCGCCGAAACTCCCGAAAGCTCGAGGACAATCGCGATGAAAACGCCCAGCAAAACCAGGCCCCACGGCAGTTGCCCGCCGAGGATTCCTTTGATGATGTAGGAGACAAGCGTCGCTTTCGGCGCGGTAAATTTCTGGACGCTGGTGCCGTCGGGCCGCTTGTCGTAAACGCCATTGATGCCGGGATCGGCGAGGTAGATCGGCACGCCGTCGTCGTTAACAAGGTAGCGGCCGGCCGGCGCGAATTCCGTGTTTGTCTTGTGGTAAACAAAATAGTCCTTCGAGTCGCCGCCCGCTTGCGCGCCGGACAAGCGCTCGCGTTTCGGCTGGCCGCTGTCGTCTTTCAGGTAATCCGCAGGCGCAGCGTGATAGCTGGAAGGGAAGGCGAAATCCTTGTTGCCGGCGACCGGAACGTAAACTGCGCCGGACTGATTAAACTGCATCAGGATCGGTCCGAGGATGAGCGCGGACGCGAGAGTGCCGATGAGGATTGCGATCTGTTGATACTTCGGCGTCGAGCCGACCAGGAAACCGGTCTTTAGATCCTGCGAAATAGTTCCGCCATTCGAAGACGCGATGCAGACGATGCCGCCGATAGAGAGTGCGGTGACGAAGTAGGGAGGCGCCGTCCAGCCGATGACAAGAAAAATGAGACACGTCAGCAACAGCGTCGCGATCATCATGCCCGAAGTCGGACAGGACGAGGAGCCGACTTCGCCGGTCAGCCGCGACGAAACGGTCACAAAGAGGAAACCAAATGCGACGATGAGAATCGCGCCTAACAAGTTAAAGCGCAGATTCAGTTGCGGCGCGATCATGATGACAACGAGCAAGGCGATGATCCCGCCGATTACCCATTTCATCGAGAGGTCCTGATCTGTGCGCGGGACATCTTCGCGCGCGACACCGGCGCCGCGGAGATCCGCGAGCCCGCCTTTCAACCCATGCCAGATGAGCGGCAGCGAACGGAAGAGACTGATGATGCCGGCCGCGGCAACGGCCCCTGCGCCGATGTATAAAATGTAGCCCTTCTGAATTTGCTCGACCGACATGTCGGCGATGCTGTGGGCCGTTTCCGGCGCCAGCGGCAACGTTCCGGCCGAGCCGAAAAATTTGATGGCGGGAATGAGGACGAGATACGACAGGACGCCGCCGCCCATCATGAGCGCCGAGATGCGCGGACCGATGATGTAACCGACACCGAGCAGCGCGGGATTGTTCTCGAGCGAAATGGAGGCGCCTGCGAATGGTTTCCCGAAAATTTTCTCCGGGATTTCCTTCATGACTTTGAAGATTTCCAGCAGGCCGTAGTAAATAAAACCGATCGCGAAACCGCCGATGATGATCTTGCCGCCGCTGACCGCTTCGTCCGCCGCGGCGCGCGCCACGGCATCGCCGGCATGCGCGGCATCGCGCGATTCCGGCGACGCGGCCGCCTTCAACACTTCGGCGCAAGCCGTGCCTTCCGGGTATTTCAGGTAACCGTGTTGCTGCACGATGAGCGCGCGGCGCAGCGGAATCATCATGAGGATTCCAATCAGTCCGCCAAGGATGGCGACCAGCATGACGCGCGTGATCTCGAGATCGAAACCGAGAATCATGATCGCCGGCATGGTCACGCCGAGACCGAAGGCGATGGATTCGCCCGCCGAGCCCGCGGTCTGCACGATGTTGTTTTCGAGAATCGTGGAATCCCGCAGGCCGAACTTGGATAGCAGGCGGAAGATCGTGATCGAAATGACTGCGACAGGAATGGACGCACTCACCGTGAGTCCGACTTTGAGCACGAGGTAAAGCGAGGATGCGCCGAAGACCATCCCGAGCAGCGTGCCGATAATGAGCGGCAATGGTGTAAGCTCGCGCAGGCGCGCGTGCGGCGGAATGAACGGACGGAAGCGGGCGAGGATTGGGTTCGTCGGGTGCGGTCCAACGATATCCGGGAATTCGTTAGGCGGATTGGACGGATCGATGTGTGCCATGGTTTTGTAGCGGCGGTCTATGACCGTCGAGCGCGTGAGTTGCAGTTCAAGTTTTGGCGGTCACAGACCGCCGCTACAAGTCAGGCAAATCATGTTTGCCGCTTCGCCGCCATTCCGAGGATCCAGCGATAGAGCAGGAATCCCACACCGGCAAAAGCGAGACCGCCAACAATGATACCGGCCGGTTTCCAAGCCCAAGGGCCTTCAGCAGAGCCCAACGAGAACG
>JBEEHR010000048.1:0-15786 GCA_041167505.1 Verrucomicrobiota bacterium
TGGCGGTCGCGAGTGTCGCAGCCAGCGTCTCGTTCGTCACGTAGTGCGAGAGATAAAGCTGCATCGGCAAAAATGCCGCCGTTAGCAGTCCGACCATTTGAGCGATAAGCCGGCCGGGGAAGAGCAAGCGCATACTCAGAAAAACGAGAATAAAATTTGCGACGCCAAAAATCATCGTCAGCGCGCGCAAAACAATCACTGCCCCGTCGTCCGTGACGGCGAGCCGGCAGATTGAGAGGACCGCGGCGGAAACGGCGTAATAAAGCGGCGGCTGAAACATTTCGAACCCCTCGTTCGGCAACGGCAACGCCCGATGATCCTGAACGTACTTAATATAAGCGATGTGATCTTTGAAATCGTAGCCGCAATGAAACGGCAACATTTTCGCGTTGTTCCAAAAGAGAATGACCCAGGCGAGGGAGCAGAGTCCCAGCAAGACCAAGAGTTGGGGACGGGAAAATTGAGCACCGCCGCCATTCGGCTTTACCCGAAGTCGACCCAACCACCAACCCGCCGCGATTGTCGCCAGAACCGCAAGAACTGCGAACGCCGCCCACGCGCGCCAAATTTTAGGCAGCACATCGGATGTTCTCTCGCCCCCGGCCAGAAGGTTGCCCGGACCGGCCCGCTTCGGCGTCGAAGCGAGCGCGCAGCTGCGCCATGCCGATCCGGCGATCGATACCTCCCATTTCTCGTCAGTCCGCAGCGCGGATGAGTCCGTAATCAATGTGAGCCAGAGCGCCGGCGGCGCGTCGTCGTTAAAAACTCTCGCCTCGATCGTATTCGGGCCGGTATGGAAAAATCTCGACACGTCGAGTGTTGAAATCTGTTTCCAGTTGGGTGTAAAAACGATTTGAAGTATTTCGCCGTTAATTCTTAATTCGACTCGCTTGGCCGCGCGAACGAGCAATCGAGCAGAGCCCGGTTGCGAATCGAGGCTGAATGTTTGTCGAAACGTCGCGTCCATCATCGCAACTGGATGTGAGCGCGCGTCTATCGCGGCCGGAAATACAATCCACTCCGCGCGTTGATCCCGCGGCAAAAAATTAATTTTTGGATCGCGATCGCATTTCCATGCGAGCCAGCCGAAGGCGACGACGGCAGCCGCGACCAAAGCGATTGTTGTCCAGAATGTTTTCAACGGCACGAACGTGGTTTGAGTCGGGGCGTTGAAAAGATGCGTGCCTGGAGGGATTTGAACCCCCAACCTGCTGATCCGAAGTCAGCTGCTCTATCCGGTTGAGCTACAGACACAGTTGCCCCGAGGTACTGTTCAAAGTCGCGGAACTCGCTGGAACGCGCAAACTGATGCGGGTCACGGCAGGTTGTAGACTTCCACCAAAGCAACGCCGCTACTCACTCCGTCACTGCGAACAACCGCTGTATAGGCGCCAGGCGCAAGCGCGGAGAGAATCGCGGCTTCATTCGCATCACCGGGCGACAATCCAGCGGCGAGAAGTTCGGTCGCACCGGGGTCGGTAAGCCAGCCGTCGTTCGTTCTGATGATTGCCCCGTTGCTGTCGTGCAGTTCCAGGATGGGATCAGCCAGGGCGCCTGAAATGCCGAAGTTTTTCAAGGATGGGCCAAGAGCGCGCACAGCAACCCGTCCGCTCGAGCCGGTTCCGACGATGAATCCACCGATCAAAGCGCTATCGCCTGTATCGACAAAACCGCGAGTGCTCAGGTTTCCGAGGAGTGAGTTACTGTCCGGCGTAAGATCGTAGATCTCGATCAAACCGATGCCGTTAATGTTATTCCGACCCGACACGACGGCGGTATAGCTGTCGGGCGCGAGAGTTTGTACAGTGGCCGCTTCCCGATCGTGCTTCGGCGCGAGTCCGTTCGCGATGAGCTCGGACGCGCCGGGATCCGTCTGCCAGTTGTCGTTTGCGGCGATGATTGCGCCGCTCGCGGCGTGCAGTTCAAGGGTGGGGTCGTTCAGCACGCCACCGCCGAGGCCGGAATTGGTGAGCGACGGTCCAATCGCACGAAGGACAACCTTCTTGGACTCGGTGCCGGTGATAATGAAACCACCGATCAGCACGCGGTCGCTGGTGAGCACACGCGTGCGTGTGGAGACGTTGAGCAGGCAGGATTGCTTTCCCGTGAACGCATTCTCGTAAACGTAGTCAGCCACTTTCCGGCCCTGGGCGATGCCCTGGGTCTTGTCGAAGGACCAGTGGATGCCGAGGTAAATTCTACTCTGCCCGTTTTCTTCCTCCGCCTGGGACAGCGACGAGAACGTGCGCGGCTTTAACGCGCGAACGATGCCCGCGTTGTCCACGGTCGTGCCGTTGAACTCGTCCGAAGTGAAGGTGAACGGAATATCGTCCTGGTGGTAGTAGCGCCGCAGGGTTTCGAAGAGTGCGCCACCGAAGCCCGCATGACCGGACGGATAAGCCGGGAAGGGCGGAGTGAAATTCGGGCCGGTAAGATTGCTCGCCGGAGCGCCCATTGGACGGAACAGCGGATCACCGGTGGTGGCTGGATTTCCGTCCCCAGTGCCGGACGGGCCGGTGCCAGGATCCGATTCCCGGATGCCGGTGACAGGCCGCCACAGTTGATAGAAAAACTTCGATTCCCAAATGGCGATGCCAGCGTCCGCCATGGAGACGTTGATGAGCGCGAGCAGCCGAGCCAATTCCAATGGATTATCGGCGGTGCCCCTCTGCTTGGCGATTTTCATCGCGATCTGGTTATACAAACGTGGAGGCGCGCAGAGGCTGGGCGTGCCGTCGTAAGCCCAGTAGATTCCGAGCTCGGTTTGATCGACGGTGCGGATGGAAGGAGTGACAACGCCGTCGCCGCCGAGAAGTTTGACCTCGTTAAATGCGGCCGCGTATTCCGGGCTGGATATCGCCGGCGGGGCCGGAGCGCGAAATTGCGTTGAGGATTGCATGACAAAAGGAGTGACCTGATTCCACAACGCTCCAAGGGCAATCGGGCCCTTGCTGATCGGGTCCTGCCGCCATTTGCCGGCATCGTTACTCGGGAAGAATTGCACACCTAATTTCGGTTCGGCTTGCGCGGAGCCATCGCCGGACCTCAAGGCGAGGATCGCGGCAGCCGCGCGATGTCCCAGGTCGATACCGTCCGTTTTCGCGGCGCTGGCGCTGATTTGGTTGAGATCCGCGGCGAGAGCCTGATCGAAAGTAGCATGTTGCGACGGGAAAAGTGCGGTGAGGGTATCGCGCGCGGCTTGCGCGATCGCGGCCGCGATGGAAGCATTTTTCGCCGGCAGAATACTCGTGTAGCCCTTGTAGCCGCCCAGGACGCCGTTCACGCTGTCGAACATCGCGATGTGGACAATCGCCATGGCGCGACTGGCCCGGGCGGGGCCGAGTTGTTCGCCGAAGACGCGCGGGTCGCCCGCTGCGACCGGCGTATGATCGAGACCGCTCGCGTCGACGGCCATCTGGTTCCAATGCGCCAGCACGTCGGCTGCGGTGGTAGTGACCGTCGTGGTATTTTCCTTGGGGGAGGCCGGCTGTTGGGCCGCTTGAAACTGCGGCCCCAGATAGTCCTGAACATTGCCTGGGTTTGGAGCCGCTAATGCGTGAGTGGCCAGCGCGACCGAGAGACTGCCGATGAAGACGCCGAACTTGGTTAGCGTTAGCGCTTTCATATTCTCGTCATATTCGGAAAAGGGGGGCGGCCACAAGATTATTGGGATGAACCGGTCATTTTTCGGGAGAAGGCGGCGCGGAAAAGAACTCGGGAGGGTTTGACTTGCGCCCGGCGGGCGTTGAATACCAAGCGGACGACATGGAAGATCTGAGCGATTACCTGAAGGATCACCTCGCCGGTTCAGTGGGCGCGCTCGAATTGCTCGATCGCCTGGTCGAAGCGTGCGAGGGAAAACCGCTCGAACGATTCTTCGGAGATTTGCGGCGGGAGGTTGAGGAAGATCAAGCGCAGCTGAAAGAGCTAATGGCAAAGCTGGGCGTTTCAGAAAGCTCGGTCCGAAACGCCGGCGCTTGGCTGGCTGAAAAGCTTTCGCGATCCAAGATCGAGCTGGGAGAAGGAGACATCGGCATCTTTCTCGCCTTGGAAGCGCTGATCCTCGGCATCACGGGGAAGCGGTCGCTCTGGCGCGCTCTGGAGGCTGCGTCTCGAACCATCCCGGCACTCGCCAGACTGAACTATTCAGGATTGGAGAAGCGCGCGATTGAGCAGTGCGAACGCGTGGAGGCACGACGCCTGGAACTCGCGCGAACGGCTTTCAAAGCGGAATAGCGCCGGAAGTTCTCCCATTTTGTTCTTGAGTGGGGGGCGCGAACCAATCACGCTCCGTGCGTGAGAGCTGCGAGTGCCGTCGAAAGCCCGGGAGCTCTAACGCATTTCGTCACGACGCGTTGGAGCTTGATTCGCCCGCGCGCTGGTGCCGGGACGCCGAGCAAAATCGATCCCGGTCTCGCGCAGCTTTGCCAGATTTACTGGCGCCCGATCTTCACTTTTATCTATCGCCTCGGTTATTCCGGGCCCGATGCCCAGGATCTGACGCAGGATTTTTTCATCATGATCATGGAAGGAAATCTTCTTCAGGTTGCCGATCCGAACAGGGGCCGTTTCCGGTCGCTGCTGCTGAAGTCGCTGACGAATTTTTTGATCGATACCGCGGCGAAACAGCGCCGGCATAAACGCGGCGGCCAAGTGCAATTTGTTTCCCTGGAAAGTTGGATGGTGGAGGCGCGTCCTCAATTATATCTGCCGAGAACGACAATGGAATCCGCCGCGCCGGAAGCATTATTCGATGCAGGCTGGGCAGCGGCGATCGCCGAGGAGGCGTTGCGCAGGCTGCGGCTGGAATGCGAAAGCAAAGGCCGGCGCCGCGTCTACGAAGTCTTGCACCCGTATCTTACGTCCGAACGCTCGGAGATCTGTTACGAGACCCTTTCCCGCGCGTTGGGAATGCCGGAGACGTCAGTCAAAAGTCTGCTGCATCATTTCCGGGTGCGATATCGGTCTCTCCTGCGTGAAGAGATTGCCAAGACCGTCGAATCTGAAGCGAACGTGGACGACGAGATCCGGTATCTCTGCGCGAGCTTGAGCGCCGAGCCTCATTGATTGGTATGAGACTCGAACCCCGGAGCGATTCCACCTTTACGATCCTTGAGGGACCCGAGGTCTGCGGCGAATGTCATTCGGTTTCGCGACTCACAAACGGCCTTTGTTTGAATTGTCTGCTGAGCGGGGCGCTGGAGGATGATAAGACGCCCTCGGGGAAGGAAGCCTTCAAGGAGGTGCTCGCGGGCGTGAAATCCGGTGATGGCGACTGGCATATCGCGGACCACGAGATTCTCGCTGAAATAGCGCGCGGCGGGATGGGGGTAGTTTACCAGGCGCGGGAACCGCACTCCGATCGAGTGGTGGCACTCAAATGTGTGCTGGCTTACCACGACGATTCCGATCACGTGGTCGCTCGGTTCCGGCGGGAAGCCGAGACGGCCGCGCGCCTCGAACATCCGAACATCGTGCCGATTTATCAGATAGGCGAAACGGCGGACGGGTTTCCCTACTTCACGATGAAGTACGCCGCTGCCGGGAGTTTGCTGCAGGCTCGCACTCCTCTGCTGCAGCATCCCCGTCAGAGCGCCGCCTTGATGGTGAAAGTGGCGCGTGCGGTTCACTACGCGCACGAACAAGGCGTTCTCCATCGCGACTTGAAACCTGGAAACATTCTTTTGGACAGCCACGGCGAACCGCTCGTGAGCGACTTCGGCCTCGCGAGGTGCGAAGCGGTCTCGAGTTATCTTACCCGGTCGCTGGCCAGCTTCGGCACGCCGGGTTACATCGCCCCGGAACAGGCGGATGGTCCCGCGGCAAACCTAACGACAGCGGCGGACGTTTACAGTCTCGGCGCGATCCTCTTCGAGCTGCTTACCGGCCGGCTGCCCTTCGTCGGGGACAATGCCTTCGCCGTTATGAAGCAATCGGCGGAACAACCGGCGCCAAGATTGCGTAGCCTGAAGCCAAAGGCGGATCGCGACTTGGAAATCATCTGCGCTCGTTGTCTGGAGCGAGACCCGGGCGATCGATATCAGAGCGCTGCTGAAGTGGCGGACGACTTGCAAAATTGGCTCGATGATCTGCCGATCGTCGCCTCCCCTCCGGGACCGTCGCTGCGCGCGCGCCGTTGGATTCGCCGCAATCGCAAACTGGCGGCTTCGCTGGCGGCTTTGGTTTTGCTGGGTGCGGGCTCGCTGCTCTGGCAAGTCCGTGCGCACGAAATCCAGGCGACCATGAAGGAAAACTTCCTGGCCGCACGATCCGTTGTGGTGTTGCCCTTTCTCAATCTGGAAACGGTGCGTGGCGATCCCAGCAGAACTCAAGACTTCGTTAATTCGCTGACCGAGCAATTGAAAGACCTCGGCTTCGCCAGAGTGGTCGCGAGCGGAGCGCCGGGCTGGGGCAAACTGGAAGATATCCGGAGGACCGCGGGAGAGGTCAAAGGCCGCAGTGTCATGACCGGGACGGTGCGAAACGTCGACGGCCAATTGCGCATCTCACTTCGCTTGTTAGATCCCGCCAGCGGCCAAACTCTTTTAGCGACCGTTCTCGACCAGAGTGAGGCGATAAGCCGGACCTCCCAAAAACCGCAGCAATGGGCGCGCGACATCCACAAGATTCTGAACGCAGATAACTGGTCCGATGTGTTGAACGCGAGGACAGATCCAGCCCTGCGCAACGAGGAGGCGAACGAAGCGATGAAGTCGGGACGGGCCTGGGTCTCTCGCTACACAGTTTACGACCTGGACCAGGCGATCGCTCTATTCCACAAGGCCATCGCGATAGAGCCTGACTCTGCTCTGGCTCATTCCTATCTGGCCATGGCAGCGACCACGCGATTTCATTTCGTCGCGGATCCGGAATACCTGAAACTCGGTAACGCGGAGGCCCTCGCCGCCCTGGCCCTCGAGCCAAACTCCGTGGAGGCACACCGCGCCCTCGCGGGCGTTTATTTTCAACAAGGCAAATATTCCGAAGCTTTGGAAGAGGCCCTGCGGACCGTGGAAATGGGGGGCGCCGAAGAAAGGATAACGATGTTCGTGGGAATGACCCTTGATACCCTGGGCCGGCCGGACCGTGCCCTAAGGTGGTTTCAGATTGCTTCCAAGCTGCAAGGGAAGCCTGGTGAGGTCGAATCATTCATCGGAGATAGCTGGGCCAGGCTGGGGAATGATGAGCAGGCTTTGCGCGCCTACGATCGCGCCATGGAACTGAACCCCGGTTCGTCCCAGGGGGCGCTCGGGAAATGTTACGTCTATCTGTTGCGGGGCGAATTTGAAGCCGCGCGTGAAATCTGTCTGACCCGTTTTCGTAATACCAGTGAGCTAGGCGAGCTCGGCCAGGTGGCAGCGCAGATCGAGTTTTTCGCCCGGAACTACGCTGCGGCAGAGGAGCTATACACAAAACTCGCTACGGGCGATGTTCACGGCGGGGGTTCCTTTTATGGAACGATCACTTACCGGTCCGCCCTCGGTCGAATTAAACAAGCTCTGGGGTCTCAGGACACAGCTACTCCACTATTACAGCAGTCTTTCGAGACCGAGAGAGCTGCTTTCGATCGTCAGCCACGCAATTCCGAAATCGCCTATCGCCTTGCGGCCGCCGAAGCTTCGCTGAATCTGTCTGAAGCTGCCATGCAACATCTGCAGCAGGCCGCCGCCTTAGGCTGGATCGATTATCGCTCCCTCCAGAAAGATCCCCGCTTCGATTCCCTCCGTTCGACCCCAGAACTCACGATTTTTATCGATGGGTTAGCCGCCAGGGTCGCGGAGATGAGAAACAAAGCAAACGCGAGATAACATGAAGCAAGAAACAAATATTAAAAATTGGGATAAGATGACTAACGACGAGAGACTCGACCGCTTAACTTCGGTGCTGACACGCGCCGGCTCGGATATCAAGTTCCGCGATCGCTGCCTCAGCTCCACTGAAGGAGCCAAAAAAGCCGTGAGCGAAGCGGGGGATATTGAGTTTCCTCCCGATTTCGAGGTTCAATTCCTCACGCCGGAACAACGGATGAAAAAGCTGGTGTTAGCCGTCCCTGACTTCATTCCAGCGGAGAACGGTAACGCCGAGGTGCGTAATGCCGAGGATTACCAGACCTGCAGCTACTACTATTGGAGGACCTAGGCTCTTTCTGCGGTAACGAGCCTTAGACTGGGTTGAGAGATTTCCGAATCGCTTCCGTAAGTTCGGAAGGAGCTGATCTTTCGTCGGCGGGCATGGTATGAGTTGTCCTCCGGACGAAGTAGGGAAGATCGAGCCGCATTAGGGCATTAATTTCCGATTCGGCTACGGCGCTTGTCGGAGCGCGGCCGTGGCAGGTGTTAGTAAGGAGCGCTTGCCGCGTCGCAGTCGAACGTAGGGGTCCGGGCTGGATCGATGCCTGAAGGATCGCGCCATAACCTTCCGTGGCGCGGTAAATCCAGCGTCGCTGTTGCGACCGAATGCGGCGCGCGATGCGAAGGAACGCAGCCCGGCGGTCCGGTTTCCCTATGATGCAGTTCCACGCCCGCGAGAAGCCTGCGATAATCTCGTTCGTGTAAGTTGCGGCCAGCACAGGTTTGCCTGCGATCCGGGCCTGATGTTTTCCCGTCGCGCTTCTGCCCAGGACGCTGCTTCGCGACTGCAAGCTAGTGGGTCGCGAGTTAGGAAAGAAGCCCGTGCGATAAAGGAGGTCCACCCCGCTCTGCGTCCTGGTGAGCGGTGAGACATGCCAGATCGCGTCGATATCCACCAGCACCGGGTTTTCGCCGACGGCTATGACGTTCTCGCGGTGGCAATCGACCGCCTTCAAGAGGTAGGCCGCGGCAATCAGCGCGCCCATCCGTTCGTAAAACCGGCGCGCCGCTGCCTGGCTTTCGCATGAAGCCACCTCCACGTGCTCCATCCAGTAGTAGTTTTTGCGGAGGAGCACACGAACTAACTGGAGCCGGGGTTCGAAGCCGTTTCGATTCATCCATGCTAACAACGAGAACCACATTGACTCACTCTTACCTGACCGCGGTTTGTAGATAACGCGGCGACCTCCCTTGAATTCGAGAAGTGTAACGGAGCGTCCCTGGTTGTGGGCATCAGATAACCCTGGCCGCAGGTCAACAATAGTATCTTCGATCTGTTTATCGAAAAAGAAATCTCCCAGGGCACGGTGATCCCGCCTCCAACGTTTCAAAACTTCTACCACGTGATCGCGCCATTGCTGGATCATGAGGCACCACAGGCGCGCCAGCACCGGGAACTTCTCGAACAGCAAAGAAAGACGATCGCCCGGCCGGTGCCGTAAGAACATCCGCTCGGCCACGACCGCGTTCGAAGTAGCAAGGCCAAGAGCGCTAGTGGCTAGCTCGAAACTTTTCCACTCCAGGTCAAGGCAGGGGCGGGTGATCCTCTCCAGAGTCCTTCGGAGATGCCGTTGCAGACTGGCCCTCGCCTTTGCCGATGTCTGACCGATGAGATTGCTTTCGGCTGCGCGTTCCAGCTCGCGCCAACCGTAATCAGCTCCGGCGGCACAAAGCCTCGCGAGTGGGGTGCCACGGCTGGCGCTGAATTCATAAGCCCCCAAGGCCTCTAACATCCTGCGGAGTTCCCGACTCGGAACCAAGTTCGTCGGCGAATCGTTTTCGTCCGGGCTCATGATCTTTTGAATCTCCGCGGCGGTAAGACTCATTGCCGTCGGCTCCGTCCCTCGTCCGGCAATTCAGACCGATTGGGCAGGAAGATGAAAGCGCCGCCAATGCGCTTCACACTCGGGCAGAAGTTTACCGTCACCCACGAGTCGAACAATTCCGATCAGGGAATTGACTGGCCCCTGGGAACCGCTCGGGAAACGCCATGACGGCAGCTTCCATTTTGGGCCCACTCCAGACAGGTAACTATCGGGATCGGCCTCAATCGCGCTTTGGACGACTTCGGAGATAATGTGGCTGCCCACGGGCCCAAGGGTAATTCCCTCTCCCTTTAGTTCTGCTTCTTTTAGGATGTAGTAGAAGAGCGGTGTGTTTTGTTCGAGGCCGTTCCTGGATAAGACGCTGCCGGACTGGTTGCACGTGTCGCTGGTTAACTGTGAACTGCTCAGCCGATCATGCGTCCTGATCTTTCCCTGCGCGGCCAATGCCTCGGCCGCTTCCTGTCCAGAAGGCAATTGCGCGCGCGCCCCGCGGACCAGGGTTCTGACCGGAAGATTCGAGGGATCAATGGACTCGAGTTTGTTCGCGAGGCGGATTGTGCCCGGAGACAGTCCATGCATGGCAAAGCTCACTGATGTATCGATAAAGGCGCTGGAAGCTTGCGGGCCCGAGGTCGGTAACCCATCAAAGAAGGTTCCCCATTCCACGAGATAATCGTCGGGGATTGGCTCGGCTTTTTGACCTAACACCATTAACTCTTCAATCAAAACCCGCTTTGTCCTGCAATTCAGGCGGTAAGCATTCCGGACCATGCTATGGCCAAAGCGAAACGCCGCCAGCGAGAACTCGATCGGAATGGAAAACTCCGACCCAGGTCTGCGCGCGGTCCGGTTCGCTTGAACATGCCACACATCATTATGCAGCACCCGCGGCAGAAAATCGTGGCGAATGATCCATTGGTAATGCCAGCAGACGAGTCGGCGCGCTTGCTCAAACAAAGTGCCCGCGCCTAACGAATCAGCCACCCTTTCCATCGCCGGGTTGGTTTGGAGCTGGCGAATGGCTTCATTGTGAAACTTCAAAAATAAAACGTGCAACTGACGCAACAGGAGGTTGTCGACGTTCCGCGTATCTTCCATATCCCCGATCAGGATGCGCCCATGTCCCACCGGTAGATCACGGCGAAAACCGCCCGGCGTTGTTGCGCCGACCTTAAATGTTTCCGCGCCTTCTTCGCCTTCATACAAGTAAGGCGAGCCGGCCGGCCCGGCGCCGTAAACGTGATCGAGATCGAAAGCGGCCGTGCGAAAGTTCGGGGTTTTTTCCGGCTCGGCGTACGGGCCAGCCAGGGACGTAACGTCATGCGTCAAATCATGACCAAGGAATTGGCCGAAGTAGGTGTAACCAATGCGCGGGGTGAGCGTGCCTTCACGCTCCACGTCGTAACGCATCGCGCTGCCTAACTCGATAAGCTTCCCTTCTTCGTCCGCGGTTATCGGATGGGCGGGCTTCGCAAAAAGCCGGGCGTAATGGCCCTTCGGCTCCGCCCGCATCGTCCGCGCGTGGCTGCAGGTTACTCCGTGCGCATGGGAAGAGGATTGGTCCGGAGTTGTGTGGGTGGCGTTCACAAGGAGGCAGTGCCTCCGATCATGTCGAACAAGGTTCAAATTGGAAGGAAAAGCGGCGGCCCCCGCGGGGAAGGGTGGCTAACTTAAGGCGCGGGAGCGACAGGCTTTTGGGAGCCGCTCGCTTTCTTCGTCGCGATCCACCGGCTCACGTTCTGTTCCAGGACATCCAATGGCACGGCCCCGGAAAGCAGGACCGCGTCGTGAAATTCGCGCACGTCGAAGGTGTCGCCGATCTCGCGCCGGGCGCGCTCGCGCAATTCCTTGATTTTCAGCTCGCCGATCTTGTAGGCGAGCGCCTGACCGGGCATGGAAATATAACGATCGATTTCGTTGACGATGTCGTTCTCGGCCTTGGGCGCATTTTCCATGAAGAAATCGATGGCGCGCTGGCGGTCCCATTTCATCTGGTGCATGCCGGTGTCCACCACCAGACGGACCGCGCGCCACATCTCATAGGTCAGCTGGCCGAATTTCGCGTAGGGATCGTCGTAGAGCCCCATGTCCTGCCCGAGTGATTCCGCGTAAAGACCCCAGCCTTCGGAAAAGGCGGTGTAGCCGCCGTAGCGGCGGAACTTCGGGATGTCTCCCAGTTCCTGCGCGAGCGCGATTTGCAGGTGGTGGCCCGGCACGGATTCGTGCAGGGAGAGCGCCATCATCTCCCATTTCGGCCGCGTCTCGGGCTTGTAGAGATTTACGAAATAAAGGCCGGCGCGTGAACCATCGGCTGCGGGCTGGTTGTAGTAAGCTGTAGTCGTATCTGGCGCGATCTTGTCCGGGATCGGTGTCACGCCGTACGGAGTGCGTGGAAGCGTTTTGAAAACTTTGACCAGGTTCGGATCGATCCGTTTGGCGAGCGCGCGGTAGGCATCGAGCAATTCCTCCGGTGTCTTGTAGAAGAACTGCGGATCCGTGCGCAGCTTGGTGAAGAATTCCGGCAACGTCCCTTTGAACCCGGTCTTTCCCATGATGGTCTGCATCTCGGCTTTTATCCGCGCCACTTCGCTCAAGCCTTTTTCGTGGATCTGTTGCGGCGTGAGGTTCGTGGTGGTGTGACGGCGGGTAAGGTAAGCGTAATAGTCGCCGCCTTGCGGCATTTGCCAGATGCCCACCTGCTCGAATCCCGCCGGAAGATATTCCTCAACGAAATATTTTTTCAGTTTCTGGAATGACGGCAGGACATCAGCGGTGATCGTATCCTGGGCTACTTTCGTCAGCCGCTCCCGGTCCGCCGCGCTGATCGCGTCGGGAAATTTCTTAAACGGCTTGAAGAACGGGCTGTCCTCCGGCTTGGCGACGAGCTGCTTGTCGATCTGCGCCGGGACGCGGTTCAAAACGATCTTCGGCCACATCACTTTCGCGCGGGCGCCTTCCTTCATGAGCGCGATGTTCTGGTCCATTAGCACCGGCAACGCGCGCAGCCGCGCGATCCAATCCTCGAAGTCCTTCACGGTCTCGAACCGGAGGCGATCGCCGAGCTCATCGAGAGTCTGGAGGCCGCCGCGTTGATTGATCGGCATCAGGTAACTCCGGAACTTGGAGCCCTCGATGTCCATCTCGAGGTCCTTCTGGAAGAGGTCGTAGTTCAGTTGATCGGCCGGCGAAAGCTGCGCGCGATCGAACTTCTTCAGCCGGGCGAGCGCGTCGATGGCGTGCGCTTCTCGTTTCTTGATTCCTTCCAGGCTTTGATCGCCCCAGCGATCGTTCCAGCGCCGGTCGCCCATCGACGAAGCGCGGGCCGGGCTTTGTTCCATCTGATAATTCCATTCCGCCTCGAAAAATTCGTTCAGCGCCTTGCCGGTTTCCTTGTTTTCAGCAAACGCGACGCGGGAGACGAGCAGCAGGCAGATCAATAAGAGACTGAATGAGCGGATGATTCTTTCCATGGGTTGCAAGCCGGAGCGGCAACGCCATTGTCTAGAGACATCGCGTCCAAAGAACAATCAGGAACTCACAATCCCATGAAGCAAAACGCCGGAAAAAACATCGCGCTTCACCTTTTCAGCGCGGCAACGCTGGCCGCGATCGCCATACCGTGCGCCGCGCAGGAACCGTCGCCGTCCCCGTCGCCCAGTCCCACGCCGCCACTCTATTCGGCCCAGACTTTATCCGAGCTGAAGCAGCTCCAGCAGGAGGCCTTGAAAAGCGATTACGCCTACCGGCAGGTGGCGCATCTCGCGAATAACATCGGCCCGCGCCTGAGCGGTTCGGCCCAGGCGCAGAAAGCCGTCGATTACGTGGCGGCGGAACTGAAGGCGCTCGGGCTCGAGGTCCAGCTCGAAAAAATCATGGTGCCCCATTGGGTGCGCGGCGAAGAAACCGCCGCGCTCGTGGAATTTCCCGGCATGGCGGAAAACACAACGCAAAAAATTGTGCTCTGCGCGCTCGGCGCCAGCGTGGCGACGCCGCCGGAAGGATTGACCGCGGAAGTCATCGTGGTGCGCGATTTCGACGAACTGCAAGCGCTCGGCAAGGAGAAGGTTTCCGGCAAGATTGTTCTCTTCAATTATCATTTCGATAAACAGATGGCGGCGCAAAGCCACGCGGGTGACGCCTATGGCCAAGCGGTGAAATATCGCGCGGAGGCGCCCACCGCGGCCGGCCGTCTCGGTGCGGCCGCCGCGTTGATCCGGTCCGTCGGCGGCGCGGATTATCGCCTGCCACACACTGGCCAGACCGATTACAAAAATGATGCGCCGAAGGTTCCAGCCGCTGCCGTGACCGCGGAAGACGCCGACCTGATCGCCGCGCTGGCGCCGCAGGGGACAGTGAAGATGCGGTTGGTTCTTACTCCGCAAACGCTCCCCGACGCTCCGAGTTACAACGTGATCGGAGACATCAAGGGCAGCGAACATCCGGAGCAGATCATCATCGTCTCCGGACATCTCGATTCCTGGGACCTCGGCACGGGCGCGATCGATGACGGCGCTGGCGTCGCCGTTTCGATGGAAGTCGCGAACCTCATCCAGAAACTTCATCTGCGTCCGAAGCGCACGATCCGTGTGATCGCATGGATGAATGAAGAGAACGGTCTCGCTGGCGGCAAGGCCTACGCGAAAGACCACGAAAAGGAGATCGCCAATCATTTCGCCGCCATGGAGACCGACGGCGGTGCGGACCATCCGCTCGGGATTAATTTCGCCACGAAACCTGAAGGGAAGACGTTCTTCGACCCGGTCGCAAAGATCTTGCAAAGCTCGGGCGCCGGGATTGCCAATTTCACCGAGCATGCCGGCGGTGCCGATATCAGTCCGCTGACGAAATTAGGCGTTCCGGGGTTCAGCCCGATTCAGGACAACCGCACCTATTTCAACTACCACCACACAGCCGCCGACACCCTGGACAAGGTCGTGCCGAAAGAGTTGGCGGAAAACGCGGCCGTAGTCGCCGTAACAGCATACGCCCTGGCGAATTTAGAAAAGCCGCTGCCGCGCTGACACAAGTCGCGCGCATCATTTTAAGAGTTTAAGAACGGCACGCTTGATCGCGAGTGTGTCGTAGGCACGGCCGCAGACCAGAAAGCGGGCATCGGGCAGGGAAAGATTCCGCGCGCTCTCCAGGCCGGCGAGGAAGAAGATCAACCGATCGCCCGCCGCGATCTGTTGCACCTTTGTTGGATAACGGGCGTCCACGAACGAGATCACGCCCGCGGCGATGAGATCGGCTTCTTCCTGGTAGAAAACCTCCCGCGGATCGAGGATCGCGATCCGGCGTCCGATCAGACTTCCTGGAGCGGTTTCACGCGACTTCAGAACCTGTTCGATGCGAACCGAGAAGTAGCGCACTGTCACCATCTTGTTCCTCACGCTGGAAAAGCGGTGTTCCGAAATCTCCTCCACCGAGCCGACCACGATGAGGCGCGAATCGGAAATGGCTTTCGCCAACGGGACGGTCACCGCGGAGACGGTTGACGACGCCGCTTCCCGGCACAGCAGGCAAGCCAGCACGCCTAGGAAAAGGCGGCGCGAAAAACTTTTCATCCTGGAGGCTATCCGCGAATCGCGTCGCGCAAAAACAAAAAGCCCTCGCGCCGAAGCGCGAGGGCTTTCCTTGTTCTCCCTTAACCCAAATTAGTCGCGATCGAGCTCGTAAACTTCGACTAGCGCGATGCCGGTGCCGTTATCGGCGCCATCGACGACGGTCGTGTAGTTGCCCGGCTCGAGCCGGATGAGGATGGCCGCTTCTTTGGCATTCGTCGGCGGAATGGTCGTCGAGATCATCTCGCTGGCGTTTGCCGCGCTCTGCCAATCGTTATTCTGCCGGATCAGCGTGTTGTTCTGGAACAACTTGAGCTGCGGATCAGCCAGCGCCGGACTTACGCCAGCGGCGGTGAGCGATGGCCCGAGGGCGCGGATGAAAACCATCTTCGGTCCGCCACGAATGATGAAGCCGCCGATCAATTGACCCTGGCCGGAATTGACGAAGCCGCGGGTCGCGATGTTCGCGAGGCGGTTCTCGGAAGATTCCTGCGGAGCGCGGAAGTGGAAGACGACGCCATTCAAGGTGAAGTCGCCGAGCAGCAATCC
>JBEEHR010000049.1:0-21544 GCA_041167505.1 Verrucomicrobiota bacterium
CCGGCGAAACACCGCTTTTGTCTAGCGGCAAACGGTGCCGCTCATGTCCGCCCCAGAGCATCGCCGCTTTAGCGCCAACGACGCGCATTCCATGTCAGCCTCGGGCAACGCCCCAGCGAAACATCGCTTTTGTCTGGCGGCAAAGGGTACCAGCTCATGTCAGCCTCGAGCATCGCCGCGTTTGCGCTAAACGTGTTTAGCGCCAAAGGCGCGACTCATTTAAAGCCTGGGGCAACGCCCCAGGGAAAAAGTTGTCTCGCAAAACATCAGCGCTGAAAGCGCGATTCACCCACGCTAATCCATGCAGCGACACGAACCTGGCGCCCTATAGATTCTTGTTCACCCACCCACCCACACGATCGAGGGCCTTCTCGATGTTCTCGATTGAATTGGCCACGCTGAAGCGCAAATAGCCCTCACCAAAATCGCCGAAGGCGGTCCCGGACAACGCGGCAACTCCGGCCTCATCAAGGAGCGCGTCCGCCAGTTTCTTTGAGGGCCATCCGGTTTGCTTGATGTTGGGGAAAACGTAGAACGCGCCCTTGGGCAAGCGGCAGGAGAAACCTTTGATCTTGTTCAAGCCGGCGACCATCACGTCGCGCCGTTTCTTGAACTCGGCGCACATCGCGTCGACCGAGGCCTGCGGCCCGCTCAACGCCTCGACGCCGGCGACCTGCGTAAAACTGGCCGTGCACGAATTGGAATTCGTCATCAACCGCGCGACGTGCGTGGCCAGGTCCGCGCGCATCACGCCGTAACCCATCCGCCAGCCGGTCATCGCATAAGTCTTCGAGAAACCGTCGAGCAAAATGCAGCGCTCCTTCATTCCATCGACCGACATGATGGAGTGATGCTCTCCTTCGAAAATAAGCCGGCTGTAAATCTCGTCCGTCAACACGAGGATGTTGCGGTCGCCGATCGCACGCGCGATGCCGTCGATGTCCGCCTTAGTCAGCACGCCACCAGTGGGGTTCTGCGGCGAATTCAGAATGAGGAGCCGCGTCCGATCGTTGATCAGCCCCGCGAGCTCATCGACATCGAGCCGGAAATCCATCTCCTCGCGCAACCGGATCGGCACCGCTTTCGCGCCAACATAATTAATCATAGACTCGTAGATCGGAAACCCTGGATTGGGATAGATGACTTCGTCCCCTTCCTCCGCCAGCGCCAGAATTGTGAAAAAGATGATCGGCTTCCCGCCCGGAACCACGACCACTTCCTCGGGCGTCACACTCACCGCCCGCGTCTCGCTCACGTACTGCGCGATCGTCTCGCGCAATTGCGGCAACCCCGCCGACGGCCCGTAGTGCGTGAACCCTTTGTGCAACGCATCCGTCGCCGCCGCGATAATATTGCCAGGCGTGTCGAAATCCGGCTCCCCAATCTCGAGATGAACAATGTCGCGCCCCTTCGCTTCCAGCGCCCGCGCTTTCACGAGAACTTCAAACGCGGTCTCGGTGCCAAGACGCGCCATCCGTTTGGCGAGGCGAAGTTCGTGGGCCGTGTTCATCACCGTGGAATCGCATTATATCGCGGGCGCGCCATTTGTCTTTTTCCAAATCGTCTCTCCCTTTACGCCGCAGACACGCCTTGTCGTTCCCTCCGTCCCTTGGCATATTCGATTTCGAGCAATTCGACGACAGCGTCCGCAACCATGGATTATGTAATTCACCCACTCACTACCGCGGATGAACCGGTCCTGTGGGAGATGTTGTATCAAGCCTTACACACCTCGGCGGATGCGCCGCCACGCGACGTTGTCCGGCAACCTCAATACGCCCGCCATGTCGAGGGCTGGGGCCGCGCAGGCGACACCGGGTTCGTGGCCTACGACGCCGAGAAGAAGGACGAATTGCTGGGCGCCGCCTGGCTCCGTTTACCGCCAGGCGAAAGCGAAGTTGAACCGACGCCAGAACTTGCCTTCGCGGTGACCTCCGGCCATCGCAAACGCGGCATCGGCGCTGCGCTCCTCACCCAGCTCGTCAAGGCAACCCCGCATTACAGCGCCGTTTCGATCAGCGCCGGGCCGAACAATCCCGTGGTCCGGCTCTACGACCGTTTCGGTTTCAAAATTGTCCAGCAGAGCGAGAACGCCGTTACGCTGCGCAGAGAAATCTGACTTCCGCCTTCCGCCCTCGACATTGGGTGTTCGGCGTTGGCGTTCGGCGTTTTCTTCGCCTCTTCCGACCTCCGCCTTTCAAACGGCCGGTCGCAGACTCTCTATCTTCTTTTCGTAACTCTGAATCAACTCCGCGATCTTCGTGTGAAAGCCGTCCTGGGCGGCGTAGATGTCCCCGATCGGACCGGAGAATTCTTTCTGCTTTAGCTCTTCCTCAATCGTCAGGATCAATCCGGCCAGCGCCTCGATATTCGCGCGCGAATGGAACTCCATGTCCTTGAGCTTCGAAAGAACGGCCTGGGACTTCTCGTAATCGGCCGGCGCCTGCTCGACTGGAGTTGTCTCCGGAGCAACCGCCTGCGGGTTTGCACTCTCGGCTTTTGACGCCTTCTTCTTTTTCGGCTTCGCGCCCGCTGCCGGCGCATTCTCGTGGTGTGCCTTTTCCTGCTTTACCTTCTTATCGTGCGCGGTGTTTCGTGGATCCGACATTCGTCACTCTACACGAACTTCGGCCTTCCCGCCTTCCCTCGATCCTCTATCCTCCAATTCTTACCGCTCCAACTCCATCCTCGCTCTTAATCTCAGTGGCAACCGCGAAGAAACCTGATGAGCCTGTCTTCTTCCCGACTCCGAGCGCGTTCCGCCGATGGTTCGCAAAGAATCACGAGCGCGCTCCTGAGTTATGGGTCGGCTTACATCGCAAAGACTCCGGCCGCCCCAGCATCACCTGGCCGGAATCAGTAGACGAAGCGCTCTGCTACGGCTGGATCGATGGCATCCGCAAGAAAGTCGATGCCGAGAGCTACAAGATCCGCTTCACTCCACGACGCGCGAAAAGCACGTGGAGCGCGGTGAACATCGCGCGCATCGCCGTCCTCACCCGCGAAGGGCGGATGCAGGCGGCTGGCGTCGCTGCGTTCGCGCGCCGCGAAGAGACCAACTCGGGACGATACTCGTTCGAAAACCGCGAGTCCGCGAAGTTAAGCGCCGACGATGAGCGCGAGTTTCGTCGTGATCCGGTTGCCTGGGAATTTTTCCAATGCCAACCCGCCGGTTACCGGCGCCTGGCGGCGTGGTGGGTGATCAGCGCCAAACGTTCCGAAACGCGGCGCACACGATTGCAACGCGTCATCGCCGAGTCGCGCGCACGACGCCGCATTTGAGCTGACCTGCAGCGATCAATGAACTGCTCGCGTTCGGCACCCCCCGGCTGCTAGATTCTCGAAGATGAATTACTTGCTGGCTTTAGCCTTCGGAATCGGAGTCGTCGCAGGCTTGCGCGCGCTCACCGCCCCCACAGCTGTGGCGTGGGCGGCGCACCTGGGATGGCTCCATCTGCACGATTCGCCTCTCGGGTTCATCGCTTCCACGTGGGCGGTGGTTTTATTTTCGGCCCTGGCAATCTTCGAGTTCGTCGGAGACTTGTTGCCCACGACCCCAAGTCGCACGGCACCCGCGCCTCTGGCCGCGCGCATTATTTCGGGAGGATTCTGCGGCGCGTGCCTGTGCGTCTCGGCGAATCAATCCTTGTTCATCGGCGCCGCTCTTGGCGCGATTGGCGCAGTGGCCGGCGCTTACGCCGGTTACGGACTCCGAAAACGCCTGGCCAACGGCTTGAACATCAAAGACATCTTCATCGCGATCCCCGAAGACCTGATTGCCATAGGCCTCGCCTGGCTCCTCGTCACGCGATAACGCACGGATTTCTCTTGTCACTGGTCACATGTCGCTCGTCACTCTGTTTCCATGAGCTTCATCGATCTCGAGCAGCTGCCATTTGTCGGAATGTCGTATGACTTCGTCGGCGAGAATCACGGCGCGCCCTTCTCGGCCTACATCGTCAAGGCGAAACCCGGGCAAGGCCCGCCGTTGCATAAGCATCCGTACGTCGAGGTCGCTTTTACCCTCGAGGGCTGCGCCACCATCACCGTTGGCGACGAACAGCGCGAGGTGAAAGCCGGCGGCATCGTCGTCATCCCGGCAGACACACCCCATCGATTCGTTAATACCGGCGACACGCTTTTGCGCCAAATCGACATCCACGCGAATCCAAAATTCGTCCAGACTAACTTGTGATCCTTGATCGCTCGCCAGGCCGTGGCCCCTCGGTCGTCTTCCTTCGCGCGGTGAACGTCGGCGGAACCAACCGATGCCAACCGGCGCTCATTGCGAAGCAGCTCGCCAGGTTCGACATCATCAACATCGGCGCCGTCGGCACGTTCGTTGTCAGTAAAGACGTGAGCGAGTCGGTCCTGCGCGCGGCGATCGCTCGCAAGCTGCCCTTCAAGTGCGAGATCATGATTTTTCCCGCGCGCGACCTCATCAAACTTACCTCGAAGGATCCGTTCGCCGGACAGCCATCCGGGCCGAACATCACCCGATTTGTGAGCGTGGCGGCTAAACCTCTTCGTGCCCGAATTCGTTCCGGCTCACATCAAACCTCGAACCTCAAATCCGCCAAAGGACGGATTCGCCGCGGCGAACCTCAAACATCTCAACTGCCTCCCATTCCCCTCAGCCTGCCGTCAGACGACGACTGGCTGCTGAAAGTCATTGCGATCCAAGGCCGCTGCGTCCTGGGCCTGTATCGCCGTGAGATGAAAGCGATCAGCTACCTCGGCAAGATCGAGAAGCTCCTGGGCGTCGCTGTGACGACGCGGAGTTGGAATACGATTCAGAAGATCGCGCAAATTCTTAACAAGCGTTAGCACGAGTCAAATTTCCAGGGCGACGCTTTGTGGGCTCGCACCTCGGCCTGCGGCTAGTTCAGGGCTGAAAAATTGGTCGGGTCCATGAAATACCGGTCGATATGGTCCACCAGTGCGCCGTGCGCCTCCGATTCGGCCTTCACCTTCTGCCATCCCGGATCGGTTTGGAAAGCGGCCCAATTCTTCTCCCCCTCCTGGCGACTCGGATGCTCCAGAATGTAGATAAACAGGTTCTGAGAACTCGGTGGATCTTCGGGCGACCAATAACCGACGCTTCTCATGTTGTGCCGCTTGAAGATCGCGTCGGTGTGATTGCCAAAGCGAGCTTTGAGAGCCTCGATTTTCCCCTCGTTGACGTGATACAACCGCAATTCGTAAACGTGATGTGGAGAATTGGATCCGCAAAGCGTGCCGAAGCCGAGCATCATCGCGGCGCCGCACAGAAAACAGAGAAGATAGCCTGGTTTCATATTGCCTAACGATACTGCGTCATTCGTTAAGGAGGAAGGAAAAGAGAGCGGTGCGACGCCAATCGTGTCGTTCAATGCGGCATTCGCTGTTCGGCGCCTTGCGAAGGAGGGTTCGACGCCAGGTGTTCGGGTTTTCTTTTCGACGTTCGCTCGCCGTTTGCCGCCATCTTTGCTACAGATCGGAAGAATTGAAATCGCTCACCGAATATCTGTGGTTCGAAGTTCCGGGCCGGCGCGGGTTCATCAACATCACGCCGAAGATCGAGGAGCTCGTCAGCCAGAGCGGCGTGCGCGAAGGCCTATGCCTGGTCAACGCCATGCACATCACCGCGTCCGTGTTCATCAACGACGACGAGAGCGGGCTCCACCACGATTACGAAGTCTGGCTGGAAAAACTGGCGCCGCACGCGCCCACCAACGCCTACCAGCACAATCGCACCGGCGAAGACAACGCCGACGCCCACTTGAAGCGCCAGATCATGGGCCGCGAAGTCGTGGTCGCCATTACCAAGGGCAAACTCGATCTCGGCCCCTGGGAACAAATCTTCTACGGCGAATTCGACGGCCGCCGCCGCAAACGCGCCTTGGTGAAAATTATCGGCGAGTAGAAGGCCTCGATCGCGGTGAGATTATTAGCTCTAGCCCGGCCTCGCCGTCTTCTGCAGCGACCACGGACCTCCGCTGCCCACGTTTCGTTTCGCGATTAGTCCGCAGCCCGCTGAGCTTCCAAATTTTCCCGGTACATGGACGGTGCGGCTGCGGCGCGGGCCAGCCCATCGATAAATTCAGCGAACTCGCGGCTGAACCAATGCGAACGCGAGCGCCACCACGCCTGGGCGCCGGGATAGGCAATGATGTCACGCATGGGCGCCTCGAACCCGCGCCAGACTCGCGGGTCGAGATGGCCCTCGAGCTTCTGGTAGTACATGTCTTCGTAAATCCGAAAGAGATGATCCATGAGGGCACTGAAGCGCGGCAGGTCCGCCCCTTGGATCGACGCGAAGTCCTGCATCCCTCGATAATATAAGTCGCCAAATTCTGAATTCTCCGCCAAGGACTGGAGCCACTGATTAAACGCGTCCGACATCGAGCGCATTGACGCGAGACGCGTCTGTCGCGCGTTACTCCGGATCTGTTGCGCAAGGTAAATCACCGAAATGATCACGCCGATCGCACCAACGATCTGCCCAATCGCACTGATTGCTTCCCAGTTCATACGTTCGGGCGATTATTCCGGTTCGTCCGCCGTTTGGCGAGCCAACTAACAGTCGATACTTTTCGTTCTGACTGCCCGACCGACACTCATTTGAAGCGCCAGATCATGGCCACGAAGTCGTCGTCGCCTTCACCAAAGGCAAACTCGATCTCGGCCCGTGGGAGCAAATCTTCTACGGCGCATTCGACGGCCGCCGCCGCAAACGAGCCTTGGTGAAAATTATCGACGAATAACGACCGCTATCTCGGTCCGCTCCACGTTCAGTGGCAGCAGTCCGTTGACGCACCTTCGCTTTTAGACTTGCTCCCGTACTCGTCGTGACGTTTCCACCAGAGGCCGCCATCCTCGTTGCGCCCCTTCGGTGCGCGATCAAGCCACTGATACATTCCCCAGAGACTGTCGACTCCGCGCGAATACGCAGAGTACGTGTGGTAAACAACGCTGTTTTCGAGGGCAAACCCGCTCACGCCCGGCCGCTCGCGGGTGTACGTGTCCACGTCGGTCCCGGAAGCAGCCGCGAACTCAGTCGGCCCTTCGGGAGCCGAACGCGACAGCTTGGGCGCTTCGCCGCGTGATTCCGACGGCGGCTCGCGCCGGTAGTTGTATTCGATTCCCTTGCGCTGTTGCTCTTCGGTGAACGACACATCGAAATCGAAATTGAAATCGGTCTTGGCCGACGACGCCCAGGGAAAGGTCCAGCCCATTCGCTTTTTGTATTCCTGTAGCTGGGCCAGTGGCGCGCGCGACACCGCCCAGAACATCACGTCATGGTTGGCCAGATGCACCGCGATGCCGTTGAATCCGTCCGCGATCGCCGAACAGGACGGACATCCCGCTTTGTAGTCGGGCCCGAACATGAAGTGATAGACGAGCAGTTGCGAGCGTCCGCGGAACAAATCAGCGAGCGACGATCTTCCTTCATCGGTCTCGAATCGATATTCCTTGTCGATCTTAACCCACGGTAACTCCTGCCGTTTTCTCACCAGCTCATCGCTCCGCCGAGTAAGATCCTTCTCGGCCTCGAGCAACTCCAGCCGGGCCGCCAGCCATTCTGCACGTGTCCCCGTCCTATGATCAGTCATCGTTTCTCCTTTCACTCGCTCGGTATTTCAAGAAACCCTAACTTGTCACGTTTCACTCGCCTGCCAAGCCGTAGTCCCGCGACCGCGGGACGAAGGTTGGTCACTTTCCTGGCCCCCGCTTGCCTAGCGCCGCCAGATACGGCAGGCGCCGGCGGCGGTGAATCGTGCGCGACGTTCGGAGAATGGGGTAAAGCAATATGTAAACGAGACTGCTCCAGCTTCGCAAAACGGGGACGCAGGCGAGAAGAGCAGCGAGCAATCCCATCCCCACCAACGCCCACAGCCGACCGATCTGGTAGCGCGTATCGAACTTCTCCAGCTCCGTCAGCTCCAGCGCATCGCGCAGCCGATAAGCGTGCAGGTAAAGCAGCAGCAGCGACAGATACACCGCGGAAAAGCCGAGACCGTAAATAACCAGCAACATCGAGAACTCCGAGCGCGTCATGGTTGTCGAGATTCCCGGCCCGCCAAAGAGGAGACCCGTGATGCTAAAGTTAAAAAGAAACTTAAGCGGATAGACGTAGAAGAGGACCAGGAAAAGCATCACACAGGTGAGCATGCGCGCGCTCCCGTCATGGAGCCCGTAGCGCCGGCAATAGCGGTAGTGACTGTTCCAAAGCAGCGCGAGAAAGAGGAAACAAAGCGCAAACGCAGGGAACCCGCGCATCGTCGCCATGAGGTCAGGGAACGTCTTCGGCACATCGAGGGAGACGACCAGCAGGGTTAACGCAAAACCGAAGACCGCGTCCGCGAACGACTCCAGCCGCGTCACCTCGCTCCCCCGCATCCGAAACCCAGCAAAGTCCGGCGATTCCCCGGAACGCTTCCCAAAGATCATATGCAGTTCATTATCCTTCGCGCCCGCGCCGAACAAGAAGCAATCGATCTCACGGATAGTTTAGAACGGTTCATAGTGTCGTCCCGGGCCTGACTCCTGATCATAGCCCAGCGCTTTAGCGCTGGGACAACACGGTCCCAATCGAATCGAGTCCAATACGGACGATAGAGTTCTCCCGTCCTGCGGGCCCGGGAGATGGATCACCACAGAAGTGAATGAAGGTACCGCAGTCTGTAAAACAATCTGCTTTCTTAAAGCTAATCTCGGTCGTGGAGAAGATATGTGTTCAGGATAGTATTCATTGCCTCATTCCAAACGTCCGGGTGATCTCCCAACCCCTCATCGACGATGATGTTATGAGCGTAGGGACTCAATCGGTTGGCCGTTCGCGTGATCTTTCCGTGATATTTCGGATCATGAGCGGTCGGTTTTGTGATTCTCAGGACGTGAGTCTGAAGAGCCTTATCGTGCCCAATTGCAGGACGGCCCCCTGCCATCTTAAATAAGACACCAGTTGCCGTATCCTTAGCCGAAGTGACCCAAACCAACCTTGGGAGGCCCCTTCTTTGATAAGGATGCGAGTTCACGGCGCTGATCGTACGTCGACCGGAATCGGCATCGTCCGCCGCGTTCGCCAGAAGAACCAGATCGATATCGCTTAGAAGCTCAGGATTCTTCCCGATAGCGCGTCCAAGGATTCTACCTCCAAAGGAATGCCCGGTGACGACAAAATGCTCGCCAACGTGAGCCCGCTGGGCTTTGGAAAGGGCTCTGATTATCCTCGGTATTCCGTCCCCTTGCGAAATGGTATCTGCGCGTGCCCGCGTCTCGGGATAGGCAAAAACTTCAATAAACCCCGGTAGACTGCGGGCATTCCAAGTTAGGTAGACTCCAGTAAGTCTTCTCTTCCCTGGCTGGTAGGTGCGACCGCGTACAGTTGCGAGGCGCGCCATGAAATTCTGGACATTGCTATCAGAGATGGCCGCCGTCCCTTTCCATCCGTGCATGAAAACAACTACCGTTTGCGGCCTTGCCGCAATGTCTCGGCAAAGTTGCTTGAGATCTTCTTCGTTCGAGAGGCTGCCGTCATCATTCAAACGCAATGTGCGCAGCGATGTCTCGGCGGTAGCAGGAGTCTGCGAGTTTCTTGTGTCGCCGGTATTCTGCGGCGAGGAACAACTGGCCAGGAAGAGACCCAGCAATAAAGGGGTCAGAAAACGTTTTGTATTCATATGGGATTGGGATCGAGATTACGTGCTGAACCGATCCGGCTGACCGGCGCTCATCAACATCTACGGCGCTTCCCGAGTGAAGTTCCCTGCTCTCTTTCGAGTCTCGTTCGCTCCCATGGCTTCGCCGAGTCACGGTGAGCCCGGAGGCGGCGTCGAGGTCATATTTGTAAACGGCAGCCCCGATGGCACAGCGACTGGACCAGAAACCATCCCTGACAAATGATCCCCGTTCGCCTCAACGAAGAATGGAGCCGCCACCTGGCCGGGTTGCCCGAGACGAGCATGGGTTCCCAGCACGTCGACGTGATCCTGAAAAAGGGACGCGTCATCAAGGATGTCATCATCTTCAACGCCGAGGAAGGCCACTCCCCCGAGCCCTTCGACCCCGCCGATATCGCCGACATCCGTTTGTCGAGTCGGTGATCTGACCGCTTTGATTTGCCGAGATTCTGAGACTGACTCCTTTTCGCCTTTGCAAATTGCAGGGTCGAGAAAACTTATTTCCTCAGCTCTGAAGCTATTTTCTCTAAAAGGTCGATGATCTCCCGCGCGGACTCTGCAAAAACTGCCTTTGCATCCACTGGATTCTCGGTGATCCATTCTTCGACCTTCTGGAAGAGAGCCTTTTTTTGCTTCGCGCTTACTTGCCTTATTAGAGATCTTCCCCAAATCGCTTACGGCGTCTTGAAATTGAGAAGGATAATATCGCTCAAATTCGTGCTGTGATAGCTGCTGAAACTGATCTGGTCGCCAACCCGCGTTCGCATATACCGCTTTCAGCTGATCGATAACATCTTTCTCCTCGTTTCCTCCATCAACTAATACCCACGACCGGTTCTTGTAAACCGGCTCAAGGTGTAGAAACACGAAGAGCTCGTTGAAGTCCTTGAACCGCGGTGTCACTTCGGAAATCGAGTGTGCCGAGTATGTTCGCAGCTTGGTGCTAAGTTCAGGGGTGAACCATGGAATCAGATACTCACGGATAATTTTCTCTGCCGACGACTCCTCTAGCAACAGCCATCCTTGCCATATTTCAACGTCATTTAGCTCATATCCCAGCGACTCAAGTACTCGTCTTCGATCCTCTGACGAAGGCCCTATCTCTTTTATTACCGACGTTGGAAGTCGGTCGACAAAGTCGGGAACCACCTCGAACACTTTGGATCCCGTTACACTCCCGAGTTTTTTGAGCACGATGTTCGAATGTGTAGTGATAATGAACTGATTTTCGGATGCCTTCTCTGCGATTAATGCCATCAGCCCCTTCAGCGCCTTTGGGTGCACATCATTTTCAGGCTCCTCGATTAGGAAAAGACGGTTTTCGGCGATCGCCAAGTGTACGATAAGGCCCAAAATATTCGTGACGCCTTCGCCCATCGAAAGCAAAGGAATATTTATCATGTTGCGAACTGTATAAACAGCCCGCTTGCCCTCTGCCGTATGCGAAGCGAAGACCTGAAACCCTAGAATCTCGTTACACGCCCTGACGTACAGGTCGTGCGCCGGTTGGAAACCAGGATTAGAGAGCCTATCTATCTTGGCATTCAAATTTTCGAACGTCGACGGGACATCCTCTACCGTTTGATCAGTAACGCGCTCTCCTAAAGACCCAACCTTTCGTTTAGATACAAACGGGTAGATAAAATTATTTGGTTCCCGCTTCTGAAACCGGTGGAACCCAACAACTTGTCCGTTGCGATTAATATTGCCCCGAAGATTAAATTCAGTCTGCCCCTTCCTAAACTCTATATAAAACTGCTCTAACGTTTCGAAGGTTGGATTGAAAAATGTCGGCTCCGGTTCAACGAACGATAGGTTAACGCGGGCGTCGCTGGCATAGATCCGGACATCGGATCGGTCCAGCTTCGGAAGGCCGTCTTGCAATGACAGTAAAGGCAGTAATACTGTTGATTTGCCGGCATTGTTGGGACCGACAAATACGTTGATGCCCTTGGAAAGTTCAACCTTCTCGGCTTTAAACGCTCTAACGTTGTGTAATTCGAGGCTGTTGATCCACATGTCGCTTCCGTCATATTACATCCTTGCGTAGACGTCCGCGAGGGCCAATCGCCGGGCAGCGGCGAGTGCCGGGGGGCCTTAGGATCATTTCTGCGTCCGGAACACGAATCTGAAGAGTGACCTGCCAGACTCCCTGCGAAAACGTTTCAGCCCCCTTTCGAACGCTTCATTTTCGACGCTCTCCACCCTATCCGACACACGGCCCGCCAGTTTGGAATGTCGTCGAGCGCGGCCAAGAAGGTTCGATTTGTAATCGAAACAGCGTAGAGGTTCTGCTTGTCTGCACGGCGGTTCTTGGATTGCCGCAAGGTGAAATGAAATCGCTGCAAGAGATGCTCGCCTTCTTTTGACGCACCCGTTGCAATCAAAGTCCTATTCGGAGGCCCTTGATAGAAGTCTCGCAAATACATTTTCAATCCCCAAACCAAATAGGCTGCTCTCCTGCGCCCAAGAAACGTCTCGGGATCCTTCACGGCAATTCCGCCTAAATACAACCATTTGCATTCAGCAATGTGGTTGGGCCCGACGATGTGCTCATGCAACATCTGGTATTCGGTCGCAATTCCACCTGTTAAGGCTTCCGCGAATTCAGTCGTAATCGGAAATACGTCAAAATACCCAATCACGTTCTCATCCTCATCGACCAAACACACCAGCACATTTGGATTCTTGAGTCTCCATTGCTCGTATCGCTCAGAGTTGATTGGCTCAATGCGCCCATACGATTCGGCGGCGAGATCGTGCGATTGTTCCGCAAGCGATCGGTCCGCAGGGCACTGTAATCGGCAGCGTGGAATCGCCTCAATCTCTTCGAGCGGCAAGTGGGGCCTTTTGGACTCTCTCCACGCGTACGCCAAAGAGAGCGAGACACATGCGACCAAAATCAAAAGGGATTTGGCCACGGTGACGTCGATGTGCGGCAGCAGTGCGACCAGACCGCTCGAGACCCCTACCAAAGCCGCAAAGGATATCCCCCAAGCCCATAAGAAACGTCGTTTGGAGGGTAACATTGCGCAGATCAGTCAATGAACTTTTGCCACAGATAAAAGTCCTGCCCGTACCAATGGCGCTTCAATTTGCATATTCGCTCGTATCCGGCTTTCTGTAGAA
This sequence comes from Verrucomicrobiota bacterium, assembly GCA_041167505.1. Classification (GTDB taxonomy): domain Bacteria; phylum Verrucomicrobiota; class Verrucomicrobiia; order Chthoniobacterales; family UBA10450; genus AV80. The sequence continues at coordinate 12,795 of JBEEHR010000049.1, forward strand.
CGCGCTGGGAGATTCGGTTTGAGACCCTGGTGTCGCACCAAATTTTGTGACAATCACGAACGGCCACAGTCTTCTCTAGCTCTTTCAAGAGCATCGCTCCCACTCCATTACCACGCCAATTCTCAGCGACTCCAAACCATGAGAGCCAGATAACACCATCGTCGTATTTGTTCAGACAGAAAGCGATGGTTTCTTTTCCACAACACGCTAACAAAACCGAATCTCTATCTTCGGCCGTCATCGCTAAGAGTTTCCTAGTCGTGTATTTTGCTAACTCCTCCTGTCGAGCTCGATCGTTGTAATAGCTGAGCCCAGATATTAGTTTTCGAATAACGTTGCTAGCTGATTCAGGCGACCGCGGGTTCAACCGACACATTTTTATCGAGGCTGGCTGGCGCACACATCAACACTGGCTAATGCGACGCGGCCTAGTCAATCCAAAGGTACTGGCCGAAAAGGAAAAAAAAGGGGGCAGTCCTTAAAGAACGAGGTAAGGGACCGGCCTCATACGGCGAGTTGGGCCCATCTTAGCTTGGCGGACGAGGAACGAGGATTGGCGTTCCGCTCGGCGGCACTCGGGCGGATGACTTCGTCGGAGATTTGGGAATACAGACCGGCGTCTCGACCGGCCGCGAAGGATTTCTTTACGCGGCGATCTTCGCCGGAATGGAAGGTGAGGAGGGCGACGCGGCCGCCGGGATTCAGACAGGAAGGGAGCTGACGCAATAAGGCGTCAAGGGCGGAGAACTCGTCGTTCACGACGATGCGGAGCGATTGGAAGACGCGGCGGACGGTCAGGTCGACGGTTTCTTCGGAATAGCGGGAGAGCTCGGCGCGAATGGCGGAGGTTAACGATAGTGTGGTCGGGAAAGATTTGCCGGCGAGCGCGGGGGCCAGGCGTTCGGAATGTGGTTCGTCGGAGTTTTCTTCCAGGAGGCGGGCGAGCTTTCCGGCATCGATGCCGCGCAGGAAGGCGGAGGCAGATTGGCCGCGAGCGGGATTCATTCGCATGTCGAGCGGTCCGGCCTGTTTGGTGGAGAAACCGCGCGAGGGATCGTCGATCTGCATGGAGGAGACACCGAGGTCGGCCAGGATGAGATCGGCGCCGGGCAATCCGGCTTTCGCGAGGACCCTTTGCAGCCCGGCAAAGTTACTGCGATGCGCGCTGAATACTTCCGGCCCGTAACCTAACGAGCGGAGGCGCGCTTCGGTTTTGGGCAGCTCGATCGGATCGGCATCGAGGCCGAGCAGTCGGCCGCCGGGCGAAATGCGGGCCAGAATTTCCTGGGCGTGCCCGCCGTAGCCGAGCGTGCAATCGACCGCGACCGCGCCGGGCGCCGGAGCGAGCGCGTCCAGGATCTCCTGCACCATGACCGGACGATGCGTGCCGGCGGGTGTTTTCCCGGAGGCGAGAACTTTCGCGATCGTCTCGCCGTAACGCTGCGGATCGCGCTCCTTGTATTTCTCCTCGAACCGGCGCGGATTCTTTCCGCGATAACGCGGCCGGCGGGACGGACGGGGTGGAGTCATGGGAAAGTGACGTGTGACATGTGACGTGTGACAAGAGGGATTCCAAAAGCTGTAGCGGCAGGCGTGTCGCCTGCAATTCTTAGTTCCTGCGGCCGACACGGCCGCCGCTACAGGAGAAGACTGCGGGCGCGCGGTGTTAAGGGCGGATCGGCTTCAGTGAGTTAATGATCTTTTCGAACTCGGCGACGGTGATGCGAGTGGCCGAGAAGCCGTGGTAGCGGCCGAGAATGGGATGCACCAAGGCTTTGGCGTTTTCGGCTTTCATGTTGTCGTCGCGAGCCCAGTTCGCTTTGATCTCTTTTTTCCGGCCGGCGTTGCTCTTCCCTTGTGGCGTGTAGATCAAATACATCGGACCGAAGGGCGACGTGATGGTGATCTCGTCGGTGTCTTCGGTCTCCATCAGGTTGCGGTCGCCGATTCCTTCCCGGGCGGAATCGACAGTGAACGAGCCGCCGTGGTTGTCGCCGTATTCGAGGTTGTAAAGCGGGAAACGGCCGACGCTCCCTTCGTCCGGACCGGGCTCGTCGTAGGTGATCGCGACGCTCTTTAGTTTGAAGCCTTTCGGAAGGTAGGCAGGAACGTAGCAGCGGATGTCGAGACGCCTGAGATCATCCAGCGTCGCGTGTGGGTTGATGCCAGGCGCGGTGCGCGGAGTTAAGGCGAGGAAGAGGAGGGAAAAGGCGAGTGCGAAGGACGGGAAGCGTCTCATGAATTAATTTTGCCGGTGACAGAGATTGGTCAACGTAACGAAAGTCCGTGCCGGCGAGACGCCAGCACCAGCGCCCGGGACGGGCGCGCTCCCCGGATTAACTCTAAAGAGGATCTAGCCGGTTGGAATGTGGAGCTTGAAATGGTGCCACACCCACAGCACCAGGATCGCGCCGAGGATGGAGACGATGATGCCGGCCGGATGAAACGGCGCGCCTTCTTTCGGACGGAAAATCAAGTGAGTGATTAACCCGCCAACTATTGAGCCGACGATGCCAAGCACGATCGTCCAGAGAAACGACATGTGCATGTGCATCGCCGATTTGGCGATGACGCCCGCGATGAGACCAACAATGATGTACCAGATAAGGTGAAGCATTTTTCCTCCTTGGAATTAGAGACAGTAGAGACCGTCGAAACGGATATCACGGGGCGATTGCGGAAAGCGATGCAAATCGGCTTCACTTCTTTCCAAACGGTCCCGACGGCCTGAGGTCGGGCCGGCTGCCCAGACGTTGCCTCAGGGAGCGCCAGTCTCTCCCCCACCCGATAAAAATAAGAGCGATCCTCGATCCGGTTCGATGATTCGGCTCCATCGAAGAGGCTCGATTATCTCCTGGCCACTGTGTCCAGGCTGGCGATTGCGCCTGATTCGCAGGACAGATCAAGGTCGAGCACGCTTGTTTCCGAATGAGTCCCTTTCACCGCGGCCTTAAAGGGGTGAAATCAACGTCCGGCTTTGCGCTGGGTGACGTTGACACTTCTCAATCCGGAAGGGGTCGGTTTTGGTCGGCCCCCTTGAGGTCTGGTTGACCGTCGTGTATTCCTGCAGCGGCTTATGAATCGCAGGACGTCGCAATGAAACTCTCCGTGGTTATCCCCTGCTACAATGAGCGTGACACGCTTGAACGGGTGGTGGCGGCCGTGAGGTCCGCGCCTGTTTCTTCGGTGGAGATTATCATCGTCGACGACGCTTCGACCGACGGCACAGCCGAGCTCCTGCGCGACAAACTATCCGGCATAGTAGAACGAATCATTTACCACGAAACCAACCAGGGAAAAGGCGCGGCCCTGCGCAGCGGTTTCCGCGTTGCTACCGGCGACATCGTCATAATCCAGGATGCGGACCTGGAATACGATCCCAGGGACTATGCAAGACTTATTGAACCGATCATGAGCCGCTCGGCAGATGTCGTCTTTGGTTCCCGTTTAACGGCGATGTCGGCAGACGGGGTCGTATTTTCCTGGCATGTAGTCGGGAATAAATTACTGACGTCGCTCTCGAATGCGCTGACAAAACTAAGCCTGACCGATATGGAGACCGGTTATAAGGCCTTTCGACGGGACGTGATCCAGTCGATCGAGATAGAGGAGGATGGCTTCGGGGTCGAACCCGAGATCACGGCAAAACTGGCGAAGCGCGGCGTGGCCATTCGTGAGGTGGAAATCTCCTACGACCGCCGGAGTTACTCAGAAGGAAAGAAAGTGCGATGGCGCGATGGGATTTGGGCCGTGTACGCCATTCTCAAGTACAACTTGTGGTGGGATGGCGGGAAACGGACGTGAATCAGGCTCGAGGCGATTCCTGGCGGCGGCGGCGTGCGTCGCGTCGTTGCGCGTTTGATGGTTCGCGCGCCGGACGAGGTCGATCGCCAGCGGAGTATTCAACGTCATTGCCAACCCGAGCACAGCGAATTCAAGGCGATATCGTCGCTGCATCCAGATCGCCGCTTCGAACCCGATACCGCTTCGGAGCGCGCGCAGCGAACAGATGAGGTGCCACGGCCACAACAACGCCGCCCACATCAGCGGCCGCGGCAGGATCCCGTCCAAGACAAGCACGAGTAGGAGAAGGTAGGCGGCGGTGAAGACTAACAAGCTCGCCACGAAGGCGCGTCGCCGGCCGAAGACAACCGCGGTAGTGCGAATTCCATTGGATTGGTCGGCCTCATAATCACGTACTTCCTGATTTAGATGGCCTCCGGCGAAAACGAGTCCGAAGAAGATTGCGATGGCGAATCCGCTCAGGTCGAGGGCATGGCTGAACGCATAGCCCAGAAGGAAATGGAATGCGCCTCCAACCACATGGAGTAACGAGGCCAGAATCGGCTTGCCCTTGCCGAAGGTCCATGAAGCCGAGTAGACGACACTAAGGCCGGCAATCGCCGCCCCAAACAGGACGGCGGAAACACCGACAAGCGCCAAGGCCAGGATACTTACAACCAGCAGAGCTATGGCCAGATGGGCGACCTCCCGGCTGCTGATGGACTTTCGCCCGAAAAACTGTTCAGCCCGTGTAGGATCGCGGACGTCGCCAGACCGCCCGGCCCAATCGTTGAAAACGAAAACGTGCCCGGTCAACGCGATACTGCCAATCAGAAGCAGGGCGACGCGGCCGAGGACATCCCAGGAAGGGACAATTCCACCGAAGAGCATTCCGAGCAGAGGAGAAGCTTGCAGCAAGAGCACCTCCGATGCTCTGTTCGCGGTAAAATGCCGTACCGCTCTCGCGCCACGGCTCAAAAAGAAACGCCATCTCACGGCGGATCTTTCAACACAGAATCACGGGGTTCGCGAGCGAAATCATAAAGCCGCAACCAAAGAGCGAATCCGAAATCCTCCGACCAGTAATACCGCGATGCCGATGCAGTCAGGTCATTGTGATAAAGCAGCGGCGGGCTGCGGTGCGCTTCGGCGAAATCGTTGCGCCCGATCTTTCCGAGCAAGGCAAGGATAGCCTGCCGATCGTCAGCTGTCGGAGGTAAATCGGCTTCGCCAACAAACCGACGCATTGCTTCGCTCCAGAGTTGCTGCCCAGCCGTCGCACGGGCCAGGAAATCGCCAGGCAGCGGAAGGTCGCAACCGAGCCGGCGCAGCTCGGCCGCGCGGAGGTAAGGTATCAAGGGCGCTTTGGCGTAATAGACCCAAAGATCGTCTCCACGCATCGCACGCTGTAACGCGGCACATAAGTTCTGCGCCGCCGGCGGATCCAACTGCCGAAGCATCATATAAACATGCATTTGAATAGTAGCGTCGACCGGATTTGGATCCTTCCCCGGGTCCAGCGATTGATATTGTTCACGCGGTGCAAGCCAGGTGCGGTACAACCCCCGCGAGTCGCGATAGGCTCCAAGCTCCTTCAGCATCGGTTCGCGCCGCGCATCGGCATCGTTGCCAGTAATCCTCCAGGCCAGTGCCGTGTCATCAGCGTCCGGAGTGATGACGTAGCCAAGCTTGTTGATCGTAGGTGCGTCGGGCAAACCATGATACCGGACAAGCCCATTGCTCTCGATCTGGGCCGCGAGGTGGCGGCGTGCGTCGTTCAACGCTTTGTCGAGATTATATTCACGCGCAATTGGGTCGAGCAAATCGATCATCGTCGCGGTGAGGAATGTGTTCATCTCTACGCGCGGGGCTTCGAACTGCGTGCCGAGGGTAAAGGAGGTAAGCCAGTATCCTGGGGCGTTCTGCCTCGCGCGCAACGCCGCCACGGCGGCATCGGCCATCCCACGCAATTCAGCCGCCGGCGTCGCGCCCTTTTCGTGGGCTGCCTCCGATTGGACTAAGACGCGAAGCTCCTGGACGATGCGGGGTTGGCTCTTGGGATTCGGCTTAAGCCGGAGCGCTACCTGCAGAACGTGCTCGCCTAGCCGCACACCGCGCGTATTCGCCGAAACGGCCCAGCCGGAAGGAGAGTCCGCATGCATCGCCAACGCCACGTCGGGCCGCGCGCCGAATTGGCGAGTTGAACCGACAATGATGCCATCAATGATAAGAAACAACTCCGCGGGCGTACGGCCGCAGGCAAGTGCCCAACCTTCAATCAGCGAACCTTGGGCAAGGACTGGCGGGCTCGCCGCCGCATACGGGTGCATCGTCGGGCCGATGCGGTCGACCGTGGCCGTGGCTCCGCATTGAAGCTCACCTGGAGCCGGAGGGTGACGCAGTTCCACGAGAACTGGCAGGTTGGCGAAATCCCAGGCGGCCCGCATGGAAGGCCTGCCGCCACCAAAGATAATCAGGTCACTGGTGCCATCGTACCAAAAAGCCCCCACGGCCTGGATGGCCACTGACACTGCCATCATCAAAAGCAACAGACCGCGAAGAAACCATCGCAGGACGAATACAGCGGGAGCAAGCATCCAGAATAGCACTGGCAGCATATCGGTCATAAACCGCGGGCCCCAATCCATTCCCCCGCGCCAATCGATCAAACCATAAAGGAAAAGCTGCAGAATCGCACCGACAGCGAGAGCCATCGCGAGGCTGCGCGTTCCTGGAGAGCGAAGGCGCTGCCACAGTCCAAGGGGGACAAAGACTAGAAACGGCGAGAAGACCAAAAGGCCGCGGGCAGGGCTGAGGAGCAAGCCGGCAATACCGGGCAGGACGGAGTGCTGAAACAGACTGGCGTCAGCCTTATCGATTCTTCCGTAGCCACCGATTACGCTTCCGGTCACGCCGATGTTGTAAAGTAAGAATAATGCGAGCGGGATAGCTGCACCCGTGACCAACCAGGGCGTGGCCCGCTTCCGGGCCCACATCACATGGAGTGCAATAGGTGCAGCGAGCAGCCCGTCGGGCGGCCGATTTGCCGCGATCAATACACAAATCGCACCCAGCGCCGCGATCTTCCATTCCCTATCCGGAGACACCGCAAGCAGGAGTGCTAGGGCAATCAAGAGTTCGCCAGCTCCATGCTGCCCGAGGGCCTGACTGGAACTCATCCACGTGTTTGTCCCGAAAGCAAACGCCAGCGCGAGCAGGAATCCCCATCGGACGGCGTCGCGCCGCAAAAGGACCCACATCACAATTGTGGCACACGCAGCAAGGAGCGATGCGCCTAGTTTCTCCATCACTTCCGCCACTCGATCCACCGCCGGCTGCTTCCATTGATGTTTAGAGAGGTAAGCGACAGCAGGCAGATAGAGCGGAGCGACAAGCAACGGCGCCACTACCGGGTAGCACGAGATAATATGTTTTTTCGGTCCGCGAACCATCCAGTACGCTGGCGGCATGATGGGAAGGTCACCCGTCGGCACATGGTCCCACTCCGCCGCTGAAACGTGACCGCGCGCGACCCAGCGAGCAATAGGATCCAGCCCGAGCGTGCCGTAATGCCAGAGACCAAGCGGCTGATACCGCGCCGGCAGAGTATCGCCTGAACCGATCTGCCGCAGGTTGGCATTGTAAATTAACACGCAACACAAGCCCAGAAGGAGCGCTGTCCCTAGCGCCCGAAAGGCGCGCGGGCTCCCGTTTGAGCAGGGGCCTCGGAAGCCGTCGGGCGCCGCGGCGGCGACGAAGTCTCTTTGCGGTGGATTCAGGCTGGCCAATAGATTGGACGCCGAAATTAAGAACAAGTCATGATTGAAACGCCGCGTCCGACGAGTCCCAAATCGCTAGCTCTCCGTGTATATCTCCGCTCCAGCACTTAGGAATTCACGAGCCTTCTGTTCCATTGCCGTGCGCAAGGCATCTTCGCTGGACAAGCCTTGTTCGAGCGCAAATTTGCGCACGTCTTCAGTAATCCTCATGGAGCAGAAATGCGGTCCGCACATGCTACAAAAGTGGGCGGTCTTGGCGCCTTCTTGAGGCAAGGTCTCGTCGTGGAACTCGCGGGCGGTCTCGGGGTCTAACGAGAGGTTGAATTGATCTTCCCAGCGGAACTCGAAGCGGGCTTTGGAAACGGCGTTGTCGCGATATTGCGCGCCGGGATGTCCTTTGGCGAGATCGGCGGCGTGGGCGGCGATCTTGTAGGCGATGACGCCGTCTTTCACGTCCTTCTTGTTCGGCAGGCCGAGGTGTTCCTTGGGCGTGACGTAGCAGAGCATGGCGGTGCCGAACCAGCCGATCATGGCCGCGCCGATGGCGCTGGTGATGTGGTCGTATCCCGGAGCGACGTCAGTCGTCAGTGGACCGAGCGTGTAGAACGGCGCCTCGCCGCAGTCCTTGAGCTGCTTCTCGACATTGATCTTGATCTTGTGCAGCGGCACATGGCCCGGGCCCTCGATCATCACCTGGCAGCCCTTGGCCCAGGCCACCTTGGTCAATTCGCCGAGCGTCTCCAGCTCGGAGAACTGGGCGCGGTCGTTGGCGTCGCGGATCGAGCCGGGGCGCAGCCCGTCGCCGAGCGAGAACGACACGTCGTATTTGCGCATCAGGTCGCAGATCTCGTCGAAGCGCTCGTACAGGAAGCTCTCGCGGTGATGCGCCAGGCACCACTTCGCCATGATGGAGCCGCCCCGGCTCACGATCCCCGTCATTCGTTTAGCCGTTAACGGGATGAAACGTAAGAGGACCCCGGCGTGGATGGTAAAGTAATCGACGCCTTGCTCGGCTTGCTCGATGAGAGTGTCGCGATAGATCTCCCAGGTGAGCTCCTCAGCGCGGCCATTCACTTTTTCCAGCGCCTGATAAATCGGCACTGTGCCGATGGGTACGGGTGAATTGCGAATGATCCATTCGCGAGTGGCGTGGATGTTTTTGCCGGTGGAAAGGTCCATTACCGTGTC
>JBEEHR010000050.1:0-5641 GCA_041167505.1 Verrucomicrobiota bacterium
CGAGAAAAGTTTTTCGAGGCGAAGTACCGGGACCGACATTCCGGGAATAACCTCGTCTCAAAGCTTTTCCCTGAACTGGGAGAAGAAGTAAGCAGTACGGTCGAAGCGCCGCATCTTCGGCTCGCTGTCGAACAATCCGATCGCACGGGCGTTCCCGAGAGTCGAGTCACTGTGATAGCCGAAGTGCGGCTCCCGCGCGATATCCACGTGTACGCATCTGGGACCGAGGGCTATAAAAAACAGTCGATCTCGCGATTGAGTTTCCGGCTGGACTGGAGCTTACCGCCTCCGTTTACCCGCCCGCGAGGATGTTAACTGCCGCCCTGGCAGAATGGCCGCGGTTGTCCAAAATTGACGATTGCGGGATGTGCTTAACCGCCTATGATCCGAGGAGTCCGATGCCGTCGTCCTCGATGGGAAGGTCGCCATCTTCGCTGGGGCAGTCGAAGTGGGGCCAGTATGCGGGTTTACGGGGCGAGAAGGACGCACTGCAGAACGCCATGTTACTGGAAAACATCGATCCGGTGGACAATATCGGATGGGAGAGCGGTGTATTGACTGATGCCCGACGCACTCGAAGATCACAATTTTCTAACAATCGGCCTGGCGCAGATCGCCCCGGTCTGGCTGGACCGGGCTGCGACGCTGGCGAAAGTAAACTCCTACGTAGAACAGGCCGCACTGCAAGGCTGTCTTCTGGTAGGGTTTGGCGAGGCGTTGGTTCCGGGCTATCCCTTTTGGCTTGAACTTACCGACGGAGCGAGATTTAACTCTACTTTGCAGAAGACGATCTTCGCAGAGTACGCCGCGCAAGCCGTTCAACCGGAGGCCGGACACCTCGACCAACTACGCACGACCGCAGCCAGGCATCGCATCGCAATCTATCTGGGTTGCGTTGAACGGGCTGCCGACCGCGGCGGGCATAGCCTTTACTGCTCGCTCATTTTCATCGACCGGCAGGGCGAGATCGCGTCGCTTCACCGGAAGTTGATGCCAACGTACGAGGAGCGGCTGGTGTGGTCCGCCGGGGACGGCCACGGGTTGCGAACGCATCCACTCGGCGCATTCCATGTAGGCGGTTTGAATTGTTGGGAGAATTGGATGCCGCTGTCCCGAGCGGCCCTCTATGCCTTGGGCGAGGATTTGCATGTCGCCGTGTGGCCGGGAGGAATCCACAATACCCGCGACATTACGCGCTACATCGCGTTGGAGTCCAGGTCATACGTCGCGTCTGTCTCCGGATTAATGCGCCGGGAGGACATCGGGTGCTCTTCTGTCTGGCGCGAGATGGTGGCAGCGGCAAGTCCTGAGATGCTGGCCAACGGCGGTTCGTGCATCGCGAGACCGGATGGAGAATGGCTGGTGGCGCCTTCCGAGCCCTCGGAGAAACTACTCGTTGCCACTATCGATCATCGACGCGTGCTCGAGGAACGGCAGAACTTCGATCCTGCCGGCCATTACGCGCGCGCGGATGTGACTCGTCTCAAAGTGAATCGGAAGCGGCAAAATGTGATTGACCTTTTGGACTGAGTCGTTTCGAAACTACGGAACGACATCAAATCGACCCTACGTGTCCAGGCTCACGTAGCTCCGCGCGCGTCCGACGCATAATAATTGGTAGCGCAGCCCGGAATCAAGTCCCTCTTCGACGTCCATTTCTACCTCCCCTGCCAGCACGCGCGTGGCGCACGCCCCGCACTGCCCGACGCGACAACTGCTGGGAACATTGATACCGTGATTTTCTGCAATCATGAGCAGCGTCTCAGAGAAGGACCCCTCGCACTTCCGGCCGGATTTAGCGAAATCCACCGTGAACGTCAAAGCCGCGTCGCGCATCGAAGCCGGCGCGCCGATTGTAAAGCGTTCCTGCAGAACTTGTTCGCCGCGAACCCCGAGAGATGTCAGGATCTCTTTCACTGTCGCCATGAAGCTGGCCGGCCCGCAAAGGAAGAATTTCTGGTGACTGAACTGCCCCAGGTGTTGTTCGATCAGCGGACGGCTCACGTGACCGCGTGATCCGCGCCATTGCATACCCGGTCTGCTCGCGACGACCAGGCAGCGGAACCGCGGCAGCCGCGTCTTCAGTTTTTCGAGATCTTCTTCAAAGATCACATCGTGCTCGGTGCGGACGGCGTAGAACAGCGTGATCTCTGTGTCGGGGGCGCTCTCCTGGATGTACCGCAGCATCGAAATGATGGGTGTGATTCCGCTCCCGCCCGCGAACAGGACAATGCTTCGGTGCTGCCGTTCGTCGAAATAGAATTGGCCGTAGGGTCCGTGCGCCTCCGCTGTCAGACCTTCCTGCGCATGGCGATTCAGGAACGATGAGACGATGCCTTGTTCCTTAACGGCGATTTCAACATAAGCGGTGAGCAACGGCGATGACGATATCGAGTAGGAGCGCGGCAGCTTCTTGCCACCTACGATCCAGTCGAATGTGAGAAACTGCCCGGGTCTCGCGCCCAGCCGCTGGCTCCCGGACAATGGTATCGTTGGTTTGCCGCTTGATGCTCAAAAGCCTCAGCGTCGTCGTCCTCTTCGATCTGTTTGCGCGCAGTCCAGGAAGCCGTGCCGTCAGAAGAAGCATCAGGATCGTGGCGTAGAGGGCGGGTAAACGAATGTCAGATTTTACGAGCCAGTAGTAGTGAATCACGGCGGCGACGCTGCTGATATAGATCAGCCGATGCAGCCATTGCCAGCGGCGCGGGCCGATCCGCTTGATCCAGCCGGCCGTCGACGTCACGGCAAGCGGAACCACGAGCATCAGACTCGTGAAGCCGATCGTAATGAAAGGCCGCTTCCCAATGTTGCCTAAGATCTCGGCGAGATCGAAAGACTTGTCGAGCCAAAGATAGGTCAGAAAATGGAGGCTTCCGTAGAAGAACGCGAACAATCCGAGCATCCGGCGAAACCGCGTGAACTGCGCTACGTACTTCGCACTCGAAAGCGGGTCCACAGCTTTGAGCAGCGCATTAAGTGGAAACCCGATCCAGGGCACGACGATCGACCACGCTTCGACGCACCGGTGTCTGTAGATTCGTTCTTCGAGCGGTGCGATTCTGAGGAGAGCGTCGAGATCGAGTACCTGCGGCTTCGCGACCGCGCCTTCAATGGAGATCGTCCAGGGAATCGTTCGAAAGTTTTTTGCGGTGTACGAGGGATCGCTCTTCGCGGTGCCGAATTCATAGAAGTTGTTGTACGTCGTCACGTCCTGATACGGAGTCGGCGCTTCGGTCGTGCTGAAGGGGCTCTTCACTGCATTAAGTTTTGCGCCCGCGATTGCGGCGCCGCCACTGATACCGAGCGTCATCGACGCGAGAAAACCACGGCGGTTTAGGTAGATGCTCCTAGACTAGGAGTGACCGATGAATACGGAACATTGGGGACTCTGCGAAACATGACCATGCTCTTAGTGCCACCGGAGGACGAACGCGCCAGTTGCCGTTACATTATGCTGCCCGCCTGAGATCGCGGCAACGTTGTAGCCTGGCGAGCCTGTGTAGAAGTCGCGAGCTTCGCCTCGAAGGGCAACGAATCGCCAGACGCGCACATCTACGCCGGCGCCGAAATCGAACACCCCGCGAGCGAGCTCCCGGGAAACCGAGTTGGGCTGGCCATTGATCCGCGTCGTGCTTTGCTCATAGTCCGCATAACCGCCGCCGACTACGGCGAATGGCGAAACCCTTGATGCGGGTTTGAACTTCACCCGAATTCCTGGCGTGAGATAAAGGCTGGCGAAGTTCTGAGTCGCCGTGGTGACGGAACTGGAGACGTCCCGCAACGGGCTTGCCACAAAGTTAATTTCGCCGTAGAGGGCGACTTTGCTGCCGTTAAGGAATCGACGCCCGTAATTCAATTGAAATGCCACGCCGGATCCAGCTTCGAGGGTTGCAGTACCACTTCGGGGAAAAGCCGGAATTCCGCCGAGCCCGAAAGCAAGCTCATTCGTGGGCGCTGTAACCTCCTGGGCGAAGCAGACGGAGCCAAGCACCGTGAATAAAAGCAATGTGAATTTCGTTTTCATTTAGATATACCACCTCTTGTTTTGTTAGAGTCTTTGCGCCGCTACCCCGAGCACGTGTCCCGATCTGGCGTCTTGAACGAATGCCACGAGCCGAGATCCGGTCGCCGCCGGTTGAGCCACCAGCGTGATGTCTTTCGCGGAGGCGCTGTCGAGATCGATTACGCCCACCTGTTTGAGGACTCGCGTAACGGCGACGTGCGCCAAAGATCGCCCGGCGTTTTCTCCTCGAGCGACGTGGGACTCCGCCCGGTTGTCGGCGATCGCGACGTATAAGACAGCTCGCCCGCCTTTGAAACTCTGATCGCCGTGCAACTCGATATGCGCCGTGATCTGGTTGCCATCGCGAGAGACGTTGGAGATCTCGATCGGAATTTTCTTCTCGCGAATTGCCTTCTGGATTGCCGATGACGCTTCGCGCCCATTGCTGCCGACGAGCCCGAATCGCCCGTCCACTACCAGTTGGGGCGTATATACGCCGTCGAAGTTGTATTTGTTTGAGTAGTCCTGCTGGCGGGCTGTGTACTGCGACGAAGAAAACGGATCCTTCCAGCCGAGGCGGTCCCAGTAATCGACGTGTTCGCTGAGCACGATCAGGTCGGCGCCGGCGACCGGTTGCTTCTGGTCGAGAAGTTCGAGCAACCGGTCGGCCGGCGGACAGTCCGAGCAGCCTTCTGACGTAAAAAGCTCCAGAAGCACCGGCACCCGGGTCGCGCCGCTATCGGCTGCCACGCAAAACAACGCTCCGGCGGATAAGCAGAGTGTGACCGTGAGAAAACGCAGGTTTGTCATGACTTCCTTTCATTCACCAGTTCGCAGAGAAGGTGTTGAAAAGTTACGCCAGTGGTCGGTAAAGTATTTATGAGCATGAAGATCTATTTCGGATTCACCGTCGCGGGCGACCGGTCGAGTATAGACACGGCACGCAAAGTCGTGCATCAACTGGAGGAAATGGGACACGAAGTGTTGACGCGCCACCTGGTCAGCGACAAGGCCTGGGAAGCGGACCGATCGATCAGCCCCCAAGAAGTATTCCGGCGTGATATGGCCTGGCTGGAGCAGTGCGAGCTCTTCATCGCCGAGGTTTCCGGGTCTTCCTTCGGACTCGGATTCGAGACTGGCTACCTCTTGGGCGCCACTGACAAGAAGGTTGTTCTCCTCTATCGTCGGGAGGTTGAACAGAACGTGTCGCTTTTGATCAGCGGAAACACGCACCCGAACTGCACGCTCGTTCCCTACGCGACAACCGCGGAGGCGGAAGAGTTGATAGCCGCACATGCGACCGCCGGTTTCGCATCCGCTCACCGCTCAAAAAGCAGTTCCGGATCGTGAACGCTGAGCGCAGCGGGAGTAACCTACCAGGAGGACCAAAGCCAGATTGACGCCCATGAGGCCTGACGGTCCTCTGTCACGATTGCCGAGCTGGGCGTCAAAACATCTGATTCCGCGGGCGATCGAAATATTCTGTGGCAGTGCCAACCAGCGCGCCTGCGAGCGAACTGAGCAGGACCACGCCCCAGTGCCACACCAGGATGTGAAATATGTTCAGGTTCGGACAGTTGACTTCCAGAACGCTGAGACCAATCAAGCCGGCTAATCCGCCCGTGACCGCACCGATGA
>JBEEHR010000051.1:0-28655 GCA_041167505.1 Verrucomicrobiota bacterium
CAATTGAAGTTTCCGATTTTGGTGAAACCGGTGAAAGACGAGGCGTCCTACGGAATTTCGCGGGCGTCGTTCGTCCAGAATGAGGAGCAATTCCGCGAACGGATCGCGTTCATTCACGAAAAACACACCAGCGACGCGATCGCGGAGGAATACATCGACGGCCGTGAGCTTTACGTGAGTATTATGGGCAACACGCGGCTTACTGTTTTCCCAATTCGCGAGCTAATCTTTCGCGAAGTGCCGGCGAACGAACCGAAGATCGCCACCTATAAGGCGAAGTGGGACGAGGAATATCGGAAACGCTGGGGGTTACAGAACCAGTTCCCGGAAGGACTTGAGCCGGCGCTGGTCGCGCAGATCGAAGAGACGTGCAAACGCATTTATCGTTTGCTCACCATCGAGGGCTACGCGCGCATCGACTTGAGGCTGACGGCGGCCAACGAGATCTACTTCATCGAGGCGAACCCGAACCCGATCCTGGCCGCGGACGAGGACTTTGCCCAGGCGGCGGGCAAGGCGGGACTGACCTACCCGCAATTGATCGATCGGATTATCCGGCAGGCGATGAAGGCGGTTCGCGGGTAAAGACAGGAAGAAAACGCCGAACGCCTAACGCCGAACGCCGAATTCGGAAAGAGAAGCGGACATACCTATGGCTGCTCCGCGCTACTTCAATGAATTGAGAAAAGCGACGAGCGCCTGAACGTCGGATGGAGAAAGCTTTTGATTGAACCGCGGCATCTCGCCTTTGATGCCATTGTTGATGAGAGCGCTGAGACGCGCGTCCGTCTTGCGCAACCCATGCAGATCGGGCCCTTCGTCGCCGCGGGCGTCATCACCATGGCAATGCGCGCAGTTCATCAGGAACAAATGCTGGCCTTGCGCGACCAGCGAATTTTGCGGTGAATTTGTGGAAGAGAGCGAAGCTTGGAGCGCGGATTTTTTCTGCATGAACTCGGCGAGCGCCAGGGTGCCGCCCAACAGGCTGGCCGCGATCGCGCCCGCGCAGAGCGCTGCTTTCACCGCTCCTGCAATTCTCATTGACCCGCTTGACCGGCCAAAGCCAGCTCGCCGCCCCAGTAGCCCGCCGCAAAAACGAGGACCGACGCGGCGAACATTCCAATGAGGTAAATTCCAAACGCGCGTGATGACGCTCGCTCACGCATGAGCAAACGCCAGACGACAAGCGCGATTGAAATTCCAAAGACCGGCCACACGAAAATATGGTGCCGGAGAAGCGCGCCGGTGCCGAGGGTGCGCCAGTTGCTGATCAGCAAACCGGACGCGACGGCGACAAAGGTAAAGCTAACTCCGATGAACGCGGCGCCGAATCCGGCGAAGCGCAGCCCACGTCGGGCGGATCGATCGGGCCAACAAAGGCCGAGCAGATCGAAGAGCACGGACACGAACAGCAGGACGATTGGAAAATGCGTGCTGCCGCCGTGAACTCGCAACCAGAATTCTTTGCCCATTGCTCGCACCGTGGACGCTTCAACCAAGGGCGGCATCGACCACCGCGAGCGAATGTTTGCCTTCGCTGTAAGTCACATCCGTGATGCCGAGCACGCTCCGCAATTTCCCAGCATCCACTTTCATCGGCCCGGGCTTCGGCGCAGTTCCGGGCGCGGGTTGCGGAAATGCAGTCGACATCGCGGTGTGGAAATTCAGGTTCCCTTCGGTCTTTTTCATCACCTGGTGGATGTGGCCGTTAAGTACGGTCACCGAACCGAAACGTTTCAAGAGCGCGAGGGCGCGTGCGCCATCTTCGGTCCCCCAACCCCATTGCGAGTAAACTTCCCAGAGCGGGACGTGCGCGAAGACAACCACAGGCGTGCTATCGGAAACGGCTTTCAGATCGTCAGCGACCCACGCGAGCTGGTCCTCACCGAGAACGCCGAGCCCGCCCTCGCGAATGTGGAGGACGTTATTCAAGCCGACAAAATGCGTCCCTTTGTGATCGAAGCTAAACCAGCCCTCGCCTTTTGTTCCCTTGCCGAAGCGTTCGAGATATTGTTTGCCGTTGTCGTTCAGGACATCGTGCTCGCCCGGGACGTAAAAGATGCGGCTGCTCTTACAATCCTTCAGAATTTGCTCGAGGGTGTCGAATTCCTCCGGCTCCGAGAGGTGGGAGAGATCGCCGGTGTGGAGAATGAAATCCGGCGGCGCAGGCAGCGCGTTGATCTTGGCCACTGCTTCCTTCAAGGTGCCGAGCACATCCTTGTTTGCTTCCTTGTTGAACCCAATGTGGCTGTCGCTGATCTGCACGAAGGTGAAATCACTGCCGACCTCCGCCGCCTGGGCGCTGCCTGGCCGCAAAATTCTCGAGACGACGAGGCCGCCGCTCGCGGCCCAGAGCATGCCCGTTCCGGCCCAGGCCATGCATTTCAGAAAGCCCCGCCGGTCAACGTCGTCATGGTTGTGATCGTGTATCAGGTAATCGTTGTGCATAAATGAATTGTTTCGACCTTCCTGACCGCGTGATGCCGGCGTTTATTCCCCCGCGGAAATTAATTTTGAAGGCGGGAATAAAATCGCGCTGCGAGCAGTCTGGACTAGTTTGAACCGGATCAGCACACAGCCGGTGGAAAACGAAACCGCGCCCTTTGAGAAAACGATTTTGCCGCACCTGGATGCGGCCTATAACCTCGCGCGCTGGCTCACCGGCAACGAGCATGATGCCCGCGACATGGTCCAGGAATCCTGTCTGCGGGCTTTCAAATTCTTCAGCGGTTTTCGCGGCGGCGACGCGCGGTCATGGTTCCTCACCATCGTGCGCAACACCGTTTACTCATGGCTCCAGCGCCGCCAAAAGAGCGAGCACGTCTTTCATCCCGAGGAAGAGATGGAGAAATTCGAAGACGTTTCCGCTAACCCAGAGCAAATCTTCGCGCGCAGCGCTAACATCGAAGCGGTGCGCGTCGCGATCGCGCAATTGTCGCCGGACTTCCGCGAAGCTCTCGTTTTGCGCGAGATGGAGAATTATTCCTACAAGGAAATTGCCGATATCACCGGCGTGCAGATCGGGACCGTCATGTCGCGATTGGCGCGGGGCCGCCGGCAATTGCAACGCATCCTTAGTCAGAGCGAAAACAATTCGGGAGGAATCGCGTCATGAATTGCGATGACGCCCGGCGGCTGATCGCCGCCTACAGCGACGGCGAGCTGGACCTTGTTCGCAGTCTCGAGGTGGAAGAACATTTGCGCGGCTGTGATTCCTGCGCCTTAGCTCGCGAGAACTTGCAGGCATTGAAACAGGCGGCGCACTCGGCATATTTTCCAGCGCCTGACGATCTAAGGGAGAGCGTTCTGGCGACTGTTCGCGCGGCTGATCGCATCCCGCAAAACGTGGTGGTTCGCCGCGCTTCGCGTTCCTGGATCACGACCGGCCTGGCGATGGCCGCCGGAATTCTCCTGGGTTTTTTCGTGGGGCAAAATCTGTATCGCCAATCGAGGGAGCAGACGTTGCTGGCCGAATTGACCGACAGCCATGTTCGTTCCCTCGTCGGCACCCATCTGACCGATGTGATTTCTTCAGACCAACACACCGTACGTCCCTGGTTCGAAGGCAAACTTGATTTCGCGCCTCCCGTTGAGGACTTGTCCAGCCAGGGCTTCCCACTGGTTGGTGGGCGGGTCGAATACATCGACGGGCGCGCGGTGGCCGCGCTGGTTTACGAACGGCGCAAACATTTCATCAATCTTTTTGTCTGGCCCGCCACGGCTGGCAACCAGGAGGTGAAAGGAGAAAAACCTCGGCGTGGTTACCATATCCTTCGTTGGCGCGCGGCCGGGATGAACTATTCGGCAATTTCGGAGATCGCCGAAGATGACCTGCGAAAATTTGCAGCCGCTTTCTCCGACGCGATGATATCACTCCGTTAAGGCGCGGTCTCCATCCTTGACGCCTTTAGCCTAACGATCCAATCTCGCCGCCTAACGGAGGGATAATCTATGTTGCATCTCGATACTGGGAACACCGCCTTCATGCTCCTGTGCGCGAGCCTGGTGATGTTGATGACGCCGGGGCTGGCATTTTTCTACGGCGGACTCGTCGGCCGAAAGAATGTGCTGGCCATCATGATGCAGAGCTTTGTCTCGATGGGCTGGACCACGGTGTTGTGGTGGGCTTTCGGGTTCTCGCTCTGTTTTTCCGGCGACCAGAAGAGCGGCACGGACTATTTCGGAATCGTCGGCAACCTGCAGTGGGCCGGCCTGCGCGGCATCACGCTCTCGACCCCTTCGCCTAACGAGACCATCCCAATGCTCGTCTTCTGCGCTTACCAGATGATGTTCGCGATCATCACCCCTGCACTGATCACGGGGGCTTTCACGAATCGAATCACGTTCAAAGCTTACATGCTGTTTCTGACAGCGTGGCTGATTCTCGTTTACTTCCCCTTCGTCCACATGGTCTGGGGTGGCGGCATCCTGCAGCAGTGGGGAGTGAAGGATTTCGCGGGCGGAATCGTCGTTCACAACATCGCGGGCATTGCCGCGCTCGCCTCCATTCTCTACGTCGGCAAACGCAAGGTCGTCGATCGCGGGCCGCACAGCATTCCACTGGTCGCGCTCGGCACCGGCTTGCTCTGGTTCGGTTGGTACGGCTTCAATGCCGGCTCCGAATTCCGGGTAGATTCCATCACGGCCGTCGCGTTCATCAATACCGATATCTCCGCTTCGTTTGCGGCTATCGCGTGGTTGCTGGTCGATTGGCGAGTTTCAAAGAAACCGAAATTCCTCGGCTTGCTTACGGGCGCGGTCGCGGGTCTGGCCACGATCACTCCCGCGGCGGGCTACGTGTCGCCTGCGACGGCAGCCATCATCGGGACCGTGGCGGGTGTCGTTTGTTTCTACGCGTGCGCTTTGAAGAACAAGCTCGGCTGGGACGACGCTCTCGATGTGTGGGGTGTGCACGGAGTAGGCGGCTTGCTGGGAATTATTCTGCTCGGCGTGTTCGCCTCGACGGCGTGGAACCCGGCGGAAAACGGCGGCGTGAACGGATTGCTCGCCGGCGATTCGAGCTTCTTTCTGAAACAACTCGGTGCCGGATTGTTTTCAACCGTGTGGGCGTTCGGCTTCACTCTGGCGATGCTGTGGCTCATTGACCGCATCACCGTCGTCCGGGTGGAAGAGTCGCACGAAGAGCTCGGGCTCGACGAGGCGATCCACGGCGAGACGGCCTATTTGGAAGTGGATGAGGTTGTGATCCGGTCGAACCAGCCGCTCTAATTCGGATTTGGGCCGCCCGGTTTCTCTTGATGATCGCTCAGCTTCTGAGGGCCCGATCCGCCTCTTTTTCCGCGGCCCTTTTCTTTGCGATCTCGGCAGGCCACGCCCGGGCGCAAACCCTCACTCCGTCTGAGGAAGACGCTCAAAAAAAGTTCGTCGAAAAAGAAGAAGCGAAGTCGCGCCTTTCCATTTACGGCTGGGTCGAGACGGGCTTTACCGGAAACGTCGATTCTCCGAAGGACAACCAGAACTTCGGCCGGGTTTTTGACGACCGGAGCAACGAGTTCGTAATGAACCAGGCGGTGATCACGGCGGAACGCGTCCTCGATCCGAAGGTTGGCTTCGATTGGGGATTCAAATTCCAATTCATGTTCGGGACCGATGCGCGTTACATCCACTCCCTCGGCTTATTCGACCATGCGATGCGGAACAGCCTTTATCAGCCGGACATTCCCGAAGCCTATCTGAGCCTGCATTTGCCGCTGCTCACCGAAGGCGGCATCGATGTGAAGGTCGGGAAATTCGTTACGCTGGAAGGCGCGGAAACGATCGACCCCCGCACCAACCCCTTTTACTCGCACACTTACATTTTCAATTTCGCCATCCCCTTCAACCATACCGGCGCGCTGTTTACTCTTTACGCAACCAAGTGGCTGAACCTGGTGGCCGGCGTGACCCGCGGAGTCAATACCAGTATCGACGACAATAACGACGCGCCGGCATTCCATGGCGGGATCGGGCTCCATCTCAATGAAGAGAAGTTTGTCGTCTCCGCGGCGACGCACATCGGTCCCGAAACGCCGCACAACGATCACGCTCTCCGTTACCTGAACACGATCACCACGACTTGGAAGATCACCGACAAACTGACCTCGATCACCGACATCAACTACACCCACGATGACGGCGCGGACGCCAGCGCCTATGGCGTGGCGCAGTATTTCACCTACGCGATTAACGACAAGATCACGGCGAAGATCCGCGGCGAAATCTGGCGCGATGCTCAGGGCTTCTACGCCGCGCAGTTTGCCGATTCCCATGATCCGATGCGTGCGCTCGAGGGTGCGCCGATCACCGATCCGCGCACGGTCGGCGGTGGCCGGACAACTTATGGCGCTCTCACAATCGGGCTCGATATAAAACCGCCGGTTCCGAAACCGCTCAGCAGCCTCACCATTCGGCCCGAATTGCGAGTCGACCACTCCTTCAGCGATACGCGGCCGTTCAACGACTCGACCGACGACACCATTTTTACCGCGGCGATCGACGTGATCATCGGCTTCTAGCAGACGCACTCGGCCCTGGGGCGAGAAAGTTATTGCCTTAACGGCGCGGTCGAGAGAATCTGCGAGCCAATGGAGCGGAAGGTCAGGCGGAATTTGGTTCACAGGGCTCTCATCGGCTGGACCTGTGTCGCATTCCTTTCGGCGCTGGCGCTAAGTACCGTGCCTCGGTGGCACGAGCTGATTCACTCAGACGCCAACACGCCCCAACACGAATGCGCCGTCACCCTGATTGGCTCGGGTAATTATCACAAGCCGGCACCCGCGCCTCTGGTGGCCGCGCCAGCCCCGGTATTCCATCTCTGTTTTGTTCCGGCGCAGCATCCGGTTTGGGTCGCTTCGTCGTTCGTAAGCGCGCGCATATTCGAGCACGCGCCGCCGGCAATCGCCCAGGCATAGTTTCCAGCCGCGTTCACGCGCGGGGTTTCGCGTTTCGATTTCAGCGCGCGTCTTGCGGCCCGGATCCCGTGCCAACCAACAACCACTGCGGCTCACTGTACCGAGGCCGCATCACCCGCACTCAAATCCCATGAATTTCAAAAAACTTATCCATGAAAAAATTTCTGATTACCGCAGTCGCGGTGCTCGCCGTTGTGAGCATCACGTCCGCGCAAGACGCGGTCCGCCCGACCGCTTCGTCCACACCGTCCAGCACGGCTGAAACTGAACGCGTCGTCGTAGTCGGCGGCGCCATTGAACAAAGCGAGACCGACAAAGCCCAATCGGTCACGATTCTCAACGAAAACAATCTGAAGGAAAAAGCAGCCGCCACCCTTGGCGACACGCTTGCCAATGAGCCCGGCGTCGCCGGCAGCGGCTTTACGGTCGGCGCGAGCCGTCCCGTCATTCGCGGCCAGGCGGACAACCGCATCCGTGTCCTAAACAACGGCACCGAGGTCTTCGATGTCTCCAACCTCAGCCCCGATCACGCACCGAGCGTCAGCGCGCTGTTGAGCCAGAGCATTGAAGTAGTCCGCGGACCCGCGACGATCCTCTTCGGCTCCGGAGCAATCGGCGGCGTGGTTAATCTGTCGGATAACGTCATCCCAGTCGAGCAGCCTCCGAACAACTTGAGCGGCGAAGTGGATGGCCGGTTCGATAGCGCGGACCTGGAACGAAGCGGCGCCATCTCCCTGACGCTTTCGCCGATGAAACATCTCGTCCTCCATGGGCAGTTCGCCTACACGCGCACCGACGATCGCCAAATCCCCGGCTTCGCGCTCGACGAACGGATCCGCGCCGGACTTACTCCCGCCCAGGCCGCAGGCCGAGGGTTTGGCGAGAACCCGGAAGGCGAAGTACCAAACACGTTTGTAAAAACCAAGGACTACGCCTTCGGCGCTTCCTACGTCTGGGACAAGGGATACATCGGAGCGTCTTACACGCAGTTCCTGTCCGTTTACGGCGTTCCCGACGATCCCGAGGTGGACGATCCTACGATGCCGCCGGTGCATGTGCGGCTCGATGTGGACAAACGTCAATGGAATGTGCGGAGCTCAATAGTCGATCCACTCCCGTGGTTCTCGACCATGAACGCGAAGTTCGTCTACACCGATTACCAACACCAGGAGCTCGACGACAATGAAGTCGGCACCACCTTTAAGACCAATGGCGTCGACTCACGGCTCGAGCTCGTGCATAAACCCATCGGTCCTTTGGACGGCTCGATTGGCGGGCAATTTTTCTATAAGGAACTTTCCGTCCTCGGTAGCGAGGCGTTCCTTCAGCCTACTCAAACCACTCAGATTGCGGCATTCCTGTTCGAAGAGCTGAAACTAGGGAAGGTGCGACTTCAATTGGGGGCCCGCGTTGAGCATCAATCCGTCCATATCGATAGCAGTGATCCGGACCTGACTTCGCTGACTTCTCCCAGCCAGCAGGATCTGGATTTTCTGCCGATTAGCGGGGCGGCCGGCGTTCTCTACGATTTTGCGGAGAGCTGGCAACTTGCAGTCAATGGCACCTATTCCCAGCGAGCGCCGACCGCGGAAGAGCTCTTCGCGCGCGGGCCGCACGCCGCCACCTTCCAATTCATCATCGGCGACCCAACGCTCAGCGAAGAAAAAAATATCGGCATCGACCTGAGCTTGCGCAGAACTGCCGGACGCGTCACCGGCACCATCAGCGGCTTCTACAATCGCTATGAAGGCTTCATCGATTTCACGCCGACGGGTACCTTCGAGGATGGCCTCCAGGTATTCGTTTACACGCCGAAAACCGCCGAGTTCTACGGGGGTGAAGCGAAGGTCGACTTCCACTTCCTGCCTTTGACCATCACCAGAATGCGAAACCAGGAACCGAAGGATGCGAAATCCGTCATTACGAAGAATGAAAGTTCCGCGTCCGAAAAGAACCCGAACGATTTCTTCCTGCGCCTGCAGGCGGATTACGTTCATGCGACGGACCTCGATACCGGCGAACCTTTGCCGCGTATTACCCCGTTCCGCTACACCGTGTCGCTGAACTACGAGAGCGAAAAATGGAATGCGAGCATCGAAGGCCAGCGGGTCGACGCCCAGGATCGCGTCGCGCCATTCGAGACATCGACGCCGGGTTACACGTTCCTGAACGCGAGCGTCGGCTACAAGTTCCGCACCGGACCGACCTACAACTACGTTTATGTGAAGGGCACGAACCTCACGAACGAAGAGGCGCGCGATCACTTGTCGTTCCTGAAGGAAGTGCTCCCGCTGGCCGGCCGCGGCGTCGCTGTCGGATTTCGCACCACGTTTTAGGGGCGCATCATTCGTCAGCCGCTGGGGCCAGGGTCCGATCCCCTTCTCCAGCTCGCTTCCTTCATGAAAACGGCAGACGAAATCGCCAATCATCCCAAGGCGCGACTGCACCGGGAACTCGTCGCCACGCTTCGGGATTCAGGCAGCGTTGACTTAGCTGCCGTCTCTCATGCGTAAACGATGAGATCGATCTCGTCCGGCAACAGGTCCGAGACTTCGCGCACGACGTTGCCGCGCAGAACCTGCACAAGCGCGTTACGATTTGGCGCGCCGAGAATCAGGCGCGACGCCCCGAGAGTGGCGGCGATATCGACGATGGTGGTGGCCGCGGACTCGCTGACGGCATAGCAAAAAAGCGGCGGACGATCGACGGCCTGCAGCTTTGCGGCTTCGAATATCTCGCGGGCTGTGGGATCCTCCGGCCATCTCCGGTTTCGGTCTTCTTCGGTCATGAATCGCTGCTCGCGCACGAAGAGCAGATAAAGGCGGCGACCTGTTTCTCGCGCTTCGCGCAAGGCGAAGTCAAGCGTGCGGCCGGTGCCGCGAATCGCGCAGAGGATCGATTCCTGGTAGGGACGCCGCGCTGCGGCGTCCGCCTCGTTGGACATCAACACCTCGTTCAGCGGACGCCGCAGCGCCGCGTCCCTACCATTTTCTTTCTTCATCCGCCGTTCCTGGACGAGCCCACGCAAAATCAATCCGACGGCCAGAATGGTTACGGCAAAATAGCGCGCGTTCGGTTTGTCAATGAGCAGCGACAATTCGATCGCGGCCATAACGATGAAGGTCGCGAACATCAGCGTTCGTTCCCAGCGCTTGATCGATAATTTCCAATCAGTCGCGGTCGCGCCGAGATTGGTGGCGATCGCGCCGACGACGCCAACCGCATAAAGATCGGCGAGCCCGGCCATATCTTTCACAAGAACCACGAGCGCCATCGGCACGAGCGTGCCGAGCAGCATGCCGGCGCTCGGCACGCCCCATTTGTTGAGGCGCTGAAAGACCGCGGGCAGCTCGCGGTCTCGCGCCATGAGGAATTGGATTGTGATCAGATCGACGATGGCAGTGTTGACGGCGGAGAGCAGGAGCAAGCCAAAGGTGATGCTGACCGCGAAGCCGAACGCGTGGCCGAGCGCCGGCCCTAATGCGCCGCCGACAAACGTTTCGCCCATGTAGCGCAGCAGGTAGTCGCGCACGCCTTCCGCGCCGGGCGCGTTTACGTCGCCGTTCGCAACCTGCAATCCGCCCAGCGCGTGCATGGCGAGCCCGAGCAGCGCGGTGAAAATGCAAACTTCGACCATGACCCAAAGGAGCGCGGGCGTGGACGTCTTGCGGACGGATGGGTTCGCCTCCGTGCTCCCAGGATCGAGACGCATAACGCCGGTCGCGTTCGCAATTGCTTCGACGCCAGAAAGCGCGAGCACGATGCCGACGAAGCCGCCCCAGTTCTGCCAGAAGCCGCCTTGGAGCGGCTGAAGATTTCCAATCGCCTGACCAAGATGCGGAAGGCTGAATAGACCCAGCGTGACGACGACGATAGCGGTCGGCACGGAGATCAGGAACGCGAGGCCGCCAGTGTGTTTCGGTCCGAGCAGATTGAGCAGGCCGATGATGAAGATCGCGATCGCCGCGAATCTTTCCGGATGCGGGACGCCGAGATATTGGAACGCGGAGAGCGCGCTGATCGCCGCCGTTACCAGGTAATCAGCGATGAGCAGAAACGCACCGACGATCGAGATGACTTCGGAGCGATGACGCACACTCGCATAAACGCCGCCGCCATCCGGGTAGAGCCGGCAGATGATCATGTAGTTGATCCCGACGAGCGCCGTCAGGACGCACATCGCGGCGATCAACCAAAACGAGGCGTAGCCGCCGACGGCGAACGCCAGTCCGATGACGTAGGCTTTGCTCGTTCCCCAGTCGCCGTAGAGGATCGCGGCGGCACGCGGAACGTTGACGTTGCGCGGACGTTTAATGTTGGTCGCGATCACACCAGATCACAGGCAGACGGGCACCGAACCACAAGGGTGTCCGATTTCGCGCTGTCAGGTCACACGCCGCAGCGGCGCGGGTTCTCGATGAACCACGTCCAGAATGGCGGAGTGGTTTGGTCGGGTTCGGAGATTTGGGGGAGGCTCGCTTTCGTGTGATTCGAGCCTCCACCCGTTGGCAGGAGATCGACGACTTGCTCTGTCAGCCGTTGGCTGTCGCTTGCGGGCATGACGACAAACACGATTGCGTTCATACCCAAGCGTCGAACAGGCAGACCCGCGCCCGTTAATTAAAATTTAGCTCGAAAGCGCTAAAAGATCGTTAAGACCGCCGCCAATCCCTCACAGCTTTTCTGCCGAGAGCCGATAGCCGATGCCCACCTCCGTCTTGATCAGACTGGGGGCGCTGGCGCTGGTCTGCAGTTTTTTCCGAAGATGAGTCACATACACGCGAAGGTATTGCGCCTGCGTCTCGGCTTTTTCTCCCCAGACCGTTCGCAGCAATTGCCGGTGCGTCACAACCTTCCCGGCATTTTGGACGAGGACTCGGAGGAGAGAATATTCCGTGGGCGTGAGCCTGATTTCGGCGCCGCCGAGTTTCACTTGTCGGGCCGAAAAATCCACGCAAAGCGATCCCGAGGTAAAAACCGGTTCGCCCGCTTCGGTGAGCGAACGGCGTTGCGCAGCACGCACCCGGGCGAGGAGTTCCGCGGTATCGAAGGGCTTCGTCACGTAGTCATCCGCTCCCGCATCCAGCGCGGCGACTTTTTCCTCGGCATCATCCCGAACGGAAAGAATCAGGACCGGCACGTCGGACCATTCCCGTAAACGGCGAAGCACTTTGACGCCTTCCATGTCGGGCAGGCCGAGGTCGAGCAACACCACATCAGGGCGGCGATGCACGATTTCGGAGAGACCGGCTTGTCCCGTCTCCGCTTCGTAAACCTGAAAATCCGCTCCCTCCAGGGCGAGGCGCAGAAGCCGGCGGATCTGTTTCTCGTCATCGATAATGAGGGCGGTGCGGGCGGATTTCATGAAGCCGTTTCCAAGGCGTTCTCACTGGTCACCCGAACCGGCAGGCGAATGGTGAACCGGGCGCCGCCGCCGTCGCGGTTTTTGGCCGTTAACTTGCCGCCGTGCGCTTCGACGAAACCACGCGCGATCGAAAGGCCAAGGCCGAGGCCACCGGCCTTGCGACCGTCGCCGCGATAGAATTTTTCAAAGAGCCGCTCGGCCGATTCCGCGGGAAAGCCCGGGCCACGATCGCTTACGGAGACGACCAGTTGCTCGTGGCTGTACTCAGCGTCGATCTCGATCGGTAACCTCGACTCGGCATAACTGGCCGCGTTGGCCAGCAGCTTTGCGATCGCCTGTTCGATCAAGGTATGATCCAGGAGGGCCAGAGGAATACTGTCCGGCACGTCCAACCGGACCTCGCGGCCGTTGATCGATTCGCGCTCGACCTCGATCGCGGATTGGAGCAGCTCGCGAACATCGCACCATTCGCAATTGGGCTGGATCACGCCGCTCTCGAGACGATTCATGTCGAGCAGGTTGTTCACGACGCGATTCAGCCGGTGCGAGCCGTGATGGATTTCGCCGGCGAGTTGCTTGAGCACCTCGGCATTCTGGGCGTTCGGCGGCAGCCGCAACAATTCCTGGCTAGCCGCGCCGATCGCGGCCAGCGGGGTTTTCAGCTCGTGGGAGACGCAATCGAGCAGAGTCTTGCGCAGGCGTTCCGAGTTCTTCGCCAGTTGAACCTGAGCAGCCAGGTGCTCCCGCGCTTTCAGTTGCGCCGTCAAACTTCCCACCGTCAACGCGATGATGAAGTAGGCGGCGAAGGTCAGCGCGTCTTCCACCTTCTCGATGTGAAAGGTGAAGCGCGGCGGGATAAAAAGGAAATTCCACGAAAGAGCGCTCAGGGTTGCGACGAGCAAGACGGGCCCGCGGCTGAGGACCATCGCCGCGAGCAAAACGCCCAGCAGATAAATCAGGGAGATCGAGGCGTAACCGGTGAGCGGCACCAGGAGCCAGCAAACAACCGTGAGGGCAGCCACTCCTGCGACCGCCGTGAAATACTCTTTCAGCGGTACAAAAGCGGGGCGCGGTGAAGCCTGGTTTTCCATCTCCCCAAAGGACAGTTGCTCCACTCTACCCGAACGGGACTCGCCCAGCACGCCTTCAATCTAGTCTATCCGGCCCGGGGTGAAATGAGGCGTCCGGGATTTTAGTACCGTTTTAACTATTCTGGGCACGCGCCCAGACTAAGCTCGGAATGACCGGTGAATTCTGGACTTCCAACCCTGGCGCCTGCCACTTCCCAAGAGCTGCCGCGCGATCCGGTCCCCGTCCATCCGGTGGCTCCGAAGAGCCGGCTTCTTTTGCTCTGTCTCGCCAGCCTCGGGATCGTTTATGGCGACATCGGCACGAGCCCGCTCTACGCGTTGCGCGAATGTTTCTATGGCGAGCACGCGCTGCCGCCCAGCCCGGCCAACGTCCTCGGCGTTCTCTCGCTCATTCTCTGGTCACTCATCCTGATCATTTCCGTCAAATACCTGATCCTCATTCTCCGCGCCGATAATCGTGGCGAAGGGGGCATACTTGCGCTGGCTACGCTGGTCACCGACGTCGTCGGCCGGCATGGGAAATTTCTCCTGCTTCTCGGATTGTTCGGCGCCGCGCTGCTCTACGCCGACGGGATGATCACGCCGGCGATCTCCGTCTTGAGCGCGGTGGAGGGTTTGCATGTCGCCACGCCGCTCTTTGATCCCTACGTTGTGCCGGTTGCGATCGGAATCCTGGTCGCGCTTTTTATCTTTCAATCTCGCGGCACGACCGGAGTCGGGCGCGTCTTTGGTCCCGTGACGATTCTCTGGTTCCTCGTGATTGCGGTTCTCGGGATCCATCAAATCGGTCGGGTGCCGGAAGTGCTGGGCGCAATTAATCCGCTCCAGGCGGTTCAGTTCTTCAGCCGAAACGGCGGGAGCGGTTTTGTGGTTCTCGGCGCGGTTTTCCTCGCGGTCACCGGCGGCGAAGCGCTCTATGCTGACATCGGTCATTTCGGCACGGCGCCGATTCGCATCACCTGGTTCGCTGTGGTGCTGCCGGCGTTGACCCTGAATTATTTCGGCCAGGGCGCGCTTCTTCTCCACCACCCCGATGCGGCCGTGAATCCCTTTTTCAGAATGTCGCCGTCATGGGCGCTCTACCCGATGGTGGCCCTCGCGACTGCGGCCGCCGTCATCGCATCGCAAGCGATCATCAGCGGCGCTTTTTCTTTGACGATGCAGGCCATCCAGCTCGGCTACATGCCGCGCCTGCGCGTGAATTACACTTCCGAGCGCGTCATTGGCCAGATCTATGTGCCCACGGTGAATTGGGCGCTAATGCTTGCCTCGATCGGCCTCGTTCTCGGCTTCAGAACGTCGAGCCATCTGGCCGCGGCGTATGGGGTCGCGATTACGACGACCATGCTGATCACGACGATTCTGTTTTACGTCGTGGCCCGCAGGCGCTGGCATTGGCCGGCCGCGGCCGCCCTGCCCGTGGCCGCGTTCTTCATCACGATCGACCTCGCCTTTTTCGGCGCGAACATGATCAAGGTCGCGCACGGGGGCTGGTTCCCGCTGCTTGTCTCGGCGTCGATTCTTTTCCTCATGCTCACCTGGCGAAAAGGCCGCCGCGTTTTGGGCCAGCGCCTCGGCGACATTTGCCTGTCGTTGGATGACTTCCTGCCGAGCGTAAAGGACCAAAGCATTCGCCGCGTGCCGGGCACCGCCGTTTACATGTCGGGCAATCGCACCGGCACGCCGCTGGCATTGCTCCACAATCTCAAGCACAACAAAGTGCTGCACGAACAAGTCGTCCTGCTCACGGTGCGCACCGAAGAGGTCCCCTTTCTCGCGGATGCGCGGGATCGCGTGTCGCTCGAGAGAATGGAGGAAGGTTTCTGGCGCGTGCAGGTCCATTTCGGTTTCATGGAGAAGCCGGATGTGCCTTCGGCGCTCGAGGGCGTGAAGGAACCGGGCCTGCGTTTCAATCCGATGCGCACAACCTACTTCATCGGCCGCGAGACCATTCTCGCGACTCGCAAACTAGGCCTCTCGGCGTGGCGCGGCTCGCTCTTCGCGTGGATGACGCGGAACGCGGGCGACGTCACTTCGTATTTCTGTCTCCCGCCGAACGGCGTTGTGGAGCTGGGCGCGCGGGTGGAAGTGTAAGAGGGCAATCGCCGGCCCGATCAAGAAAGAGCTTGTCTGCGGGAAGCGTGGGCGGAGAATCCCGCGAACCGCGATGGCTACGATTCTCGACCCCACCGCCGTTCATCGCCCGCGCAATGTAGACTGGAAGCGCGCCGCCGCCCTGCTCTACGGCGACTGGGGGACGAGCAAGGCTTACGTCATCGGGCTCGCCTTCATCGCGGCCGGGTTCTCGTCGGGGCCGATCATCCTGGCGGTCTGCGTGCTGACGGGGGTCGTTGCCTACAATTACATCATTGTCTGCGCCCATTTCCCCGACGGGGGCGGCGTTTATTCCGCGGCGCGACAACAGAGCCGTTTCCTGGCTTCGACGGGCGCGCTCCTGCTTATCGCGAACTTCATCGTGACGGCGGCGTTGAGCGGCTGGGCGGCAGTCAGCTACCTCGGGGTGCCGGGCGAGTACGCGCGGCTGGCGACGATGGGGCTCGTGCTGGTTATCGGCGCGGTCAATTACTTCGGACCGAAGCACAGCGGCAGCGTTTCGATCTGGCTCGCGATCCCCGCGGTTATCGTGGTGGGAATCATTGTCGTCCTCAGTGCGCCGCACTTGAACATTGAGCACCTCGAACCGCGTCACGAAAACCTGGGAAACACCTGGATCGCATTTGTGGGCGTGATCCTCGCGCTCAGCGGAGTGGAGGCCGTAGCGAACATCACCGGCGTGATGAAGGCCGATCCGGATTCGACGCCGGAACACCCGAAAGTCACGCGCACCGCGACGAAAGCCATCGTTCCCGTCGCCATCGAGGTCGTCCTCGGAACGGCCTTGCTCGGCTGGGCAATGCTCTCGTTGCCGAAGAACATGGTGCCGCAGCTGGCCGCGCACAAAGAAGACATGCTGCGCTTTCTTGGGGAGGTCTACGGCGGAATGGCTGGCGGCCTCGCGGTGGGCCAGGCGCTGAGCATCATCGTCGGAATCGTCTTCGGGTTGCTGCTGCTCAGCGCGGTGAACACGGCGATCGTCGCGTTGATCGGGGTGGCTTACATGATGGCGCAGGATGGCGAAATGCCGCGTCAGCTGGCGCGCCTCAATTCCCACGGAGTTCCAAAGATTCCTCTTATCGCCGCGGTCGCGGCCCCGATCCTCGTGCTGGCGGTGACGAAGGATTTCGAAGGCCTCGCCGGTCTTTATGCGATCGGCGTGGTCGGCGCGATCGCGGTGAATCTCGGGTCATGCACGTTCAATAAACGGCTCGGGTTGCCCTGGTATCAAACCGTCATCATGGGCGGGACTTTTTTCATCCTGGCCGCCGTCGAGGTGACGATCGCGAAAACGAAACCGGAAGCGCTCTTCTTCGCGATGTGCGTGCTCCTGTGCGGCTACGCGTTGCGCGCGTACTCGCACAAGGTTTCCGGCCTCAAGACCATGACCGTGGCCAGGCAGGTCGCCGAGATGGTGACGCCCGATCTCGCAGCCAAGCTCGAAGCGCGCTTATCGGAAGGGCAAAAAATCATGGTGGCCGCGCGCGGGGTCACGCCGGCCCTGGCGTTCGCCCTCGAGGAAGCGCAGCTCCGCAAAGCCACGCTCTGTGTTCTCTACGTGAAAGAAATCTCAGTTTACTTCACCGGCGGGCCCACCACCGTCGGGCGCGCGAGGTGGCAGGACGATCCCGCGGCGAATGCCATCATGTCGTTGACGATGAAGCTCGGCGCCGAGCGCGATATTCCGGTGCAACCGGTCTACGCCGTGAGCGAGGACACGGCTTCGACGATTCTCGATCTCTCCGCGACCCTCGGCGTCGATTACCTCATCATCGGCGCGTCGCAACGCACCGCGATGGCGAAACTGCTCGGGGGCAGTGTCGTGACCAGCGTCGCCCAGCAGCTGCCGGACTCGATTCGCCTCGTGATCTTTGGTTAGGTGTGAATTCTCGCGACCAAATCGCGGATTGTTTCGAGCTGATGCAGCGGCTCATCGAGTACCGCTACGACAAGCCGTTGCATCATCAACTGATGAAGGCCGCGGATTACTCGATGCTCGATCCCGATCTGATGGTGCTCATCTACCACATGGCGAAGGTGTGCGACGGCGGCATTCTCGAGATTGGCTCGTTCCTGGGCGCGTCGACGGTGGCCGCTGGCCTGGGGGCGCGCGATTCCGGTCGCGATAAGCCGTTCGTGAGCATCGAGCCGGGAGGACGCCTGAAAGATCATCGCCTCGCTAGCAAGGACATCTTTCGGGACCTCACGAAGCACGTTTCCCGCGCGGGCTTAATCGATCGCGTCAGGCTCATCAACGGGTCGTCCTTCGATCAGCCAACCATCGCGACCGTGAAAGAACGATTTGCTCCCGGCGAGGTCGGCCTCTTTATTTTCGACGCTGACGCGAATGTCCGGCGTGACATCGATTGCTACGGAGATCGCTTTGCCGACGGCTGCTGGATGGTGATCGATGACTACATCAGCGCGACCAACAAAGCGGGACCGACGCGCGAGCAGGTGGACGAACTGACGGCCCAAGGGCGGCTGCTGCCGCTCGGTTTTTACGGCTGGGGAACTTGGGTCGGCCGGTGGCTCGTCCAATCGTAAAATATTTTTCTTACACAACATCTCGAGAGAGAGGATGTTACGCCTGCACTGTCGCGGCGGTTTTTGACATCGAACTCGGACTATGGAATTGCTTAAGGGCATTAAGTATGTTCCGGCCAGCTTCGACCAAAGGCGCCCGACATTCTTCCGCACCTAAAAGCCTATCGTTTAGTTAAGAAAGAACCCCCGGCAATCGCCGGAAGCCGAAGCCCTTCGAGGGGCTTCTCAGTATAACCCGCTGCCCGGCATTGCATGCCGCAGCCACCAATTTCGCAGTGCTCGAAAACTGCCCACACCTATATGAAACCTACACCTCAAATCTCACACGAACCTGGATCCCACCGCGGCGAACAAATGCCGGTGAGATCGCGTCGGATGCACCCTGTTGTCGATTACAATTATCAGGCGACCAACAGCGATTTCCGCGTGGCGAACGACCGCGTCCGGCAGCCGACTCCCGCGCTCTCGCCATCGTTCCGCCAGCTCAGCAACGATTTTCTCTCCGGAGAAGTGAAACGCGATTACCTGGCGGAAGCAGCTTGCTTCGTCATCATGATCAGCGTGTCGGCGTGGCCCATCGTTTCGATGGTGCGCGCGCTGTCGTGGTTGAAATAATCCCGCCGCGCGAGCGAAAACGAACGCTTCCCATTGGGGTGCGCGCAAATTACTTTGCGCCATGCATCACCCATTGCTGTCGTTAAAAAAGACGATCGCGTTCCTGGTTCTCGGCGCTGCGCTGGCTGTGACGGCCGCGCCGTCGCCGATCCAGGAGCGCGCCGATCGTTTCCTGGCGCTCGCGAACGCGGGTTATCAGGGACTCTACCGGGTAAACAACGAGGCCCAATGGCTCGCCGTCACAGACGTGACGCCGATTCATGACGCGGCTGCCGAGACGGCCGCGAAGGCCGCGGCGGCATTCAATGGCAATCCCGCGCTGATCAGTGAAGCGAAAGAGCTGCTCACCCACCGCACCGAGCTGAACGAGCTAACCGTGCGCCAGCTCAACCAGCTTCTCCTGAATGCGGCGGAAGGTCCGATGACTAATCCTTCGCTCGTTGCCGCGCGCGTCGAAGCCGAGACGAGGCAAGCCTCCATCCTGAATAGCTTCGAGTTCAAGCTCGACGGAAAGCCGATTACCGCGAACGACATCGACAACAAGCTCGATAGCAGCACGAACCTCGACGAACGCCGCAAAGTCTGGGAAGCATCGAAGGAATCGGGCCCCGCTTTGAAGCCCGGCCTCGTGAAACTGCGCGACCTGCGCAACGGCTGCGCGAAAGAGCTGGGGCACCACGATTACTTTGCGCTCCAGGTCGCCGCTTATGGAATGAAGACCGACGAGCTGGTGAAGTTACACGACGAGTTCCTCGCGGAGCTCCGTCCGCTTTATCTCCAGCTTCATACCTGGACGAAATACAAGCTGGCGGAGAAGTATCACCAGCCGGTGCCAAAACGGATCCCCGCCCATTGGATCAACAACCGCTGGAGCCAGGAATGGGGCGGGCTGGTGGACGCCGCGAACATCGATGACCGGTTCAAGGACAAAACCCCGGAATGGATTATCAAGACCGCGGAGCAGTTTTACACCGGGCTCGGGTTTGCCTCGCTTCCCCCCAGCTTCTGGACCAAGTCCGATCTCTATCCGATTAAGCCTGGCGATCCGCGGAAAAAGAACACTCATGCTTCGTGCTGGCACGTCGATCTTGAGAACGACATCCGCTCGCTTCAAAGCATCGAGTCGAATTCGCGCTGGTTCTACACAGCCCACCACGAGCTGGGACACGGTTACTATTTCATGGCTTACACGCGGCCGGAGGTTCCGCCTTTGCTGCGCACCGGCGCCAATCCTGGCTACCACGAAGGCATGGGCGAGTTGATCTCGCTCGCTTCCAGCCAGGTGCCTTATCTGCAATCACGCGGCGTTTTGCCGGCTGACTTCAAGGCCGACGCGACTGCGTTCCTCCTCAATGACGCCCTCGCCCAGTCGCTCCCTTTCATGTTCTGGGCCTCAGGCACGATGACCCATTGGGAAGCCGACGTTTACGCGAACGGCCTTCCGCCTGAGCAATGGAACGCGCGCTGGTGGCAATATGTTCGCGACCTACAAGGCGTTGAGCCGCCGGCGGCGCGCGGCGAAGAATGGTGCGACGCCGCTACCAAGACCCACATCAACGACAACCCGTGCTATTACCACAGCTATGCTTTCGCGACGGTCTTAAAGTTCCAGCTTCACGACTACATCGCGCGCAAGATCCTGCACCAGCCCCCGCAGACCTGTAACTACGCCGATAACAAGGAAGTGGGAGCGTTCCTAAAGAAGATCATGGAGAAAGGCGGCACCGAAGATTGGCGCAAGGTCTTGAAGGATGCGACCGGCGAAGATCTTTCCACCCGGGCCATGGTGGAATACTTCAAACCCTTGCAGTCCTGGCTTGAAGCTCAGAACAAAGGCCGCCAGGTCGGCTGGGACTAACATCGTCGATCGAGCACGATGAGCCGTTTCCTGATTACGTCGGCATTGCCTTACATCAATGGTGTAAAGCATCTCGGCAATTTGGTCGGCTCCATGTTACCAGCCGATACCTATGCGCGCTTCCAACGAGCACGCGGGAATGAGGTCTTGTTCATCTGTGCCACGGACGAGCACGGCACGCCTGCCGAGCTGGCAGCCCACGAAGCTGGCTTGCCGATCGAGGAGTATTGCGCGCAAATGCACATCCTCCAAAAGGATCTCGGAGATCGCTTCGACCTTTCGTTCGACCACTTTGGCCGCTCCCACTCGCCTCAGAACCACGAGATCACGCAACACTTCTACCACCAGCTCGACCAGAACGGCCTCCTGGAAGAGAGAACGACCCGGCAGGTTTATTCAGTCGATGATAAACGCTTTCTCCCGGACCGTTATGTCGTCGGCACCTGCCCGCATTGCGGCTACGACCGCGCGCGCGGCGATCAATGCGAAAACTGCACCCGTGTCCTTGATCCGGCCGACCTGATCAATCCGCGTTCCGCGGTTTCCGGATCGACGAACATCGAACTGCGCGACTCCAAGCACTTGTTTCTCAAGCAATCCCAAATGGTAGGCCGGCTGCGGGAATGGATTGATTCGAAGAAGGACTGGCCGCTGCTGGTTACTTCGATCGCGCGGAAGTGGCTCGATGAAGGGTTGAAAGATCGCAGCATTACTCGCGACCTCAGCTGGGGAATCCCAGTAGCTTATCAAGGCGAAGTGCGCGCGGGCTTCGAAGGCAAAGTGTTTTATGTCTGGTTCGATGCGCCCATTGAATATGTCGGCGCGACGATGGAATGGGCAGAAACGACCGGGAGCGATTGGAAACGCTGGTGGCGCGAGGATGAAGGCGCGCAGAACGTTCGTTACCTCCAGTTCATGGGCAAGGACAACGTGCCCTTTCACAGTGTGGGATTTCCGGTAACTCTCTTTGGTTCCAAGGAGCCGTGGAAGGTCGTCGATTACATCAAGGGCCTTAACTGGATGAACTACTACGGAGGTAAGTTCTCGACCTCCGGTAATCGCGGTATCTTTATGGACCAGGCCCTGGAGCTACTTCCGGCTGATTACTGGCGCTGGTATCTCCTGGCCAACGCTCCCGAATCCGACGATTCAAATTTCACCTGGGAACATTTCCAGGCGACGGTGAACCACGAGCTGGCGGACGTTTTCGGTAACTTCGTCAACCGGATCGCCAAGTTTTGCAGCGCGCGTCTGGGCGGCGTCGTTCCGGACAAGGGCGAATACGGTCCCCTCGAAGCGGAAACGACGAGTGCGCTCGAGCAACGTCTCGGGACGCTAACCCGCCTGCTGGAGGAAATGGATTTCCGGAAATCGGCCATCGAACTGCGGTCGATGTGGGTGATCGGCAACGAATATCTGCAGAAGGCAGAGCCCTGGGCGAAAATGAAAACTGATCCTGTTTCGGCCGGAGTTTCGATTCGTTATGCCCTGAACCTGGCGATGGTCTTCGCGGCGCTGGCGCAGCCTTTCATACCGGAGGCTTCCGCGAAAATCAGGAAAGCGTTCGGGGAACGCGAAGATTCTCCAGCATTCCCCAGTAACGTGGCAGACACGCTTACGCCGGGAGCTACGATCACCGTCCCAGAGGTCCTGTTCGCCAAGATTGAGGACGAACAGCTCGCAGCCTGGATCGAGCGCTTTGGCGGCGCGGACAAAAGAACCAGCTAGGAAGCTTTCCTACCTTGGAGGGCGAAATCCGAATTCGGCCTGCAATTCTCCCCAGAGCCAGTCAACGAACCAATCTTTCTGGATCGATGCCGCGTGGGAGTTGGCGAGAGCTTCGGCTTTATCGACGCTCCCATTCAGACAGTAGAGATAGATGAGCAGGTAGAAGTCGTTTATGTTCGAGAACCCGCGATCCTTGTCACCCTCAAGCAATCGGATAGCCGTTCCGAAATCCCGGCGAGCCAGCGCGGCCGCCACGAGATCGTGTGAAGCGTCAGTCGACAAAGAATGCGAGAGGACGACTAAACGTTGAGCCAGCGACACGCGCCATTCGTCGCTGTTCTGGACGGCCAGGACCGGATTGCGCAGCTGCGAATGCCGCAAGTAGAGATCGAGCTCCGCCAACCAGTTACTGCCCGACATTTCTGAGCGATAGCGCGTCTCGCGGATACTAAACAGTGTCTCCAGCAATTCCTTCCGCTCGTTAGGCCAGAGGTCGTGGATAAGAGAGGAAGCGAAGAAACGTTGCAGCGCGCCGGAAGCTTCGAGATAGCTGTAACCTAGCTGGTAGGCGGCATTCGAATCGGGCGGCGCATCGGTCAGGCGCTTGGGATAGAAATCATCGAGCGGTTCGACACCTTGAGTCAACCGATCGATTCCCTCAGCATCCATGACGAACGAAGCGGCCACTTGCTCGGGGACCTCGAGGCCGATCCGCACCAAATCAGGTCCTGTCGTGGGATCGGTCCAGAGTTTGTGCGCGATCTCTTCGTCCGGCTTTCGCAAAGGCGGGTTTATACCAATCATGATCCATTCCAAATCGGAGGCGGCCCAAAGAGAGGCGTTCGGGAAGACATTGTGGAAGGCGCGCAGGATTGTTTTGGTTTCGCCGGTGGTGAGTTGATAGAGAGGCAACCAGAAACTGGCGATGCCTCCATCCTTTAACCGGCCCTTCATCAGCGAAAAGAATTGCTGGGTGTAGAGGTTGACCGTGCCTGCCGTCTTCAGGGGCGGCGGTTCCCCGGTAATGATGTCGTAGCGTGCGGGACAGGCCTGGAGGAAGAAGCGGCCGTCCTGGACAAAGGTCGTGACGCGCGGATCGCGCAGTGGACTTGAGTAACCGGGACCAGTATAGAAATCGGCGAGATCGAAGACTTCCTTCGAGATATCGACGATATCGAGTTGCTTGAGATGCGAATTGCGCTTGAAAGCATCCGCCGTCACGCCGACGCCGTAGCCGATCAGGAGCGCGCTTTCGCTCTCGGGGCGAAGCGCAATGGGCAGGTAGGCGAACATTCGCATGTAACGCTGACTGCGCGGCATCGTCCCCGACATGGAATAGGAGTTTGTGACTAGCCGATAGTAGTAAGGCTGTCCGTAAAGATCGCGGCGGAGCAGTTGAAAGGTATCCGCGGTGCCTTCGATCTTCTTGAGCAGAACGGAACCGTCGACTTCGTAGGGGCGGCGGGCATTCGCAAAATGGGTCTCATCACGATGGTAGGGAAAGGTCGCCAGGATCAGAACAAAGACCGCACTGAGCGAAACCATTACGATTCCAGGACGTGGCCGCAGCGACCAGTTCTGCCTTTGACTTGTTAGCAGGGCGAGCACGGCATAGACGGCCGCGCAAATAATCAAGCTCGACTGGAATCCAAGCCGAGGCAGAAGGACGAAACCTGCGAGCAATGGCCCAACGGCGGCGCCGATGGTGTTAAACAAGATCGTAAGACCTGTGCTGTTCATTCGGCTGGTAACCTCGGATTGAACGACCGTCACGATCGCGGGAAGCAGAGCACCAGAAAGAAACGCCACAGGAAACATCAGGGCCAGGGACAGTAGCCCCACCTGCCACGAGAACGCGCTGCCGACTGGCGCTGGAAAAAGGAGGTACGAGAGAAGCGTTGCGCTGGCAGCAAGCAATAGCAGCACGGGCAACAGTTGCCGTCGTGGCAGGACGCGGTCGGGGATCAGGCTCGAGACAATGCTGCCCGATCCAATTCCGGCCAGGACGACCGCGAGCATGATGGAGAAGGCGGTGGCAGTGGAAACAACGTACAAACGCAGGAAACGGAACCAGACTACTTCGAGAGCGAGAAGGAGTGCGCCAGTGCCGGCGCTCACGAACAGCAAAGTCCAGGGCGCCTTTGTTAAGAGCGAGAGTCGTAACTGAAATCTCGGCGGAGTCTCCTTAGCTATCACCGTCTCCTCCCCCCCAAATATCCATGCCAGGGCGGCGGCTCCGCACCCAACAGTGGCGGCCGCCCCAGCCGTGCCCCAAAGTCCGCACAGCCGGACCAGATACATTTCTCCGAGCAGCGCGCCGGCCATCGCCCCCAGCGTGTTCGCGCCATAAAGGAGGCCGATACCGCGTGTGAAGTCCCCGCGCTTTAGAAGCGGATCCTCCAGCAGAATGGGAAGAGTCAATCCCATGGCAGTGGTCGGAATGAGCAGAATAAGAAACGAGATGGCGAAACGAAGGACGTTGAGAAGTTGCTGGTGATTCCAGAAGGCTTGGAAGACTGGACGCATCCAATCTCCAAGCAGCGGAAGCGCAAACACCAGCGTGCAACCAAAGAGCGCCACAATCATTTCCAAGCCGGCGTAGACCCGCAGCGGCCGCGATCGCGGAAGCGTCGATGAGGCAGCGATGGCGCTTCCCAGGGCAAGGCCGGCCATGAAGCTCGAAAGAATTAGCGCCGCGGACCAAACGGAGTTTCCGAAGGTTAGACCGCCGAGCCGGAGCCAAAGAGTCTCGAAAAGAAGAGCGCTACATCCGGAGAGAAAGAGAACGGCAGAGACAATCGCGACACGCACTTTGTCCTAGGCCTAAACGTTCACGGCCGGCGCTGCAAGTGTGCGCCGGCCGCTTCGAAAACTAATTGCGCTCGCTTCTAAAACTTCTTCGTCAGGCGCAGGTAGTAGAAGCGCCCGGTCGAATCGTAAGTGAAACCCGGATAACCGACAGAATTTCCACCCTGGCCGGACGCGAACGGCGGATCTTTGTCGAAGAGGTTGATGACGCCGGCAGTAAAGGTGGTGCCTTTCAGCATCGTGTCCCAGAAGCTCAGATGACTGGAAGAGTCCGTGGAAACGCTGGACTTGTCGTTCTTGGAATAGCTCGGGCTCGTTTCCGCCGTCGCCACCAGGGAGCTAAAGTCGTAGGAAGCTTGAAGGTCGAACAGTACTCGCCTTCCCACGTTACGGGTGATCAGGTCGGGATCCTGCTCAATGAAGCCGCTCATCAAGCGAGCCGTCGCGATGAGATCGAAGCCCTTATAAGCCCAGTCGATCCGCGTGTTGCCTCTCCACCTGTAGTAACCTTCCTGTGACTGGCCGGGATCGGTTGTTACACCGGCCAGCTGTTCGATCGGCCCGCCGGCGACGCGCTGCACTTCAAAAGAGTTGAGGTAGGTCACCTGCGTCAACCAGGTAAAGGTGCCGAAAGACGCCGTCTGATACTGATATTGAAGGCCGAAATCGACGCCGTTTGCTTTCTGGGACGCTTCGTTCCGATTGGACACGACAATCCGCGTAATGGTACCGTCCGGCAGGCGTTCGACCCGCTCCCCGGGTAACAGGGTGCCGGCCGCCTCACGCGCCAAAACCGCATCAAGAAACGCCGACTGGACCACGCCGGTCCGTTCGATCTGCCAGAGGTCGGTCGAGACGGTCAGGCCCGGGATGAACTTCGGCGTCCAAACAAACCCGCCGCTGAACGTCTCCGAATCTTCTGGCGCCAGGGTTGGGGTGCTCTGAATGAGAGTGGTCGTTTCCGGCTCGAAAGCGCCGCCATTCTTCGGATCATGCGACGGCTGGATGTCGGAGATCGGAGCGGAATACAATTCCTCCAGCGACGGTTCGCGGAAGCCTTTGCCCCAGGTGAATCTCAGCGTAAGCGAGTCGTCAATCGGCTGCCAGCGCACCCCGATTTTCGGCACTGCTACGTTCGTATCGTTGTTAAGGAAGGCTTCGTAGCGGCCGGCGGCGTTGATCTCGAAGGTGTGAAACCCGGCGATCGCATTCTTTTCACTGAAGATCGGGATGATCGTCTCCACGAAGACGCCGTAGGATTTTCGTCCACCGCGCGCGGCGGCGATCGCGGAATTGCCGGCGATATCGCCGATGACGTTGAGCTGGTCGGGATCTTCGTTCAGCGATTCACGCCGGAACTGCCCGCCGACGGCGAAACCAATTCCGCCTGCCGGCAAGTCGAAAAGGGCGCTGGTGAAAATGGTCGCATCAACCGTGGCGAGTTTCGAAGTATCGATGTCCTTGGGATGGACGCGGGCGTACTCGACCGAAGCAGCGTTCGACGCGATGGGAACGCGGAAATCGCCGAAAGGATTGAAGGCGGTCGTCGTGCCGATGTATTCCGATGAGGCCGGATTAAAGATTGGGTCGGCCTGGTTCATGATCCGGTTGAAACGCGAGATGGAGACCTGGGTTCCCGTGGTCGTGTTCCTGATCTGGCTATAGCGGAAGCCGGTGTCATAACCCCAGGTTCCGTTGATCAACTTATCGCCGCGAAAGCCAAGGGTGCCGAGCCAGGCGTCGCTTTCGTTATCGAAAAGACGGTTGCCAAATTCCGCCAGGCGCGCGCGCGTTCCGCCGGAGATGATTTGGTTGAACGGGTTAAAGGGATTGAACGCGCCGGGAGTCACTCCGGTTTCGGCATAAGTGGGCCCCCCGAACGGAGTCGTTCCCGCGGGATTGGCGACCCGCGGCGGGATGGCGAGCGTGACAAACCCAGGGGTCTGGAAATTCCCCGTCGCTGGTGCTGCCAGCTCATTGTGCGTGTTAACGTTTTGATACATGAAGTCGCCATAAACCACGAGCGCATCGCCGAAGATTTTGTGATCCATCGCGGCATAACCGCCGTAGCGCTCGGATGCCGGGAACGAGAGCGAAAATTCATTGAAGTTGAAACCGTCGGGGCCCGACCTGGGCCGGCCCGCTCCGTAGAGATAGGTGTTGGCTGGCGCCAGGCCGTTGGTATTGTCGGGCGCGC
Organism: Verrucomicrobiota bacterium; assembly: GCA_041167505.1. Lineage (GTDB taxonomy): Bacteria > Verrucomicrobiota > Verrucomicrobiia > Chthoniobacterales > UBA10450 > AV80. The sequence continues at coordinate 27,236 of JBEEHR010000051.1, forward strand.
TCGCGAACTGGTTCCCGCTTGTGCTCGGAATCACCGTCCCGCCGGCTGCCGCCACCGCGGCGTTCGTTACCTGGAGATTGTACGGGCTCGCATTGCTGCTCAAGAATGGCGGCACCGCCGAATAACTGCGGTCGTGGTTGAAGATCGAATTGCGATGGTAGTAGTTGATCGTCCCGGAGATGTTCGTCTTCCCGTCCCCCACCCCAAAAGTCAGCGCGGTATTGATGGTGCCCGAATCTCGCTCCGTTGTGTTCCCGTACTCGAACTTCGCCTCCGCTCCCCGATAATCGTGGTAGCGCTTGATGTTCACCACGCCGGCCACCGCATCGGCGCCGTAAGTGGTGGACGCGCCATCCTTCAGGATTTCAATGCTCTGGATCGACGACTCCGGAATCGTGTTCAAGTCGATGAAAACCACGCGCCGGTTGCCGGTGGGATAAGGCGCGACGCGCCGGCCATCGAGAAGGATGAGAGTCGCCCGCGCGTCGAACCCGCGTAACGCGATTGTAGCCGCGCCGACAGCGGTGTTCGATCCATTCTCGTTATTGGAAACTGGGACGCCGTTTGCGTTCGCCACGGGAAGATTGCGGAGAAGTTCCTCGGTGTTCCGCTCGCCGGATTTGTTGATGAAGTCGCGAGTGACATTCAGGACCGGGTTGGGCCCCACTTCCGCGGCGGTCGGAATCGCCGACCCGGTTACGAAGACGCGTTCGGTGGTGGCTTCCTCCGTGCCGTTCTCATTGAACGACCGGACCGTGGGTGTCGCCGTAGGCGCCGGGTCCTGGGCAAGAACACTGGTCGCGAGGACAAGAGGCAAACTGACTGCGAGGGGAATCCGGAAAAATCCGAACGTCGCTAATCTTGGGTTGATCATAGTTGGGTCTCCTTCGGTTCCCGAAGGATTAGCAAGATGATCGTTAGGCACTCAAGACAATTTTTCCGAAACCTGACGGGGATTATTTTACGATCGTTACCTTGATTGTTTCTTCCAGCTCATCGTTCACGTAGAACTCGACCCGATACTTCCCTTCGGCCCAACCATCTGGCGGACGGCCCAGAGTGAAGCGCGCGCTTGCGTCGGGAGCAGGAGCGACGCTCTCGGTTTCATCGATGATAAAATTCGGTTCCACCAGATCGCCGACATCTTCCGCGACCCAGGCCACTCGCACGCGCGCGCCTTCGGGCAGACCCCGGCCACGCCAGCGCACATAAATATTTTCCACGTTGGATTTGAATTCGGTCTTCAATCCGCCGCCCGGGTCCGTGGAAACCTCGACAATGAGTTTCTTGCCCGGCTGCGCCGGCACGGTCTCAACTTCAGGGCCGCGGATGGGCGGTGTCGCTGTCGGACTCGGCGCGGCGGCGGTCGGGGTCGGAGAGGCTTGCGGCTTCGCGACAAGCTCGGGCTTTTTTTGCAATT
>JBEEHR010000052.1:0-12746 GCA_041167505.1 Verrucomicrobiota bacterium
ACTTGATAACTGAAACTCTCACGGGCCTGGAGATCTTAACCTCCAAGCCGTTAATTTTCAGACTCAGCTCTTAAAGTTGTATTTACTACCCTGTATGTAGATATCAAAGAACCAGCGGCCCTGTGCCTCTTTCGGCCCACAAAAAAACCCAATTTCTTCTCCGGCGATGATTCCCGTTGATTTGCCCGCCGCCGCTTTCGCGTCGGGCGGACCGTTCATCATGCCGGGACAAAATTGAGTTCCAATTTGCAGTCCCAAAATAGGCCAGAACCAACTCTCTTGTCTTGCGACCCGGGAGTCCCGCTTCAGGCGGGGTCAGCAAGGTAGCCAGACAAAATCGAGCGTCAACCGCCAAAATCGATTTTTTGGGAGAAAATGAAGATTTCGGAACGGCCCCCGCAAAACCGGGCATTCGCGTCCACCCAAAATTCCCTAATCGTCTGCTTGGTTGATCTTCTCTCCCTCGGCTTCGGATAATTCGCGGCTCGAAGTGACCTTCCAGCCGCCGCGGTTATCGCACTTCCCCCGGAAGAGCACCGCGCAGCCGAGATATTCCCAGTCTTCATCGGTCTCGTGAACCATTACCCGCCGCCCTTCACCGACGTAGGCCTCAAATGTGTCGTTATCGAGCCAACGACGGACCCGCCATTGGGACATCACCATGTTTAAGGTGGCGTCTCGCCGGGCACCGAGCTTCTTCAGCTGTCTGCGCAACGACCGGTCGATTATTGGATGCACCGGCTTCGCGTTATCGAAAAGATCGGGCAGTTTCTTCCAGGTCGTGCCGGCGAGCTCGTAGAGGTCACAGACATATGACTTCCCGCCCCCTCTCGAATTAAAGGCGAACCGCCGTGAATCGGGCGCCCACACCAGTGCGCCTGACTCAAGCGCCAGTTGTCCGATCTCCTCGTTTAAGTTCAGAACCGGCGCATCGGATCCAGCTTTTAGCAGCACGACGATTTCATCGATGACGCGACATTCCCATTGCTTGTCTGGCGACACGAATCCCCTCTTTGCGGATTTCTCTTCCTGCGCGTGGAGTGCGGCTGGCAGGAGCAACAGCCAAAGTAGCTGGCACACTGTTCGCCTGGAGAAAATGCGGTTTATGTCCAACGATAAGGTCGACATCTAGTCGTTGGCAATTAGCGTTGGCGAATGCAACGCAGCGACAGCCGCGCGCCGGATCAAATTCGTCCAATTTCGTTCCAGCTTGGGATTGCGCCGAATGCCACCGGCTCGGTGCTGGTAGCGATGGGAAATACGCGCGTCATTTGCGGCGTGATGATCGAGGAGACGGTCCCGCGCTGGATGAAGGAACAGGGCGTGACCGGCGGCTGGCTCACGGCCGAGTATTCGATGCTGCCGTATTCGACGAACACCCGGAAGCCGCGCGACATCACCAAGGGGCGGCTGGACGGACGGAGCACAGAAATCCAGCGGCTCATCGGGCGCTCGTTGCGCGCCGTCGTCGATCTCGAAAAACTTGGACCGCGAACGATGTGGGTTGATTGCGACGTGCTCCAGGCGGATGGCGGAACTCGGACGGCGGCGATCACCGGCGCGAGCCTGGCCGTTGCCGTGGCTTGCCGGAAATTGATCGACGAAAAAAAGATCGACTCCTCTCCAATCCGGAAACTGGTCGCGGCAGTGAGCGCCGGGGTCCTCAGCGGGAAGACAGTCGTTGATTTGAATTACGAAGAGGACAAGGCGGTAACGGTGGATTTCAACCTGGTTGCGACGGAGGATGGCGAGTTCGTCGAGATGCAGGGCTCCGGCGAAGAGGCAACATTTTCGAGCGATGAGCTGGCGGAAATGCTGATTCTGGGCAAGAAGGGAATCGGGGAATTAATTGCCGCGCAACGCGCGGTGCTGGCATCATTGATGGTGGGAACGAAATGACACGAGCGCTGATTACTGGGATTACGGGGCAGGACGGGAGCTATCTCGCGGACCTCCTTTTGGAAAAAGGCTATGAAGTCCACGGAATAATCCGGCGGGCGAGCACGTTCAACACTTCGCGGATCGACCATCTCTACGCGGACCCGCACATCAACGGCGTCCGTTTGTTCCTCCACTACGGCGACCTCGCGGACTCGGTGAATCTCGTGAAGCTGCTTTACGAGTTGAAGCCGGACGAGGTTTACCATCTCGGCGCGCAGAGCCATGTGCGGGTGAGCTTCGACATTCCCGAATACACCTCGGACGTCACCGGCGTGGGCACGATCCGGATCCTGGAAGCGATCCGCGAGACCGGGATTCGCTCCAAGTTTTACCAGGCATCGAGCAGCGAAATGTTCGGCAAGGTACAGGAGGTGCCGCAGACCGAAACGACGCCGTTCTGGCCGCGCAGTCCTTACGGCGTTGCCAAGCTTTTCGCTTATTGGGCCACGGTGAATTACCGCGAAAGCTATGGGCTCATCGCGAGCAACGGTATCCTGTTCAACCACGAAAGCCCGCGGCGCGGCGAAACGTTCGTGACCCGCAAGATCACCCGGGCGGTCGCGGCGATTAAGCTCGGCCTGCAAAAGGAGCTTTTCCTCGGCAACCTCGACGCGAAACGTGATTGGGGTTATGCGCCGGAATACGTCGAGGGAATGTGGCGGATCGTGCAGGAAGGCTCGGGTGACGATTTTGTCCTCGCGACGAACGAGACGCATACGGTGCGCGAATTCGTCGAGACGGCGTTCGCGCGCGTGGACCTGGATTGGAAGGAATACGTCAAACACGACGACCGCTACGAGCGGCCGGCGGAAGTGGACCTGCTGATCGGCGACGCTTCGAAGGCGAAGAAAATTCTCGGTTGGGAGCCGAAGGTGCGGTTCCAGGAGCTGGTGCAGATCATGGTGGATGCGGATGTAGAGATGCTTTCTCGAACATCCGCACGCGAGCAGCTCGGCAAACTGCCGTGATGTCTCAAGGAGGGGCGATTTTCAATCGTCCTTTTTTGGTTCCGGCAACATCGCGGCTAGCGGCGCGTTCAGGATCGTAACGCGCGCTTGTGGTCCGACAATATCGTAAAGCTGGATCACGTCGCGCGAGCGCATGCGGATGCAGCCGAAGCTGGCGCGCGTCCCGATGTTTCGTTCCTCCGGCGTGCCGTGGATATAAATGTAGCGGCTGTAGGCGTTCGCATTCTGCGCTTCGAGTCCGCGTAGCCACAAGATTCGCGTCACGATCGGATCGCGGCCCGGCGCATCAGGCGCCAGGACTTCGCCGGTGGCTCTGCGATCTTTGAACACCATGCCGCTAGGAGCCGAATCGCCGATCTTCTTGGCGACCTCCAATTCGCCGAGCGGCGTCCCGCGGCTTCCTGGTGCATCGCCAATTGCGAACCGGGACGTCGAGATTGGATAGGTGGCGATCAGCGCGCCGTTATCCAGCAGCGCGAGTTTCTGTTCCGGGATGCTGACCACGATGCGATGGCGCGTATCTGGCGCGACGCACGAGCTGATCAGAACGGAGACGGCGGCGAGAAAGAATAGTCGGCGGATCATCGATTAAATCGGAAAAACTTTTCGGCGGTCTCCGTCGTCGCTTCTGCAATTTCATCGAGCGAAATCCCGCGGGCGGCGGCTATCGACTCAGCCACGAGCCTCGTGTGCGCCGGTTCACAGCGCTTCCCGCGAAACGGAACCGGCGCGAGATACGGGCAATCGGTCTCAACCATGAATTTCCAGAGTGGAACTTTCGCCGCCACTTCGCGGACACTCACGCCATTCTTGAACGTGACGATGCCCGTGAATGAAACCAAATGATCGAGATCGAGAACTTCCTGGGCCTGATCGAGCGCGCCGCCGAAGCAATGGAAAACGCCGCGCACTTTGCCGGTGTAAGGCCGCATGATCTCGAGAGTGTCGGTCCAGGCGTCGCGTTGATGAATCACCACGTTCAGTCCCAATTCGACCGCGAGATCGAGCTGCTGTTCAAAGAGGCTGGCCTGTTTTGATTTGTAGGCGCCGTCGTGGATTTCCGCCTCCAGCTGCTCTTCCGTCGAGGTCTGCAGTACTTTCAGGAAAACCTGGGTCGCCTTGCGCTCCTTGGCCAATTCCACGCTGGGAATTGAGTGATAATCCAGACCCGTTTCGCCGATCGCGACCACGCGCGGAGTCTGCGCCAATTCGCGCAACGGCGTGATCACGTCCTCGCCGGATTTCTCCACGTAAGTCGGGTGAACGCCGATGACCGCGAAGACGTTCGGATATTTCTCAGCCAGCTCGACCGCGCGCCGGCTGCTTTCCACCGACGTCCCGATCGTGATGATGCGGGTGACGCCGGCATCCGTCGCGCGTCGCAGGACATCATCGAAATCCGGAGCGAAGTCCGGGTAGTCGAGATGGGCGTGAGTTTCGATCAGCATTGCAGATTGCAGAATGTAGATTTCAGATTGGGAATTAGGTCAAATCTGCGATCTGCAATCTGAATTCTGCAATGGTTACCATTCCACCACCGTGCTTGCCCACGTCAATCCGCCCCCGAAAACGACCATCAACACGTAATCGCCGCGCTTGATCCGGCCGGTGCGGTTCGCTTCATCGAGCGCCATCGCGACGGCCGCGGCGGAGGTGTTGCCATACTTGTCCAGATTCACAAAGAAACGGTCGAGCGGGATTTTCAGCCGGTCCGCGATCGCTTCGATGATGCGCAGGTTCGCCTGGTGCGGAATGACGCAGGCGATGTCGTCCGTGGTAAGGCCCGCTTGCTCGAGTGCTTTCTTGGAGGCGTTCAGCATCGAGATGACGGCCTGCTTGTAAACGTCCTTGCCCGTCATGTGGATCGTTGCCAGGTGCATGTGCGCGTTCTCCTTCGTGATCGGACAACGCGAGCCGCCGCCGGGCATGAAAAGAATATCGGTGAACTCGCCGTCGCTCCCGATGTGCGTGCTGATCACTCCATGCGCGCGACCCCGATGCTGCAGGACGGCCGCGCCCGCGCCGTCGCCGAAAAGCACGCAGGTGTTGCGGTCGGTCCAATTTGTGATTGAGCTCAGTTTCTCCGCGCCGATGACGAGCACGGTATTGTGGGTGTGCGACGTGATGAACTGCTGCGCGATCTCGATGCCGAACAGGAAGCCGGCGCAGGCCGCCGAGATATCGAGACAGGCGGCGTTTTTCGCGCCGATCTTCTTCTGGACGAAACAGGCCGTGGCGGGAAAGAGCATGTCCGGCGTCGCGGTCGCGACGAGAATGAGATCGACCTCCTTCGGGTCTACTTCCGCCTGCTCGAGCGCCTTCAGCGCGGCCTTGGTGGCCATGTCGCTGGTTTGCTCGTCCGTCGCCGCGATGCGCCGTTCCTTAATTCCGGTCCGCGTCGTGATCCATTCGTCGGTCGTGTCGACGATCGCGGTCAGATCGGCGTTGGTCAGGATTTTTTCCGGCATGTAGCTGCCGGTGCCGACGATCGAAACGGTGCGATTCGACTTACCGGAGCGTGGGCTCGAGCGAGGCTGCTTTTTCATGATGGCGGCTGATTTCCTCGACGATATGCGGGTTCACCTGGTGTTCAATCGATTCGGCCGCCACCCGTAACGCGTTCTTGATCGCCTTCGGCGTGCTGGCCCCGTGCGCGATGATGCAAATCCCGTTCACGCCCAGGAGCGGCATCCCGCCATACTCCTCGTAGTTCACCTTTTTCTTGATGGTCTTAAACGCGTTCCGCGCCAGATACGCGCCCGCCATCCGGGCCCCCGATTTCATCAGCTCGTGCTTGAGCCATTTGAAGATCGCGTCGCTGATCGACTCGCACGTTTTCAAAATCACGTTGCCGACAAATCCATCGCAGACCACGACCTCGACGGGATCGGCGAACAGATCGTGCCCTTCGATGTTGCCGCGGAAATTAAGGTCGCTCAGCTTGAGCATCTTGAAGACTTCCTTGGTCAGATCGCTGCCCTTCATGTCTTCATCGCCGATCGACATCAAACCCACACTCGGCTTTTTGTAGCGGAGCACGTGACGCGAATAGACCGAGCCCATGATGGCGTACTGCAGCATGTGCTCTGGGCGCGGGTCGCTATTGGCGCCGGCGTCAATCAGGACAAAGACGTTGGTCTCCGATGGAATAACGGCCGCGATGCCGGGACGATCCACTCCGGGAAGCGTGCGGAGCTTTATCGTGGTAGCCGCGACGGCCGCACCGGTATGGCCGGCACTGACGATGGCTGCCGCGTCTCCCTTTTTTACGAGATCAACCGCGCGACTCACCGATGAATCTTTTTTTCGGCGGACCGCATCGACCGCGCGATCGCACATATCGACCACCTGAGTGGCGTGGACGATCTCGATCCGGCGATCGTTGCACTTATGCTTCTTGAGTTCCGCCTCGATCCGGGGTGTGTCGCCGACGAGAAACAGCTTCCCGATGTAAGAATACTCCTTCAGCGCCAGGACGGCTCCGCTCACAATATTGGGCGGGCCGAAATCGCCACCCATGGCATCGAGAGCGATTTTCATCGGAGCGGGATTTTGCGGGGTTCAGGGACCGAATGCAAAATCAAAAATGGTAACGGCTTCCCGCAGTTGTAGCCGGGATCGGTGATCCCGACCGGTGTAATTGACTGAAAAGCAGACCGGGGTCACCGACCCCGGCTACAACTACGCGCCGACGCTCAGGACCTGGCGGCCTTTGTAGTAGCCGCAGGCAGGGCAAGCCGTGTGCGACGCCACGGTGCTGCCGCATTGGGTGCACTTGTTCAACTGCGGCGGCTGCCAGCGATGCGACGCCTTGCGGGTGCGCAGGCGCATCTTCGAAGTTTTGCGTTTGGGAACTCCCATATGAGCGGAGTAGGAAAGCAGGGATTGGCGAAAAGACAAGTGGGCAGCGTTCAGGTTTCAGGATTCAGAAGGAAAAAAGGCAACGCGCCTGAACCCTGAAACCTGAACGCTGAAACCTTATTGCAACTTCAACTTATCCAACGCGCTCCAGTCCGGCGCGCGTTTGCTATCCGCCTCCGCCGCTGGTGTCTCAGGCAACGCGGCCGGGCACTTTCGTCCGCCTTCGCGATCGCAGTGAGGATGCGCGGGAAGATTCAACAATATGTCCTCGCGCACGTAGGGAGCGAGATCGATCAGCTCCGGTCCCGTTAATTCCTGGTGGATGGAGAATGCAGGCACTTCGATTTCGAACGGAAACGGCTCCAGGCACCGCACGCATTTCAATTCGACCGGCTGGACGAGATGGCCCGTTACCCAAAGCGCCCCTTCCGAAATCCCGAGATCGAGCGAGTAACGCAACGGCCCGGTGCAGGTGACCCCTTCCGCGGCAAGCTCGGGAATCGGACATTCCTCCTCGCCTTCCAGATGCAGGCCATCCGCTTGGATGTGGCGGAGGTGCGCCTTCATTGCTTGAGCTTTCTCCTGAGTTCCGTCGCGACTCGTCCCGGCACAAAATCCTTCACGTCGCCCCCGAGCCGCGCGATTTCCTTCACGATCCGCGAGCTGAGATAAGTGTATTCCTCCTTCGGCATCAGGAAAATCGTCTCGACGGTCGCTTCAAGTTTCCGGTTCATCAGCGCCATTTGGAACTCGAACTCGAAATCGGAAATGGCGCGCAGTCCGCGGATAACGGCCGTCGCTTTCCGGGCCAGGGCGAAGTTCACCAGCAAACCGTCCAGCGGTGCGACTTCGACGTTCTTGATTTTGCCGAGGCTGCCGCGGAGAAAGCCGAGCCGTTCCTCCAGCGTGAAGAGCGGATGCTTCTGGTCGTTGTGGGCGACGGCGACGATAACTTCATCGAACAATTTTCGGGCGCGATCGATGACATCGAGGTGGCCGAACGTGACCGGATCGAAGCTGCCGGGGTAAATGGCGCGGCGGAGCATGGCGACGAATGTCGAATGACGAATGACGAATGTCGAATGGCCAGCGGCGAACCGAATTTTAGGAAGTTTATGCCCGCCAGTTGCCGAGCGGGGTTTATCCTCCCACAATACCTCGCGCGAAAATGATTGATCCTCCGTATCGCACTGTTGCTGTGGCCAGCGCGTTTTCGCCGCGATTTCTCCTGGTGCTCGCGGAAGGGAAGCGCGTCCGGGACCGGCTTTGCCGACAGCTCCAGCTCATTTATGTCGGAACTCGCGACGACGAAACGGCCCGGAAATTCTCCGCAGCGCTTCTCGAACTCGCGCTGCCGGAAGATTCGGCGATCCATTATCAGGAAGGCGAAGATCCGGCGGCGGCAATCCTGGAAGCAGCCCGGCTGAATGGGATCGATCTGCTCGTCGCGGGCGCGTTGGAGAAGGAAGTGGTTCTGCGGCCGTTTCTCGGGAATGTCGCGCGGACGCTGGTCCGCAAGGCCGACTGTTCTGTAATCCTTTTCACCAAGCCCGAGAGAGAACCGAAGCCGCTCTGTCGAATTGTTTTCCTAGCCGACTACTCGGACCACGGGCGCGCGGCCTTGCTCAAGGCGCTGCACCTGGCCGCTCTCGAGGAATGCGAAAAACTTTATGTCATTCGCGTTTATACGACCTTCGATGAAGCGCGGGCCAAGGCGCGAACGGACCCGCCCGCGGCCGGAGCCGAAGGCGCGCGCACGTTGGAAGAGGAAGAGGTCGCGCTCGAGAAATTCATCGACTCGGCTGGGCCGAACGACGTTCCGATCGAGGCCCGCTGCATCCGCGGCAACACCGGATATGCCGCGCTCGATTTCATCCAGGCGATCGACGCTTCGCTGCTCGCGGTGCCGGTCGATCCCACGGCCTGCGGCGACGGTTTGCCGGCGCACGCCGCCTGGATCACCGACGTGATTCCCTGCAATCTCTGGGTAATCCGATAGTGCTTGTGGATTCCGGGGCCGATTGATTTTATCGCGGCCATGGATGCCGCCCGCGTGTTCCGGCCTTTCGGGCTCGCCCATCTCGTCGTGATCGCGCTCACGATTTCGCTGCCGTTTGTCTTCGCGGCGTTCGCGCGGAAAAGCCGGTGGCCCCGGAGTGAGCAAATCATTGGGCGACTGCTCGCGGGTCTCCTCCTGTTCAACTATGTCGGCTACGAAATCTATCTCGCGCTGACGGCCGGCCTGGCGTGGCAGAAGGCGCTGCCGTTCCAGCTCTGCGATTGGGCGATGATCGCGATCATGGTGGCGCTCCTCACCGGCCGCGAACGCTGGCTCGAGGTCGCCTACTTCTGGGGAATCGGCGGGACGCTGCAGGCGATTCTCACCCCGGATTTGAAATACGCCTTTCCCGATATTCGCTTCCTGACGTTTTTCATCGCGCATTCCGGGATCGTGGTCGCCATCGCCTTTGTCATGATCATGAAAAGATTCCGGCCGCACTGGATTTCGATCGTGCGGACATTCGCCTGGTCCGAACTGTATTTCGCTTTGGCGATCACCGTCGATCTGCTCACGGGCGAGAACTACGGATATCTTCTCCACAAACCCGCGGCTGCTTCGCTCCTGGACGCTCTTTCCGATCACCGCGTCATCTACATTCTGCAGATGCACCTGCTGGCGCTGGTTTTCTTCTTCGTCCTCTATTTGCCGTTTGCGCTTTACGATCTGGTTCGAGGGAATGCCTCACACGACGGGCACAAAGGAACACTACGGTAGGAGGGAATTCTCAAAATCTCCTTTGTGATCCTTTGTGACCGTTGTGTGAGATGCCTTTTTGATTGATCGTCCTTTCCAGTGAAGCCCAAGCCACTCAAAATTCGCTCCGTTACGATTGGTGGCGCGAAGCCGGCGTTCATCCTCGGCCCGTGCGTTATTGAGTCGGAGAAGTTTGTTTGGCGGATGGCGCGGCGGATCGCGGAAATCTGCAAGGCAGAATCAGTCCCGTTTATTTTCAAGGCGTCGTATGACAAGGCGAACCGCACGTCGGTCCGGTCGTATCGCGGCATTGGGGTCGAGGAAGGCTGCGAAATTCTGGCGGCAATTGGCGCGGAGTTCAAGGTGCCCGTCACGACCGATGTGCATTCGCCGGCGGAAGCGGAGATCGCCGGCCATGTCATCGACGTTTTGCAGATCCCCGCGTTCCTTTGCCGGCAAACCGATCTGCTCGAGGCCGCCGCTGCAACCGGTCGCGTGATCAACGTCAAGAAAGGCCAGTTCCTCGCGCCGTGGGACGTGAAGAACATCGCCGAGAAACTGGCGGCGTTCGGGAACAAGAACTTCCTCTTCACCGAGCGCGGGACCACCTTCGGCTACAACAATCTCGTGGCGGATTTCCGTTCGCTCTACTGGATGCGGCAGGCCGGTTACCGCGTGATCTTCGACGCCACCCACTCCGTGCAACGTCCCGGCGGCGCGGGCGACGCGACTTCGGGCGATGGCGACCTGGCTCCCGTCCTGGCGCGTGCGGCGATGGCCGCCGGTTGCGACGGCATTTTCATGGAGGTGCACGAGAACCCGGCGCGCGCTTTGTCGGATGGGCCGAATCAGATTCCGCTAAAGCAGTTGCCGAAGCATCTTCGCATGTTAAAAGCTATTCATGCTGCCGTTTCGTAGCGGTCGCGCTGGAATCGCCAGCGCCTCTTCCGCTTTTTTGCTTCTCATTTTGCTGACCTGCGCCGTCGTCGCTGCCGAAAAGAAGGGGCCGAAATCGGAAGCCAAAAGTCCGACTCCGTCTGCCGCGGCCGAGCCGAAAAAGAAGCCCTCGCGGCCCAAACCGGAGGAGGGGATCAAGGACGTACCAATCACCGCCGGCCACGACGCGAAGGGCCTGGTGCTCCCGGATTTCGATCGCGACGGACGGATGCGCGGCAAACTCCAGGCTGGCGTGACTCGTCGCCTGGACGACCAGAATATCGAATTTTTGGGCGTAAAATTCACCACATTTACGGTCGAGACCGAGAAGCCGGATCTGGAAATCAGCATGGACAAGTCCGTGTTCAACCTGAAGACGCAGGTGCTTACTTCCAACGTCCGTTCGACGGTAAAGCGCGCCGATTTCGAAGTGGCCGGCGACACGATGAAATTTGAAATGATGACGCGGCAGGGCTCACTGGAGGGCAACGTCAAGATGGTGGTCCGGGGCAAAGCGCGCACCCCGGAAGATGAACCGAAATGAGATACTCCGTCGCAGTTTGCGCAATGCTCTGCCTCGCAGCGCTGGCTGGAATCGCCCGCGGCCAGGGTTCCGCGCCCGCCACCCTGCGGACGACTCCGGAAAGTTCTCCCTCTCCAACTCCGAAGGCCGTAAAAGTTAGTCCCGACAAAAGTGCGATCGATAAGTCGAAGCCAGAGGCCTCACCCGCGCCACCGGCGGAACCAATCGTCACAGAAATTTATGCGGACAAGGCTGTGTTCGAGTCCTCGAAGTCGATCGGCGTTTTCAACGGCCATATCATCGTGATCGACCCGCGTTTTCAAATCCAGGGAGACAAGCTCACGATTTATCTCAGCAATAAACAGAGTGAAGGGGGCCTGGACAAAGCGATCGTGGAGGGAAATGTCGGCGTCGTACGCGAGCGGCCCGACCCGGCTGGGGGACCGCCAAGCAAAATGGTGGGCCGCTCGGACAAGGCGGTTTACACGGCGAAGAATGGAAACTTCGAGCTGACGGGGAATCCGCGGGTGCAGCAGGGATTAAATACTCACGTGGCGACAAGTCCCGACACGGTCATGGTCTTGAACGAGAAGGGTGAATTGCAAACCAACGGGCCGAGCCGGACCGAGATTCGCCAGCCGCCCAAATCGGAATCGACGCCTACGCCATCGCCGTCCTCGACGGCGAAACCTTGATCATGCCCACTGCGACTGCGCCAATGAACGCCGCCAGTTCCGCCAAACCGGGCGCTGAGGAATACGTCCTAACCACGGAACAGCTCGTGAAGATTTACGGCGGGCGCGCCGTGGTAAACGGCGTCGATATCAAGGTGCGCGCCGGCGAAATCGTCGGGCTGCTCGGGCCGAACGGCGCCGGGAAAACGACGAGCTTTTACATGATCGTGGGACTCGTTAGGCCAAACCAGGGCCGCGTCATTTTCTCCGGCACCGATGTGACGAAATATCCGATGTATAAACGGGCGCGGCTCGGCATGGGATATCTGCCGCAGGAAGAATCGATCTTTCGCAAGATGACGGTGGAACAAAATATTCTCGCGATTCTCGAGACCTTGCCGATGAGCAAATACGAGCGGCGGCAGCGCTGCGACCAGTTGCTTCACCAGTTCGGCATCGAGCGAATCGCGAAGAACACCGCGCTCACGTTGAGCGGTGGCGAGAAGCGCCGCCTCACGATCGCGCGCTCGCTCGTCACCCAGCCGAGCCTGCTCATGCTCGACGAACCATTCAGTGGCGTCGATCCTATCGCGGTCTATGATGTTCAACAGATCGTGATCAACCTTCGCAAGTCCGGGCTCGCCATTCTGATCACGGACCACAACGTGCGCGAGACGCTCTCCATCGTCGACCGCGCCTACCTCATTTTCGAAGGCCGGGTCGAGAGCGAAGGCACCAAGGATTTTCTCATCAACGATCCCATCAGCCGCCAGCTCTATCTCGGCGAGCGTTTTCAAATGTAAGCGAAAGGAAAGACGTGATAACCACCAACGCTCACCCAACCGTCAAAGTCACCGGCCGCCATCTCCAGGTCACCGAGGCGATCAACGATTATTGCACGCGCAAGATCGAGAGCCTGCATCTCGATTATCCCAAGATCATCGAGGCCCACGTCATCCTGGAGGTGGAGAAATACCGGCACTCGGCCGAGGTCGTCCTGGTTTGCTCGAATCACATCACGATCGAAGCCTGCGAAGAGACCGACGACATGTATGCGGCGATCGACGCCGTCACCGACAAGGTCGCGC
>JBEEHR010000053.1:0-178091 GCA_041167505.1 Verrucomicrobiota bacterium
GCCCCATCTTCTGGAGGACGTTGACGGCCACGCCCTGCCCCAGCTTGATCAGGCCGAGCAACAGATGCTCGGTCCCGACGTAATTATGATTGAAGCGATCGGCTTCTTTTCGAGCGAGAGCCAGGACCTGCTGGGCCCGCGGGGTAAAATTATTCATGGTTCGGCGGCTCGGGACTCGATCCGTTTTCCGATTCCTTCGCCACTTTAGTAATATCAGGTTTAGGGAACACTCGCAAACGCTCCCGGATGATTTGGGCGCGCAAATGGTCGCGCTCCTCCGCGTTCAGCTTCTGTTGCGAGCTCTTCTGCAAGTGGGCCGGCTGCGTATCAATAAACAATTCGTCGATCGGCAAACGCCGGTCTTCCGGGAACGCCCCGAGATCGATGCCGAGTTTCATGATCGATAAAAGGTTGAGCGCTTCCTTCGAAGTCATCGCGTGCGCGAACGTCAGGACGCCGTAAGCGCGGCCGATCTGGTCCCAGAGCGTGTTCGACTTTTTCTGGATCAACATCTGGCGGGCGTCGTGTTCCTTTTCGATGATCGTCTCAATCACTTTGCTGAGGCGGTTCACGATCTCGTCTTCTTTTTCGCCGAGCGTGGTCTGGTTCGAAATCTGGAAAAGATTGCCCATCGCTTCAGTGCCTTCGCCATAGAGGCCACGAACGGCGAGCCCGATCTTGTTCACCGCCTGGATGACCTGGTTGATCATTTCGCTCAGAACGAGACCGGGCAGATGAAGCATTGCCGAAGCGCGCATCCCGGTGCCGACATTGGTCGGGCAAGCCGTCAGGTAACCGAGACGCCCGTCATAGGCGAAATCGAGTTTCGACTCGAGGGTGCTGTCGACTTTGTCCACGAGCTTGAACGCGCTTTTTAATTGGAGGCCGGACCGGATCGACTGCATCCGGAGATGATCCTCCTCGTTGACCATGATGCTCAACGTCTGGCGGCGATTCATGATGACCGCGCTGCCGACGCTCTTCGCCGCATGCTCGCGACTGATGAGGTGCCGCTCGACCAGCACCTGTTTCTCGAGGGCGGAAAGATCCTGCAACAATTCCGAAAACGAATCCTGCATCTCCGGCAGCTCTTCGACGCGCGGCTTGATCAATTCGAGAATGGCCGTGCGCTCCGCTTTCTTCGCCCAGCCGGGGAAGGCGCGATGCTTGAGATTACGCGCGAGCCGGACGCGGCTGCTGATCACGATCTGGTGATGCGGCCCCTCGCCGCGCAGCCATTCGCCGCCGGTCGCCATAAGGTTCGCGAATTTCATGGCTAGACCGCCTTCTCGTGTTCGAGCTGTTTGATCTGGTCGCGCAACGCCGCCGCGCTTTCGTAATTCTCTTCGGCGACCGCCTTCTGCAAATCTTCGTTGAGCGCCTTCATCCGATCGTCCCGTTCGACTGCAAGATGAGCGCGCTGGGGAAGTTTGCCGACATGCTCAGTCCCTTTGTGCATCGCCTTCAACAGGCTGCCCAGCCCTTCAGCGAAGGTGACATAACAAACGCTACAACCGAGCCGCCCGGTCTTCTTGAAATCAGCCTGGGTAAATCCGCACATCGGACATTTCTGGGACGGCGCGCCTTTCTCGATCTCCTCGGCCGCGCCGATGCCAAGCAGTAAATCCGCCAGCGCGAAGCCAGTGGGATCCTGCACGCCTTTCTCCTTCGAGCACCCGTCGCAGAGGTTCACCTTCTGCATCTTGCCCTCGAGGATTTGCGTCAGGAAGACTGTCGCATCATTGCATTTGCAAACGTCGCACAACATCTCTGTAGAATTAGACCTCCAAACGCCTGAAACATTCAACGCTCAACTAGTTGAGCACCTTCCACGCCGATCGCGCCGCCGGTCCCTACTCAAAGATTGGTGTGCCGGTTGCGCGCGTCATTTCGCGAAAACGCATAATCAATCGCGTCGTGATCGAACCGGGCTTGCCGGTGCCGATCATGCGACTGTCCGCCTTCACCACTGGAATCACTTCCGCGGCCGTGCCGGTGAGAAAGCATTCGTCGGCAATGAACACATCGTGACGCGTAATATCGGTTTCCGTGATCTTCATCCCCAGCTCCGCCGCGATGTCGAACACCACCGAGCGCGTGATTCCGCGCAAGGCCCCGGCCGCAATCGGCGGCGTAAAGATTTGGCCGCGTTTAATGATGAACACGTTATCGGCCGTGCACTCCGCCACGTTGCCCGCTTCGTTCAACATGAGCGCTTCATCGGCGCCGGCGAGGTTCGCTTCGATCCGCGCCATGACGTTGTTGAGGTAGTTCAACGATTTCACCGCCGGATTCAGCGCCGCCGGGGACGTCCGTCGCGTCGCGCACGTCACCACGGTGAGACCATTCTCGCAAACTTCCTTCGGATAAAGCGCGATCGTGGTCGCAATGATGATGACGCTCGGCCGCTTACATTGCGCCGGGTTTAACCCCAGATTACCGACGCCGCGCGTGACGATGAGCCGGATATAACCTTCGCGCAGGTCGTTCTTCCGAATCGTTTCGAGAAGCGCTTCCGTCATCTCGCCGCGACCCATCGGAATCTCGAGGCAAATCGAGCGCGCGGAATCCCAGAGCCGCTCCAGATGTTCCTCGAGGCGGAATACGCGGCCGTTGTAAAAGCGGATGCCCTCGAAAATTCCATCGCCGTAAAGCAGGCCATGATCGAACACGGAAACTTTCGCGTCCGCTTCCGGGACGAATTTTCCGTCGAGATAAATCGTTAGTTCGCGGGCTGGGGCCGGCGCCGTTTGCGTATCCACCGCCGGCTTAACCGGAGCTTTCGCTTTCTTTTCCGTTTCCGGTTCGTCGATTACCGCTCCACCAGCTGTCGAGGTTTTTGTTAGCACGAAAAAATCTCAAGCGGTTCGGGGGGCAATTCAAGGGGAAAGGTCATAATCACGCGAGAACGCCGTCCACGATCCGCAGTTGGCGGTCGCCCAATCCGGCCAGGCGCGCGTCGTGCGTGACCACAAGCAGCGTCTTTTTCCGGCTTCGCGCCAGCTCGAGCAGCAAGTCGATGATCGCGTCTCCGGTCTTGGAATCCAGGTTGCCGGTCGGCTCATCCGCAAAAATGATGTCGGGGTCGTTGGTCAGCGCCCGGGCAATGGCGACGCGTTGCTGTTCGCCGCCGGAAAGTTCCGCCGGGAGATGATGAAGCCGGTCCGCTAGCCCCACATCGCTCAACGACGCTTCCCCAGCCGCGCGATTCGTTTTCCCGCAGATCAATCCGGGCAGCATCACATTTTCCAGCGCCGTCAGTTCCGGCAGCAAAAAATATCCCTGGAAAACGAAGCCCATTTTCCGGTTCCGCATTTCAGCCTGCGACGACGAGCTGCCGGAATAAAGCCGCCGCCCTTCAAATTCTACCGTGCCGGATTCCGGCCGTTCCAGTCCCGCCAACGTGTAAAGCAGAGTTGTCTTTCCGGCACCTGAGGCGCCGCAAAGAAAGACGGCTTCGCCGTAGGCCACCTCCAGCGAGATCCCACGCAGCACTTCGATCCTGCGCCGACCGATCTGAAACGAGCGGCGAAGATCGCGGGCGACAAGCTGCGTTTCGGTCATGGCGCGAAAGCATTCGCCGATTCAACCGCCCGCGCAATGCGATGTGAAAAGAAAAAGCCGTCCGGCGGCTGCCGGACGGCTTCTGGCTATGACTGGCGTTTACGAAAGTCCGAGCGCCTGCAAGGTCGGGCCATCGATCGCGGCCGTGATGGGCAGGCCGCGTTCGCGTTGGAAATTAGAGAGCGCGGCGCGAGTGTTCGGACCGATCAATCCGTCCACGGCATCATTATAATATCCCTGCTCCTGGAGCGCGCTCTGGACATTGGCGATCACCTGTCCCGGCGGCAGATCGTTGTAGCCGTAGATCGGCTCGTCGTAGGTGTAGCTGCTGTAGTACGGATCGTAACCGTAGGCCGGATACCAATAATTGTTGTTCCAGTAGTAATATCCGCCGCCGAACAGGACGATGCGGTTATAGCGGCTTCTCCACCAGCTCCGGTCGTGCCGGTCGCGGCGGAAGTTCTGGCGCGCCTGCTCGAAGGTGAAGTTGCTCGAAGTGTTGTTCTGCCAATTCCGATTAGTGTTGTTGCTCCAGTTCCGGTTGTTAGACCTGCGATCCAATCGGTTCACCGTTGTGTTCGGCGTCACGGTCGTTGTCGTTTGTGGCGTGATGACGTTCGGATTTCTCCGCGTCCGGGCCTGCCAATTCTGGTTCGCGACCGACGTGTCCGCTTTGAACGTCGAGCGAGGCGCGTCCTGGTTGAGCGGGGTGAACTTCTGAGTGTTGCGCAGCCGCGGCTGAACATTCGGCGTGTATGTTTTCGGTGTGTAGGTGCGGGTCGTGACCGCCGGATTGTTTCGCGGCTGGAATTGCGACTTGGGGGTGACGTTGTTTTGCACCCGCGGCGTAAATGTGCGCGGCGCGGCATTCACCTGGCGCTGCGGCGGAGCCTGTTTGGTTTTCTGTTGCTTCGGATGGTCTTTGTCGTCCTCACCCAATACGGGCGCTGCAACGATCGCCAAGGCGAAAATGGAAAGTAAGAATGTTTTCATAATATTGTCCCTCAAGAAGGTTAGACCAGCCGTTCCCCCATTTATTCAACCCGGTTGGTAACGGTTGAAGGCACCGTCGTCCCACAGAAACGGCCTACAATTGTAGGGCGTCTGTGTCAGACGCCCCGCACCTGGCGCATCGCCTCGAACAAGACAATCCCAACCGCCGCGGCCAGGTTCAGACTGCGGGTACCGCGCATGGGAATCGTGAGCAACTCCTGGGAGTGGGCCGCGAGTAAACTTTCCGGCAAGCCCTTGGTCTCGCGTCCGAAGACCAGAAAATCGCCGGACCGGAAATCAACGTCGTAGTAGGCGCGCTTCGATTTCGTGGTGAGGAAAAAGAAACGTGAGTCGGATTCGCGCGACCGCCTCAGGTCCTCGAAAGAGTCCCAGAGCTCCAGGTCAACCTCCTTCCAGTAATCGAGTCCGGCCCGCTTCAGGGTGCGATCGTCGATGGAGAACCCGAGCGGCTTGACCAGGTGCAGCGTGGAACCGGTCGCCAGGCAGAGCCGACCGATGTTGCCGGTATTCGGCGGGATTTCCGGCTCGACGAGGACGACGTTAAACATTGTAGCCGGCATCGGCGATGCCGGCCGGGATCAACGATCCCGGCTACAACTTGCCCGCGACGAATTTCTCCAGCTTCACGATGTCCGCAGCGAACTTCCGGATTCCTTCCGATGTCTTCTCGGTCGCCATCGCGTTGTCGTTAAAAAGATACCGGAATTTTTTCTCGTCCATTTCCAGCCGCTCGATGTTCGCGCTCTTCGCCTTTTCCGGATCGAGCTTCCGTTCCACCGCGCCGTCGGATTCGCTCAATTTTTCCAGCAAATCGGGACTGATCGTCAGCAGATCACAGCCGGCCAACTCGAGGATCTGGCTGACGTTCCGGAAACTGGCGCCCATCACTTCGGTCTTGTAACCGAACTTCTTGTAATAGGTGTAGATCTCCTGGACCGATTGCACGCCGGGATCCTCCGCGCCGGTGTATTCCTTCTTGTTCGCCGCCTTGAACCAATCGTAAATCCGGCCGACGAACGGCGAGATCAACTCGATGCCGCCCTCGGCGCAGAGCACCGCCTGCGGCAGCGAGAACATCAACGTGAGATTGCAGTTGATCCCTTCCTTCTCGAGCACTTCGCCCGCTTTGATCCCTTCATACGTCGAGGCGATTTTGATCAGCACCCGCTGCCGATCGATCCCCTTCTCTTCGTAAAGTTTGATCAGTTGCCGGCCTTTATTAATCGAACCTTCCGTGTCGAAAGAGAGCCGCGCGTCCGTCTCCGTCGAAACGCGTCCCGGCACGATCTTGAGAATTTCGCATCCGAATTTCACCAGCAGATGATCGATGACGTCTTCGATCTGCGCCGCGCCCGAGAGCCCGGAATTCTTCCGCTCCGCCAACACTTCGTCGAGCAAATGAAAATACTGCTCCTTTTGGGTCGCCGCGTAGATCAGGCTCGGATTCGTCGTCGCATCCCGCGGCTTGAATTCCTTGATGCTCTGGAAGTCGCCCGTATCGGCGACGACGACAGTAAATTTCCTGAGTTGTTCCAGCTGGCTAAGCTTGGTGCCCGTTTTTTCCTGATCAGCAGTGGCGATTGTCATACGGTTACCTCCGTTTCAAGAGTGCGGGCAATTGCTGCCGCTACGGCACGGTATGCCTCGTTCGCGGACGCGACAATACTTATTCGGGCAGCTGATAGACTTCGACCAGAGCGTTCCCGGTCGAATTATTCAGGCCTCGAACAATGGCGGTGTATTGGCCGGGCCAGAGTGATAGAATCACAGCTGCTTCACGGTTATCCTTTGGCGCGAGGCCTGACGCGGCAATCTCCGTCTCCTGATCCGAGCGCCATGCGTCATTTTGCGCGATCTGACCGTTCTGGTCGTGGATTTCGAGAATTGGATCCTGGAGCGAATTGGCTACACCAAACTCGGCCAGGCTCGGACCCACGCCCCGAATCAAGACGCGCCGCTCGCGATCACCACGGATGATGAACCCCGCGATCATGACATCGTCACCGCTCCCGACCGGACCGCGGGTGGAAATGTTGAGCAAACCGGGCGTGTAATCGGTGTCGACGTTATAGATCTCGACAAGGCAATTACCAGCCGTGCCGCCTTTGCCACGCACGATCGCGGTGTAGTTACCCTCGGGAAGAACCGCACTAATCACACTGTCTGGGCAAAGCAGATCTGGGTAGGGAGGCACCAAGCCGGTGCTCTCTATCGCCACGCGATCGGGAGAAAAATAGGGCAGATCGGTGAAGTTATCGTTGAACGCGATCCGTTCCCCGCGCTCATTCAGTAACTCCAGAGTCGGATCGGGGAGAAGGTTGGGCGGACTCGCAGCGGGATTTCCCCGGTTAATCAACGCAGGGCCAAGGGCGCGCACGACCACCCGCTTCGGGCCCCCACGAATGATAAACCCTCCGATGAGCGCGTCGTCGCCGGTCCCAGTGCGCAAGCGGGTCGAGACATTGACGAATCGCGTCTGGACGCCTGTGGGTTTCCCCGCATTTCGGATGGCAAGAAACGGCTCCTTCGAAGTGCCGTGCCTCAGTCCCTCGCCTACGATTGAACCATTGTCATTAATGGCGGTTGCTTTCTGAAGGACCCACCCATCGCCGCTCGCGTCGAGCAGCCGATTCAGGTCGTACATCGCATCGTCGTGGTAGAGAAAGGCGGTCGAATAACCCGATTGAACTGAGTTCCAACTGGCGGCTTCGAAATAGCCGACAACCTCGTCCTTGTTGTTCATTCCCCGCACGGCGCTCCCCCGCGACTTAAGAACATCGATGTCCGTCGTCACGCCGTCTTTGAACATAAAGGCGGTTCCTTGGGAACTCAGGTCGGTCGAACCGGCCACGTGTCCAAGAGAGTTAACGACGATATTCTCGACCTGCCTGGAACCGGGAACCGCTATGAGAGTGACTTGCCCGTTAGGGGCGACGTGGAAGGGGCTGTACCGGTACAGATAATTGACCGGGTCATAACCGGCATAGTACCGGCCGGCGATGTCGCCGCTGTCGCTGATCGAAGTGGCCTCGATAGATTCAAGGCCGAAATTCCCCAACTCGACTCTGTCGCCCGTGCTTGCATTAAAGCGGTAAATGCCCCGCTGCGTGGAAGTCAAATAAGTGCCTACGATCGATCCATCCGAATTAATACTGGGAGCGGTGCTGGAGACTCCAAGGCCCGGAAAAGTTCGAACGTTTTGTGGAAGCGCGACACCGATCGTGGATCCGATCGTGCCGGAGCCCCCGCCAACTTCCAAGGCCGCAAATCCATTATCATTTATTGAGGTAACAGCCGTCTGGGCAGTCCCGTAGATCGGGTCCGGACACGTCGTTGTTATTCCATCCCGGAAAATAGCTCCAACGGTGCCATTAGAGTTTTTAAGCGTTCCCGCGATGATGCCGGAGTTGCTTATCGCGCGCGGTGCCGTCGTAAAAACGCCGTTCGTCAGGTCCTTCAGGCTGTAGACGGTGTAGGACCCGGAAAAACTTGGAAGCGGATCAGCCGTGGCGACCGCGATCAGCGCAGACCCCCCCGGCGCGGTCGACCCCACGGCAACGAAACGATCCACACCGTTGAAAGCAACCGCCCGAAATTCCTCGCCGTTCTGCGCGTACCGTTCGCGGGGCCGCCAATATTCGCCGTCCGTTTCCGAGGTCCAAATTCGCCCCTGGTAGTCGCCCGCTACGTATCGCCCCGCGCCGTAACAGGCTCCATTGATTTTCGTTAGAGGAGACTTCGCCCGGCCGATGGTGTGTCCGGCATCAACGGAGAACGTCGAATCGAAGGCCGCCGTCGACGAAGTCACCGTCGCCACCTTGGTAGATCCATCCGAAGCCATGACCGCGCCGGTGCCAATGGAACCTTTCCACGTAACGCCGTCGGGCGTCCCGAGAAACCCGCCGTCCGTCAACAGGCCGTAGAACCGGTCGCGAAAGAACGAGAGGCCAATGACCTCCCTGGTGAGCGCATCGGATTGGGGATATTTCGCTGGCAAGACCACTTTGAAACTGATGCCGTCGGACGACCCGAGGACGTCAGCGTAGTAGGACACGACCGAAGAACGCCCCACCGTCAGGAAGCGTCCTTGGCCAAAGGCGATTCCCTTCCAGGCAGTAGACTCTGCCGGCGCCCCATTCGCGTCGGTCACAGTGATTGGCGTCCAGGTAATACCATCCGGCGAGGACAACGCCGGAGCGGTCCGATTTTCACGGGTCGCGACGAAGCGGCCCTTTCCGTAAGCGATCGCGGGCAACCGATCAGTAGTTCCGCTGACGCGCGGCGTCCATACCTCCCCGTCAGGCGACGTGACGATGGTTCCGTTATCACCGACACCCACGAAGAGTCCGCCGCCGAACACAACGGAGTTGAGTGAGGCGCTCGTATTGCTTGGCTTCACCACCCACTTGCTTTGGCCAAATCCGGCGGTGCTGAAAATCACCAGCACGAGTCCGGCGATGAGACAGGCTGGGAATAACCGGCCGAAGGATCCGGGGAGGTTAAGTTTCATTCGCGGGAATGTTAACGCATTCCAGACAGGCGACCAGAAGGAAACATTGAGAACACTTAGGGAACAGAATGTTTGCGATTCCGCCTTGGGAGCGCGCCGATTGAGACTACGCGGAAACCGGCCGGCGAACCGCGGATTGCTTCGATCCCAAGGCGTGGCGGACAAAGTTCTGGCCGATTTCCCACATGGGGCCGGGGAATTTCCGGCAGTCGGTCAGGACATCATCCAGCGCGGCGACGAAAAGATCGACTTCGCGTTCGCCGATGATCAGGGGCGGGAGGATTTTCACCACGTCCATGGCGTGGCCGGCGACCTGGGTGAGGATGCGATGTTTGCTCAGCATCTGGGTCACGACCATTTGGGCGAAGAGGACCTTGTCCACTTTGTGGAGGAGCTTCCACGCCATCTTGAGCTTGAACTCGGTTGGCTCGTGGAACTCGATCGCGATGATCAGCCCTTTGCCGCGCACTTCCTTGATGAAGGAATGTTTCTCGCGCAACGCATCGACGCGCTCCATCAACATGGCGCCCATTTTCTCGGAGTTTTTGACGAGCTTTTCTTCATCGATCACCTCGAGGGACGCGAGGCCGCAAGCCATGGCGAGATTGTTGCGGCCAAAGGTCGTCGAATGGACAACGCAACGGTCCATCCGGCTGAAAGTTTTTTGGTAAATCTCGCGCCGCGTCACGATCGCGCCGCACGGGACGTAACCGCCGCTCAGGCTCTTCGCCAGCGTGATGATGTCCGGCTCGAGGTTCCAATGTTGAAACCCAAACATTTTCCCGGTGCGTCCGAGGCCGGTCTGGATTTCGTCGCAAAGCAATAGCGTCCCGTGCTTCCGGCAAAGCTCCTGGGCACGTTCGAAGAAATCGGTCTTCGGTGACTTGCACCCTTTCCCCTGGACCGGCTCGATGACGAACGCCGCGACGTCCCGTTTGGCCAGCTCACGCTCGAGCGTCGCGATGTCATCGAGTGCAACCCGCGTTTCAAATCCTTCCATAAGCGGGCCGAAACCTTCCGTGAAACTTTCGCAGCCCATCAACGAAAGCGACCCGAGACTCAGTCCGTGAAACGCGCTTTCGAGAGAGATCACGCGCGTTCGTTGCGTGGCCGCGCGCGCAAATTTTAGCGCGCCTTCCATCGCTTCGGTGCCGGAGTTGCAAAAGAAAACCGCGTCGAGATGCGGCTGCGTGCGCTTCGTTATCGCCTCCGCCAGCAGACCACTGAGCAGTGAGCAATCCATCTGCACCATGTTGGGCAAATCCATCTCGAGCACATCGCGGATTGCCTTCTTCACGGCCGGATGATTGCGACCAATGTTGAAAACGCTGTAACCGCTCAGGAAATCGAGATAAGCAGCATTATCCATGTCGTAGAGATACGCGCCCTCCGCCCGCGCATAGACCTTGTCGAAACCGATCACGCGCTGGGCCGCGACCAGCGTCCGGTTGAGATGGCGTTCGTGGAGTTGGTAATTCTCCCCCAGCCGCGCCGCGATGATCTCTTTCAGGTCAAAAGCCACGAGGCAATGGTCTGCGATTTGAGCCGGAAACGCAACTCTACGGCTTCCAATCCCGATGGGCGTCAAACGCGCCGAACCGCAAGCTGGTTTTGCTTTTATTGTGCCGCTCCAGTTGCACATAAAGCCATTGGAACCATTCCCAGCCTTTCTGCGACCCGCTGCGCGCGCGGTCGTGCATCACGTAGCGCTCCATCTTCCGCCAGGTCACGCGGACAATCCCGCCCATCATGTCGTCCACCATCGCGAGCGGAACGATGCGCGCATAAACGGCATAGCCGACCGCCTCCAGGATCAGTCCGATGGAATGCGCAGCATCGAGCATCCGCGCGTCTGCTTCCAGAATCTCCGGCGCGACATTGTCCGGAACGGTATCGATCAGGACCGCCGAGCGCAGCCACTCGCTGGTCAGCATCGTGTGGAGCAACTCGAAGGCGGCCCGCTCCTCCCGCTCCCGCCGAAGATGGCGCACCTCGAACCAGCCAAAGATTACGCCCGTCAGCACCGTGATCGCCGTGGCCACGTTCGCGATCGTGCTGATGTCCATGCCGGAATCTGGCCGGTTCCGTAGAAAATGAAAAGCCGCAGGTTCACACGGAACCTGCGGCTTCTCCGTTATTGTTTGTCGTTAAGATTAATCGTCGACCACGACACGATTGACCACGCGGGTCTCGCCAGTGCCGTCATAATAAACGTGCACGCGCGCACCCGGCTTGACGGTGGCAGCTTCGATAGTCGCCCCGGCCTTGTTCACGAAGCGGACTGTCTTGCCCAGCACATAGCTGATCGGATCAGTCACGCCGACCTTGCGAACCACGATCGTCTTACCGGGCTCGAATGTCGTCACCGTGCCATCGGTGTAGGTCGTGGAGGTGGTGGTTTCGGTGCTGCTTGTTATCGGATTCGTTTTCGTAGTCGTCGCTTCCGTTGTTGTTGTGCTTGTTTGCGCGAAAGCAAATGGCGCGATCGCTGCGCAAGCGAGAATAAGGATGCTCTTTTTCATAATATTTCCCTCCAGTTGTGTTTCTGTTTTGGTTTAGATTCGTTTCTAAACCGCCCTCTGGACGGCCTAAGAAAAGGCGGCGCCAGTTGAAAGGTTAGACAAGCCTGGCACGGTTCGTATTCAACCAAATTTCCTATCTCGCGAAGCCGCGGAAAATGTTTCGCGGGTTGAGCGAATCAACACATCAGCTAACGTGCGCAGCACATGGCCGTTGCACTCGATCCCGTCGTCACTCCCGAGTTGGTGAAACAGCACGGCCTTGAGCCCGATGAGTTCGAGCGCATCAGAAAAATCCTCGGGCGCGAGCCGAATTTCACCGAGCTCGGAATCTTCTCGGTGATGTGGAGCGAGCATTGTTCCTACAAGAATTCGAGAAAGGAACTGAAGAAGTTTCCGACCAGCGGCCCGAACATCCTGGTGAAAGCGGGCGAAGAAAATGCGGGCGTGGTGGACATCGGCGATGGCTGGGCGGTCGCGTTCAAGATCGAGAGTCACAATCACCCGAGCGCTATTGAGCCGTTCCAGGGCGCGGCCACCGGCGTCGGCGGAATCATTCGCGATATCTTTACGATGGGAGCGCGGCCGGAGTTTCTGCTGAACTCACTGCGCTTCGGGCCGATCACCAAGAATGCGGGATCGGAGGAGCCAGCTCGCATCGCGGCAAATCGGCGACTCTTTACCGGCGTGATCGCGGGGATCGCGCATTACGGAAATTGCATCGGCGTCCCGACGATCGGCGGGGAAATTTATTTCGACGAAAGCTTCGAGGGGAATCCGCTGGTGAATGTTTTTTGTCTCGGGGTGTTGCGTCACGAGCAGCTCGCACGCGGCGCGGCCAGCGGCGTGGGCAACCCGGTGTTCTACGTCGGTGCGGAAACGGGACGCGATGGATTGGCGGGAGCCGCGTTTGCTTCCCGCGAACTGACGGAGGAATCAAAACAAGACCGGCCGGCGGTTCAGGTGGGCGATCCGTTCAAGGAAAAATTATTGCTCGAAGCGTGCCTGGAATTGCTGGCCACGAATGCCGTCGCCGGAATCCAGGACATGGGCGCCGCCGGATTGACCTGCTCGACGTGCGAGACCGCGAGCCGCGGGGGAACCGGAGTCGAAATCGATCTGGCGAAAGTGCCCAAGCGCGAGCCAGGGATGACGCCGTACGAAATTCTGCTGAGCGAATCGCAGGAACGCATGCTGATCATTGCGAAACGCGGCCAGGAAAATGTCGTGCGCGAGATTTTCGAAAAATGGGATGTGCCCTGCGCGGAAATCGGGCGCGTGACGGACGATGGAATGATGCGCGTGAGGAACAACGGTTCGCTCGCGGCTGAAATCCCGGCGAAGCCGTTGGCTGACGAAGCGCCGCTCTATTCGAGGGAAGCAAGAAAGCCAACCGCGGATTTCGCGGATGACACGGATGCAGAATGGAACAAAAAATTATCCGCGCTATCCGCGTCATCCGTGGTTGAATCTCTTCGCCAGTTATTGCGCGATCCGACGATCGCTTCGAAGAACTGGGTCTACCGGCAATACGACCACATGGTGCGCACCGGCACCGTCGTGCGGCCGGGATCCGACGCGGCTGTGTTCCGCGTCCGCGCCGCGAACAAAATCCTGGCTGCCACGACCGATTGCAATTCACTCTATTGCCGGCTTAATCCGCGCGAAGGCGGGCGGATCGCCGTGGCCGAAGCTGCTCGCAATCTCACCTGCTCCGGCGCGACTCCGCTCGCCGTCACCGACAACCTGAATTTCGGCAACCCCTACAAGCCTGAAAACTTCTGGCAACTGCGCGAGTCGGTCGAAGGAATCGCGGAGACCTGCCGCGCTTTCGGCACGCCGGTCGTGGGCGGGAATGTCTCTCTGTATAATGAGAGCCCGGCGGGAGTGGTCGATCCCACGCCGACGGTGGCGATGGTCGGCTTGATCGAGAAGGAAGAGCACATCACCACGCAGTTCTTCAAGGCTGCTGGCGACGTGATCATTCTGGTCGGTGAGATCGGCGACGAAATGGGAGGCACGCGGTTCCTGAAAGTTTGTTATGGACGCAAGGAAGGGCTGCCTCCGCGACTGGATGTGGAACGCGAGTTAGCGGTCCAAAATTCCGTTCGCGAGTTGATCCACGCCGGCCTGGTGCGAAGCGCGCATGATTGTTCGGAGGGCGGGCTCGCGGTGGCGCTGGCGGAGTCGTGTTTTAGTCCGGATCAACTATTCGGCGCCGAGATCGAAATCTGTAGTGGCGGCCGGGCCGGCCGCAATCCAAACGATGCGGGCGACACGCCCGCCACCACAGGGGTCGTTCTGTTTAACGAATCGCAGTCGCGGATCATAGTCTCGTGCGCGCCGAACGATGCGGGGAAGATCACCGCGATGCTCACCGCAAACAATGTTCCGCATCAGAAGCTGGGTGAAGTCACGCGCGATACGCTTGCGATTAAGTTGGCGGACACGGAACTCTCCTGGCCGATTGAGACGATCCACGACGATTGGTTCAACGCGATTCGCCGTGCGGTCGAAAGCGATGCCGAGCCTGTTCGCAGCCTGTGAACATCCTCGCGATTGATTCGCGTATCGATTAGCGGATGCTTGCGACACGATGCCGCTCGAACCGTCGATGAACTCAGAACACCCCGCGCTGGCTTATCCCCAGCACGAGTGCGGGATCTTTGCGGTCTTCGGTCACGATAACGCGGCGGTGCTCACTTATTATGGGCTCTTCGCGCTTCAGCATCGCGGGCAGGAGAGCGCCGGCATCGTGACGAGCGGGGGGTCGGGGTCGACCTTCCAATTGCATCGCGACATGGGGCTCGTGTCGCAGGTTTTCGGCGCGGAGGAACTGCAGCGCTTGAAAGGCACACGCGCGCTCGGGCATGCGCGCTATTCCACTACCGGGTCGAGCACGTTGAAAAACGCGCAGCCGTTCGTGGTCGATTGCTTCCGGGGCCAGATCGCGGTGGCCCACAACGGCAACCTGATCAACGCGGCCGTTCTCCGCGACGAATTGGAACGGAAAGGCTCCATTTTCCAAACAACCGCCGATAGCGAAATCATCCCGCACCTTCTGGCCCAGCCTTCGAAGAACGGCGGCAGCCCCTTGAGTGTGCTCCGCCGTCTGGAAGGCGCGTTCAGCCTTATCATCATGAGCGAGCGCGAAATCATCGGGGTGCGCGATCCATTCGGCTTTCGCCCGCTCGTCCTCGGCAAGCTCGACGGCGCTTACATTCTCGCTTCGGAGACCTGCGCCTTCGACCTCGTCCACGCCGAATACATCCGTGAAGTGCAACCGGGCGAGGTCGTTATCATCAGCGACGAAGGCATTCGTTCCGAGTGGCCGTTCCCGGAGGAACAACAGGCGTTTTGCATGTTCGAGTACGTCTACTTCGCGCGACCGGACAGCATCATCGGCGGCGTGAACGTGGCTAAAGTCCGCACCGAAATGGGCCGCGAGCTGGCTCGGCGTTTCCCCGCTGCCGCGGACATCGTGGTGCCCGTGCCCGACTCAGGGAACTACGCGGCGCTCGGGTTCGCGCAGGAACTCAACTTGCCCTACGAGCACGCTTTCGTCCGCAACCACTACATCGGGCGCACGTTTCTCCAGCCGAGCCAGCTCATCCGCGATTTCGATGTGCGGGTGAAATTGAACCTGATCAAGGAAGCGGTGGAAGGAAAACGCGTCGTGGTGGTGGACGATTCCATCGTGCGCGGGACCACCGCGCGCGCCCGGGTGGTGAACTTGCGCGAAGCCGGCGCGAAGGAAGTGCATATGCGGGTGAGTTGTCCGCCGCACCGGTTTGCCTGCCATTACGGGATCGATTTTCCCGATCCGGAAAAGTTGATCGCGAACCAGATGCCGATGGATGAGATCTGCAAGTATCTCGGCGTGGACAGCCTTGGTTATCTCGACGTGGAAGGGATGGTGCGCGCTACCGGCAAACCGGTGAACGAATTCTGTCTCGCCTGCTTTACTGGGAACTATCCCCTGCCGGTTGATCCGGAGTTGGACAAATACATCATGGAGAAACGCGAAGGCCGTTCGAAAGCCCTCGCCGCCGAGGAAGCGCATCCGGATCTGTTCGCGAATCTGAAGTAAGAGCGCGACTCCCCGCCTTGTCATTCCGAGCGAAGTCGAGGAATTTCTAAACTTCAATCAGAGACCGTCGCACTGAAGACAATTAGAGATGTCTCGACTGCGCTCGACATGACAAAAAGGAAAAGGAAAGCTTACGCGCGCGCCGGGGTGGACGTTGACCTGGGAAACCTGGTTAAGCGCCGCATCCAATCGCGCGTGAAGGGCACGCACGGCCCTGAGGTGCTTGGCAAGGTCGGCGGGTTCGGCGGACTTTTCGCGCCGAACTTCTCCGGAATGCGCGAGCCCGTGCTGGTCGCAAGCGTGGATGGCGTAGGCACGAAGTTGAAGATCGCCTTCGCCATGAACCGGCATGACTCCGTGGGCGCGGACCTCGTGAACCATTGCGTAAACGACATCGCGGTCCTGGGTGCGCGTCCGCTTTTCTTTTTGGACTACATCGGTGCGGAGAGACTGGAGCCGCGCGTGTTCGATCAGTTGCTGGCTGGGTTCGCGAAAGCGTGCCGGGCCGCGGGGTGCGCCCTGATCGGCGGCGAAACGGCCCAGATGCCGGGCATGTACCGCAAAGGCGAGTACGACCTTGCCGGTTGCATCGTCGGGGTGGTGGATCGCGCGAAGATGATCGATGGGAGCAGGATCAAGCGCGGTGATGTTATCCTTGGCCTTCCGTCCAACGGGCTGCACACCAACGGTTACTCCCTCGCGCGCAAGATCCTCTTCGAAAAGCTCCGCTTGAAACCCGGTTCGAAGATCGCGGGGCTAAAGCATTCGTTAGGCGAGGAACTTCTGCGCGTGCACAAGAACTACCAGCCGCTGATTGCAAAGTTGCCGCCAGGCATGATCCACGGCCTGGCCCACATCACCGGAGGCGGTCTGGTCGACAACCTGCCGCGCGTCCTGCCGGAAAACTGCGACGCCCTCATCGAGACAAAGAGTTGGCGGATCCCACGAATTTTCGATTTCCTCGAGGGGCACGGCAAAATCGATCGCATGGAAATGTATCAGGTCTTCAACATGGGAATCGGGATGGTCGCCATCGTTAGGGAGAACGATTCCGCGAAGGCCAGCCGCATCCTGAAGGCAAAGCGAATTGGCACGATCGTGAAAGGGAAAGGGACGACCAGACTGGTCTTGTAGTCTGGCCAATTGGCGTTTCATGGAAACGCCCTACAGTTGAAACCATGGAAAAGCGGCAGCTCGGCAAAACCGACATGCAGGTTTCGGTCCTTGGTTTCGGCGGCGCCGAGATTGGTTTTGAGGGCGCCACCGAGGAAACAGTCGGTCGCTTACTTACGGGCGCGCTTGATGCCGGACTCAATGTAATCGATACCGCCGAGTGCTATGAAGGCAGTGAGGAACTGATCGGGAAGACCGTCGCCGACCGCCGCGCCGACTACTACCTTTTTACGAAGTGCGGTCATCCGCGCGGCGTCGGGAGCGAAGATTGGTCGCCGGCCTCACTCCTGGAAACTATCGAACGGAGCTTGAAGCGGTTGCGCACCGATCGGTTGGATCTCATTCAGCTCCATAGCTGTTCTGAAGCGGTCCTGCGAAAAGGCGATGTGATCGCGGCTTTGCAGACGGCCCGCGAAAAAGGTTACGCGCGTTATCTTGGCTACAGTGGCGACAGCCATGCCGCGCAGTATGCGGTCGCATGTGGCGCGTTCGATACCCTTCAGACTTCAATCAACATCGCCGACCAGGAAGCAATCGATCTCACCCTGCCGATGGCCCGCGAGAACGGACTGGGGGTGATAGCCAAGCGACC
The DNA here is from genome assembly GCA_041167505.1 of Verrucomicrobiota bacterium. Lineage (GTDB taxonomy): Bacteria > Verrucomicrobiota > Verrucomicrobiia > Chthoniobacterales > UBA10450 > AV80. The sequence continues at coordinate 17,463 of JBEEHR010000053.1, forward strand.
GATTGCCAACGTGGCCTGGAGAGAAAGCCACAAGCCCATCGCTTCGTATCACCACGTTTACTGGGAGCGCCTCAATAAGCTGCGGTATGAGTTCATCCGGCATCTTCCGCTGGAAGAATCCATTGCCCATGCTTTGCGTTTCACTCTCAGCGTCCCCGGCGTCCACACCGCCATCGTCGGGACCACAAGACCGGAGCGGTGGCAGGAGAATGCGAGATTGGTCGGAGAAGGCATGCTATCCGGGGCCGAGGTCGCGGGCATCCGCGAGCGGTGGGAAGAAATAGCTCCCGCGAGTTGGATCGGGCAGACGTAGCTCGCCGGCCCGGTATCCGTTCGAGCAACACCCCAAAAGCAAGCAACGCGAGCGGCCCTAACGGCCGCTCGCGTTGATGCGAAAACGGTTTCTAAAAAATTACTACTTCTTGCCGGCAGCCTTACGGCGCGCGGCCCAGCGAGCTTTCATCGAGTCCGAAAGCTTCTTGCGTCCGGCGGCGGTGAGACCGCGTTTCTTTCCCGTAGCTTTGGCGGTTGGCGCGCTGCCCCCGGCTTTACGTCTCGCGGCCCAGCGTGCTTTCATGGATTCGGAGAGCTTCCTGCGGCCCGCGGCAGTTAATCCTTTGCGTTTGCCTTTGGCTGCTGCCGGCGCGGCGCTAGCTGTCGTGCCTTTGCGGCGGGCCCAGCGGGCGCGTGCGGCCGCCGCTAATTTCGCGCGGGTCGCCGGAGACATCGGACGACGGCTCCGCCGGGAACGACGGCCTCCGGCACGTTTGGCACCGGCAGAAGAACTGGTGGCGCCCCCGAAGAGAGTAGCCAGACGCTGTTCGAGAGAACTGATTTGCTGTCTAAGGGAAAGCGCTTGCGTTAGTTTTTGAAGAGATAGGTCCATGGGCTCAGTAGATAGCTCTCCCCACCGGGACTGCAAGCGAAATGCTACGATAAGTTAAGCGCATCCATTTCTAGTTACTTGATCGGCGTAAAGAAAATAAGTAGCCACGTGCTCAACGGCCGGCTTATAGTTCGCGGTCTTCGGGCGGTTAGCTCAGTGGTAGAGCGGCTGGTTTACACCCAGTAGGTCGGGGGTTCGAAACCCTCACCGCCCAATCTCTCGCATCGCTCGACGAAGCCGTCAGGCGAGTGGTGGTTCCCAGAGCTCAATCCGGTTGCCTTCCGGATCCATCGCCCATCCGAAATAACCAGACTCCGACTTCTCTGCGCGCTCATCCACCGTCACGTCTTCCGCGCGAAGCTTGGCAAGCAGGGCGTCCAGATCGGCCACGCGAAAGTTGATCATGAAAGGTTTCGCGCTCGGAACGAAGTAATCGGTGTCTGCAGAAAAGGGAGACCAAACTGTGTAAGCCTGCCGTGCCGGCAATGTCTCATTCGGGTTTGGACCCTCACGGAAAGTGACGCCACCATATTCCTCTACGTCGAGACCGAGGTGCTCGCGATACCAGGCCGCGAGTTTCTCTGGATCCTGCGCCTTGAAAAAAATGCCACCAATTCCAAGGACGTGTTTCATGCGAGAAACGGTATTCAGTGTTTCCGTGTTAGCCAGGCTTCTGTTTATGCCACTCGGTCAGCACTTCCGCTTCGCGTTCTGCGGTTATCCCAGCCTTGAGCTTCTGGCGCTCGGCCGGTTGCGACTTAAACCAGGCGAGCGTATCGCGCGCCGTCATGGCCAGGGGACGAAAGGTCAGGCCTTTGGCCCGGGCCCGCTGGATGTTGATCCGGCCCATCCCCGCTTCTTCGCCGCGCGGCGGGACCCATACCGGCATGTCAGACCAAGGTGCGACCTTCTGGGCCTCGAGGAAGTCCGTGTTCACCCAGGTGAAGTTCGCCTTCGAATTATTCGCGCTCTTGATTCCTTCCAGCATCGCCCCGACCCCGAGCGTCTTGTCCGGGCCGGTGGCGTTGTAGATGCCCGTCTCACGCTGTTCCACCATGCGGATGACCCATTCCGCCAAGTCCCGGCCGTCGATGAATTGCACTGGATCGCTCGGACCCCCGGGCGCTAACACTTCTCCACCGCGATCGATCCGCACCGGCCAGTAACTGAATCGGTCCGTTTCATCGCGCGGTCCCACGATAAGGCCAGGGCGGATAATGAGCGCCTTTTTCGGGAACCACTTTTCCGCTTCCTGTTCCGACAATGCTTTGAGTGGACCGTAAAGCTGGAACTTGGAGGCGATGATGCTATCGCGCGATTCCTTCATCGCGTCTACGCCGCTGTACTTCGCGAGCGGCGCCGTTTCGTCGAGGTTGGCTTTGCTGGTATCGCCGTAAACTGAGATCGTGGAAATGAAGACGTAGCGATCGACGTTGCCCTTGAGGATCTGGCCGACATCGCGGACCCAGACCGGGACGGAGGTCGGGTTATCGATCGCCACATCCCATTTGCGGTTCTTGAGCGCATCCAGCTGGCCGTTGCGATCGCCGATGAGTTGCTCGACTTCCTTTGGCAATTCGCCGGGATGGGTTTTGCCGCGATTGAACACAGTGACCTTGTGGCCGCGCTCCAGTGCGTATTGAACTTGAAAGGGACCGGTGAAGCCGGTGCCACCGAGAATCAAAATGCGGAGCGACTTCGGTTTCTCCGCGGCCCGGGCCTTCGAAACAACTCCCAGGCTAAGTGCTCCCCCGGCCGCGGCCGAGACTTTGATGAAATTTCTCCGCGTCGTCGATGTCATGCGGCGAGGAGCATGCCCGCCGTTCTCCTTAAACGCAACTCGAAGCGCTCCGGCAGGTAAGGAGTCGGATTTGTCATTGACGCACTGAGGCGAAGGGCGCATGGAATCGGCTCATGGGTAACCTTATCGGCGGGGTAATCAGTGGCCTTATCTTCGGGGCGGTCGTGGTCGCGACCATGTTGCCGATGCAATTTCCGGAAAAGACGACGGCGCTGCTGGCGGCGTTCATCAGCCGATTTGGTATCGGCCTTGTTATTGGCTGTGTTCAACTCTCATGGCCCGGATGGCTTATCGGGATTGTCTTCGGTTTGCTTCTCAGCATCCCTGACGCGCTCATAACGAAGGCCTATGCGCCGATCTTGATCATCGGCACCATCGGCGGCGGGATCATCGGTGGAATTCTTCACGGCTGGAAATAACCATGCGCATCATCGTCCTGGCCATGACCTTAACGACAGCCGTATTCCTGGGCGGCTGCGGCGGTACGGATCGGCGCCAGCCCGTTAATCCGGCTGCCACGGCAACAGTCGCGCGGTTTATCGCGTTACTTTCCAACACATCCGCCGGGACGATTCATTTTCCGCGTGGCCTCTACTCGCTCGAGAGCGAAGATCACCACGGCTACTACTATCGCGCCCCGGTGAAACTGTATCAGCGCTCTTTCGGCGGCCGGGAACCGCGCGATGGCGGAATCTTCGTCTCGAAACAGAACCAGAGGAAACTTCGCGGCTACGTGGTCATGCCGGGGGGAGTGACACACGTCGGTAATCTGTCGGGCGCGAACTACCAGCTTCGTTACTAATGGAGTCTCGAGACTTGTCGCGACGCGAGGCCGCGCGTCTGCTTGCTCAGAGCGCGGCTGGTGTAATGCTCACGCGACCAGCCTTGGCCGCTGCGAAAACAAGTCCGGCTTCCCCACAACAAATGCTCCAACGCGCGGTCCCTTCTTCCGGCGAAAAGATTCCAGTGATCGGTCTGGGCAGTTGGCAGGTGTTCGATGTGGGTCCCGAGGCGGCGCAACACCAGCCGCTCGAGGAAGTGCTCTCGCGTTTCGTCGCGGTCGGCGGCCGCCTCGTGGATTCGTCGCCGATGTACGGCCGCGCCGAACAAGTAATCGGTGAGATTGCAACCAAGCTCAGCCTCCACCCATCTCTTTTTCTGGCCACGAAAGTATGGACGACCGGGAAAGACGAAGGCATTGCGTCGATGGAAAAGTCTCTCGCAAAATTTCAGACGAAGAAGGTCGATCTGATGCAAGTCCATAATCTCGTCGACGCCCGGACGCATCTGGCCACGTTGCGAGATTGGAAGGAGCAAGGCCGCATCCGTTATCTCGGGATCACGCATTACAATTCCAGCGCTTACTCCGAAGTCGCGAAGCTTCTCCGGACCGAGAAGGTCGACTTCCTTCAAATCAATTACTCGTTAGGCGAACGCGAGGCGGAGAAGGAAGCGATTTGTTCTTGCGCGTGCGACAGAAACCGCTGCCGGAGTGGGCCGGCGAATTCGATTGCCGTTCGTGGGCGCAATTCCTCCTCAAATGGATCATCGCGCATCCCGACGTGACCTGCGCGATTCCCGCCACGGGCAATGTTCGCCATTTGGAAGATAATATGGAGGCCGGCCTCGGACGTCTGCCCGACCCGAAACTCCGCAGCCGGATGATCGACGCGATCGCGCAGCTTTGAAGTACAAACAGAAGGCCTCGCGCCGGGATCGACGCGAGGCCTTTGTTTTCCGAGGACAGTTAGTCTAGTCCGAACCAATCTCGTAGACTTCCACGAGCCCGATTCCCGTCGTGCCACCGACGCCGCTAACGACAGTCGTATAGGCGCCCGGCTCGAGCCGGATCAAGAGTGCTGATTCCAGATCGTCGTTCGGTGCGATGCCGCTCGCCGTGATGTCAGCAACGTTCGCATTAGTCTTCCAATCGTCATTCGACGCGAGCTGCGTTTCTTTGGCATAGAGAGCGACAGACGGATTCGCGAGCGCCGGAGAAACACCGAAGGCAGCCAGCGATGGTCCCATGGCGCGAATCATCACCAGCTTCGGACCGCCGGTGATAATGAAACCGCCGATCAGTTGGCCTTGTCCCGTTCCCACCAAACCGCGCGTCGAGATATTCGCCATGCGGTGGAAGAGCGAGTTTTTGAACGTGTTGACGGTAAACGTCCCGGCGCTGGTTTGGAACGTGCCCGTGAAGACACCATCGTCGATCGTGAAGCTTCCCGTGATCGGGCTGCTGCTTCCGACAACGCTGTTAAGCGTGAAGGTGTAGGGAGCTGTGGACGACACCGGCACGGTCACGGTTCCAAAACCGCCCGTCAAGACGGTACCAGTGCGCTGGACCATGATGATGTGCCTGCTTGAGTCTATGATGAACATGACCTGGCTTTCTCCCGTCGGCCCGTGGGCGACGCCGAAGTAGCGCCCGGCGATCTGTGAATCCGTGCCGAACGTAGCGAAACGCGAAGCCTGGAATGGTTGTCCAGCCAGCGTGAACGTAATGCCGTTCTCGGTTGCCTTGCCGACAATGGCCTGGCCAGTTGTGAGTGTCAGGGAGAAATAACCGTTAACCAACGGGCCCTCCGCGAAGCCTATTACCTGGCCGGCGATATCGAGCATATTGATTTGGACGAAGGTGTTTTTCTCAATGCAAAACACGGTGAGCGCACCAGCCGGGGTCGTTGCCCCATACACTCCGCGCAAGCTGACTTCGCCGTGCTCATGATCATCATCTCCACCCGGCGTCGGGGAAGGGCTTGGGCTCGGTCGCGGCGTGGAGGAAGGGCCAGGAGTCGGGCTTGGCTCGTGCCCCGGCGTGCCGGTGGCAGAGGGCGATGGTGATGGTGATGGTGATGGTGTTGGTGTTGGTGTTGGTGTTGGTGTTGGCTCCGCCAGGGCTGTCACAGCGGTGGTGAGACCGACACAGCAAACGAGGTTTAGGTATTTGGTAATAGATTTCATTGTTTGATTTGGATGTTAATGACTGCAATTCGGCTTGGAGAAATGGGCCCGAAGTATGGAAATTATAGCAGAATCCGTTCCCGTTCTGTCGCTTCCGGGGACAAACTTGGCCCGCCTAACGATCCTCAACCCCAGGCCCACCTTCCCTCGGGGAAAACTCGTTAGGTTGCTTAAAGCCGCCACCTGGGCGTATAACCGGTCGCCTGGAATCCGCGGAGCCCGAGCGCAAAAAGGAGCAACATGAACCTCACTTCCTCGAAGAATTTCGTGCTCGCAGGATTCCTGATCTCGCTGCTCTCCGTCGCGTTCAATTCCATCGTGCTTTCCCAAGTGAACAAGCGTCTTCAGGCTGTCGACGCGGAGTTTTCCACTCTGGCTGACTCGCTTGCCAAGCAGGCGGCTGAACTAAACGAAGGCGATTCGCTTTTTGATCTTTATCGGATCATGCACAACGTGGCGCTCAGTGTTCCGGCGGCCAAAGCGAAGCAGGCGCGCCAGGATGCCGAAGCCATCCTGAAACGGTTCCTGACCAAATACTACGCCGCGGCCAACGACATACCACCGACTGAGGTGACCCGGGTTGAAGTTGAAGAAGCCGGGCAGATCATTCCGCTGCTGGAAAAAGGTTTGGCATTAACACAAGCGCTCCAGGCAACGTCCGACCCGGCGGAACGTGCCAGGCTCGCCATGGAACTGGGCAAGCTTGCCCAACAATTTCCGGAGCCAAAATCCGAACTAGGCAAGAAATTGCGGGAGATTCAAAAGTATTCGCAGGCCGAGTTTGCCGAGGACGACGTCGTGATCCTGGCGGCGCTGATGCCCGTGATGAAATCATTCCGGGAACAAATCGTGGAAAGCATCAGCAAGAAAGAAAGCCGCAAGCATGAGCTGGAGCGCGAACGCTCGGAGCTCAGGGACAAGGCGAATCGTGTCAGTTATGCGGCGATCGCGTTTCAGTTGTTCGGCTTGATGCTTATTCTTACGAAGGATCTTCTCAAAGAAAAGCGAGCGTAACCCGCCCCCGCTACCTTGCTGGAAGCACCTGTCCGGTGACTTCGCCAAAGCCGATCCGATATCCGGGGCCCTGGGCCCAACCGGTGATGGTCAGTCGATCGCCGTCTTCGAGCCATTTTCTGGTCTCGCCATTGGGCAGCGTCAACGGATTCGCGCCGCGCCACGTCAACTCGAGCATGCAACCGCGCGACTCCTCAGTCGCGCCGCTAATCGTTCCGCTTGCCAGCAGGTCGCCAGGCTGAAGATTGCAGCCGTTGACAGCGTGATGCGCCAGTTGTTGCGAAAGGCTCCAATAGAGATTTTGGAAATTCGTTCGCGTGATGACGTGGGGCTCCGGGAGCGTCTTCGTTTGCAAACGCGCCTCGAGCTGGATGTCGTAGGAAAAGTCGTTAGGTGCGCGCAAGTAGGGCAGCGGTTCCGGATCCTGGGCCGGAAGCGGTTTCCGAAACGGCTCCAATGCCTCCAGCGTCACCACCCAGGGTGAAATGCTCGTGCAAAAATTTTTCGCGAGGAATGGGCCGAGCGGCTGGTATTCCCAGGCCTGCACGTCGCGTGCGCTCCAGTCGTTCATCAGGACCAGGCCGAAGATGTGGTCGGTCGCCCGCGCAATCGGGATGGGATCGCCGAGCGTGTTTCCCGGACCGATAAGAAACGCCGTTTCCAGCTCGTAATCGAGGCTGCGGCTCGGCCCGAAAATGGGCGCGGCGGCATCCGGCGGTTTGGTCTGGCCATGCGGGCGGCGCACATCGGTGCCGCTCACCACGATGGAGCTGGCGCGCCCGTGATAGGCGACCGGCAGCCATTTCCAATTCGGCATGAGCGCGTTCTCCGGGCCGCGCAACATCGTACCGACATTATGCGCATGGTGATAGGAAGAATAAAAATCCGTGTAGTCGCCGATGCACGCGGGCAGGTGCATGGTCACCTCTTTGCGAGGGTGAAACGCGCGGGCGCGCAGTTCCGCGTCATCGCGCAACGTAGGCGTGTCGCTGTCGAGCAAATGCTGGATCACTTCGCGCGCCTTCCGCCAGGCCGGACGACCGAGGGCGAGGAAGGAATTGAGCGCGCCGGCGGAGAAAACGACCTTGCCCTGAAATTCCGGTGTCCCGAAATGTCCCCGCTCCTCGAGCACGGCGAGATCGAGAACGAATTCGCCGATCGCCACGCCGACGCGCGGCGCGCGGCCCACCGGACCGAAGACACCGAATGGCAGGTTCTGGATCGGAAAGTGCGAGTCGGATGCGACGTCGATAAACGATTTCATGGCGAACGCTTGGAAAAAGAGCTTACAGGAGTTTCAGCGCGCGCAAATCCTCGCGGGGTTCATCAAAGCTGCAGCTCCCGAAGGACGTGACCAATTCGCGGCGCGCTACGATCGCCTGGGTTGAGATTCTCCAGTCGCGCCACGCGAAAAGATCATCCGTGAATGAAAGGGCAGCGGCATCTTCATCGTCGAGCATCTGGATCACTTCGTTTTGCCGCCAGTCATGTTCCAGCGCCAGCACGCCCGCTCCAAGCACGTTGAGAAAACCGTGCATTTTGGTCTGCACGCTGTCGTGAAACAGGCGAATGGGATGGTGCAACCCCGCGGTGAACTTGATCGGTACTGCGCGCGTTCCGGCGGCTATCAGCGCCATCGCGATCTGCGCTGACGACGGGAATGCTTCTGTGGTGACGCCACCCGTGCGGAGTTTGAATCCCAGTTTGCGACCAGCATTGGCCGCGTTGTTTTCGCTCAACAATTCCGTGACACGCTCGGCGGCGTCCGCTTTGACTTCCCAAAAAGTCTTCAAATCCGAATGGTCGAGCCGCTGGCGGAGAGTTTTGAGAAGCTCGGCGTTGACGGCGGCGGGCAGCGGCATTTCCAACTGTTCGATCGAGGCGGTCTCGAAGCGCGCTTGGAACGTGGCGATGGCATCGATACTCGCGGAAAGCGATTTGAGAAATGCTTCGGCATTATCCGTCCGGGGCCCGAGCGCTGAAATCCGCAGCGGATGATCACTATCAAAATCCGAAAGATGCCGCGCGGCCGTATCGAATTCGGCGATTGGGAGGATGAAGGCGCCCAGCATCCATGATTCCGGGACGCGAACGTATTGTGAGTGGTTCCGCAACGCGGGCTCCAGCGCGAGGTTCGCTGGCGGGAAAAGCCCGGCGTAATCGATCGAGTGCGCGAGAAGAGCGCGAAGTGAGGCCGGAACCATCAGTCAGGTCCCCGAGTGTTCTTGGCACCGATCGCAATGACAATGGCTCGCCGGCAGGAAAGGCGGGTCGACTTCGAACAACTGCCTCGAATCATTGTGGTCCTACTTCTTCTCCTTGCCCTCGATCCACGCAATAAACCCGGCCGTCGCCTCGCCGCCGTAACCGGTGAATTCGCGGATCACTTTCCCGGTCGGATCGAGCAGCATCACAGTCGGAAATCCCTTTTCGTCGATCCCGTACTGTTTGCTCAACTTCTCATTCTGCTTCTTCAGCTCGTCGGATTGTTTTTTCCGTTGCGGGTAATCGATCTCCACCAAAACCAGGTTTTTGTCCGCATAAGCACTAAAGTCGGGGCGCGAAAAGACGCGTTTCCGCAGCTCGATACACGGTCCGCACCAGTCCGAGCCGGTGAAATCCAGCAGGACGCGCTTGTTTTGGGATTTTGCCATAGCCAGAGCCTTGGCGTAATCGGTCTCCCAATCGGCGGCAACGGCACCCGCGCAGGTCGCGACCAAAACGGACAGAACCAGGGATAAAGTGCGATGAAACATGACGCGACATTAAGCACGCGCTTCCGGGCAAACAAGTAAGCGGTCCCATAATAGGGCTTGTCGTCATTGCTTCCCGTGATCTAACTGGCCGCCACTTATGAAAACCAAATTGATCGCATTAGTGTTCGCGCTTTTCTGCGGCGGCCTTCACGCCGGCACGCCCGCCCAGGACAAAGAGTTTGTCGAGAAATACAAAGTCGCCTACGAAAAGGGCGACAAGGCGGCGTTGGCCGCCTTCCTTTATACCAAGGATGCCAACCCGATGGCGCTCGAGTTTTACAAAATGATGCAGGCCGAAGGCGCTGGCACCGCCAAGATTTCCAAGATCGAGCTGGTCGATCTTACGCCGGAAGATGTGAAGAAGGCGTCGGAAGTGCAGACTGGCCCCGACGGCAGCAAGGCGAAGCTTCCCCTTACGCCCACGAAGAAGCTGAAGATCAGCATCGAAACCAAGGATGCCAACGGAAGTTCGACCAGCTCGACCGAGAACTTCATCGCCGAGAAAGATGGCAAATACGTGATCCCGGTGCCCGCCGTCGTGAAGTAATCGCGGATCCTACGCTGCCGGGAGATCGTTATGAGCGCCGCCGAGGTCCCACACCGGCGGCGTAGCCGCTCATTTTCTTCGAGACGAATGCGGTGATCGTGGGCTTGAGCATTGTCGCCACCAGTTTCAGCGCGCCCAAAGCCAGGCCGGCGCCGAGAATTCCTTCCGTCTGCTGTTCGCCTTTGTCTTTCGTCTTCGCCTTAACCTGCACCTTCCTAGTCCGGGCCGGCATGATCGCGAAAACGACGCCCACCACGATCGCGGCGCCGATCCACAGCACGGTCTGGCGTTGGAACGACTTCCGGAATTTGAGCGGAAAATCCAGCTCGTAACGCAGCCCGGTCAGATCGCGCCCCAGGCGATCGCGAGAATGCGCAGCTTCCTGCCTCAGTTCGTGGAGTGACTTTTCTTGTCCAGGTTTTTGAGCCATTCGCGATCCTTCTTCAATTCCGCGCCCGTCATTTCAAACATTGAATTGTTCATGCGGCTGCGAGCGATCATCACACAAACGAACGCCAGGATGAAATGCAGCCCGGCCGCCATTAGCGCCATCTTCACCCACGAGATGTGGAAAACGTGGGCCAACCCCACGATCGCGCTGGTCACCAAAAAGATGTAGCCGAACACCGCGAGGAACGCCGCCGCCGCCAGGCACCCGACCAGCACCAGGAGGTGGACCAGCGCGGTCTTCGATTCCTTGGAAAACAGCGCGATCCGGCTCTCCAAGAATCCGGCCACGCTGTTGAGCAGCGAGACCAGATTATTGAGCAAGCCGGCGTGTCCCGCGGGATTGCGGAACCGCATCGTTTCGCCAGCCATGTGGCGCGATCTCTAGCGGCGGAAAATCAACCCGAGAACAAACCCGACGCCGAGCGCCGTGAAGACGGCCTTCGTCGGATTTTCGCGGACGTACTGCTCGCCGTCATCCTGCAAAGTGCGGGCGCGCTCACGGGCATCGTCCCAAACCTGCTCGGCCTTGTCCTTGTACTCGCCGGCCATTGCTCCCGCGGCCGATTTCAAATCCCCCGCCATCACGCCGGCGGCGGACCGGAGATCCTCCGCGGCTTTGCGGACGTGGGTCTTGCTGCTCTCGAATTTATTCTGGGCGGCTGCTGGAATCGTTCCGCCGCCTGATGTCGTTGATTGGTTTTCTTCAGCCATGGTATTTTCCTGTCGATTCTTTTTCGGTCTCTTGGTTCGCTGCGTCTTTCTAACGGCACGCATGCGCTAATGATAAGTCTTCTTTAACTGAAACGAAACTCGTCTCTTCACTGCGCCTACGCTTTTAACGTTTTTAACCGTTCAACGCTTCAACGATCTTCGCTCATTTCTCGCGAAAGATGATGCGCGCCTTGGTCAGATCGTAAGGCGAAAGCTCCACTTCCACCTTGTCGCCCGGGACGATACGGATGAAATGCTTGCGCATCTTGCCCGAAATATGGGCCAGGACATTGCGCGAGCCCGGCAGTTCCACCCGGAACATCGTCCCCGGCAGAACCTGCGTAACCGTCCCTTCGGTCACGATCTGTTCCTCCTTTGGCACGGCCCAATCATAGGCAAGGAATCCCCGGTTCTCAACTGGCGCCCTGGCAAAGAAATCGGTAGAAACGAACCTCGACACGAACTGGCCGTTCGAGTAACCAATAACGTCATTAGGCGTTCAACGAATGATGCGCGCTACCGTTCTTACCCCGCTCATACTGCTCGGCTGGTCTCTGCAGGCGATTGGTCAATCCCCTGCGCGTCCTTCCAACGAACAGCCTTCGGTTGAGGCGCAAAGTTCCGCCGCTTCTGAGACCGAGCTGAAGCTTGTGGTCGCCCTGTTTCGCCATGGGGTTCGCGCACCGCTGCCGGACTTCTCCACAAAAGCAAACGATCACTCACGGCTAGGTTGGCCGGATCTTGTAGATTGGAACGTCCCTTCAGGAAAGACCTGGGGTGACCTGACGACCCGCGGGCAGGTTTTGGCTACCGCGCTCGGAAGTTACTATGCCGAGTGGTATAAGACTAAAAACGCGTGGCCTGGCGGCTTCAGCGTCTATCTCTGGGCGGATACGGATCAGCGAACCATCGATACGGCCGAGGCGCTCGCGCAAGGTTTCCGGCAAGGCGGCCTTCCCAATCAGAATGTCACCGTAGACTTCTTGAAGACGAAGAGTGCAGACCCGCTCTTCCATCCATTTAAAGCGGGGTGCGGCATCCCCGATCCCAAAGCGCTTGCGAATGTCGTCGCTAACATTGAGAAGGGCCGGGAGCAGGCCGCGCAAAAGCTTGCTGCGAATTTCGGCCAGCTTGAGACCGTCCTCGATTGCAGTGGCCCTCCATGCCTCCCACTCAAGAGGGTCGTCGACGCTGTCACCGTCTGCATCGAGGGCAAAGATCTGCCAAAATGCGAGTCGCCCATCATCTGGCACGGGGCGTTCAATGGGAAATGTTACGCCGGCCAATTTCCCTACGCCTCCAGCGCGTCGGAGGCGTTCTTGCTGGAATACGGCAACAGCATGCCGCTGAATCAGGTCGGATGGGGACAGATTGATGCCGACAACAACTTGCACTCCACGCTGCAGCTTCATGAAGTGTACTTCGATTTAACCGAGCGAGAGCCGTACCTGGCAAAGATTGGGGGTTCGAACCTAACCAGAGAAATTCTCGATTTGATTAACCGGAAAGCCGAACGGGTTGAACCAATCGATGGCGAATGCCCGCGAGGGAAGAACGCGAGTCAATTCGTCGGTCTCGTTGGCCATGACACCAACATCGCCGACGTGGGCAAATTGTTGCACCTGTCCTGGCAATTCACCGACGCCAGCTTGCCGCCCGGTGAGGCGTTGCCTCCAGACACCCGGAATCTGCCTGACAATGACGCATTGCCGGCCGGCGCGCTCGTGTTCGAGTTACGCAAGCGGCCGGGCGGATACTTTATTCGCGTTAATTACGTCGCCCAAAGTCTGCTTGAGATGCGCGGAGATCCCGCGCGCCCGCCGGCTGGTCCCTTTCGGTTCAATCTGACCTGTTCTGACGAGAAAAACGCCCGTCTAAATCCCTGCGAAATGTCTCTGGATAAGTTCAATCAGCTGGTAACCGATGCGCTTGGCCGGAACAATCCGTTTCTCTCAGGGTGCAGCGCCGACGGCAACCAGGTCTGTCCCTGAGACCGCGAACGCCTCACGGCCGGACGGTTACCGAGGTGCCGATGCGCGCCGCCTCATAAAACTGGCGTGCCTTCCAATAGGGCAAGCGGATGCAGCCGTGCGATGCTGCCACGCCCGGCAGATAACCCTGGTGCAGACCGTATCCCGGCGAAAACTCGACGAAGAACGGCATCGGTGCGCCGAGGAAATGCGAGTGCGCGGGTTTCGAATCCTTACGGCTATCGACGTTCGCCTTCACCACTCTGCCCGAATCATCCACGTAGTTGCCATACAGGCTCGAGCGATGATCCACGTCTTTGCGAATCACCTGGAAACGGCCGACGGGCGTGCGGTGTCCCTCGCGTCCACTGGAAATGCGCGACGCCGCGGTTCGATTTTTTCCCCGGTAAAGGTAAGCCTGCTGGTCACCCAGATCGACCACGATGGACGCGCGCCCGGAATGTCGGTCCGGCACGTGTGAGGTGACCAGGTCGCTGACGGTGTGATAAGTGCCGCAACTGCTCAACGTCGCGGCGAGCAGGGCGAGTGCGGAAATGACCCCGACTCGATTTGCGATTCTCCTCTGGTTCGACGAAATCTGCATTAATGGCGCGCCTTGTTCTGCTACTGATCGTGTTCGCACTCCTGACTGGTTGTGCGGAGGAACCGGTTTTCAAGCACGACGAAAACAATCCGGTGCCGGGTGAAGTAGACACGACTCCACGGACGGATCCTCGCGGCGGCTGGGCTTGGTAAGTCAGCGGCGATTGAAATTCTCCAGCGAGATCGACGGCAGATATGCGCCGTTCTCCTCGCGCTTCCACCAGTTGCCGGTGACGCGATGTTCCGCCCAGGTAGGAAACCGATATTCGTAAAGCCGGGCGCGGATATATCGCGGCGGAGTTTCCGGGAAAGGATTGCGCTCGAGCAACCGGGTTACGGCCGGGGTGTTGCGAAGCAGGCGTTCCAGAAGACTAACGAACCAGGGATTCTGCTGGTAGTTGCCCAGCGCGGCGAACCACATCTGCCAGTCGAGTCGCGGCTGATGCGGCGCAACCCATCCCGGGGCGCGATCCAAAGCGCCTGGCTTCCACTTGAATTCGTAAGGCAGCCATTCATTCCCGTCGGCACTTCCTTCAATGATGATTTCCGTGCGCGATTTCGTCATGACGCGGAACAAGCCATAGCCGTTGACGACTCGAAACGGCTCGATGTAGTCGGTGATCATGGATATCCGCCGCGGCCATTCGCGATCTGGTTTGATCGCCGAGAAGATAAGCATGGCGTTGATCGGCAGAGTTAAAACCAGGACGACGATCCCAGCGATTGGAGGGCAGAGCTCCCACAACGACGACGCCACTGGTCTCGGCGGAGCTCGACCCTCCATCCGCAAAAACCTATCGTCGAAAAGCAGGAGGCAGAGCGCGAGGGTGAGAAGATTGAAGAAGCAATAGTTGCCGGTCGCCGCGATGGCGATTTGCAGAAGGACCAGAAAACCAGCCGCGACGTGCCGCAAACGGCGCGGGGCCCAGATGAACAACGGCGCGACGATCTCGACGACGAGACAGAACGCGACCGAGAATTTCTTGAACCATTCCGGATGCTGGTCGGACCACCAACCGATCACAGTCGGGAGCGGTTGCGTCCAGTAGTGGTAATCGAGCGCGGTCAGATTCCACCACGACTCGTCGTGGCTGGTTAGCTTCACGACGCCAGACATGAACAGCAGTTTGAAAAGGAGCAGCTTCAGCAAAAACATTCCGACGCGTGAGAATGGCGCCTCGATGTTTGCGTTCATCCGCCACCGCCAGGGCGCGAAAAAGAGAGCGAGAAAACCCGCTTCGAGCAGCAGGATGTCCCATTGGAAACTGAGGAACGTCTGGCCGGCGATTGTGAGCGACAAATAAAGCACGAACAGGAGACTGAGCGAGAGGGCCGGCGCCAGGCCCGCCATTAACAGGATGGAAATGATGGCGCCCGCGCCGCAGAGAAAATGAAGAGACGCGTCGCTCGAGTTGAACCAGCAAAGCGTGGGCAAAAGATAAAACGCGTCCGACCCGAGTTGCTCGCGCGCCAATTGCAGATGTTGCCCAACCGGCAATATCCCCTGCTCTCCGATCAACCCGTCGATTTGCAGCCAGAGCGAGACGAACGCGATCAGATAAATCGCCCCGAGTGAGCGGACAAATAGGTCGCGGCTTTTGAAGTAAGTGGGACGACGAACTTCATTGCCCCAGAGCAGACGCGTGAAGAAGGAGGCAACCATGCGATTGCGGGCAATGAGGCCGTACGCCACTTCCGTGATCGGGGCGAACCCCAGGAGGTGCTCGTAGCACCACGCCAAAGCCCGGCCGCCGCGCGCCGTGCCTAACGAGCGAAAGACGGCTTCCGCCCCGCGATAAACCGTCCCGTCTTTGTCGATGAAGTGGAGCGCCTGCGCGAAATCCTCTCGTGGAATTTCCGGAAAGCGCGCCACTGCGTCCTGGAACGGCGCATAGTCGACCGCGCCCCGCGTCATCTCGCGCCACCGTTCGACCCAGCGCCGGCAAAAATTGCAGTCGCCGTCGAAGACGACGAGCGGCTTCGACGGGGGCGCACTCACCTTCTGATGTGGCGCACGAGACATCATCAGCAAGTTGCGCTGGTCAGCATCGAACGTCCAATCCGCGTCAAGGAGCGGCGGTTTGAAACCGCCGTCTGGTTAGGTCGGCGATTTCAAATCGCCGCTCCTTGATGTTCTAGAGCGAAAACTCTGCCCAGACTGGGGCGTGATCGGATGGTTCCTTGCCCTTGCGCATTTCGCGTTCAATTCCGGCGGCGCTACATCGGGACGCCAGTGATTCGCTGGCGAGGATCGCATCGATCCGCAATCCCCGATTCTTCGGAAAAGAAAGCATGCGGTAATCCCACCAGCTAAAAAGGCCGGACTCGGGATGATGCAATCGCAATGTATCCACCAGGCCGATCGCGCACAGTTGTTCAAAGGCCTTGCGTTCTCCCTCCGAACACATGATCGCGCCGCGCCAGAGATCGGGATCGTAAATGTCCTCGTCTTTCGGCGCGACGTTGAAGTCGCCACAGACGACCAGCTGCCGATCGGGACTTTCCCGCTGCAAACAATTTCGCAGTCCGTCGTACCACTTCATTTTGTAATCGTACGCCGGCGATCCCACCGCCTGGCCGTTCGGCGCGTAGATCGAATAGATGCGCAGCCCGCCAATCGTCGCCGCGATCACCCGCGCCTGCGGATCTTCTTCCTCATCGCATAGCGCTGGGCGCACCTCCGTCGGCTCGATCTTCGAAAGGATCGCCACCCCGTTATACGATTTCTGTCCGTGAAACGCGGAATGATATCCCGCCGCCTTCAGGTCGAGCACCGGGAATTGTTCATCCGTGCATTTCGTTTCCTGGAGACAGACAACGTCGGGCTGGGTCGAAGCGAGCCAGTTCACCAACCGCTCCTGACGTTTGCGGAGCGAATTGATATTCCAGGAAACGACGCGCATTCGAAAGCCGCGCGTCAGAGTTCGAGTTCGACTCCCGGCGTTGGCACAATTACTTCGCTCTCCGGCAACGCGGCCGACAACTGCGCGCGCGTCCATTCCACTGCCGGCACATCGCCATGCACGAGTACGATTTTCTTCGGCGCGAGTTTTGTTACGTACCGAAGGAGGGATTCGCGCGAGGCATGGGCGCTGAATTGGAATTGCTCGATATGACACGCCAGCCGCTGCGGCGCCTCGTCCGGATCGAGGGTGACCAGGTCCCCGGGCTTCGCGGCCCGGATCAGGCCGGCCGGCGATTGGGGATCGGCGTAGCCGACAAAGAAGATCGAGTGCCGCGGATCTTCGATGATCTGGCGCGCAAAAATATTCGAGAGCGTCTTCGGCGTCATCATTCCGCTGGAGAGCGCGTAAAGCCTGCCGCCCCGCGCCGGTGAATCATGAATATTCTGACCGTTGAGGACGAACGGTTCTACTTCCTCGAGCAGTTGCAGGCGAGGCAACAACCGGCGCGTGGTGTTGGCGCGCCGATCGTAAATCTCGGTCATCTTCACGCTCAGCCCGCCGATGTAGACAGGGAATTCGCCGAGCAAACCCTGCCGGCGAAAATTGTAAATCATGCCGAGCGCCTCCTGCGTTTTGCCCAGCGCAAAGACCGGCATGAGGATGCAGCCACCAGCCTTGAAAACGCGATCGATCGCTTCCGCCAGGCGGCGTTCCTCAGCGGCCCGCGTGAATCCTTCCGGCAACGGACTGTCGCCTCGCGTCGTCTCGATAATCAGAACGTCCACGCCCGATTCCGGAAACGCCGCGGCGGCCGTCACGGTCTGGTCGTCGAAGTTCACATCGCCGCTGTAGAAAATGGTGCGGCCTTCGGCGCGCAGAACCACGCCCGCTGCGCCAAGGACATGGCCGGCCTCGACGAACTCGACCGTGATTCCCTCCTCGCCTTCACGTCGCGCCCGCTCACCAGCGAGAGTGAAGGACTGGCGCCACGGGCACGAACGCCATTGATCGGTGGCGCGATCGGTCTCGCGATGGGTGAAGAGCGGATACATCACCACCCCGAGTTCTTCACGCTGGCGCGTCATGACATTCACCGAGTTATGCAAGAGCGCGCTGCCGATTTCCGCGGTCGCCTCGGTCATGAAAATGCGGGCGTTCGGCTGCCGCCGCATCAATACCGGCAACGTACCCACATGATCGAGGTGAGCGTGGGAGAGCACGATCGCGTCGAGCTGGCGAACGCCGAGTGCCTGGAAGTTCGGGAGCGACTCTTCGCCCTCCTCCTTCGGATGCATCCCGGAGTCGAGCACGAGCCGCTGCCCGGCGGCCTCGAGGTAATAACTGTTCGCGCCGATCTCCGTGCGGCGGGTGAGATTAATGAACTTCAAATTCGATTCTTACTCTTGCTCTTGCTCTTGCTCTTGCTCTTGCTCCGCATAGCCCGGTGCATCTTCTTGAATCCGAGCGTTCAAACTGCTTATCAAGCCCATCAGCATCGAGACAACTTCCAAGAGGTGCTCCTTCCCGAGGCGAATTATTTCTGTCTCGATCAGCCTCTTCGCAACGAGAACATCAAGACATGCGGCGCATTCGAGCGCCGACCCGCGCGCAAAATCCAGAAACCGACAACGGTCCCTGATCGCAAACTTCCCATTTCCCTCGGCAATATTTAACGCAACGCTCGTCGACGCGCGATCAAGCTGATCCTTCACTGCCGCTTTCGCATTAACCTGGGCCAGGAGGTCGGTCGACCAGGTGATAAACGCGATGGCGGATTGATAAACTTTGAGCTTTTCGTGATCGAAATAGGGGCGCATGGGCTCAGATTGACAACCGAGGGGAGCAAGAGCAAGAGCACGAGTAAGAGACAAGAAAACGGCTCACAGCCACTGTTCGAAGATTCGCGTCCAGTTTCGGAACAGGATGGCCTCGATGTCTTCGTCGCTGAAACCCCGCTCGATCAATCGGCGGGTCAGGCCGCGGCTGTGCGAATGTTTCGCCAGCTCCGGAACGAAATGCGCGTGAGTGAATTTGTTTTGAAACGCGATCTGCTCGGCGGGCGAAAATTGCCGGTAGATGAACTCGAAAAAGTCGAAGCCAATCGCGACGCCGTTGATCCCGATTAAATCGCGGACGTGCTCGATGTGGTCGATGTAGCGATCGAGCGTGGCCTCTTCCTTGTGCGGACTGACGAGCACGGCGTTAATGCCGATAACTCCGCCGCGCGCGCCGACCTTCCTGATCTGTTCGTCAGTGACGTTGCGCTCGATGTCGTAAAATTTCCGCGCGTTCGTGTGGGAAATGATCACCGGTTTCGTCGTCATCTCGATGATGTCGTCGAACCCGGCCGGGCTGATATGCGCCAGATCGACAATGATCCCAAGCCGTTCGCATTCGCGAATGACATCGCGGCCAAACGTCGTCAGCCCATCGCGCGGTGAACCGCTGGCAGCAAAAAGCCCGCCGTCGCCCGCGGCGTTACGCCGGGCATGGGTGAGACAGAGCGAGCGAAGCCCCAGCTCGTAAAAGACGCGAAGCAAGTCGAGGTCGCTGCCGAGCGGCTCCACGCCTTCCATGGTGAGCAGCAGCGCGATTTTGTTCTGCTCTCGCGCGCGCAAAATCTCCCGGTAGCTCCGGCAAATCGCGAACCGGTCCGATCCGTCCACCTCCAGGTAGAGCCGCGCGATTTGGTCCAGCGCGACGCGCAATCCCATCTCGGGCAAATAGCGATCCTCCAGATAAAGCGCGACCCCGGCCACTGCGATATCGCCGGCTTCGAGGTCTTCCAGGAAATCGGTGGCGAGAACATTTTGGCGGGCGCGTTTGTCATACAAATCCATCGGCAGATCGAAATGCATGTCGATCACGCCGTGGCGATGGAGCCGCGCGATCCGTTCGTCGATCGTTTCGCTCACGGCACAGGCGGCGACATGGCTATGATCTCGCGCCGGACGCGGTAACGATGCGGGATCACGATAGAGACCAGGACCAGCAGCCAGACCGCCCCGAGCGGCAGGCAGCCCGGCAGCCAGATCAGCCAGCGCGAGACCACGGCGAGGGCCACAAGACAATAAGCCGCCGTGAACGCGATCGCGCCGAGCACCAGATCGACCCGCGAGATGTCGCGCAGTTTGGTGACAACAGCCGCTGCCAGCAAAAGGATGACGCAATCGAAAATCCAACTGACCCGGCGGACGTACGCGCTCGATTGGATCGTCGCGATGGTGGCGGCGAAGACGTCCGGCGGCGAAAGCGGGTTCGCCGGCGTGCGCGCGAGTACGATCTGATCGCGCAGCGAATCCATTTCCGGATTTTTCCCCGTGTCGCGCGCCTGGGCGGCGACAAGCAGGTCGCTCAGCCCCATGCGCCGCGCTTTCCGGCTCGCGTTGGGAGAGATCAGCAGAGTGCCATCGGAACGGATTGGAATTTTGCGGCCATGCGGTAACGAGATGTGGGAATCGAGATCGATCGAAACTTCGTCAGGAGTCACGCGCAACCAGAGCAGGATGGCTTCGAAAGCGAAGGAAGGAACCACCTCGCCGCGATAGCGAAACAGCAGCGGCACATGAATTCCATCGGAAATTTCCTCGGGCAGGTTGATGAAGCCGGCCGTGGCGATGAGCCGCAACTCTTCACTCGGCTGGCGGCCGACGCCGGAAAACTCGATGAGATCGCCGCGCTTTCCGGTGACCTGGGTGAATCCCGGGATCTCCGGCCCGGGCGCGTCAGGATCGGGCATCGCGGTCAATTCGGCCGCGAGAAGAAGACGCGGGACCCGCATCGCGAGGTCGATGAAAATCTGGGCCTGGTCCTTTTCCGTTTCGCGCCATTTCAAAATGTTTTCGAAGGCGACGACCGTCGGCTGAAATTTCAGAGCGGACTGCAGGAACAACGCGAACTCCATCGGCGAAACGACGTTGGCGCCGGAGTGGGGCGAGTTCTCATCCCCTTCTTTCGCAGCCTCGATTTCGACTACGGTGAGCGACGCCGGCGGTCCGTGCGGATCGGAATTCTTCAAGAGCCAGCGAAGGAACAATTCCTCGTGACGTTCCAGGCGCGGCTCGCGGAGAAAAAGAACTCCCAGCAGCAGGACCACCAGCATCAACAGGAGGTGGAGGGTGAGCTGGAGACTAGGTCGCGGCATCGCGCAGAAGTGAAGAGAAGAAAGTGACGAGTGACAAGTGACAAGTGACGAGAGGAAGAGTCCCACTCGTCACACGTCGCATGTCACTCGTCACTTCTTACCTTAGGATGAAAAGCTTGCCGGGAATTTTCTTGCGCCAAATCGACACCGAAATTTACACCGGCGCCTGCCATCGGCTAATGTGCGGCAACCAAGATGGATACTCAGACCTCACCCGGAGCGATGCGCCTCGGTTTCATCGGCGGCGGCAAGCTCGCCGGCTCTGTGATTCGCGGATTGATGCGGGCGAAATACTGCGCGCCGTCCACGATCTTGGTAAGCGAGCCGCATGAACCGACGAGGCGAACGCTGGAAGAAGATCTCGGGATCATTGGAACCGCGGACAACGCAGGGGTAGCGGAGAAAGCCGAGATCATTCTAGTCGGGGTCAAGCCAGGCGTGCTGCTGCCGATGCTCGGTGAAATCGCGTCCGAACTGGAACGGAAGCTCGTCATTTCGCTGGCGGCGGGGGTTCGCCTCCAGAGCATGGAGAAAGTCGCCGCCGCGCACTTCATGCGCGCCATGACGAATACACCGTCGGCGATTTGCCGCGCCGCGACCGCTCTCGCGAGAGGCGAACGGACCACCAAGAGCGAGCTCTCAATTGCCCGCGAACTTTTCAGCGCCATCGGCGCCGTCGTCGAAGTGACCGAAGACCAAATCGACGCCGTGACCGCCCTGGCCGGAAGCGGCCCGGCATTCGTTTACACCGTAATCGAAGCCCTGGCGCGCGGCGGAGAAAAGATGGGACTCGCCTGGGATGTGGCGTTGACTCTCGCCACGCAAACCGTTCTCGGGGCTGCCCAGCTCGCCGCCGAGACCAAACTCTCGCCGGAAGAATTGCGAAAAATGGTGGTCACGCCCGGCGGGACAACGGCAGCCGGACTCGATGCGATGGAGAAAATGAAAACGTCCGAGAGTCTGATCGCCGCCGTCGAAGCCGCGGCGAAGCGCGGCGCTGAGATGGCGCAGGAAAATCGGTAGTTCCACCGCCGTTCTTCTGTAGCCGCCGCCCTGTGGGCGGCGTGAGCGCGACTATCGCCATTCCGCATGCTTCGCTTTTGCAAAGCGCTGGATGGAAACCTTCCCGCTCTCGCGTCGCCCACAGGGCGACGGCTACAGAAGATATTGTAACGCCAGTGATCTGGGGCGATGCCCCCGGCTAACATGAGAGCGCGCCTTTGGCGCTAAAACGGGTCTGGCGCGAATATGTATTTAGCGCCAAAGGCGCGGGGCATCATTACCAGCCTGGGGCAACGCCCCAGGATATAGCTAAGCAAAAATTCCAGCGCTGAAAGCGCGCTTCATTTCAGTAGCCGGCTACAGAAAAGCTTTTCGCATCGCTTCAATCGGCGCGGCGCGGTCGAACCAGATCTCGAACGCGAGCGCACCTTGATGAAGCAGCATCGACAAGCCGTTCGCGGCCCGCGCACCGGCTTCGATCGCGCCGGAAACGAAAGCGGTCGGGCCGCTCGCATAGACCGTGTCGTAAACGATCAGATGCGGAGCGAGCAATCGCGCAGGGATGGGCGCGGCATCGCCGTGGTTCAATCCGAGCGGGGTCGCGTTCACGACGAGATCGGTATTGGCAATTTGGAAGCGCAACGCCGCCTCGTCCGCGGCGACCGCCTGCAAGCGAGACACCGGTCCTAAAACTCGCGGACCGGCAAAAAAACCGCGGAGTGATTCCACCAGCTGGTTTGCCTTTTCCGGGTCGCGATTCGCGATCACGAGGCGCTCGCAGTTTTCTTTCGCGCACTCCAGGGCAATCGCACGGGCGGCGCCGCCGGCACCCAACACCAGGACCCGCAGGTCTCGAAGATCGACGGAGAATTCCTCGCGGATCGCGCGGGAGAATCCTTTGCCGTCAGTATTGAACCCGCGCAGTTTGCCGCGCTCGATCTTGATGGTGTTGATGGCGCCGACCTGGCGCGCGGTCTCATCCGCCTCATCGACCCGGGGCAACGCCGCGATCTTGTGCGGGACGGTTAAGTTTACGCCTACAAAATCGAGACCAGGCAGTAACCCGAGCGCCGCCTGCAACTCATCGGGCGCGATCTCGAATCGGGCATAGCGCATCTCGAGCCTCGATTTTTCCAGGGCTGCATTTTGCATTTGCGGCGAAAGCGAATGCGCGACTGGATCGCCAAACACGCCAAGACGAATCGGTGGCTTGAATTTCTTCCGGCCGAGGCTCTGAAGGTCAGTGAGCGTGTAAATGTCTTTCACGTGTTTCCAGATATTGCCTCAAGGAAGGGCGCTTTCCAAACCGCCCTCTTCAAACCGGCGGTTTGTAAACCGCCGCTCCTTGCAGTTTGCCGCTCGTGCGGGGCGTCTGCTACTGTCCCGCGCACGACGATGACCACGCCAAACCAGAACCAGCCCGCGCCCACGCCATCCGATTTCATTCGCGACATCGTGGCGGAAGAGGTGAAGGCGGGAAAACACGCGCAAATCCGGACGCGCTTTCCGCCCGAACCGAATGGCTATCTCCACATTGGCCACGCGAAGTCGATCTGCCTGAATTTCGGCATCGCGCACGAGTTCGGCGGCGTCTGCAACATCCGGATGGACGACACGAACCCCGCGAAGGAAGAAACGGAATACGTCGATTCGATCATGGCCGATGTGCACTGGCTGATCGACGGCTGGGCGGACAAGAACCTCGGTGGCGCGCCGCTTCACACTTCCGATTACTTTGACAAGCACTACGAGTTTGCCAGCGAGCTGGTTCGCAAAGGCAAGGCCTACGTCGACGAAATGCCGGCGGACCAGACCGATGAATACCGTCGCATCGGAAGGGACAGCCCGTCACGGAATCGGCCGGTCGAAGAAAACATGGATTTGTTTGCGCGCATGAAAGCGGGCGAGTTCCCCGATGGCGCGAAAACTTTGCGGGCGAAGATCGACATGCAGGCGCCCAACGTTTGGTTGCGCGATCCGGTGCTTTATCGCATTCGCCACGCGGAACATCATCACACCGGCAATAAGTGGTGCATTTATCCGATGTACGATTGGGCGCACACGCTTAGTGATTACATCGAAGGCATCACCCATTCACTTTGCACGCTCGAGTTCGAAGTGCACCGGCCGCTCTACGAATGGATTCTCAATTCCCTCGAATTGCCGCCGCCGCTGCCGCGCCAGATCGAGTTCGCGCGGTTGAACCTCACCTACACCGTGATGAGCAAGCGCAAGCTCATCCAGCTGGTCAAGGAAGGGTTCGTCAACGGCTGGGACGATCCGCGCATGATCACCATTTCGGGATTTCGACGCCGGGGCGTGACCGCGAGTGCCATCCGCGCGTTCGCCTACAACATCGGGATCACGAAGTACCCGAGCTTAAACGAAATGGCGCTCCTCGATCACGCCGTGCGCGAGGAGTTCAATCGCACAGCCCCCCGAAAGCTGGCGGTGTTGCGGCCGGTGAAAGTGGTGATCACAAATTATCCCGAAGGCCAGGTCGAAGAACTCGACGCGGTCAACAATCCCGAGGATCAGGCGGCTGGATCTCGCAAGATTCCATTCAGTCGCGAGCTCTTTATCGACGCCGCGGATTTCACGGAGGTTCCGCCGCCGAAATATTTCCGGCTGAAGCCCGGAGGCGAAGTCAGGCTGAAGTACGCTTACATCATCAAGTGCGACGAAGTGGTGAAGGACGCTGGCGGTAACGTTGTCGAGTTGCGTTGCACGGCGGACTTGGACAGCAAATCCGGCGGCGCGACTTCCAACCGCAAAGTCAAAGGGACGATCCACTGGGTCAGCGCTCCACAGGCAATCGATGCCGAAGTGCGGCTCTATGATCGCCTCTTCACCGTTCCCGACCCGGACGCCGACGGCGATTTCAAAGCGCATGTGAACCCGAACTCCCTCGAAGTGGTGAAGGCTAGATGCGAACCGTCGCTGGCGGATGCCGATCCGACGGTGCGCTACCAGTTCGAACGCCTCGGTTATTTCGCCCTCGATCCGGACTCGAAGCCCGGGAAGCTGGTCTTCAATCGCGCGATCACGTTGAAGGATACCTGGGCGAAAGACGCGAAGAACCGATAGCGGGTCATCCCGAGGCTGGCGCAGCGCGCCGAGGGACCTCTCAAGCGCTCAACCGCTTCCGCGATACGGATGACGGTCTCGTCGGATCACGCTGACGTTTCTTGTGTGCCGCAAGGTGCGACGGCGAGGTCCCTCGGCGCGCTTTCGCCAGCCTCGGGATGACGGCGGGCTAGAACATCGCCAGCGCGCGATCTATGCGCACGAGGACTTTTTCTTTCCCGAGAATTTCCAGAAGGTGATACAGGCTTGGGCCGGCGTTGCTCCCGGTAACGGCGAGGCGCGTGGGATGAACCAGGGCTCCGACTTTCACGCCCAGCGCTGCGGCCGTCCCTTTCAAAGCGGATTCGAGACTTGTCGCTTCGAAACTTTCCGCAGTGGCGAAAGCTGACCGGACGGCTTCCAGGCGCGATTTGTTTTCCGGCACGAAATGTTTCGCGACTCCATCGGGATTGTACTCAAAGTCATCACGAAAATAGAAACCGCCGTAAGCCGGCAGGTCGCTGAAGATCCGGAATTTTGCTTTGCAAGTATCGAGCGCGGCCCGCACGTAAGCGGGCGAAAACTTTGAGAGGTCGATTCCCGCTTTCTCCAGCGCACGCCGGCCCATTTCCTGGAACCGCTCGTCACTCAGTTCGCGAACATATTCGCCGTTGAGCCAGGTGCATTTGTCCAGGTCAAAGGCCGCGTTCTTGCGATGGACTTTCGCGAGGTCGAAGAGCGAGACCACTTCGGCGAGATCAAGCTTTTCCCGATCATCTTTCGGCGACCAGCCGAGGAGGCACAGGTAATTGCGCACCCCTTCGGGCAGATAGCCGTTCTCTATATAAGTATTGAGGCTCGCGCCCTGGTCGCGCTTGCTCATCTTCGAGCCGTCCTTGTTCAGGATGAGCGGGATGTGGGCGAAGCGCGGTGGTTCGGCGCCCAGGGCGCGGTAGAGCTGCACGTGTTTGGGCGTGTTGGAAAGATGATCCTCGCCGCGGATCACGTCGGTAATTTTCATTTCGATGTCGTCCACCACGTTGACGAAGTGAAAAATCCACGACCCATCCGGCCGGCGGATGGTCATGTCGGGATTCGTTTCCGGGTCGGTCAGGTCGAATTCGATGTGGCCGCAGATGACGTCGTCCACGACGACTTTCTCGCGCGTGAACCGGAAGCGCACCGAACCACCGTCGTCGTAAATGCGATCCGCGGCGCGAAGGCGGTCGAGGTAACTCCGATAAATCTCCTCGCGCTCACTCTGGAAATACGGACCGAAATTTCCGCCGACTTCCGGGCCTTCATCCCAATCGAGCCCGAGCCAGCGCAGCCCATCGTAAATTGCCTGCGCTGCTTCCGCAGTATTCCTGGCGCGATCGGTGTCTTCGATCCGGAGAACCAGCGTGCCGTCCGTGTGTTTCGCATACAGCCAGTTAAACAACGCCGTGCGCGCGCCGCCGATGTGGAGATAGCCGGTGGGTGATGGAGCAAAACGAACGCGGACGGCGGAAGACATGGCGGCGGATTCTAGCCGCAGATCGACCGGGATGAAACAGGATTGGTGATGCTAAACGCTGGCGAGCGGAGTTTCAGCCGGGCCCGAGATCACTTTGCCGGCGGGATCGAAGCGCGACCCGTGACAGGGACAATCCCAGGTTCCTTCCGCCTGGTTCCAACGAACGATGCAGCCCATATGCGTACACACAGCCGAATGCTTCGTGACCGTGCCGTTGACATCACGATAGGCGGCAACCTTCCCGCTCTTCGACTTCACGATTCTTCCTTCGCCCGGCTGCAAGCCACGGACCGATTCCGCTTCAGGATCGGCAAAACGGCTCTTAATCAAATAATATGGGTAGTCCTTGTTCTCGCGCAGGTAATCCCAGGCGCCGCCTTTGATCTTCTTGCGATCGACATCGAACAACTCCGCCCAGGGATTTTTCGCGCCCGTAGCCCAATCGCGCGCCATCATCGCCGTCACCGTTCCATAGGTCATTCCATTCCCGGAGAAGCCGGTGCCGAGAAACTGGCCTTCAGCATTCTCGCCAATAAACGGCAGGCCGTCATTTGTCTCGATCACCTGCCCGGACCAGCGATGATCGATCTCAGCGCTGGGCAATAATTCTTTCAGCGAATCTTCCAGCCGCCGGAAACAGGTCTCGGTATTCGCCACCTGGCCGGTCTTGTGATCTTCACCGCCGAAGATCGCGTAATCGTGGTCCGGATGCCGGTCGACGCGCAAATAGTTGTAGGGATCGTTCGTGTCCCAGAACGATGCGATCGGGACGCCGCCGCGCGGCAGTTTCGCGCCGATCGCGTAGCTCGTGTAGAGTGCGAGCTTGGTTTGGAAAAGCGTGGCGCTGGCCATTCCCGCCTCGCCCACGAGCGGATTGTGGGTGGCAAGGACGACGCGGCTGTAATTGATCCAATGCCCGTTCGCCCGCGCGCGATGCTTCTCGCCGTCGAACTTCTCGATGGCCGTTTCTTCAAAGACATGGCTCCCCTTCCCCGGAATCGCCGCGGCCAGCGACGACAAATATTTTCGCGGATGGAACTTCGCCTGGTTCGCGAAGCGCACTCCGGGCATTTGCATTTTCGGAACGCAATCCAGGTAGGCTGCATCAAAGCCCAGCTCGTTTGCCAGCGCCGCATCCTCGCGAAAACTTTCGCGCTCGTCTTTCGTTCCGCCGCTGACTGGCGCGTGAAGGTAACCGGGAACCCGGGTGAATTCGCATTCGATGCTTTCCTTCCGGACCAGCTCCTCGATTTGATCGATCGCCGCCGCTCCCGCATCCCACACCGCCTGCGCATGGTCCTTCCCGAAATTCTTCACCATCTGGTGGAAGCGCAGGTCGGTGACATACGTGAGATGTGCCGTGGTATGGCCGGTATCGACCATCGCAAGTTGGTCTCGCTCGGCGACGGCGACCGTCAGGCCGGCTTTTTTCAGCAAATAAGCAGTCGTTAGGCCGGTAATGCCGCCACCGACCACGAGCGCGTCTACCGTGATGTCCTCGCCCAGAGCGGGAAACGTCCTGATCTCTGCCGTATCAAACCAATAAGGAGTCGTATTCACGCAAAAGACTACGCATTTGCGCAGTCCTTAGGCGGCATCACTCGATGAAGAGTTTTCCGGCCCGGCGACGGGCATGCCGGTCGTGCGGCAGATTCGTCTTGGCCTGTCGTGCATCCGGATCGAGGAGCGCGCGCACCCGCTCAATCGTTTCGAAATTGAGATCGGCGACATCGCGTGATTGCAGCCACAGGTGAATGGTGCGCCTTTGCACCGCGCGCGGCTGCTCGCGCAGCTCTTTTACCGCGAGCTCGCGGCCCGACGCTTTCTTCGAATCGAGCAATCCCGATAGCCAATCCGCTTCATCGGCAGCAATGGCGGCGGCCCGCCAGATGGATGCGCGGACTTTGCGGCCGAATTGTTTTTCGATGTAGGGAATGATCCGGCGCCGCATCCGATTACGCAGCGCGCCGAAGGTTTCGTTCGTTTCATCGTCACGAAACTCGAGACGATGCGATTTCACGTAGGCGTCGATCTCGGTCCGCCAGACGCTGAGGAGTGGCCGAACCACTTCGAGCTCCACGCTGTCCACCTTTTGCCGGCCGACCTGCCGGATCCCAACAAAACCGGTCGGACCGCTCCCGCGAAACAGGTTGATGAGGAAAGTCTCCACCAGATCGTTCGCGTGATGCCCCAGAAAAATCGTGTGACACCGGCGCCGCCGCGCGACCCGCGCGAAAAATTGATAACGCGCCATTCGGCCGGCGCTCTCGATAGAGTGTTTCGTCCGGCGCGCGAGCGCGCCCACGTCCGCCCGATCCAATTCGCATTCCACCTTTAGCCGGGCCGCGAGCTTTTTGACGAACTGCGCGTCCCCAGTGCTGGCGCGCCCGCGCAATTGGTGATCGAGATGGCAGACAATCAGGTGCCGGTATCCGAGATCGGCCAACCGATGCAGCAACGCCACCGAATCGCGCCCGCCCGAAACGCCAATGAGGTAGCGCCGCGAGGGAGGAAAATGGGCGGCGATATGCGGATCGAAAACGAGTTCCTTTTTCGGAGGAGACTTCACATGTCAGCAGGCCACCACAAGAGAACCACGTCAAGGCATCGAGGAGCGAATCCCTCGTGGATTTGACAATGAATGAACGTTCATTCACCTTCTCCTCCCATGACGCAAATCGTTCCCGAGCCGAGCCTTGACCGGCGCACTCAAATCCTCGAGGCCGCCATCGTCTGTTTCGCCAAGCAAGGGTTCCACCAGACCAGCATGCAGGATATCAGCGCCGAAGCGGGAACCAGTGTCGGCCTGATCTACCGCTATTTCGTAAGCAAGGAAGCGGTCATCGCGGCCATGGCCGGCCGGCACAAGAGCGAGATCCAGGACCTGCTCGAACGCGCCCGTCAGGCACCGACCCTTCTTGAGTCCCTGGAAATTCTCTTCACAGCCCATTGTTCGGAAAGCTCCCCCAAGGTCTTGTCGGCTTTCGTCGTCGATTTGTATGCGGAGGCTTCGCGCACTCCCTCGATCGCCGATCTCGTGCGCGACGTTTTGGAGACGGCCATGGAAGGCGTCACCGATTTGATCGCGCGCTCCCCGGAAGTGAAGGAGGCAGCGACTCACGGTCTGAAACCAAATGAGCTGTCCGAACTGATTTTCGCCGTCGCGCGCGGAATGCTGATGCTCGACGTGCTGCAACCGCAGGAGATGACCGCGGCGGAACGACGGACGCGACAACTGGAAGTGACGAGACGCTTGTGGCGTCTGCTTTTTAAACATGAACACGAACCTGCTCTCACGTAAGTCACCCAGCTCCGCGCCCGTTAGGTCTGCGCTACCCGCGCGGAAGCGGCCTCGCCGCGCCGTCTTCAAGGTCGTCCTGGCCCTGATCGTTCTGTTTCTGGTGATCGCGGGGATCAAGGTCTTGCAGTTTGTCGCCATGATTTCGGCTGGCAAAAAGATGGTTCCACCCCCGACCACCGTGACCAGCGTCGAGGCGAAAAAGGCGGACTGGCAGCCCATGTTGACCGCGATCGGATCCGTTTCTCCCGTGCAAGGCGCGATGATTAGCGCTGAGCTGGCCGGCACTGTGACGGATATTAATTTTCAATCGGGCGCGTTGGTGAAGAAGGGCGATGTGCTGTTGAAGATGGACGTCTCGCCAGAGGAGGCTCAACTGCGCTCAGCCACGGCCGACCAGGAGCTGGCGAAGAACGATCTCGACCGCGCCCGGGATCTGGCGGCCCGCAAAGTGATTTCGACGGCGGAGTTCGACGCGGCCCAGTCGAAATACGCGCAGAAGAAAGCAGCGGTGGAAAACATCCAATCGACCATCGACAAGAAACAGATTCGCGCGCCATTCGATGGCACGGCGGGAATTCGCGCAGTCAATCCCGGCCAGATGGTGAAGGTCGGCGACCCGCTGGTTTCGCTCCAGACGATGGGCCAGGTCTATTTCGATTTCGCGCTCCCCCAGCAGCAACTGGCCGAGGTAAAGCAGGACCTCGCCGTGAAAGTGACAACCGACGCGGTGCCGGGCCGCGAGTTTGACGGCAAGCTGACGGCGATTAATTCCTCAATCGATCCTGCCACGCGCAACGTCACGCTCCAGGCGACCCTGGACAATCCGGACAACGTCCTGCGCGCGGGAATGTTTGGGCGAATCAAAGTGTTGCTCCCAAAGACCAACCCTACGCTTTTCGTTCCCGCGACTGCGGTCTCCTACGCGCCGTTTGGAAATTCCGTTTACATTATCGAAAAGAAAAAGGACGACAAGACCGGCGAGGAGAGCCTTCTGCTGCGCCAGCAATTCATTCGCACGGGCGAAACCCGCGGCGACTTCGTGGCGGTCACTGAAGGATTGAAAGCCGGCGAACAGGTCGTGAGCACGGGCGTCTTCAAGTTGCGCAATGGAATGAATGTCGTGGTCGATAACAAACTCGCGCCGAAGGCCGAGCTCGCGCCCAAACCAACTGACAGTTGATCGCTTCGTCGTGAAAAACTTTACCGATCTTTTCATCCGCCGGCCCGTGCTGGCCCTGGTCGTCAGTCTCGTGATTCTCATCGCGGGATTGCAGGCCATCAGCACGCTGAACGTCCGGCAATATCCGCGCAGCGATATCGCGTCGGTCACGGTGACGACGGCTTACATCGGCGCGAGTGCGGAGCTCGTGCGGGGATTCATCACAACGCCGCTCGAACGCGCGATCGCGGCGGCGGACGGGATCGATTACCTACAATCCCAAAGCTCGCAGGGCATTTCGACGATCACCGCGCGCCTGAAATTGAATTACGATTCAAACAAAGCCCTTTCCGAGATCAGCTCGAAGGTGAACCAGGTCCGCGGCGACCTCCCGCCGGAAGCGGAAATCCCCGTCATCAACATCGCTTCCGCGGATTCGCAGTTCGCCTCCTGCTATCTCAGCTTCACTTCCGATATTCTCCAGGCGAACGAGATCACCGATTATCTCACCCGAATCGTCCAGCCTCGCCTCACCGCGCTCGGCGGCGTGCAGCGCGCTGACATCCTCGGCGGCCGGACTTTCGCCATGCGAATCTGGTTAAAACCGGAGGCGATGGCGGCTCTCAACATCAGCCCAGCGCAGGTCCGCACCATGCTCGGGCGGAACAATTTTCTCTCCGCTCTCGGGAGCACCAAAGGCGCGCTCGTTCAGGTCAACCTGACTGCGAACACCGATCTCCACACGGTTGAGGACTTCAAGAATCTCGTTGTTCGTCAGACAGGTGGAACCCTCGTTAGGCTGGGCGACATCGCCGACATCGTTCTTGGTGCGGAAGATTACAACGCCGAAGTCCGCTTCTCCGGTCAACGCGCCGTTTTCATGGGCGTGTTCGTT
Organism: Verrucomicrobiota bacterium; assembly: GCA_041167505.1. GTDB lineage: Bacteria > Verrucomicrobiota > Verrucomicrobiia > Chthoniobacterales > UBA10450 > AV80. The sequence continues at coordinate 49,157 of JBEEHR010000053.1, forward strand.
TTACCGAACGCCAACGCGATCGACGTCGTCAAGCGCGTGCGCGTCGAGATGGAACAAATCCAGAAGGAACTGCCTACGGGCATGAAAGGAATGATCGCCTACGACGGCACCGCCTACATCAACACTGCCATCAAGGACGTCTTCAAGACCCTCGTCGAGACGCTGATGATCGTGATGCTCGTCATCTTCCTGTTCCTCGGTTCGTGGCGCTCCGTTATTATTCCTATCGTCGCAATTCCGATTTCGCTCATCGGCGCGGTCTTCCTCATGCAGATTTTCGGGTTCACGGTGAACCTGCTCACGCTCCTCGCGGTCGTGCTCTCCGTGGGTCTCGTCGTCGATGATGCGATCGTCGTGGTGGAAAACGTCGAGCGTCATTTGCGCGAAGGATTGTCGCCTCTGAACGCGGCGTTAAAAGGGGCACGCGAACTCATCGGGCCCATCATCGCGATGACGATCACGCTGGCCGCCGTTTACATCCCGATCGGAATCCAGGGTGGATTAACCGGGACACTCTTCCGCGAATTCGCGTTTACTCTCGCGGGCGCTGTCACCATTTCCGGCGTGGTCGCGCTCACACTTTCGCCGGTCATGACCGCAAAATTCCTCCGCGCCGGAGACGACGAGCGCGGATTCGCCGGTAAGATCAATCACACCTTTGATCGCCTGAAGGAGTGGTATGGCCGGAAGCTCGACGCGACTCTAAACGCGCGCCCCGCCGTTTACGCCGGATGGATCGGCCTAACGATCATCGCCATGATCATGTTCCTTCTCATGCCGATGTTCGCCGCCAAGGAACTCGCGCCCACGGAAGACCAGGGAATCATCTTCGGCATCATGACGAGCTCGGCCAATGCGACGATTGAGCAAACCTCGTCATTCTCCGATGCCGCGGGCAAAGTCTTCCAAAGTTTCCCGCAAACCGACTTCACTTTCCAGATCACCAATCCAGGCGGCGGCTTTGCCGGCATGGTGCTAAAACCCTGGGACCAGCGCAAAGAAACCGCGTTCGAGTTGATGCCGCAGGTTCAGGCCAAACTCGGCGGCATTCCGGGCATCGAAATGTTTCCGGCCATGCCTCCCGCGCTGCCTGGCGGCGGTACTTTCCCTGTCGAGATCGTCCTGCTTTCGACCGAGGAGCCGGAGCGCATGCTCCAGTTCGCGAAGCAGCTCCAGGCGAAAGCGATGGAGAGCAAAAAATTCTACTTCCCGCCTATCATCGACACCAAGATCGACCAGCCCCAGGCGGAGGTCGTGCTCGATCACGACAAGGTCGCTGCCCTCGGCCTCAATCTCCAGGATGTCGGCGCCGATCTCTCCGCGATGTTTGGCGGCAATTACGTTAACCGCTTCAACATTGCCGGACGCGCTTACAAAGTCATCCCGCAGATCAAACGCGAGGAACGCCTGAACCCGAGCCAGCTCAACGACGTTTACGTCACCGGACCGAACGCCAAACTCATTCCGCTCAGCACCATTGCCACCATTCGCGAGAAGACCGTGCCGCGTTCTCTCAATCGTCTCCAGCAGCTCAACGCCGTCACGATTAGCGGCGTGTCCGGCATGCCGCTCGATCAGGCGCTTAAGTTCCTCGAAGGCGAAGCCGCGAAAATCCTGCCCAAGGGCTACACCATCGATTACACCGGCGAGTCGCGTCAGCTCCGCGTCGAAGGCGACAAATTCCTGCCGGCGTTCCTCCTTGCCGTGACGCTCATCTTTCTCGTCCTGGCCGCGCAGTTCAACAGCTTCCGCGATCCGCTGATCATCCTGCTCGGCTCAGTCCCGCTCGCGCTTTTTGGCGCGATGATTTTCATGTTCGAAAAATCGCCGAACCCGAATCTGAAATTCTTCACCAATGCCTGGACGACCAGCTTCAACATCTACTCCCAGGTCGGCCTGGTCACACTTGTCGGCCTGATCGCCAAGAACGGCATCCTCATTGTCGAATTCGCGAACAAATTGCAACAAACCGGGCTCAGCAAAGTCGCTGCGGTCGCCGAGGCAGCGCGCGTCCGGTTGCGGCCCATTTTGATGACGACCATCGCAACGGTCGCGGGTCACATGCCGCTGGTATTCGTCACGGGCGCCGGCGCCAAGGCGCGAAACTCGATCGGTCTCGTGCTGGTCGGTGGAATGACTATCGGAACGATTTTCACGCTGTTCATCGTCCCCTCGCTCTATGTCCTGATTGCGAAGACGCACAACGAAGGCCGCGAGGACGAAATCGAGGCAGACCAAGAATCGGAGATCTCGCCGGCGACTTCCGACTCGCACGAGCTTCCCGAGCCCGCTCTCGCCCGCGACGGCGATCTCAATTGGCGCCCGGCGTAGGTTTCTGTTGTAGCCGGGATCGGTGATCCCGGCCCGACGATCGCGTGAGCTCTCCGGGATCACCGATCCCGGCTACAGAAAGAGCTCACCGCTTCCTGGGATGCGGCTTCTCCACTTCCGTCGCTACGATCGGCACGGCGTGGTCGCTTGGCTCGACGCGGCGCCCGGCCTGGTTCGCATAGACCTGGGTAAACTCGGCGCCGAACAGCAGGATCTGCGACGAATAGTAAATCCAGAGGAGCAACGTGATGAGCGAGCTGGCCGCGCCGTAGGCGGAGGACGCCGCGCCGCTCCCGAGATAAAGCCCGAGCGCCCATTTTCCGACTCCAAAAAAGAGCGCCGTCATCGCCGCGCCGATCCAGACATCGCGCCACTGGATTTTCGCGTCGGGAAGAAATTTAAAAATCATCGCGAAGAGCATCACGACCACCGCGAAATCGAAGATGAGATAAACGGAGACGGCAATCGCCAGCCCCCCGGGCAGATGGGCCTGCACATAATGGCTGAAGCCTTTCAAGAGCGCCTCGATCGTGAGCGACACCAGCAGGAGAAAGAAAACGCCGCCGAGCATCGCGAACGACACGAACCGCGCCCGGAGGAACGAGGCGATCCCCTCGCCCGGCTTCGCTTTCACGCCCCAGATCGTGTTGAGCGCATCCTGCAATTGGCCGAACACTCCGCTTGCCCCGAAAAGCGCGAGCGCGATTCCGACAACTGTAGCCCACGCGCTCTTGCCCGGCTTCGACGCTTCCTGCGCGATGTCGGTCACGACTTGGACCGCGCTCTTGTCCAGAAAATAACCCATCTGCTCGGTGACTCTGCTCCAGGCTCCGGCCGGATCGTCGCGATAAATGACGCCGATGATCGCCAGCAAAACGAGCACGAGCGGCGCGAGCGAAAAGACCGTGTAGTAGGCAAGGGCCGCGCCGAGTTGCGGCGCCTTGTCATCGAGCCATTCGTTTGCTGTTTGCTTGAGCAAACTAAAGGCGTTTCTGAAAATGGACGGACGTTGGGCCATGGTCGGGTAGTTCCCCAGATCAATCGCATCGCGTCCGCAGATAGGTTGTTTCACTACGAGTGGCCGCGTTCGGATTTGCCTGGGGCGCGCGCGCGTCTCGCGCATTGGTTTTGGCGTCTCGCCAAAACGAGCTTCTACAAAAGTCCGCGATAACGAGACGTCATCGCCAACGCGCGAGACGCGCGCGCTACCAAAGCCGGATACGCCTACCCAAGAGCCGCGATCACTTTCAACTCGATGGCGATCGGAGTAGGAAGCGCGGTGACTTCAACCGTCGTCCGGGTTGGATTGGGTTTCCCTTCGCCGGCGAAATATTCGGCGTAGAGTTTGTTGTAGGTCGAAAAGTCGCTCTTCATGTTCGTGAGAAAAACGGAGACATCCACGATGTCGTTCCAACCGGAACCGGAATCCTCCAACACCAGCCGCACATTCTCGAAGACAGCGCGGCATTGCGTTTCGATATCGTAGCTCGCGATATTGCCTCCCGCGTCGAGCGTGACGCCGGGGATTTCCTTGCTGCCGCGGACGCGTGGCCCGATGCCGGAGAGGAAAAGGAGATTCCCTACCCGCTTCGCGTGGGGAAACGCCCCAACCGGTTCAGGGGCGCGGGAGCTTTCGAACGACTCGCTCATCGAAGCCAGCTAATGAACGTGGCTATGCTCGCCTGCCACGCCTGAGCGCGACGAAGGCGGGTGCGTGTGACTGTGACCGTCCGCGTGCGTATGAGGCTGACTGCCGAAACGCTGCGCCGATCTTGTCTTTGCCTTCGCGGCTTCCACGTCGCGATCGCGCGGTGGCGCCTGGGTCGTCAACGACTGGAGCAATTCTTTCGCACTCTGCGTCACGCCCTCGACCGCGCGGTTGAACGCCTCCTCGTTCGCTTTCGAAGGTTTGGTGAATCCGCTGAGCTTGCGAACGAACTGAAGCGCTGAGGCGCGAACCTCGTCCTCGGTGGCAGGTGGCATGAAGTTATGCAGGGTCTTAATGTTTCGGCACATAGGATTGAGAGGCAATTAAGATGCGTTCGAAGCGGGATTCAAACAGCCCTCAGGGAGCCGCGCGAGGTTTCCTTTTCTGCTGCGCGAGCCATTTGTAGAGGTCGGGCCGATCGTAAATATCCAGGATGTAATGATCGCGGTCCGGCAACACCGTCAATTGGGCATGGCCGCCCGCCGCTTCCATGGCGCGCGCCAATTCTTCCACATCCTTGAGCGGCGTGAATTGGTCCTTCGTTCCGTGAAATAACCACAGCGGGATGTTCGCCAGCTTTTCACCCCAGGCTGTGATGGGACTGACGGGCGCCAGGGAAACGACCGCGGCGAAACGGTCCGGCATTTTGTAGGCTGCGTAGAGCGCTCCCCGCCCGCCCATGCTGTGTCCGGTCACGTAAACGCGATCCGGATCCACCCGGTAGTTTGCCGCCACTTCGTCGAGAATCGCACCCAGTGCGTCCGCGTCACTCCAGATTTCCCCAGTGTGACATTGAGGGGAGACAACGATGAAGCGGAAGTTGGGATCCGCTTCGATCTTTTCGGTTAGCCCCCATCGTTTCATCTGGCTGATGTCCTCGCCGCGGGGAGAACCTCCGTGGAGATAGAGAATGAGCGGCCATGGGTTCGCGTTCTTCTCGTAATCCTTCGGGAGAAACAGGAGATATTGAAGATCGACTTTGTGCGGGACCTCGCGGCGAATGGAATGGACCTGTTGCCCAACTGGCGAAGGATCGGCTGCGCTCGAGGTCGCGATGAGGACGGCCGTAGAAAATATCGCGGCGGCACCAGCGACAAAAACGGGCGGACGAATCTTCACGCGTCCCCGGCCTTCTTCAGCCTCCGGCGATCGCGCCCATGATAATGAAAGGCTCCGTGCCTTTGACAATCGGCTCCGGCAAAGCAGTATCGGCCGGATCGAGCGACACATCTTCGCCGCAGACGAAGAAGCGTACCATCGGGCGCCGCTTCAGCGTTCCGTGATCGCGAATTGTGCCTTGCAGCATCGGGAACTTCGCCTCCAGGGCGTCGAGAACGGAACGCACCGTCGCGGAACCGTTCACCTCGAGCTGCACTTCATCGGTGACGCGCGCGAGCGTGCGCAGGTGGTGGGGAAGGACGACGCGAATCATTGAAAAAACAAAATCCCAAATCCCAAGCTCCAAATCCCAAACAAAGGTTCAAATCCAAATGTGGAAAGTCTCAAAGAAAACCCGCGCGTGGGCTCGCGATTTGGGTTTTGATTGTTGGACTTTGCCTGGGAATTGGGCATTGGGATTTGGGATTTGGGATTTCCCCGCTATCGCAGGGTTTGCACTTCCACAGAAAGCACTGCGGGGAGATCTCTCACGATCGCCTTCCACGTATCTCCTCCATCCGGTGAGCAGTAAACCTGGCCGCCGGTCGTCCCGAAATAAATCCCACAGGAATCGAGCGAATCCACCGACATGGCGTCGCGCAGCACATTGACGTAGCAATCTTTTTGCGGGAGGCCGTTCGTGAGTTCCTCCCATTCGTTGCCACCGGTCCGGCTGCGATAGACGCGCAGTTTTCCATCGAGCGGGAAATGCTCCGAGTCGCTCTTGATCGGCACGACATAGATTGTCTCCGGTTCGTGCGCGTGAATGTCGATCGGGAATCCGAAATCGGTCGGTAGATTCCCACTCACTTCGCGCCACGAATCGCCGCCATCATCACTTCGCATGATGTCCCAATGTTTTTGCATGAAGAGAACGTTGGGCCGCTTCGGATGCATCGCGATGTGGTGGACGCAGTGACCGACTTCGGCGTGCGGATCGGGAATGTATTGCGAATGCAGCCCGCGATTGATGGGCTTCCAGCTCTTCCCGCCATCGTCGGTGCGAAACGAGCCGGCCGCGGAGATCGCGATGTAAATCCGCTGCGGATTCGTGGGGTCGAGCAAAATGGAATGGAGACACATCCCGCCCGCGCCCGGCGCCCACTGCGCGCCGGTGGGGTGTCCGCGCAATGCCGACAACTCCCGCCAGCTTTGCCCGCCATCCTTGGATTCGAACAAAGCCGCGTCTTCGACGCCGGCATAAACGTGGTTTGGATCGGTTAGCGACGGCTCGATATGCCAAACCCGTTTGAATTCCCACGGATGCTGGGTGCCGTCGTACCACATGTGAGTCGTGAGCGGTTTGCCGGTTTCCGGCGAGATATCGTAAGCGAACTTGTTGCTCTCCCCTTTCGGCATCCCGTCCGCCGTCGTCGTCGGCTCACCCGGCGCGAGGCCCGGTTGGAACCAGGTCTTCCCGCCGTCATCCGATCGCTGAATAATTTGCCCGAACCACCCGCTTGTCTGCGATGCGTAAACCCGGTTCGGATCCACCGGCGACCCCTTGAGGTGATACATCTCCCACCCCGCAAAATGCGGCCCGCTCACATCCCACTTCTCTCGTTTCGCATCCGAGGTTAGGACGAACGCGCCCTTCCGTGTGCCTACCAAAACTCGTACTCCGCTCATGGAATGTTTTCTATCCGCAGATTACGCAGATTTACACAGATTTCTTTCGCTGTATCCGTTGCTTGCCTGAATCTGCGCTAATCGGCGAAATCTGCGGATCCCATCACTTCGCGATGCAGACGTTCTTCGGCTCGGTGAAGAAGCGGAGCGCTTCTTCGCCGCCTTCGCGGCCGACGCCGCTTTGTTTCATGCCGCCGAAAGGGACGCGCAGATCGCGGACGAGCCAGCAGTTTACCCAGACGGTGCCGGTGTGGATTTTTTCGGCGACGCGATGGGCGCGGCTGAGGTTCTGCGTCCAGACACTGGAGGCCAGGCCGTACTCGGTGTCGTTGGCGTAACCGATGACTTCTTCTTCGTTGTCGAACGGGGTGATGGTCACGACCGGGCCGAAGATTTCTTCCCGGTTGGTCCGGCAGGCGACGGGCAGATCGGTGAGAATTGTCGGCGCGAAAAAGTACCCGTCACGGCAACGATCGTTGATCGACTCGGGCGCTCTGCCGCCGAGAGCGACTTTGCCGCCTTCTTTCTGCGCGAGATTGACGTAGAACTTCACTTTGTCGAGCTGGGTCTGGCTGACGATCGCGCCCTGCTCGGTTTTATCGTCGAGGGGATCGCCTTGTTTCAACTGCGAGGCTTTGTCGATGAAACGATCGACGAAATCCTTGTAAGCGGAGCGCTCGACGAACACGCGCGAACCGCACAAACAAACCTGGCCCTGGTTCGCAAACGAGGAGCGCAGGCTGCCGGCGATGGCGGCGTCCTGGTCGGCATCGGCGAAGACGATATTTGGATTCTTTCCGCCCAGTTCCAGCGAAACCTTCTTAAACATCGGGGCACAAGTCTCGGCGACTTTTCGGCCGGTCACGGTGCCGCCGGTGAATGAGATCGTGCCGATCTTCGGATGCGCGGTGATCGGGGAACCGACATTCGGGCCAGTTCCATGGACGACGTTGAGCACGCCCTTCGGCACGCCGGCTTCGGCGCAGATCTCGCATAACAGCTGCGCGGTCATCGGGGTCAGCTCGCTCGGCTTGGCGATGGCGGTGTTGCCGCACGCGATGGCGGGCGCGATTTTCCAGCTCAGCAAATAGAGCGGCAAATTCCACGGCGAGATCAATCCGACAATGCCCCGCGGCTGGCGAAGGGTGTAGTTGAACGCGATGCCGTCGGTGACGTGCGCTTCGTTTTCGGTGTGCAGGATCGCGGTCGCGAAGAACCGGAAATTGCTGGCGGCCCGGGGAATGTCGAGAGTCCGCGCGAGCGAGACCGGCTTGCCGGTATCGATCGATTCCGCGCGTGCGAACTTCTCCAGATCGCGCTCGATCAGATCGGCGATGCGCAGCAACAGGCCCGAGCGATCCGCGGCCGGCGTGTGCGACCAATCCGGAAATGCTTTCTCCGCCGCGGCCACAGCCAGCTCGACGTCGCGCGCATCGCTATCGGCCACTTGCGAATACGCTTTGCCCGTCGCCGGCTCGATGTTGTCGAGATACTTTCCGCCGGCCGGCTCAACGAACTGGCCGTCGATAAAATTACGAATTCTTGTCATGTCGAGCGCAGTCGAAACATCTCTCGCTGTAGAAGCAGATTAGTTAGAGATTCCTCGACTGCGCTCGGAATGACAAAAGGAAATTTGCCGCTCGCATCACGGTTCGGCGAGGATGGCTCGCGCGGCTTTGCCACTCGCGCCGCTTTCGCCCAGCTTTTCAATTACGGCGTCGAACTCGGCAATCATCTGCTGGCGAGTGTCAGGATTGTTCACCAACTCCAACACGGAAGTGGCGATCGCTTTAGGTCGTGCTTCGTGCTGGAGCAACTCGGGAACAATTTCGCGACCGGCCAGGACGTTCGGCATGCCCAGAAACGGAGTGCGCATGAGAAGACGCGCGGCAAAATAGGTCGGCCAGGAAACTTTGTAGACCAGAACGAAAGGTAAACGGAAATAGGCTGCCTCCAAGGTCGCAGTTCCGGACGCAACCATTCCGGCGAAGGCCCTTTGCATCGTCCCGGAACTATCGCCGGTGACAACGCGGGCGCGATGTCGCAGATGCGAGTGGACGAGCAATCCCTGGATGTCGCGCGCGAGAGTCTCCGAAGCCGCCGCTACTTCAAAGCGAGTCGATGGGCGCTGGCCTGTGATTTCGGCGATTGCCTTCAGCATGACAGGAAAAATCTTTTTCACTTCGCGGAAACGGCTCCCGGGAAAAAGGCCGATGAGATTTGGATTCCGCGCTTCACCGGTCTTGCGCCGTGCCAGAGTTTCCATCATCGGATGCCCGACGAAAATCGTGCGCAGCCCGGAAAGATTGTAGAGCTCGGCCTCGAACGAAAAGATGCAGAGCATAAGGTCGAGATAACGCGCCATCTGCCGGATACGCCCGCGGTTCCAAGCCCAGACCTGGGGGCTGATGTAGTACATGATTTTGATTTGCGGCGATCGTTTCCGAAGTGCGCGCGCGAGGCGAAGGTTGAAGCCGGGGTAATCGATCAGCACGACCGCATCAGGTTTGGCTGCGTCGATCTCATTCAGGGCGCTGGCGAATTGTTCCCGGAAATAGCCGTAATGCTTCACCACTTCCCAGAGCCCGACGATCGCCGCGTCGCCGATCCAATCCGTGAACTTATCGCCGGCGATCGCTTTCATTTGCGGACCGCCGCGTCCGTAAAGCTCGCAATCGGGCGCGAGATCGCGGAGGGATCGCATCAAGGCCGCGCCATGTTCGTCCCCGCTGGCTTCGCCCGCGACGAAGTAAAGTCGCTTAGTCACGCGGAGCCGAATTGATGCGCTTGGTGATCTCCACAGCAAGCTCGAGGGCGGCGGCGGCCTGGAACCCGGAAACTTTTGGGGCGCGGCCGGTCGCGGCGCATTCGATGAACGCGGCCAGCTCGCGCTTCAGCGGTTCCTCGCGCTCGATCTCCACTTCTTCCTTCGTTAGGCCGTCAGCGGTGCGCCGGTACATTTCACCGGTCTGGTTCTGGTAATCGAGCGAGATATAAACGTCCTCCTGAAAAACGCGGATCTTGCGCATCTGCTCAGGACTGATCCGGCTCGAGGTGATGTTGGCGACGCAGCCGTTCTCGAAACGGATCCGGGCGTTGGCGATGTCCTCGCCGCGGCTCAACACCGGCACGCCAACGGCGTCCATCGTTTGCACCGGCGAACGCACGAGATGCAAAATGATTTCGAGATCGTGGATCATCAGGTCGAGGACAACGCCTATGTCGGTGCTGCGATTCGGATAAGGCGAAAGCCGATGGGCCTCGATGAATCGCGGATTGGTCAGCCGTTTTTCCAGCGCGCCGAGGACGGGATTGAAACGTTCGACGTGGCCGACCTGGAGGACGAGCCCGCGGGACGCCGCCAGTTCCGCCAGCTCGCTGGCGTGCGCGGTGTTGTCGGCGATCGGCTTTTCCACGAGCAGATGTTTGCCTCGCGCGAGCAGTTCGCGGCCGATCTCGAAATGGGTGTTGGTCGGCGTGGCGATTGATGCCGCGTCAATCTGTTCGGCAAATTCTTCGAGCGATACCGCCGCCTTGACCCCGAATTCCGCGGCCCTCTGCTCCGCAACGGCGCGATTGGTATCGTAAATCGCGGTGAATTGCGTGCCCGCCAGCTCTGAGTAAAGCCGCGCGTGATTCTTCCCGATGTGGCCGACGCCGACCACACCAACGCGCGGCGTTTTCACTTCTCGTTCTCCAGAAACCATTGATAAGTCCGCGCGATCCCCTCGCGGAGCTCAATGCGATGCCGCCAGCCGAGCGCGTGAATTTTCGACACATCGAGCAATTTGCGCGGCGTGCCATCCGGCTTTGTCGTGTCCCAGGCGAGGTCGCCCTTGAAGCCAACGATGTCGCAAATCAATTCGGCCAGCTCGCGGATCGAGATGTCTTCGCCGCAGCCGATGTTGACGATCTCCGGGCTATCGTAGTTCTCGAGCAGGAAAACGCAGGCCGCGGCCAGATCGTCGACATGGAGAAATTCTCGGCGCGGCTGGCCCGAGCCCCACACGACCAGCTCACGCGTTCCTTCCTGCTTGGCGATATGCGCCTTTCGGAGAAGCGCGGGAAGGACGTGCGAGGAAAGCAGGTCGAAATTGTCGTTAGGCCCGTAAAGATTCGTCGGCATCGCGGACACGAAGTTCGCGCCGTACTCGCAGCTGTAGGCCTGGCAAAGCTTGATGCCCGCGATCTTGGCGATCGCGTAGGCCTCGTTCGTCGGTTCGAGTGGCCCGGTGAGGAGCGCGCTTTCGGGAATGGGCTGCGGCGCGTGCTTCGGATAAATGCAGGAGCTGCCAAGAAATAGAAGTTTGCGAACACCCGTTTCGTAGGCGGCACGCACGACAGTGTTTTGCATTTCTAAATTCTCGAGGAGAAACTCGACAGGCAGATCGCTGTTCGCCTTGATCCCGCCCACCTTCGCCGCCGCCAGAATCACCACAGCCGGCTTTTCTTCCGCGAAAAAATAATCGACGTCCGATGCGTTGCGCAAGTCGAGCTCGGCGCGGTTGCGCGTCAGCAGATTGGCAAATCCGTCCTGCTCGAGCTTGCGCACGAGCGAGGTGCCAACGAGGCCCCGATGGCCCGCGATAAAGATTTTGTCGGATTTTTGCACGGGCCGCGAGAGAGTGAGGATTAGCATTTTCTTTTTTCCTTCAATGCGCAATCCTCAGTTCGTGGGAAAAAACGGAGCGCGTCTCGGGGTCGAAAAGACCTACAAGCTGTTTGTCGGCGGAAAATTCGTGCGTAGCGAGAGCGGCCGCGTCCTGGCGGCGACTGGGAATGACGGGAAACCGGGGGCGAATTACAGCCGCGCGTCCCGCAAGGATTTTCGCGATGCGGTGACGGCGGCGCGGACCGTGTTCGCCGGCTGGTCGAAGCAGAGCGCGTATTTGCGCGGCCAGATTCTGTATCGAGCAGCGGAAATGCTGGAACGGCGCGAAGCTGAATTGCGGAGCGAGATCGAGCGCAGCCCGGACGGCGCCAAAGCACGGGGCGAGGTCTCTCGCGCCATCGACCGGCTGGTTTATTACGCGGGATGGACGGACAAATTCAGCTCAGTCTTCGGCGCGGTGAACCCGGTGGCCAGCTCGCATTTCAACTTCACGGTGCCCGAGCCGACGGGCGTGGTCGTCGTCGTTTGTCCCGATGAATCGCCACTGCTCGCGCTGGTGTCGCTGGTCGCGCCGGTCATCCTGACGGGGAACACCGCGGTCGTGCTGGCATCGATGCGAAGTCCCCTGCCGGCGTTGACCTTCTCGGAAATTATCGCGACCAGCGATCTGCCGGCTGGCGTCGTGAATATTCTTGCCGGTGATCGCGCCGAGCTGGCGCCGCATTTCGCCCGTCACATGGACGTGAACGCGATCGTGGATGGCTCCGGCGATGAGGAAATCGGCCGGGCGTTGCAACGCGGCGGCGCGTTAAATGTGAAACGATACTTCCGCCGCGACCTCGCCACCGCTGATTGGGCGAAACCCGACGCGGAAAACCCGTATTGGATTCTCGACACCGTCGAAATGAAGACTGCGTGGCACCCAATCGGGTTGTAGCGGCCTGTGCGCGCGCTGCTTGTTGTTCTCGATAGCGTCGGCCTTGGCGGCGCGCCGGACGCGGCGCTGTACGGCGACGAAGGAGCGAATACGCTCGCGCATATTCTGGAGCAGTTGCCGGAGCTGCGGCTGCCGAATCTGGATTCGTTAGGTCTCTCGGAGCTGCTACCCGCCTATAGGTCGCATACGTCCTATACGACCTATAAGAGCAGCTACGGCAGGATGACCCAGCGCTCAGCAGGAAAGGACACCACTACCGGCCACTGGGAAATCGCCGGCGTGATTCTCGAGGAACCGTTCGCCACTTTTGGGCGCTTTCCCGACGATCTGGTGCACGCCATCGAACGCGATGCCGGAGTGCAATTCATCGGCAATTATCCGCAAAGCGGCACGACGATTCTCGCCGAACTGGGAGCCGAGCACGTCCGCACGGGAAAACCGATTCTCTACACCTCCGCCGATTCCGTTCTGCAAATCGCCGCGCACGAACAGGTGATCCGGATCGATCGGCTCTACGACATCTGCACGGTCGCGCGGCAGCATGCGGACCGGTTCCGCATCGGGCGGGTCATCGCGCGGCCGTTCACCGGGCCGGAGGGTAATTTTTCGCGCACTTCCCGGCGGCACGATTTTTCCATGGAACCGCCGCGCACGATCTTGAACGCGATCAGCGAAAGCGGACTCGCGGTCATCGGTATCGGCAAGATCAGCGATATTTTCGCGGGGCAAGGCATCACGGAATCGTTGCCGACCGATGGGAACGCGGAAGGAATGCAACGCATCGCCGAACAATGGGAGCGCCTCGAAGTAGGACTCATCTTCGCCAACCTGGTGGATTTCGACATGCTTTACGGTCATCGCCGCGATCCCGCCGGTTACGGCCAGGCCTTGGAACAGTTCGACCAATGGCTCGGCGAATTTATGACAAAGGTGCTTCCAGCCGATCTCGTGATCATCACCGCCGATCACGGGAACGATCCGACGTTCCGCGGCACCGACCATACCCGGGAGCAGGTCCCGCTTTTCGTTCTGCACAACAGGGAAGCGCGGGCGCTCGGAGTCCGGAAAACGTACGCGGATGTCGCCGCGACATTGGCCGATCATTTTACGCTCCCAAAGCGCTGGGAGGTCGGCGATTCGTTTCTTTCGACAACGAATTCGCATCCGTTCGAAGAGTCGGAGTTAAGGGCATCGAATTAGCTTTAAAAGCATGCGCATGCACGTCCCCACTCTCATTGAAAAAAAGCGCGAAGGTCAGGAGCTGACCAGGGACGAGATCGAGTTTCTCATCGAGGGATTCACCTCGGGCGAGATCGCCGATTACCAGATGAGCGCCTGGGCCATGGCGGTGTTTTTCAAGGGGATGACGCCCGTGGAAACGCAGCACCTCACGACCGCCATGATGGAAAGCGGAAACGTGCTCGAATATCCGGAAGGATCGCCGCCGAAAGTCGACAAACATTCGACCGGCGGCATCGGTGATAAGACATCGCTCGTCCTCGCTCCTCTGCTCGCCTGCGACAACAACTGGGTGCCGATGATCTCCGGCCGCGGCCTCGGCATTACCGGTGGCACCCTCGACAAGCTCGAAAGCATCCCGGGGTTCAACATTCACATCGACGAACGCCGCGCACGCGCCCAGCTAAAAAGCATCGGCGTTTTCATGGTTGGGCAGAGCGCGGACATTTGCCCGGCGGACAAGAAACTTTACGCGTTGCGCGATGTGACCGGCACGGTGCCGTCGCAGGCATTGATCGTGGCGAGCATCATGAGCAAGAAGCTCGCGGAGAATCTCGACCGGCTCGTGCTCGACGTGAAATTCGGCAGCGGCGCGTTCATGAAAACGAAAAAAGAAGCGCAGCAACTCGCCGCCGCGATGACGAAGGTGGGCAAACTCATGGGCGTGGAGGTCACGCATCTGCTCAGCCCGATGGACGAGCCGTTGGGCCGGACCGTCGGGAACGCGCTCGAAGTCGCTGAATGCGTCGAGGTCCTGCAAGGCGGCGGTCCGCCGGATGTGGTGAAGCTCGTTCTCGACCTGGCCGAGCAGGTTTCCACCGCGAAGCGCGCCCAGCTCGCCACCTGGCTCCAGGACGGAACGGCCTGGAAAAAATTTATCTCGCTCGTTTACGCGCAGGATGGCGACGCCTCGTCCCTGGAGAAACTCAGCGACGTCCACCGCGCGCCGGTGATCCAACCGTTCGTCGCGAAGTCCGCCGGCAAAGTCACGAAAATGGATGCGGAGACAATTGGCCGCGTTTCCCTTCTTCTCGGCGGCGGTCGCCAAACCGCCGACGACGCCATCGATTTCGCCGTCGGCCTGTCAGGGATCAAGAAAGTCGGGGAACGCGTCGAGAAGGGCGAGCCGTTGCTAACGGTGCACGCCCGCACCGATCAGGGACTGCGCGTGGTTCAGCCCCTGCTAGAAAAGAGTATCGGACTCGCAGGGTAGAAATTTCTGGAGTTGCCGCTCTTCGTCCCGGGTAACAATTTCATCATGATCACGGGAACTGCCCGTTGACCTCATGACGGCATGCCCGAATTAAATGCGGGGTTAGATTAAACATGGGCCTCCACTAGAAGGGGAGTTTGAGACCGGCAAGTATCGTATCCACGTTTTGGAAAGTAGGCGTGGCCTTCCCGTTGGCATACGTCAGGACGAAAGAAGCTTTATTTTTGTCGCTAGCGGGGGTTATCTCTAAAGAAAGTTTGTTCTCCACGAAAAACTTTCCTTCCTTGATGTCATAAATTGGGGTCACATCGATGATCAAATCGATATCATAAAGCGCGGCCAGCGGGGTTCTGCGCAAGTCCCAGCCGCGCGCGATTTCCAAGGGCCAATCCAACTTCCCTGAAAGGCGGTTTCTTCCCGTGCTTTCGACCGGAGCGGAAGTCCCGGAGCCATTCTCAAATTGGCTCACATAATCGTACCCCAAGGCGACGACCGGAGCGATCGAAGCGTGCCTTTGCGGATCTGAAAAATAGGTAACGCGATTCACAAAATCGGTGAAACCGTTCTTTACCGAAAACCAAGCCGCTAAACCGAGAGTTCCGTCGATAGTTTTGAACTTCTGATCGCTTTCGATCTTCGTCCTTAACCCCAATTCACCCATTCCGGGGCCAGTGAAGAAGGTCTCGTAATTGCGCTCAACAAAAGCGTCAAACTCACCAACGATGCTATTAAAATAGTCTCTGGCGTCGCTTCCCTTTACATTGAGATCAGCTGTCGCTTTTCCGCGCAAGAAAATGTCGTTCCCGGCGAACGCGGTCACCTTGCCAAATGTGCCAATGACCTTGCCAGACAGAATGGCACCATCTGCCGAACCGGCGAGAAGAGAGAGAAAATTCTGTTTGACGCCGCTGGTATCGATCGTTGTCGGTCCCATATCGGCACTACTTGCCGTGGGAGCATCAGCTGTTGCGGCGTTGCTATGCGCGATTCGCTGGCCTAGGGCATCCTCCAGGAGAAGACCATCGATAGTAATGGAAACCTTCTTCGCGTCCTTCACTTTCGGAAGCGTCAGTTCGATGAACCTAAGCTTTCGTGTAGAAGCGAATGGCTTGATCTCGAACTCAATAGGTTTCCCACCGACCGGATCGAGTACCTGAATGAGTTTCTTGTCTTTGAGGGCCGGAGAATTTGGGTCGATCGTTCGTTCAGTGATCAACGTGCCGTCCGAATTGGTCGGTTGGATGCGCAATAACCATTGAGTGTCAGGTTTCACCCACCTCACCTTGAAGCCCATCTCACCCGCCAGGCCGATGGATATCGACAAAGAAAGGAGGCCAATGACAACAATTCCGCAGGTCAGTCTCGACTTCATTCAGTCAATTCCCTTCGATTTCATCGATCAAATTACTCACCTTCGCAAAACTACCGTCGATCAAGTCATCCCGGCTCACATCGAACGGGCCTAGCGCCGCCTTAAGGTGCAAAAGGAAAATGTCGACCCTCCGGACGCCACGACCCGTGCGTTCGTCTTGGTCGTTGACCTGTTTCCAGAAGTCATTGAAAGGCGAGTTTAGAGTAGGTTTGTCAAAAGGAACGAATTTGAGTTCTTCGAGGACGGCTTTTTGGATCTCATCACGACTGGCCATAAGGAGTTGATTGTCTGGTTGGGTTAGGATTTAAGTTCTGCGACTTTGCAAAAGTCTCCATCTACTACGGGATTGGAATCTCGCGGTTCTTAAGAGATTTCCGGCAGAGGGCCTTATTGAGCGATCGTCGGATGAAGCGGTTACAGGGTGAGAAAGTTTCAAGGAGTGATGGCCGCGCGAAAGGGCGAATCATAGACCAAAGAACTGAAAAGTGTCGAGGCCCAACCGCGAGTTGCTACCGGGGCAATCGCGCCTTCTATCGGCAGACGCCATTGTAGCCAACAGAGCGAAATAATTCCGGACGGCCGCGCTTGCCCATGGCCGCCACGAAAGTGATGGTAGGCGATGATCGCGGAGGTGCCGGTAAAGTTTGAATTCGATACGATCGACGATGTCGTGAAGGATATCGCCGCCGGGAAGATCGTGATCGTGACGGACGATGCGGACCGGGAGAATGAGGGGGATTTAGTGATGGCGGCGGAGAAGGCGACGCCGAAGGCGATTAATTTCATGGCGATGCATGGGCGCGGGCTGATTTGTGTGCCGATCGCGAATGAGCGGGCGGAGCAGCTCGGACTGCAACGAATGGTGGCGCAGAACCGCGAGATGTACCGGACCGATTTTACGGTGTCGGTGGATGCGGCGCGCGGGGTGACGACGGGCATCAGCGCGCATGATCGAGCGGCGACGATCAAGACGATCGCGGACCCAAAATCGACGCCGGACGATCTGGTGCAACCGGGACACGTCTTTCCGTTGCGCGCCAAGGATGGCGGCGTGTTGCGCCGGGCGGGGCACACGGAAGCGGCAGTCGATCTCGCCCGGATGGCGGGATTGCAGCCGGCCGGAGTGCTTTGCGAAATTCTGCACGACGACGGAACGATGGCGCGGCTTCCGGAACTGATGGAGTTCCGCAGGAAACACGGGCTGCGCATCTGCACGATCCAGAGCTTGATCGCGCACCGCCGGCTCAAGGAAAAATTGGTCGAAGCCGAGCAGGTGGTGAAGTTGCCGACGGATTACGGCGACTTCGATTTGCATCTTTACCGTTCGAAGCTGGACGGCGCGCATCATCTTGCTCTGGTGAAAGGCAAGATCTCGAAGACCCGCCCCACGCTGGTGCGGGTCCATAGCGAATGCCTGACCGGTGACGTATTCGGATCCCGCCGGTGCGATTGCGGAAATCAGCTTCACGCCGCGCTGAAACAAATCTCGGATGAAGGCAATGGCGTCCTGGTTTACATGCGCCAGGAAGGCCGCGGCATTGGGCTTGCGGCGAAGATTCACGCCTACAAATTGCAGGAGGAAGGTCTGGACACGGTTGAGGCCAATGCCCGCCTCGGGTTCGCCACCGACCTCCGCGATTACGGACTCGGCGCGCAGATTCTGTTTGATCTCGGGGTCCGCAAGTTTCGTTTCCTCACTAATAATCCGAAGAAGGTCGTGGGCCTGGAGGGTTACGGGATTCAGATGGTGGAACAGGTGCCGATCCGCAGCGAAGCGAACCCGCATAATGCGCGTTATCTCGAGACGAAGCGGACCAAGATGGGGCATACGCTCTAATGTCGAAACACGCTCCGTCGCGGCCCCGTGCCTCCGGCCGCAAACAACATTTCGCGATCGTGGCGAGTTTGTTTAACCGGCTCTATGTCCAGGGGCTCGTCGACCATGCCGTCGCGGAACTGCGCGCGCTGGCGCCGGCTGCCGATATCTCGATTCATCAGGTCCCGGGCGCGTTTGAAATCCCGGTCGTCGTCCGCGAGATCGCGCTCAAAAAAAATGCGCAGGCGATCCTCGCACTCGCCGTGATTCTCCAGGGAAAAACGAGTCACGCCGAGAATTTGGCGCGATCGGTGACCGACGCGCTCCAGCAGATCGCGCTCGAGCACGGAGTGCCGGTCATCAATGCGGTCCTGAGCCTGGAGACCGAACAACAGGCGCGCGAACGCTGCCTCGAAAACGAGATCAATCGCGGAACGGAAGCGGCCCGCGCCGCGGTAACCGTCGGCGAAGTCCTGGACGATTTGCGCGCGGAGTAAGTATGGGAAAAAGGCGAGCAGCGCGGCAGGCAGCCGTGCAATTTCATTTTTGGCGCGACCTCCACGGCGACGGTGCGCCGGAGAAGATGGAAGAGTTCTGGGAATTCTGTCCCGCCGTGCCGCGCGTCCGCCAGTTCGCGCAGCCGCTGATCGATGGGATGATCGAGCACCTGCCGGAGATCGACGATCGCATCCGGAAATACTGCGAGAACTACGATTTTCGCCGCATCTCCGCCGTGGACCGAAATGTTCTCCGCCTGGCGATCTACGAAATGCTTTACCGCGACGACATTCCGCCGGTCGTTTCGATTAACGAAGCGATCGAATTGGCGAAAACTTTCGGCGGACCGGATTCGGGTCGCTTTGTGAATGGGATCCTCGATCGCGTGAAGGATGATCTCACCCGGCCGCTTCGCGAAGCCGCGCCGCCCGCGAGTGAAGGTGCCGGATAACACCCACCTGTCATTCTGAGCGAAGTTTCGCAGAAGCGAAACGCAGTCGAAGAATCTCTTGCTGTAATTTGAGTGCGCGCTCCATTGGGTAGCGGTTCGTTCCGAAGGCAAATTTAGAGATCCCTCGACTTCGCTCGGGATGACAGATGCAGGCTCAACGAACACCTAATGAATTTCCTCAAATCACTCGTCCAAAAATTCACCGGCCGGCCGGTCGACTGGGATGAACTGGAGGAGATGCTGATCCGGGCCGATCTCGGCGTGCCGATGACGCAGCGGATTCTTGAAGCGCTGCAAGAGCGTGCGCAACACAGCACGATCACTTCGAACGACATCTCAGAGGTCGCGCGCGACGAGATCGGCCGCATCTTGCCAATGGCGCCGTTGCCGATAACGCCGCATCCGGCGAGACCGAAGGTGCTGCTGATCGTGGGTGTCAACGGGACGGGCAAGACAACGTCGACCGCGAAGCTGGCGCACTATTTTAAACGCAATCGCCATAGCGTTATGCTCGCTGCGGCGGATACTTTTCGCGCGGCCGCGATCGAGCAACTCGGCGTCTGGGCGGAACGGATCGGCGTGGAAATGATCCGTGGCCCTTACAACGCCGACCCGGCGTCCCTTTGCTACGAAGCTTACGAAGCAGCCGATCGCAAGAACGTCGAGTTCCTCATCTGTGACACCGCCGGTCGGTTGCATACGAAAAGCAATTTGATGGCGGAACTGAGCAAGGTGAAACGCAGCCTCGCGAAACAGAATGAAAAAGCGCCGGATGAAACGTTGCTCGTCGTCGACGCCACCACCGGCAGCAACGCCCTCTCCCAGGCGCGCGAATTCCACCAGGCGATCGGGCTCACCGGATTGATTGTGACCAAGCTCGACGGCAGCGGCAAAGGCGGAATCGTGATTGCGATCCAGGACGAGCTCGGACTACCAACGCGCTTCGTCGGAACCGGTGAAAAACTGGACGACCTGGCGGTATTCGATGGCCGCGATTTTGTCGCGAACATGGTTTGAGCTCTTCTGTAGCCGCTTCCCTGTGGGAAGCGCGGGCGCGGGGTAACGAATACACGGTCGCTCTCTAGCCGCCCGCAGGGCGGCTGCTACAGAAGAATGCTCGGGATGACAGCTGCGCCGTTGTAGCTAACAGTGGAATCCGTGGCCGACCGAACAAAATCGATACCCCCGCCACCGGAGGAGATCGTTCTTCTAGTCACCGCCCGCGGATTCGCCGGGTTCATCGACAAATTCACGGTGATGCGCGGCGCGCAACGCGAGCTGTGGCTGACGTTCCTCCTCAAGTTCCTGATCTACGTCGCCTACTCGGTCACCAACAAAACCATGGTCCTGTGGCTCTCGCGGGATCTCGGATTCAGCGACCAGGCGGCGGGGGCGATTGTGGGCTGGGGTTGGGCGCCGGCCATGACAGTGTTCACCTTGCTGGCTGGATCGCTCACCGACGCGATCGGCCTCAAGCGCACGTTCTATCTGGGCGTGGCGATCTGCACAGTGGCACGCACGGTCATGGTGACGACAACCATCCCCTGGCTGGCGTTGTCGTGCGGTGTGCTTCCGCTCGCGATCGGCGAGGCATTGGGCACGCCTGTGTTGCTGGCGGCGACGCGCCGTTACTCCACGACTGCGCAACGGTCCATGTCGTTTTCCCTCATCTACATGGTAATGAACTTCGGTTACCTCGCCGCGGGTTATATCTTTGATTTCGTTCGCCGTTCGTCCGGGCACTTCACCCTTTTTGGTTTTGAGCCGACAACGCACCAGCAGCTCTTCATGGTCAGCCTGGCGATAGAGATCATCATCTTCCCGGCTATTTATTTCGTCCGTCGAAGCGACGAGGAGCGCGCGAAGTCGCAGGCGCGGTCAGGATCACTGCTCGGCGGGATCGCGCAGACCGTGCGCCAAAGCGCGACCGAAACTATTCAACTGTTCGGCCGGCTCATTGGGCAGCCAGCCTTCAAACGCATTATCGCTTTTTTCCTGATGATCGGGTTCCTCAAAGCGATCTTCCTCCAAATGGATTACGTGTTCCCGAAGTTCGGCGATCGCGTGCTCGGGATGGGCGCCCCAGTGGGAAGGCTCGCCAATATTAATGCCTGGATCATCATCCCTCTGGTTCCGGTAGTCGGAGCGCTGACACAACGCTTGTCCGCTTATCGAATGGTGATAATCGGGGGCGCGATTTGCGCGGCGGGCGTTTTCATCATGGCCTTGCCGACAACCTGGTTCCTTTCCGCGGCGGAGAGCGGCGTCGGGCAATGGATCGGGCGCAGCTACCTCGGCCTGCAGGGCGCCATTCATCCGTATTACATCATGACCGCGCTTTACCTGATCGTGTTTTCCGTCGGCGAAGCATTCTATTCCCCCCGCGTTTACGAGTACGCGGCCGCGATCGCGCCGAAGGGGCAGGAAGCATCCTACGGCGCGCTCGCATACCTGCCGTTTCTCATCGGGAAGCTGCTCATCGGAACAGCCGGATGGGTTCTGGCCGCGTTCGTTCCGGAGCAAGGCCCGCGACGCCCGGAACGGATGTGGCTGATCTTTGCGGTCGGAGCGTCCGTCGCGCCAATCGGATTGATTGTGTTCCGGCGTTTCATCCGCGTGCCGGAGGCCGGGCGAGAAGCCGACACTTGACGATAAATCTTGCAGCTTGCCTTTGGCGCAAATGGCTTTTCCAATGAATCATCTCTTTCGATATGGCTAGAATCGAACATCCGTCATCGCGTTCCTCTAACTTAACGCTGCTCCTGGGTCTCCTTCTCGCGGTCGTGCTCACGGCCGGCGCGGTTTGGTGGAGCTACGGTCGGGACAAGAAGGTCGCCGCCCGCACTCACCCGGATGAATTCCCGGTGCCCTCCACGCAGGAATTGAAGCTGAAGCTCAGCCCCGAGCAGTATCATGTCATGCGCGAGAACGGCACCGAGACCGCGTTTCGCAATGCTTACTGGGACAACAAGAAGCCCGGCATTTACACCGATCTCATCACGCACGAACCGCTCTTTTCGTCCATCGACAAATTCGACAGCGGCACGGGCTGGCCCAGTTTCACCAAACCGATCGCCCCCGACCACGTCGTGGAAAAGATCGACAACAGCCACGGCATGGTCCGCACCGAAGTGCGCGCCAAAAAGAGTGACTCGCACCTCGGCCATCTTTTCGACGACGGCCCGCCGCCGACGAAGATGCGCTATTGCGTGAATTCAGCAGCACTGCATTTCGTGCCGGCGGAAAAGCTGAAGGAAGAAGGGTTTCTGGAATTCATCCCGCTCTTCCAGCAACCTCCGAGCGAGCCGGCGAAGCCGTAACACAGGCTTGCAGCCTGTGCGTCCAGCGGGCTTGTAGCCCGCTGAAAATCAAGAGCAGCGGACAACATGCCGCTGGACGCACAGACTAGAAGTCTATGTTACCACTCAGCAGTGCTTCGAAGCGCGGATCGCTCCGCAACGGATCCCATTCGCGCTCGGCCCGCAACGTTCCGGGCGTCGGGCCATTCGGAATTGTGAGCAGGTCCTTCAGTAGCTCGATAGCGCGATCGCTCTGGCCAGCCGCCGCGTAAATCACCGCCAGCTTCGTCGCGATGAGCGGACCATCGTAGGCATCTTTGGAAATCGGCAGCAGCTCGACAGCGCGCTGTCCCGCCGCGATCGCATTCTCATGGCGGCCTTTCATCGAGTGCACCAGTCCAAGCATTGCCACCAGCTTCGCGTCGTCCGGGGCCTGGGCCAGATCGGCCTCCACAATCTTTTGAGCGGCGAGGAAGGCGCGGTCCGCCGCACCAATGTCGGACCGCCCGCGTGCAATTAACCCTTCATACCATGCTCGGGGAAACGTGTATCCATCCAGGATCGACGCCGGGCCGACGACGCCAATGTCGTGAAATCTTTCATAACGCGCGGCCTTCAGCAGCCTCTCTGCCCCATTATAATCTCGATCCATCAGGTTCACCCGCACCGCGACATTGGTAATGCCCCCACCCGGGTCGAAATCCCCCGGGATATCGCGCAAAACGGCGCGGAGCGGCGCGATGTTGCCTTCCGATCTCAGCGGGATGGCGGCTTGCTCAACCGAAAAAAAGTGTGCCTCGGGGTTGACCTCGATTCCTTTCGCGAAACTGCGCGCGGCTTCGTCGTTGCGACCCAGGCAGGCGTAGGTATCCGCCAGGTTCCAGAGCACAGAAGGATTTCGTGGATCGAGTTCCCTCGCTTTTTCGAAATTGGAAAGCGCTTCCTCCCAACGGCCCTGTCTCCGATTAATGGCGCCCGATGCGTCCCAAGCCTCGGCATCATTCGGCGCGGCGGCGTGCGCGATGGCGAGTTCGGTGTGCGCCAATTCGTAATTGCGGTAGCCGAAATAATAATAGTAGGCGAGGGCGAGGCGAACGTCGCTCGAGTCCGGCTGGAGGCGCAAGGCCGTGTCTGCGGCGATCTTTGCCTGCGTCAGCCGGCTTCGGCTCCGATCGTAACCGAACCAGTAAAGCTCGCCGTGAAAACGCGAGATGAGGCAATAAGCGAGCGCGAAATACGGATCCCGTCCCACTGCTTCCTCGAGGAGCCGCAGGGCGCGCTCGCCATTTTCGTGCGGATCGCCGGAACCGCTCCAGCGAAACAGATCACGGGCGCGAAGGAACAGATCGTAGGCATCGAGATCGCTCGTCGGATGGACTTGGAGGCTCGCCTTTTCCTGTGGCGAAAGATTGGCGCGCAAGGCAAACGCGATCCGTCGCGCCAGCTCCGTCTGGAGCGAGAACAGATCGGTGATCTCGCGATCGTAGGTGTCGTTCCAAACGTGGAGATCGGTGCGAGCATCGATGAGCTGGGCATTGATCCGGACCCGATTCGCCTCGCGGCGCACCGTTCCTTCCATCACGTAAGCCACGCCGAGCGCTTCGCCGATCTCGCGCAGATTGCGCGTCCCGCTCCGGTATTGGCGCACGGAAGTGCGGCTGATCACTTTCAGGTCGGCCACCTTCGCCAGGCTCGAAAGAATGTCGTCCTGGATACCATCGGCGAAATAGGCGTTCTGCTGGTCGTCACTGAGATTCTCGAATGGCAAAACGGCGATGCTTTTTTCCGGCGGTGGCACCGGCGATTTCGCGAGCGCGACTGGAGCAGGAGTTGTTGTCGCCTCGTCGAGGTCGTCTGTGCGCTTGATGCCGCTGGGCGTCAGGTCGAACGCCCAGGAAAGAAGGAGCGCGACGGGAAAACCAAGCACCAGCGCGACGATGATAAGCCGCACGGTCCACGCCGGAATTTCGAAAAAAGGCAGCGTCTGGGTCGCGATCTGGATCAGCAGCCAGGCCAGGACCGCGTAAGCGACGGCCACGCGATAAACCTTGCGCCGCTTCAGCTCGGTGAAGAATTTCTTCGCGTCCATTTTGCTCGTGGCTTTTAGAATGTACAGGCGCTCACCGCGGCGAGCCCCTGAATAATAAATGAGGCGTCTGTCACAAGCACCTCTACATTTTTTCTCTTCGATGCCTTCCTCGCGAAAGAACTCTCCGCTCTCCCGCGAAAGTCGCTCGGGGCTCATCGCCGGCGTCGCGGCATTCGCCACCTGGGGACTGATCCCGGTTTACTGGAAGCTGCTCAGCAATCTTCCCGCGCTGGAAATCCTCGCGCACCGTTTCGTTTGGACCACGGTTTTTCTCATCGGCCTGCTCAGTTTCCAACAGCGCTGGCCCGAGGTGCGCGAAGCCACTCGCTCGCGGCGAGCGCTGCTCTACTGCTTTGCCAGCGGTCTGGCGATCTCGGTGAACTGGCTCTTTTTCATCTGGGCGGTAAACGTCGGCCGCGTCATCGAAACGAGCCTTGGCTATTTCATGACGCCGCTCGTCAACGTCCTGTTCGGCGCGCTGTTTTTGCGCGAACGCCTGACGCGATGGCAACTCGTTTCCGCGTTGCTCGCTCTGGTGGGCGTGCTCAACCTGACGCTGGGTTACGGGAAATTTCCGTGGCTCGCCATCACCCTTTGCATCTCATTCGGTCTCTATGGTCTGCTGCGAAAAAAATCCGGCGTCCGTCCGATTCCCGGCTTGTTTCTTGAAACGACTTTGCTCACTCCGCTCGCCGCCGGCTACCTGATCTACCTCCTGCGCGCGGAACACTCGACGCTCAGTTCCGCGTCCTGGTCGTTCATCCTGCTTCTGATCAGCACCGGGATCGTGACGGGATTGCCGCTGGTTTGGTTCGGGCATGCCGCGCGTCATCTCCGCCTGACGACCGTCGGCTTTCTCCAATATCTTTCGCCGAGCTGCAGTTTTTTTCTCGGCGTCTTTCTGTATCACGAGCCATTCACTCGCGCACACCTGGTCACCTTCATCTTCATCTGGGTCGCGCTCGTGATCTTCACCGCCGAAGCGGTCTGGCGCTGGCGCTCGGGCCGCGACGAGGAAATCATCCCGGGACCGCTGGCGCAGTCCACGCACTGAAACCGCGTCCGCGGAAATCCCAAGTTCCAAATCCCAAATCCCAGGGAAATCTCAGATTCCAATGCCCAAAGGGGGGCGTTCGAGACAACGTTTTGAGTTTGGGGTTTGAGATTTACTTGGGATTTCTGCGGCGCGGTCGCTCGCTACCAATTCGGCAGGGCTCGACTATCGTAGCGCCGCAGCATGACTGACGACGATTTCCAATACGCGATCGAAAACACCCGCGTGATCCTCGCGCCGGAAAGACAGATCGCCACTTTCGGCAGCACGAGCTTTCGCTTCTACCTGATCTCGGAACTCATGGACCAGGCAAACGAAATCCGGGTGCGTGACGGCCGGATTCACGCCGATCGTCCGCAAATCCTGACGCCGGAACATTATTGCCGGCTGCTGTTGGAAGGATTTGGCGACAAGGCCGAGAAATACGTGGAGATGCTGCGCGAGCGCACGCGCGACATGGCCGTGCTTCGTTACGGCTTCCAGTTTCGCAAGACCGACGTCGTCGAGAACCGCGTGCGCGACACCATGGAAGCGGTGGTCGAGCGCACACGCCGTCAGGTCGAGCACTCCGAAGAACCACTCAGTGCCGTAATCCAGGGCGTCGACGACGCCTGGGAAGTTTGCCTCCTGAAATTCACCATCGACCTCATCGAACGCTCCAGCGGTGGCAACATGGGCGACTTCCGCAGACGCGGGCTGGTGTGATCTGGGGAGCGCACGCGTCTCGCGTGTGGGTTTCGGCGTCTCGCCGAAACAATCTTCCCTGACCGCCCGGCCGCAAGGAAAAGTCCGCGATGGCGAGACGCCATCGCCAACACGCGAGACGCGTGCGCTCCCCGGATTAGGTTTTCCGATAACGCCGCATCAGCTTGAAAAAGCGAAAGGTATCGCGAATCGGGTGGATGCTGCTGACTTCGTCTGAATAAACCGTGCTGATGGGGACCGAGGCGATGCGGCAACCAGCGCGGCTGGCGAGGATGAGCATTTCGGTTTCGTAGTCGAAGCGCTCGGTGCCGCCTAACAAACTCGGGAGGATGCTGCGATGGACCATGCGAAAGCCGCATTGAGTATCCGGAATATCCTGGCCACAGGCGCGGCTGATCTTGCGGCTCATGTAACGATTGACCATCTTGCGCACGAGCGGCATCTCGCGCACGTCGTTCATGCGCGTCCCGATGAGAAGTTCGCCGATCCCGGACGCTGCGGCGGCGAGGAAGCGCTCGATCTCTTCGGGCAAATGCTGGCCGTCGCCGTCGAGGATCACCACGTAGTTAACGCCGCGCTCGAGCCAGTAACGAAAGCCGCTCTTGATCGATTCTCCCTTGCCGCGGTTTTGTTCGTGAACAATCACGTCGGCGCCGGCGTTTTCCGCCTGTTCCGCTGTCCGATCGGCTGAACCGTCATCGACCACCACCACGTTCGCGAGCTGGAGGAGCGTTCGTCGCACCACGCCACCAATATGTTTCTCTTCCAGGTACGCGGGGATGACAGCAGCGACGGTGCTACGATCAATACTGATCGCGCTCGGAGTCTCCGCCATTTTCAGCGGACGACTGGGTGGAAGTCGGCCGCGTGATAGGAGCTGCGGACGAGCGGACCGGACGCGACGTGGGCGAACCCTTTCGCACGCGCGATCTCGCCATACGCCTCGAAGCGTTCCGGCGAAACAAATTCCACGACCGGCAAATGCTGGGCGCTTGGCCGAAGATACTGGCCCATCGTCAAAACCTGGCAGCCGACATCGCGCAGGTCATCCATGACCTGGAAAAGTTCCGGCTCTTTTTCGCCGAGGCCGAGCATCACGCCGCTTTTCGTCACGATCTTCGGCGCGAGTTCCTTCGCCTGGCGCAACACATCCAGCGACGTGCGATATTTCGCGCGCGAACGGACCAGCGGCGTCAGCCGCTCCACCGTTTCCATGTTGTGATTGAAAATATCGGGCGCGGCATCGAGCACGATCTGGATGCACCACGCCTGGGCGTGAAAATCGGGCACCAGAACTTCGATGATTACCGATGGGTCCATCTCGCGGATCGCTTCAATCGTCCGCGCAAAATGATTGGCGCCGCCGTCCGTCAAGTCGTCCCGCGCGACGGCAGTAACGACGACATGTTTCAAACCCATTCTCCGAACGGCTTCGGCCACGCGTTGTGGTTCGTCTTCTTCCAGGGCAAATGGTTTCGCGGTCGTGACGGCGCAAAAACCGCAGGCGCGCGTGCAGCGTTCCCCGGCGATCATCATCGTCGCGGTCCCCTGGCTCCAGCATTCCCAGCGATTCGGGCACTGCGCGCTCTCGCAAACCGTGTGCAACCGCAGATCGGAAATGAGCGCCTTGGTCGAAAAGAAAACCGGATTGGACGGCAAACGCACTTTGATCCAGGGCGGTTTTTGCGCCTGGTGCAAAGCGGGATCGATCTTAACGCAGGACATGGTGGAGAAGCTTTAAGTATTAAGCTTTAAGTTTTAAGTGTTCGCAGCGCAAATCCTCTTAAAGCTTAACACTTAAAGCTTCGTTCGGCCCGAGAGCGCCTGGTAAAGCGTCAGCTCGTCGGCGGACTCGAGCCCGCCGCCGGCGGGAAGTCCGTGAGCGATCCGAGTGAGAGAAACGGGGAACGGCTTCAGAAGTTCGACCAGATAGTTCGTGGTCGCCTCCCCTTCCACATCGGCGGCGAGGGCGAGGATGATCTCGGAGAAGTTCTCGGCTTCGACGCGCGCCAGCAATTCCTTGATCCGCAAATCGTCGGGGCCGACGTGATCGAGGGGCGAGATGCGGCCGCCTAACGCATGGTAACGTCCACGAAACGCGCTGGTCTTTTCCAGCGGGAGAATGTCGGTCGGCTGTTCGACGACACAAAGCAGGTCGACGGCGCGCGAAGTATCGGCGCAAATATCGCAGAGTTCTTCCATGGTAAAGAATCCGCACTGAGGGCAGGGCCGGACAGTCTCCCGCGTCGCAGCGATTGAGCGCGCGATCGTTTCTGGCTGGTCGCCTCGCGCCTGGACGATCCAGAGCGCGATCCGTTCCGCAGAGCGCGGGCCGATCCCGGGCATCTGCCGCAGTTGCGCGATCAAATCCCGGATCGCGGAGGGATATTCCGTCTTCCTCAAAACCGGAGAAAACTCACTGTTCAGGCGTGCTCGTCAACTGCAAGGCGAGCGGCTCGAGCCGGCGCAGATACAATTGCAGGGGCCGGTCCTCTTCGCCCTCCGGACCCCGGGCGTTTTGAAATTGCGAATAGGCTTCCGCCCAGCGCTTTTCCCGGTAAAGCACCACGCCGTTCCAGAACGCGTCGCGCCGGGTGATGATCTCGCGCGAGGCATTCAACGCCAGCGCAACCGGCTCGTAAATCTCGTGCCGTTCCCGGACATCGACGCCGCTGAGAAAATCGATCGGCCGCGCGACCAGAATCTTGCTGGCCAGCTCGAAGGTGCGCGGCCCGAGCAAAACGCGCGAGCCGTAGAAGCGGTTGGCGATGCAAAACCGGCGCGCCAACTCCACTGGTTCCCCCGCCGCGAGCATGGTGCGCTGCCCGTTATTTCTCACCGGCGCCATGATCATCGCGCCCGAGCTGACACCGGCGTGGACGCCCGCGTTCCGGAGCGCGTCCGCTTTGCTGCTCTTGTTTTCGTTCGTGAATGACTGGGTCAACGCCATCGCTTTGCGCGTCGCCTTCTCCGCGTGCTGCTTGTCGCTTTCCGGGAAACCGAAAATTGCCACGACGCCCTCGCCGCCCGCGGACTCGATGTAAGCGCCTTCGGCGCGGAGCGCCTGGACGGCATGCGCGATGAATCTTTCGGTGATCTCGGCGAACATTGCCGGCTCGCAGTCCTCGGCCAGGTCGTGCTTGTTCGCGAGATCGCAAACGACGGCGGTGACTTCGCAGAGGCGCGCTCCGGAATCGCTCACCGGATCGCCGCGCCGGGCGCGGGCCCGCGGTTTCTCAACCACCGGCGGCGCAACGGCTGGCTGGGCAATCATCACGGGCGCGGGCGCGACGGTATCGGGCACCACGGAAATGGGCGCGGGCCTCGGCGTCGGACCAGGTTTGATTTTCGGCGGACGCGAGCGCCTCTCTTCAAGATAGGCGGATAACCAGGCGGAAAACCAAATGAAGAAGAGCGCACCCAAATAGCCGAGAGCAACTGCCGCCATCGCCGGCAGCGGCCGGAACTCGACTTTGTAAAGCGAGCAGACCCAGGCGACGCCGGCCAGTTCCACGAGCAGAATTGCCACGATCAAACCCATTCGGCCGCGCCGTGAAGCCGCCAAGGTCAAAAACGCCACGCCCGCCGCCGCGACGAACGCGAACGCGTACAGGACCGCGGCTATTAATCTTGTCGTCGTCTCCGGAAGCAGACCACTCACGCCCCGCTCCGGGCCCATGAGCCATCCGCTGATCTCCAAG
The DNA here is from genome assembly GCA_041167505.1 of Verrucomicrobiota bacterium. Lineage (GTDB taxonomy): Bacteria > Verrucomicrobiota > Verrucomicrobiia > Chthoniobacterales > UBA10450 > AV80. The sequence goes on from JBEEHR010000053.1 coordinate 78,969, forward strand.
CCGACGATGAGCCCGCCCACGACCAGACCGACGATCAACGCTGCGATGACGTGCCGCTTCATCTAGGAATTGGATATTTCTTCGGACGCACGCGGATAGTGTGATTGAACCACGAGATCACTCAAGAACTTATCCGGCGCGTCGATCGCTTCCCGGCCGAGCACGAAAGTTTTCTGGCCGCGGTTTTTTTGGACGAGGCTCAAGCCGAACTGGTAATCCTTGAAGAGATGCGCACAAAGGTCGGGCATCGCCATCCGCTCGGCATGGGCCCGCTCGACCAGGCGCGCGATCGCCGACGGATCGAAAACAATTTCCAGCCCGTGCGCCTTCCGGAATTCCTCGGTGAACGCCAGCGCGCTTTTTTCCAGCGCGGCTTCTTCCTGTTTGTGGCCTTCGACCATCAATCGATCGAGCACTTTCTTCGGCTCGCGCACCAATTCCGCCGAGACGCGGAGCTGGCTGAGCCCTGAACCGGCCAGGTAATATTTGTAGTCGCGGAACAGTTTCTCCCAGACCGTGAGCAAACCGCGCGCGCCGGTTTTTTCCTTCGCCCCGGCTTCCGCCATCAGGCGCAGCGCTTCGTCCTCGAAACTGATCTCAATCCCGTAAGCCCGGAAGGCGCGCTCGTACTGCCGGAGAATGCTGCCCTCCGAAAACTTCATGATCTGATACAGATCGTCCGCCACCAATTCCTCGCAGGCGACGCGCACCGGCAGCCGGCCGATAAACTCCGGCTCGAATCCGTATTCAATGAAATCCCGGGTGTCGACCTGCTGGAACAACTCGTTGTCCATCACCAGGCGCGGCTCGGTGTTGAACCCGATCTGCCCCTGTGTGAGCCGCCGGGAAACCTGCTGCTTCAAGCGCTCGAACGCGCCGCTCACCACAAAAAGAATGTGGCGCGTGCTGATCGTCTCGCGCTTTGCCTTGCCGCCGCGCCGCTGAAATTCGAATGCCGCCTGGAGCTGCGCCTGTAAATCGTTCGCGCTCCGCAACGGCACGTCGGTTTCTTCCATTAATTTGAGCAGCGTCGTCTGGACCCCGCGCCCGCTCACGTCCCGGCCCGCCATGTTCGGAGCCGCCGCCAGCTTGTCGATTTCGTCGATGTAAATAATCCCGAACTGCGCCAGCTCCACGTCGCCGTCGGCCTTGTCCACCAGCTCGCGGACCAGGTCCTCGACATCGCCACCCACGTAACCGGTCTCGCTGAATTTCGTCGCGTCCGCCTTCACGAACGGCACCTTGATCAGCTCCGCGATGTGTTTGATGAGGTACGTTTTCCCGACGCCCGTCGGCCCGACGAGAATGACGTTCTGCTTCGCGTACTCCGTCTCCTCGGCGCGGGCCGCGTCTTCCTTCTCGAGCCGGCGCAGGTAATTGACGTGATTGTAGTGATCGCACACCGCGATCGAGAGCACCTTCTTCGCCTCGTCCTGTTTGATTACGAAACGGTCGAGGTGCGCTTTGATGTCGCGCGGCAGGAAGTTGAACACGAACTGCTCATCGCTGACCGGGCGCGGCTTTTCCTCCGTGGGCGCTTCCGCCGCCTCCGGCTCCGTGTAAGTCGTGAACGCGACCTTGTCGCCGAAGTTCGTTTTCATGAATTCGGAAAGCTTCGCCTTGAGTTCATCAGGCGACGGAAATGGCGGGTTTTGCGTCATGGCTGCTCCGGCGCGAGCGGGGGCTCGATTTGGAGAGCCGTAACTTAGCATCGTCGAATCCCGTGTAAACATGGGCGGCGAGGTTCCCTCTCCTTCCTGCTCATGATCCTGATCTTGCTCATGACCTCATTTGTCACCGTCGCATTGGCCGAAAGATCAGGATCATGAGCAGGACGACGTTCCGGTAATGGCGGCGTTACTTTTGACCGGTTGACCGTGCGGAATGCGGTCGTACCGTTTTCGCATGAAAACGTTAATTGCGAGCGTAGCGATCAGTGCGCTGGCTCTCGGCTCGGCCCTGGCTAATCGGCCGGTCACCGAACTAAAAACCCAGGCTGACAACGCGGACTACCATTACGTCACCGTCACCGGGTCGCATCTCAAACAGAAAATCCGGAAACGGAACATCATTACGGAAACCCGGAACGGAACCGTTCTGACGATCGACCAGCGTGAGATGCAGCGGAACGGCGCGTCGGACGTAGCCGGGATGTTGAGCCATTATCCCGGGATCTCGATCAGCCACCACTAAGCCGGGAGGATCGTATTGTAGGGCGTTTCTGTGAAACGCCGCATTTGAGGCGTCTGACACAAACGCCCCACAAACCTGTCACTTCTCCCCGAGCTGGACGAGTGTAATCTGTTCGTCCGCGCAGCCTAGCCGCGCGGTTCATCCATGATTACGCTCACCGTCTCCAGCGAACAGGCGCGCCAGCGGCTCGATCGTGTCCTGGCGGAAGCGCTCCCCGCCTTCTCTCGCGCCCGACTCCAGACGCTCATCCGCGACGGCTTCGTCAGCCTGAACGGAAAACCGCCCCGGCCGCGCGATTTGGTCCGCACCGGCGACGAGGTTGAACTGCGGGAACCGGAGCTCGAGAAGGTGGAAGCGCAACCGGAGCAGATAACGCTCGACGTCCTTTTCGAGGACGACGATCTCCTCGTGCTCAACAAGCCGGCCGGCATCGTCATGCACCCGGGCGCGGGACATCAGGCGCATACCCTGGTGAACGCGCTCCTCGCGCACTGCCAGAATCTCTCCGGCATCGGCGGAAAGGAACGTCCCGGAATCGTCCATCGTCTGGACAAGGAAACCAGCGGCGCTCTCGTCGTCGCGAAGAACGACGCGACCCACCGCGATCTCTCCAGCCAATTTGCCGCGCGGACGATGACGAAAATCTATCTCGCGCTCGTCGCCGGAATCTTGCGCAAAACTTCGGGCGTCATCGACAAAGCCATCGCCCGCCATCCCGTGCACCGGCAGCGAATGAGTATCGCGCGCCGCCAGGGCCGCTCCGCGAAAACCGAGTATCGCGTCCTTCGTTCCGGCGACGAGATCAGCCTCGTCGAATGCATTCTTCACAGCGGCCGCACCCACCAGATCCGGGTGCACCTTCATCACCTCGGCCATCCCGTCCTGGGCGACAAACTCTACGGCGGTAAACGCGCCGGAGATTATCCCCGCCAAATGCTGCACGCCTGGAAGCTCGCCTTTCGTCATCCGCGCTCCGGCGACGAGATGAGTTTCGAAGCGCCCGTGCCGCACGACTTCGCAAAAGCGATGCGGCAGATTCCAAGTTTCTAGGGAATCTCACACGACGGCCACAAAGGATCACAAAGGTTCTTGTCGATTTCAACAGGTCCGAGTCTATTTCCATTCACAGAGTGACCTCCCAGAAAATCAAAGCAATTGTCCGCGGGATAGCGAAAGCCACACTCCTGATGGCCGTCGCTCTGGTGGTGACAGTCTGGATCCTTCTTAGCCGAAAGGTAGTCCAGGTCTCTCTTGGCGAAGGGCGTGAATGCTCTTGGCAACTGAACCAGTGGTATTCTGGCAGGTGCATCCTGTCATGTTACGAGCATGGTATTCGCAAGGGGTTTGTCCGAACGGCTAAAGGTCTCGTTGAGTGGCCAATTGCTGCATTCCCGGGTCTCCTTCCAAACACGGTTATTGTTATCCACGAGCTGGATAATACCATAGCGGTATTCACAATTGACCTAACAAACTCGGACCCTAAAGCGGTGCCGCCGCCCGCAAGTCTGTCGACCACTGTCCTGTTTTCAAACTTCAAAGTGCGAGCATGCACGCAAGCAGAGGTTGGCTACGCGAAGGAGTATATTTCTCAAGTGCCTTCGCTGTGTCAGAGCACCTTTCCGCTGAATGACTGCAATGCTAACCCCGAAGCGCTGAAGCGCGGTTTGCTGCGGGCCGTTGATATGGGCACGATACCAAACGAGCAGAGGACGGGAGACTTTCACTACGACGCACAGCCGCAAATACCGCCGGAGAACTAGCGATCACGGCGTTTCTTGCCGTTGTGTCCTTTGTGTCTTTTGTGTGAGGCTCATCCAAATAGCGGCCGCGACGGGAGGGCCGATGATAACGACGCGCAGCCACGGTTCGGAATGCCAGGGCAACAGGAAGATGCGCTCGTTCCAGAATAGGTAATAGGCGAAAATTGTGATCGAGAGGACGTGCCAGGCAAAAGCGCGGCGGCAGGTCGCGAGCGGGAGAATCCAGGTGCAATACCAGGGATGGAGGACAGGACTGAAGATGAGCGTGGCGCCGAGGACCCAAAGCATCGCGCGTTTCCAATTCCACCAGGCGAGCAGGGAGACGACGGCGACGGTGATCAGCAGGATGACGTTGTAGTGGTAATTCTTCTGGTGGGGGTTCGGCCAGACGGTTTCTTCGATCAGCCACCAGAAGAGATCGTTGAGGCGGGTGACATGCGCGAAACGCCGGAGGGAATCCCAGATCGGAACGGTGGGATAACCGTAAAGCAGACTGAGACCAAGCGGGATGGCGGCGCTCACCGCGAGCGTAATCGCGCGGTAACCCAGTGCGAACAAGCAACAGAGAAGGAGGAAAGCCGGAACGAGTTTGATCGAGATCGCGACGCCGAAAAGAGCCGATGCCGCCAGGGCCAGCCACCATTTCCGGCGGGAATCGGTTTCGATTTCGAAACGGGTGAGGAAGAGAATCCCGGCGAGCATCGGCAGAATCATCAGGCTGTCGAAATGCGCGGCGCCGGCGAAGCTGTAGACGATCAGGGGATTCCAGGCATACCACGCTGCGTTTGCGTAGGGGGACGTGCCCGCGGACCGGCGGTCATAGACCGCCGCTACAGAGAAGAGACGGAGCAAGACGGCGATGGTCGCGATATCGGCGGCGGCGAAAAGAAGTTTGTAGAGGAGCGGACTGTCCGAGATTCGGCTCAAACCGGCGAAGAGAAGTTCGGCGCCGGGCGGATAGATCGCGCGGAAATCGCGGTGGTTAATCTTGTGCCATTCGGGAAACTCCGCTCGCACGGGTTCGAGTTGCGGATCGTCCGGCGCGTTGACGTAGGGATTGAAACCGGCCTGCTGGATTTTTCCTTCCCATTGGTAGCGCCAGAAATCGTCGCCGGGCGCGAGAGGCAAGGCGACGAGGCGCAAGGCGATCACCACCGCCCAAAAGATTCGACTTTGAAGCTTGGGACTGATCTGAATTGGAAAGCTCCCCACCGCCGCGAAGTGGGCGAGGCCGCAGAGCAGCGCGCAGGCGACGAACTTCACCGGCATCTCTTCCAGCGTCCAGTTGTCGAAGAGATTCAGCGAGGCGCAGAGGACAATCTCGGCAACGAGCGCGATCGAGAAGCGAATAAGCCCGCGCCGGTTGGCTGCTTCCATTCCGCGAAGTCCTAACCCGTTTCCGCGGTGGCTTCGACCTTCGCGGCCGCGGCCTTCGTGCGAGCAGTCTTGCGCGCGATCGGCTGGAGACCGGCGCGATAGGCGGCGACATCAACCATTTCCGCCACGCGCGCTTTCAGACGGCGGGCACGGTTGCCCAAGAACAGGAGGAAACAGAAATAGAGCGCGAGGAGCCAGACATCGAAGTGGCCGGCATGCAATTGATGGTAGATCACCAGGCAAAGCGTCACGAGGCTGAAAAGGATCGTCGTGGGAACGAAGCGGTAGCGCAGCCCGGCGCGGGTCAGGCACTTCGGGCCGCCGTGATATTCGGTCACGGTCTGGAGGGTGATGCTCCACCAGAAATTTCCGTAAATCTGGATGTCCCACTCATTCCAGCCGGTGTCGCTCGAGTAGCGCCAGCCTTCTTCGTCGAGCAATCCGAACATCGAGCCGAGCAGATGATGGCGATCCTTTCCGTCCTCGCTCCAGTAGCTGCGATTGCGCAAACCGCGGGTGAATTCCGCGCCGGCCGGTAATTGCTCGTGCGTGCTGATGACGGCGCGCGGTGTCCGTTTGAAATGGAGCCAGGTGAAGTAACGCGACCAGCCGCGGACCAGCGGTTGGGCGAAGGCGAGGAACATAACGAGCAATCGCGCGGCGACGGTATCGAACTTCGGCTCGATCCGCGCCCGCAGCATGTAGGAGATCGCGACGCAGAGAGTCCCGCCGAACATCAGGTAGGGCACGATCCGCAGGGCCGGCAAAAATATTCCCAGCCCGAAAAGGAAAACGGTGAGTGCGAACCATTCGACGCTGCCGAGGTAAGCGGCGACTTCCGATTGCGGCGTAGGATAGATGGACTGGAAAAATCCTTCGCCGAAAATCCCGTGATAAATAATCGGCCGGTTGATGAACCAGCTGAAACGCGGCGTGCCGTAAATCTGGCCGCGCCATTTCGCGGTGCCGGTCGGGCCGAAGAAAATCAGGTGCTTGAAACGGAGGAGCGATTCGGCTTCGCCGTAGCCTTCCTGTTGTTTGCGGAACGCGCGCAGGGTGAACCGCCGATGATGCCAGACGACGGCGGTCGGGCTGAAGGCGATGGCGTGCCCTGCCTGCTGCACGCGCCAGCAAAAATCGACGTCGTCGCCGGCCTTGTGATATTCGGGATCGAACCCACCGACGTTTTCAAAGGCCCAGCGATACCAGGCCATGTTACAGCCGGGAATGTGTTCGGCGACGGTGTCAGTGAGCAGCACGTGGCTCGGTCCGCCCGGCGCGGCAGCGACACAAGCCTGCACCCAGTTTTGCGCTGGAGGCGAAACGTTCGGGCCCCCCACCCCGGCGTAATCGCCGCCCAGCAACGTGGTCAATAAATAGTAGAGCCAGTCCGGATCGGCCATGCAATCCGAGTCGGTGTAGGCAAAGATTTCGCCCTTCGCGATCCGGGCGCCGTGGTTCCGGGCGTGACTCAGGCCGTGATTCGTTTGGTGAACGTAGCGAATATCGGGGAACCGCGCCGCGATCTCGGGGGTGTTATCGGTGGAACCATCGTCCACCAGGATGACTTCGTAATTCGGATAATCGATTCGGCCTAACGACTCCAGACATTCGGCCAGCGTCTTCGCGCCATTGTAGGAACAGACGATGATCGAGACGAACGGATAACTCGGCAGCGGGCGGTGCGGTAAAGCGGAGTTGTCCTGCCCGAGTTTGTCGCGCAGGAGAAAGAACGATTTCTTCGGTTCCCGTTCGCGGGTGACCAGCCCAAACGCCCAGTCGCTGATCTCCTGCCCGCCGGTGAACCATTCGTCGGTCCAGGTGAAAAAGATCGTTCCGGCGAGGCCGCATTTCACCACGCTGTCGATGTGCCAGCCGAGCATCTCCGCCTGTTCGTCCTGGGTGTGTCGGATCGTGTCCATCCCGAATTCGCCGAGGATGAGCGGCCGGTCTTCGGAGAGATTCTGGAGGCGCAGGAGGTAACGTTCGAACGCATCCTGGTTATGCAGGTAAACGTTGAAGCAGGAAAAATCGCTGTTCTGCGGGAGGAGAAATTCCGTCGGCGGATAGCTCGCGTAGGAATAGAGAACGTTCGGATCGGTCTCGCGGCCGATGCGAATGAGATGCTCGACGAACTCGGTGACTCTTTGCACGCCCAGCCAGCGAATCATCGTGCTCGCGATTTCGTTGCCGACGAGATAGCCGAAGATGGCCGGGTGCCCGCGGTTCGCGGCGACGGATAAGCGCACCATCCCCGCGATCTGGTCGCGGGACGTCTTCCGCCGCAGGAATTCGATATGTTTTTCCCAGGGCAAGGTGATGAGCACGCGCATCCCGGCCTCCGCGCACGCGTCGAGAAACCACCGAGGCGGCGCGTGATAAATGCGGACGACGTTCAAACCGATTTCGCGCATCTGGGCGAGGTCGCGCTCGGCTCGATCGCGCGGGCCGAGGAAATGTCCCTGCTCGTCGGGACGGAATGGCCCGTAGGTCACGCCCTTGACGAAAAATTTCCGGTCGCCTTCGAGGAAAAATTTCGCGGCGGCGCGAATCGGACCCGAGAAAGTCGAAGTCACAGCGGAGGTTCGATAAACGATGCTGCGGGGTGACGCAAAGTTTTAAACGGTAGCGTCTTTCTTCTTGTAGTGGCAGCCGTGTCGGCTGCTCCGAAATTTGCAGGCGACACGCCTGCCGCTACAGGGTCTGGAGCGCCTCGCGCACCACCGCCGCGGTTCGCTCGACGTCCTCCGCAGTATGGGCCGTGGAAAGGAATCCGGTCTCGAATTGCGACGGAGCGAAATAGACGCTGCGATTGAGACAGGCGTTAAAGAAGCGGGAGAATTTTTCGAGGTCGCTCCGTTTCGCGCTGGCGAGATCGACCACGGGGTCGCCGGTGAAAAAGAGGCAGAACATGGAACCGATTCGGTGAAACACCCACGGCAAATCGAGATCGCGAAGCGCGGCGCGGGTCAATTCCTCGAAATGCGCGCCGGTCCGTTCCAGCAAACTCCAGCCGTCGATGCGCTCCAGCTCCCGGAGCTGGGCGAGGCCGGCCGCCATCGCCAGGGGATTACCTGAAAGCGTGCCGGCCTGGTAAACCGGGCCGAGCGGCGAAAGATGATCCATGATTTCCGCGCGTCCGCCGAATGCACCCACGGGCAGGCCGCCGCCGATGACTTTACCGAGCGCGGTCAGGTCGGGGCGAATCCCAAACAATTCCTGGGCACCGCCGCGAGCGATGCGGAACCCGGTCATCACTTCGTCAAAAATCAGGAGTGCACCATGCCGGTCGCATTCGTCGCGTAGTTCCCGGAGGAAATTCTCGCGCGGAAAATAGAGACCAGCGTTTGCCGGGATGGGCTCGAGGATGATCGCAGCAATCGTTTTCGGATTTTCGCGAAACGCCGCGCGCACGGCTTCGATGTTGTTGAACGGAACGCAAATCGTGAGCGCCGCGAATTCGGCGGGAACGCCGGCGCTGTCGGGGCGGCCGTGAGTGAGGGCGCCGCTTCCGGCCTGGACGAGCAACGCATCGACGTGTCCGTGATAACAGCCCTCGAACTTGATGATCTTGTCGCGGCCCGTAAATCCGCGGGCGAGCCGCAGGCAGGACATCGTCGCCTCGGTGCCGCTGTTGACCATCCGCACTTTCTCGATCGAGGGCACCCAGCGGCAAATCAGCTCGGCCATCTCGACTTCCAGCGGGTTTGGGATTCCGAAGCTGACTCCGCGCGCGGCCGCGGCGCGGATGGCGCCGATCACGATCGCGGGGGCGTGCCCGAGAATGGCGGGACCCCAGGTGCCGACGTAGTCGATGTATTCGTTGCCGTCGACGTCCCAAATGCGGGAGCCTTCGGCGCGATCAACGAAGAATGGTTCGCGGCCCAACCCGCGGAAAGCGCGGACCGGTGAATTGACGCCGCCGGGGATGCGTTGCAGAGCGGCGGCGAATAATTGAGACGAACGAGAGGCCATGAGGAAGGGCACAAACGTCCAACGCCCAACCCTCCTCCGCAAGCTACGGCGGGCAGGCTGTCCAACGTCCAATGCCAAAATTTTGGAGCCGGCCCCCCGTGCCGACAGACGAGCGGGCGATTTTCCCCCAACGGTCCCGCCTTCTGTGGGAGCAGGCCGTCTCCAATTCGGATTCGGCACGCCACGTTGACAGGGAGATTCGGCGCTCCTAGTCTCCGGTTCGCCGTCAGGCGGCGGGGTAGCCAAGTGGTAAGGTCGGGGTCTGCAAAACCTCTATTCGCGGGTTCGATTCCCGCCCCCGCCTCCAATTCCGGGCGCGGGATGGTTAGGAAAACGGGCCTTTGTTCACCACTCCGGTTCGATTGATTCGCTCGCCCCGCTCGCTCACCTCCGGGGCTTCGTCTATGTCGCTCGGCTCCCGTCGGCTCCATTGATTCGCTTTCTCCCGAAAGCTCACCCCTATAGGGCTACGTCTATGTCGCTCGGCTCCCGTCGGCTCCATTCCCGCCCCGCCTCTAAGTCATGCGCGGGATTGTTCTGGAACCGAGATTTCCGCAGGCAAAGATCCATCGACATCTTTTGGAACTACGTAAAAAAGCTGGATGCTGCGGCTTCCTGCGCGTATTGTCCCATCGTTTCGCGATCGAACGTGATTCGATATTTCCCTCTTCTATGACCAAAATAAATCGATGGGCTGATTTGCCTGTCGACTCCCACCCTCGCCAACGGTGCAAAAGCAGAAGCCGCCTGGTCTTTCTACGTTTGCTCGGCGCGTCGCTATTTTTCACAGCAGCGACGACCGACGCCGGAACCATCACGGTAACGAACGGTGGCGACAATGGGCCGGGGACGCTGCGCCAGGCAATCGCTGATGCGGTGCCCGGCGATACGATAAACTTCGCCGCAGACATCACCGCGATCAACCTGACTAGCGTAGAACTATTGATTAACAAAAACCTGACGATCGGCGGTCCCGGCGCGAAGTTATTAATCATTCAGCGCGCCGCGAATGCCAGCTCGGCATTCCGAATTTTCAACATAGCCGCGGGCAATTTTAACGTCGCGATCTCCGGCCTGACCATCGCTAGCGGAGTGAATTTTCAATCCCCTGGTGGTGGTGGCCTTTTGATCAATAGCGGTAACACAGTAACGATCACCAATATTACTGTCTCTGGAAATCAATCAGGCGACTACACGCCACTGCCTGGCGGCGGTATCCACAACCTAGGCACCGTTGCTATCACTAACAGCACTGTTTCCGGCAACACCTCCAGCCACGGGGCGGGCGGCGGCATTTTCAATAGCGCAGCGATGACTATTACCAACAGCACCCTGTCGGGCAACCGAACTGACTTCGCGCCCGGCGCCGGTATTTGCAACAACGGAACGATTACCATTACCAACAGCACCATCTCCGGCAATTCTGCTCGCGATCAAAGCGCCGGCGGCGGTATTTACAACGGTGGCACAGTAACCCTCGTGAACAGCACTGTCTGTCGCAACAGCGCCTACGGCGGTATTCCCGGCGGCGGCGGTATGGGTATTTACAACCAGGGCGGCACCGTCAACGCAAAGAACAGCATTATCGCTGCGAACGCGGACGGAGGTGGATTCGAGTGGGATTTCGGAGGCACGCTCACTTCGCAAGGCTATAACCTCATCGGGAGTAACTTTGGAATGACGGTTACACCCATGACCGGTGACCAGGTCGGCACTAACGACTCGCATCTTGATCCAATGGTGGGCCCTCTGCAGGACAATGGTGGCCCGACTTTTACCCACGGCCTGCTGAACGGCAGCCCTGCGATTGATAAAGGCGGAGGGGGGACAGGCATCACCACCGATCAACGCGGCCGGCCGCGCCCGGTTCGTTATGATGCTTCTATCCCCGAGCCAGCCGGCGGTGATGGGAGCGATATTGGCGCGTTCGAAGTGTCGCCCATACAATTCGACGCTCCAAATTACAGCGTGGCCGAGAACGGCGGCAGCGCAATCGTATCTGTATCGCGAAGCGGCGACACCTCCCAATCGGCCAGCGTCCACTATGCCACCAGCGATGGGACCGCCACCGCAGGGTTGGATTATACCAGCGCAGTCGGTGATCTTGTTTTTGCTTCCGGTGAAACGAACAAGACTATCACCATTCAGGTATTCGACGACAACATCTATGAAGGCGATGAGGCATTCACCCTAACGCTGAGTTCATCGGTGGGCGCCGACCTTGGCTTATCAGCGTCGGTCGTTACGATTGTTGACAATGATGCTCCGCCCGCATCCCCCACGCCAACACCGACCGCTACGCCAACATCGACACCATCTCCGTCGAGTACGCCGGCTGCGAGGTCACTGAATATTTCGACCCGGGCACAGGTGGGAACACGCGACAATGTCACGATCGGCGGATTTATCGTAACCGGTAACACCTCTAAACAAGTAATTATTAGAGCCATCGGGCCCTCACTAAAGAATTCTGGCCTGACTGGAGTCGTAGCCGATCCCGTGTTGGAACTGCGAGGCCCTTCAGGTTCATTGATCGCATCCAACGACAACTGGAGAGAAAATCCCGATCAAGCTCTGCAAATCCAGGCAAGCGGGTTTGCGCCCCAAGACGATCTCGAATCAGCTATCGTGGCAACACTGCCACCCGCTGGTTACACGGCCACGATGGGTGGTAAGTCGAACGGCACCGGCTTGGGATTGGTTGAAGTTTATGATCTGGATCAAGGCACTGACTCCGAGCTCGCGAACATTAGCACGCGCGCTCTGGTAGGGATCGGCGACAACGTCGTGATCGGCGGCTTCATCCTGGGTGGCGGCAATGGGAATCCGAGCATTATTATCCGAGCGCTTGGGCCGTCGCTTGCCCGGTCTGGCGTGAGTAATCCGTTGACCGACCCGCTGCTGGAGCTTCGGGACGGAAACGGAACGTTAATCGCCTTTGACGACAATTGGAAAGACAATCCCGGTCAGGCGGCGCAGCTTGTCCAAGCCGGGGTTCAACCTCAGAACGACTTGGAGGCTGCCATCGCGGCGATACTGCCGCCTGGTGGATATACCGCCATTGTATCCGGAAAAAATGGAGGCGTCGGAGTTGGGTTAGTCGAGGTCTATAACTTGCAATGATTAAGGCAATTGATTCAAAGACACTCTTACTGAAGCCAATAAACATGCTTCCCGTTCGGGAACCTTTGTCGCGGCTGCTGGTTCTCGCCGCGGCGGCGATTCTCCTCCAGTTCAGTGCTGGCATCGTGTCCGCATTTGAGTACACGGGCAGTCTCACTAGAGATCGTGAGAGTCACACCGCCACATTGCTGCCCAATGGCAAAGTGTTGGTGGCTGGAGGATTTGCACGTGGTTTCGACGGCAAGGGCGCCGAGCTGTACGACCCCGCGAGTGGCACGTGGACGGCCATCGGGAGCTTGAATTCTGGGCGTTACGAGCACACGGCAACTTTGCTCACCAACGGTAAAGTCCTTGTTGTTGGAGGAGATGACACTTTCGCGGGCGCGGAGCTCTACGACCCTTCGACCGGACAGTGGACAGCTACGGGCAGTCTCAATGTCCCGCGCTACTTACACACGGCGACCCTGCTGCCCAGCGGCAAGGTGTTGGTCCTGGGAAAGGACCCTAATACTAGTTCGGACACCGTAAGCGCGGAACTGTACGATCCAGCGAACGGAAAATGGGCTTTCACCGGCAACGTGAATGTTGGACGCAACGCTCACACGGCGACGTTGCTGTCCAACGGCAAGGTGCTTGTGGCGGGCGGAATTAACACCAACAACACCGCCGCCGCGAGTGCGGAGATCTACGATCCGGCAACTGGGAACTGGAGCGTGACCGGCAGCCTCGGCAGTGCTCGCGTCTATCATACTGCAACGCTCCTGTCTGACGGGAAGGTGCTTGTCGCAGGCGGGAACAACGCTAGCTCAAGTGCGGAGCTGTACGATCCGGCAAGTGGGAACTGGAATATGACCGGCAGCATGGGCAGTACTCGCTCAAGTCATACTGCAACTTTGCTTCCCAACGGCAGGGTAATTGTCGTTGGAGGATATAGCAGCACCAGCGGCAGCGCGCCGCTTGGAACTGCCGAATTGTACGATCCGGTGAGCGCCAGCTGGGCACCGACGGATAGTCTGAACACCCCGCGGGGTTTTCACACGGCCACTTTGCTTCCCAACGGCAAGGTGCTGGTAGCTGCCGGATTTGGCCAAAACAACACTACTCTTGCAAGCGCAGAGCTCTCGGACGCGAAGGCGTATTCATCAGTTGCAGTGAGTTCTTCGCTCAACCCATCGGAAAAGGGTGAAACCATCACCTTTACAGCAACCGTTTCGAGTATCGGCCCCAGTTCGATTACTGGGACCATCCAATTTAAGGATAACGGCGCCAATCTCGGATCGTCTGTCGCTTTGAATGCAACGTCTTCCGCAAGCTATTCGACCTCTTTGCTGGCTATCGGCACGCATACTATCACGGCTGAATATAGTGGCGATGCGAATGGCACTTCCTCGACCGGTACCCTTACCGGAGGTCAGGTGGTCTATGCTGCTTCGACCCTCGGAAACATCTCCACTCGAGTTAACGTCGGTGTTTCTGAGAATGTGTTGATTTCGGGATTTATCATCGAAGGGGCGGCTCCGAAGCGGGTGATGATTCGAGCAATCGGGCCTTCGCTGACAAATTTCGGAGTGGGCAACGTACTCTCAAATCCCCAGCTCGAGCTCCATGACACTTCGGCAACAATCGCTCTTAATGACAATTGGCAAACCACCCAGGTGGGCGGTGTGATCCACGGCGATCAGGTTCAGGAAATTCAGAACAGTGGCCTGGCGCCTTCCGACGGGGCGGAATCCGCGATCATCGCCACGCTTAATCCTGGATCTTACACAGCCGTTGTGCGCGGCGTAGGCGGTTCCACTGGCGTTGGAACGGCGGAGGTCTACGACCTGAGCGAACGAGGCAGTGGGGCCAGGCTGGGAAACATTAGCACGCGAGGATTTGTGCAGCCAAACGATCAAGTAATGATTGGCGGCATTATCGTCGTCAGACAGCCCACCAAAGTTGTCGTTCGAGCGCTGGGGCCTTCACTGCACCGTTTTGGAATTGCGAATGCGCTGTCAAATCCGCAGATCGAATTGCATGACGCCAATGGCACAATTGCCAGAAACGACGACTGGCAAACCACGCAGATTGGCGGGGTAATCACGGCCGACCAAACAAGCGAGTTATTGAATAGCGGTTTGGCCCCGGACGATCCGGCTGAGTCGGCGATGATCGTCACTCTCCAACCGGGAAATTACACGGCGGTCCTCAAAGGTGTAAACGGGACAAGCGGCGTTGCTCTCGTCGAGGTTTACGCGCTCCCGTAGTGGTGCGGAAAATAGCCTGATTAACGAGGAACTGTTTCCTTCGCCTTGCCGGTTCGATCCCCTCAAATCCCTTGCAGCCGCTCCAAGGCGCGGCCCGGCAGGCCAGTTCACGCGCGACTTATTGAGGACCGAGGGGTTCGTTTGCCGTGGAGATTCGATTGATTGACTCGCCGAGGCGAGCTCACGGCGCCGCGCCGTCTGTCTCCCGGGGCCGGAATATTCTCGACCTAACGAAGGCTCTGAGGTTAACTCGGGACATGCACCGGCAGTCCCACCGGAGCGCTCGCCGGCTCTTGTCCCGCTGGCTGCTCGCCAGCGTTAGCGTAATTATTTGCCTCGGACCGGAGAAGACTCCGGCTCGTGATTACTTCGTTGACCAGAGCGGCGCGAACGGCGCCTTCCTGACTGTGCAAAGCGCCGTGGACGCGGTCACCGGCCAGACGGAAACCGACCGGGCGAACATTTTTATCGCGCCCGGAAAATACATTGGACGCGTGGCCGTGGAGAAACCGTTCGTGACTTTCATCGGCCAGGGCGCGGCGCCGGCGGAGGTGACGATTTCTTTCAACGGCACGCTGGTTACTGTCCCGCAATTTTCATGGCACGAAACAGCTTTCATCGGCGCGGGCGCGACGGCGTTCATGGCGCGCAACCTGACTTTCGAAAACTCGACGCCCGACCGCAACATCGTGGCAGCCGCCGCGCTCATCTCCATCGCTGATCGCGCGATTTTCGATAATGTGAAATGCCTCGGCTACCAGGATACACTCCTCGTGGATGGGATGGCGCGGCAATATTTCCGCAAGAGCTTCATTACCGGCGACGGAGATTTCATTTTCGGAAACTCGACGGCGGTGTTCGACCAGTGCACCATCGAGAGCACCGACGCGGGCTACATCACCGCCGCCTCCACCGCGCGCGTCACTGCGAACGGCTTCGTTTTTCTCGATTGCAGCCTTGTGATTGGCTCGGACCGCAATCCGTCGGTCGATGATGGGACCACGGCGGCGGCCAATTCCGTCGTTCTCGGCCGGCCGTGGCTATTCGATCCCCCGGAACAAATGCCGAGCGTCATTTTCATTCGCACCGCGATGGGACCGCACATCGCGGGCGCGGGCTGGGACCCATGGGATTCCATCCTGAATCCGGCGCTGAACCGCGACCCGTACACCCGATTTTCCGAGTGGGGCAGCATGAATCTCGCAGGCGACCCGTTGCCGGACCTGAACCTGGACGGCAAGCCGGACGGGCGGGTTCCATGGTCTGACCCGATGACCGCCGAACAGGCCGCCAATTACACCCTGCAGAATATTTTTGGGCCGGTCGATTTCTGGAATTCGGAAACACAACCGGAGGCGTCCGTGACTGCTTACGAAAGCCAGGGAGATCCCTGGAACCCAGATATTCAATTGTTGTCGATGCCGGCTAAGCCGGGCGCGAAGCCGCAACTGCTCAACATCTCGACGCGACTGGCGCTGGGAAACGGTCACGCGGTCGGCATCGGCGGTTTTATTATTACCGGAACCGAACCGAAGAAGGTGATCGTTCGGGCGATCGGTCCGTCGCTAAGCGCTTCCGGGTTGGATAATGTTCTGGCCGATCCAGTCCTCGAGATTCACGGAGGCCCCGAGAACACTCTGATTGCGATGAACGATAACTGGCGGAACGACCCTGCATCCGTCACGGAACTGGCGGCGGCCGGGATGGAGCCCACCCGCCGGCGTGAATCCGCGAAGGTCGCGACGCTTCCGCCGGGGGCCTACACCGCAGTGGTTTCCGGAAAGAATGGATCGACGGGCACGGCGGTCGTGGAGGTGTACGATGGTGATCTCACCTCGGACTCGCAATTGGCGAACATCAGCACGCGCGGCTTTGTGGGGGCTGAGGACGATGTGTTGATCGGCGGATTCGTGGTCGGGACGGGATTGGCGGAGGTAGTTGTCCGCGCGCTCGGTCCATCGTTGGCGCAATTTGACGTGGGGGAGCCGATTGCAGATCCAACGCTGGAGCTGCACGATGGAAACGGCCACGTGGTGAGCAACGACGACTGGCAGACCGGCGACGACGTCGATTCGATTCCCGCATCGCTCCAACCGCTAGACCCGCGCGAGGCAGCGCTTCATCTCAGTCTGCCGCCCGGGAATTATACCGCGGTGGTCCGGGGAAAATCCGGCGCGGTGGGTGTGGCGCTGGTGGAAGCGTACAACCTGCAATAACAAAGCGGGGACCGGAAACGGCGCTCGCGCGGCGCGCGATTTGTCTTGTTAGGCCGGCTGGCGAGAAAAGCGGCGGGGCCGTTGCAACCTCACGTCCAAAAGCGCTTGGACTAACGAAGCAATAGGGTCGCTCCTGAATAATCCAGGAGCGCATACCGTCACTCTAAACTCAACTTATGAAAAAAAATATTCTGTTAGCAGCAGCTTTGGCGTTCCTGGGTCTCGCCACAGCTCCGTTGTTTGCCCAGACCAGCACGAGCACTACCACGACGTCGAGCGGCTACATCCAGAGTAGCAGCGTCATTGGTTCCAAGATCAAGGATTCACGCGGCCAGGATGTCGGCGAGATCAAGGATGTCGTTCTCGATCGCAGCAGCGGCTGCCTCGCTTACGTGGTCCTGTCGACCCGCGGCGGTGGCACCACCACTACGACCAAGACGGTCGCTGCGCCGTGGAGCGTTTTCTCGGCGAGCTCTGAGCCCCGTGTTTACATGACGCGAATCGAGCGCGAGAAAATCTATAGCGCCCCGGTCTGGGAATCGACTCGCATCGAGGAATACAGCCGGCCCGAGTACATCAACCAAGTTTACGGCTACTACGGCGTCACCCCGAGTTTCAGCGTGGGTGTGACTGCGACGACCGGGACAACCAACACCGTCCCAACCACCACCACGGGAACCACCACCGGCGTGACCGCTTCGACGAACGCGAGCGCGACTCCGGCCGCGACGGCCAGCATCGGCGCAACCATGACGCCTGCCGCAGCCGCGACCATGACACCGGCGCCCCCGACCACACCGGTCGCTCCTTCGACCAAGTCGTCCACGACAACGAAGAGCCCGGCCGCTGACAGCGCAACGAGCCCTTCCACGAAAAAGAAGACCACTTCTGAATCGACAAAGACCGAGACTGCTCCTGCCGATTCCACCAAGAGCACGAAAAAGAAGACCGAGACCAAAACGGAGAAGGAGCCCAAGAGCGAAACTTCAACGGAAACAACTACCGATTCGACCAAGTCGAAGTCGAAGAAATCTGAGAAGAAGACGACCGAGCCCGAAACGGCTCCCACACCTTAAGGTTAACCGACGACCAAAGGTCGTAACTTTCGAACAGCAGGAGTGCCGCGAGGTGCTCCTGCTGTTTTCCTTTACAATGCCGGTTGATTGTCAATCGCGGCGGTATCAGCAGCGAGATATTTCATTCCCAGGAGCCAGATAACTCCGGAGACGAGCATCGCGCCGGATACGACTAGGAACGCTGCGTTCCTGTCCGCGTGCCCCGCGACCGCGCCGATCAATGGCGGCGAGATGACGTCGCCCAACGCGTGGATGATCAGAATATTTACCGCGAAGGCGGTCGCGCGGACGTTCGATTCGACAACATTCGCCAGCGCGGCGTTCGACGGACCAGTGTTGAGGAAAACAAAAAAAACGGCCCCGAAAAGGAAGGCCCACGCCAGGGGAAACGGCGTGTAGAGCATTGCGACAAAGAGAGGAAAGGCGAGCAGCATTCCGAGGCCGGAAACCAGGAAATAGGAGCCGCCAAAACGCTTCCGTAACCGATCGGCGATGAAGCCGCCGAGAAGCGTCGAGATCAGTCCGGCCACGACCGTGATCCCGCCAAAGATCGGGACCGCGATCTGCGGAGACTGTCCCCGGAAACTCAGATAGTCCGACATCCAGAAAGCGAGGCCACCGAGTGCGAAAGTCATCGCGGTTTGCGCGAGACAATTGAACACAAACGACCGATTTCTGAGCAGGGTCAGGTAGTCGTCTTTTGTCGCACGTCTGCGCTCCGTGACAAAGCCCGCTCGGGTCCGGGGATCCTTCTGAAAAAAGCAGGCGATCCCGAGCACAATGCCGGGGATTGCCACAAGATAGAAAGCCCAACGCCAGCCCAGTTGATGGTTGATTATCCCACCCAGAACAAAGCCGAGTGCGCTGCCTACCGGGATCGCCGCACAAAAAATGGCCATGATGCGGCCCCGCATTTGGGTGCCGAACAAATCTGCCAGGATTGTCGGGGCCGCGGGCCCATATCCTCCCTCGCCGATTCCAACGAAAATACGCGTTGCGAACAGGGCTGCGAAGGTGAGCGCGAACCCCCCTGCCGCGGTCGCGAAGCTCCAAAGAATCACACAGGCGCCCACGATAACCCAGCGCGAGAAGCGATCCGCCAGAAAACCCAGGACGGGCGCCGAAAGCATGTAAGTGATGAGGAACGCCGACGCCAGCGTGCCTGATATCGCCATGGCGTTGGGATCCCCCTTGGCGAAAAACGTCTCGCGGATATTTGGTTCGACGGCCGCCAGGACGAAGCGGTCGATATAATTGAAAAGGTTAATGCCAAGCAGGAGGCCGAGGGCGACGCGCGCCCCCGTCTTGGCTTGGGAATCGTTCGGGGCCATTCAATTGACGATTGCACGGAACAACCCGCTCCTTGTAAACCATAAACAATGGCGAATTCTTCCAGCTTCGAACGCGCCCTGCGATTCTTTGGTTTGGGTTTTGCCCGACTGATTTATCGAGTCACGGCCATCGGACGGGAACAATTGCCCCAGGGCGGGTTTCTTCTCCTGCCCAATCATATTACCTGGGTCGATGCGATCGTCCTCTCGCTCGCCTGTCCCCGGCCGATCCGGTTTATTATCGATGAAGGCGTTTATCGGAACCGCTTTCTCAATCCGTTCTTCCACGCGATCGGCTGCATTCCCATTACGATGCGCAAAGCGAAGGATGCAATGCGCGATGCGGTCGAGAGGATTCAGGCGGGTGAAATTGTCTGTCTTTTTCCAGAGGGAGAACTTTCGCGCAGCGGATCGCTCCTGCGCTTGCGACGCGGCTACGAGATCATCGCGCGGGAGGCCGAGGCGCCCGTCGTTCCCGTCTATCTCGATGAACTCTGGGGCTCGATCTTTTCGTTCCAAGGCGGGCGCTTCTTCACCAAGTGGCCGCGCTCGATTCCCTATCGCGTGACAGTCGCGTTCGGCGAGCCGCTAACCGCGGACGATGCCGACATCGCGACGCTGCGCGAACAACTTCTGAAACTCGGCGAGTTTTGCTACAGCCGCCGGCCGAGCCTGCGCGGCCATCTCGGACGCGCCTGTATCCGAGGCCTGAAGCGGCATCCGTTTCGCACCGCCTTTGACGATGGAACGGACGGCAGCCGTTTGTCGCGCAGCAAACTGCTCGGCGCCTCGATCGCGCTGAGCCGTTATCTCAAGACGACCTGCCCGGATTCGCGTATCGGCATCGTGCTGCCGCCGGGCAAGGGCGGGGTCGTGGCGAATCTCGCGGTCGTCCTAGCCAACAAAATTCCGGTAAACCTGAATTTCACCAGCCCGCGCGACTCGATCGAATCCGCCAAGGAACAGGGAGGCCTGACGACCATCATCAGCGCCCGACAAATGGCCAAGCGCTTCGAGGATTTTCCCTGGACGCCCAGCGTGATCCATCTCGACGAAGTGCTGCCGCCGATGAAGAAGAACATCCTTCTTTGGTGGATCCTGGCGATCGTGCTGCCTTCATCGGCGCTCGCCGGGTTGCTCAAGCTGCCGCACGTGGGCGATCGCGCGGAAGCGGTGTTGCTCTTCACCAGCGGAAGCTCGGGCAAACCAAAAGGCGTGGCCCTGAGTCACCGCAACATTCTCGGCAACGTCTCCCAGTTCGCGGTCTTCCTCGATGCGAAGAAAGACGAACTGGTCCTCGCGTCGCTGCCGTTTTTCCACAGCTTTGGCTGCACGGTCACGCTTTGGTATCCGCTCATCGAAGGGGTGCGCGCCGTCACTTACCCGAATCCGCTCGAGGCGAAGAAGATCGCCGAATTAGTGGAGCAGTATTCGGTCACCGTCATGCTGGCGACGCCGACCTTTCTGCGCGCGTATTTGCGGAAAGCGGAACCGGAGCAGTTGCGCAGCCTGCGATTGCTCATTACGGGCGCGGAAAAATTGCCGGACGAATTGGCGCAGGCGATCGAAGCGCGTTTCGGAAAGGAAGTGCTGCAAGGCTACGGGCTCACGGAGACCTCGCCGGTTGTCAGCGTGAATCTTCCGGAGTTGCAGCCAACGCAGCCGGGCCAAAACGTGCAACCCTCGAACCGCCTCGGTTCGACCGGGAAATTGATGCCGGGAATCGCCGCGGAAATTCGAGAGCCCGAAACCGATGAGAAGCGATCGCTCCATGAAACCGGAATGCTCTGGGTCCGCGGGGCGAACGTTTTCGAGGGCTATCTCGACGCGCCGGAGCAAAACGCGGACGTCCTTCGCAACGGCTGGTTCAAGACCGGCGACATCGGGCGGTTCGACGAAGACGGATTTCTCTACATCGAAGGCCGGCTCTCGCGGTTCTCCAAGATCGGCGGCGAGATGGTGCCGCACGAAACCATCGAGCAAAAGATCATCGTCACCTTGAGCATGGAGCAATCCGAGCGATCGATCGCGGTCATGGGCGTGTCGGATGCGGCGAAAGGCGAGGCGTTGGTGTTGCTCAGCAGTCTCGAGCTGGATTTGCCCGCGTTACGCACGGCCCTCGCCGACTCCGGCGTGCCGAACTTGTGGATTCCGCGAATCATCCGCCGCGTGGACGCGATCCCGGTCCTTGCCTCGGGCAAGCTCGACCTGGCCGGTTGCAAGAAGCTCGCGGAGCAGGAAGCCTCCTGATCACTCCGCCGGCGGCCGGCGTTGCACCATTACGAAAGCCATGAAGGTCTGCACGATCTCGCCGCGCTGATTCGTGGTGACATTGCGGATCCGGATAATGCCGCGATCCGGTTTCGACTTGGAGGCGCGCACGTCCAGAATCTCTGTCTCAAGGCGCAAGACATCGCCCGGCCGGACTGGCTGCGGCCAGCGCAATTCGTCCACGCCGAGTCCGACTGAACCGCCCGCAATTTTCAATTCGCCTGTAATGAATAATCGCATGCTCATTGCCGCGGTATGCCACCCGCTCGCCGATAAACCTTTGAAAATGCTTTTCTCGGCCGCCCTGGCGTCGAGATGAAATTGTTGCGGATCGAATTCACGCGCGAAGGCGATGATGCTTTCTTCCGTGACCTCGATCGTATCCGAGCCAAAGCGGTCACCGACGTGCAGGTCTTCGAGATAAAGTTCGCTCACGCCCTATTCTCAGCGCCCTTCCCTATTTGTCATGCTGAGCGAAAGTCGAAGCATCTCTGACTATTTCTGCGCAACGACCGCCCGGAAAAATTTAGAGATTCTTCGACCACGTTTTGCTTTTGCAAAACTCCGCTCAGAATGACAGGACAGCAGCGACGCGCGCCTCCGTTGACATGTGCGTGGCTAGCGGTATTGAATTTGCCCCGTATGCCAGGGTAGCTCAGCGGTAGAGCAGGGGACTCATAAGCCCTTGGTCGGGAGTTCGATTCTCCCCTCTGGCACTCCCCTCGCCCATTTCGACTCACTGCTTCTTCTTTTCCAGATACGGCTTGAGCTCTTTCTCGCCGCCGCGGAGGGCAGCCATGAAACAAACGCCATTGCGTTGCGTCACCACGCCTGTCCAGCCTTCCAGCTCGACGAACCGCCAGTCGGAAAAATCGGTGACCTTGCCCTGCTTGTCCGGCTCGGCGGGAAACAGGAAGAACTGCATGCGCTTTTCCTTGATCCAGATCTGGGCCACGCGGCGGACTTCGTCATCGTCGAAAACGCGCGCGCCGAGAGTCTTGAATTCCGCAAACTCCACCGGCACGTCGTAATGCTCGAGCCGGTGCTTCAGAAAAAAGAGGTCGCTCAAGGAGCCGGCCTCCGTTTGCAGCGGATCGAGCAGAACGGAGCGGTTCGAAGCGCCCACCGTCAGCAGGCGGCGCGCTTTGTCCGCGCCCGGAAAATCGTTGAGATGCTCGTAAACGCGATACGCCGCGACAGCACCAATCACGAGCGCGGCAATCGCAATCGCGATCACCACCGGATTGCGCACGATCTTTTTCCAGCCGCGCCGCACGACCGGGATCAGGTTCTCGTTCACGAACCATTCGGCGAGCTGCTCGTCTACCGGGATCGCGCGAACCAGCTTCGCGATCGACGCGTCGAACGCCTGCTGGTGACGGAACGTCGCCGCCTTCTTGCCGTGCCGCGCCCGATTGACCGCGGCCCGCATCGCGCGGTCCATCCCGGGCTTTTCCGTGATCGGCGCGCAACCGAGAAGCAGCTCAGACTTGTCCGGCATCGAATGCTTCTCCTTCGTAATAGGCAATCGTGGAGTCGAGCCACGCCTGGAACTGGCGGCGCCCGCTACAAATGAATTCCGAAAGTTCGCCCGCTTTCATTTCGAGCAGATCGAGCAGTTCGGGGAGGCTGAATTCATCGAGATAGAAAAGGGCGAGCGCGCTCCGTTGCGGTTCGGGCGCGGCCGAAATCCAGAGCGCGAGCTGGGCCGGCTCGAGCTGCTCGATCTGGACCGGAGCCGTGGGCGAAATCTCCACTTCCTCCATCATTCCGGGTTCAGCCTGGATGCCTTGCTCGCCCAGGGCCTGGCAACGCCAGCGCGCATCTTTGAAAAACCACAGCCGGTCCGGCGGCGGCTCGTCGCTCGCCGCGCGCGTGGCCGCTTCGCGCACCGTGTCCTGGAAAGCGGCCTGCGCCTTCGCGGCGTCTCCCGTCATCAGGAAACAAAAGCGATAAAGCTGCGGCAGATTTTCGGTGGTGACGGCCATGGTGACTTACGAGCGCGAAATTACGCGCGGCGTCGCGCGGGGACAAGACCTCAAGGAGCGGCGATTTGAAATCGCCGACCAATAAGACGGCGGTTGCAAACCGCCGCTCCTTGAAGCTGGGCGACGTTCAATGTTTGAGAGTGGCCAGCCGGCGCGCGACTTCCTCTGCATTCGCACGGCTGTTGAAGGCCGAAATCCTGAAGAACCCTTCGCCACAAGCACCGAAGCCGCTGCCGGGGGTGACGACAACATTCAAATCCTGCAACATCCGGTCGAACATTTGCCAGCTCGTCAGGCCAGCCGGGGTCTGGACCCAGATGTAGGGCGCGTTCACTCCGCCGTAAACTTGGAGCCCCGCGCGCTCCGCTGCTTCCCGCAAAATCCGCGCGTTGCCCATGTAATGATCGATGAGATGACGCACCTGCTCTTTTCCCTCGGCGGTGTAAATCGCTTCCGCCCCGCGTTGCACCGGATAGCTGACGCTGTTGGCTTTCGTGCTCCAACGACGATGCCAGAGAGAATGGAGCGGCAGCTTGCGCCCGTCGTCCGTCCGCGCCAGCAGCGTCTTCGGCATGACAGTGAATCCACAACGCACGCCGGTGAATCCGCCGTTCTTCGAGAAGCTGCGAAATTCCACAGCGCATTCGCGCGCGCCTTCGATCTCGAAAATCGAATGCGGAATTTTCGGATCGGACACATACGCCTCATAGGCCGCATCGAAGAGCAAGATCGATTCATGCGCGCGGGCGTACTCAACCCATTTCGCCAGTTGCTCGCGCGACGCCACGGCGCCGGTCGGGTTATTCGGAAAACAGAGGTAAACGACGTCGACCGGTTCGTTCGGTGGCTCCGGCACAAACTGATTGTCCGGCCGGCACGGCAGATAGGTGAGTCCTTCGTAGCGGCCAGAATCACCCGCGCGGCCGGTGCGGCCAGCCATCACGTTCGTGTCGACGTAGGCGGGATAAACCGGATCGCTGATCGCGATCCTGTTTCGCTCGCCGAGAACGTCGAGGATGTAACCGCAATCGGACTTCGATCCTTCCGAGATGAAGATCTCGTCAGGGGCGACCTCGATGCCGCGGTCGCGGTAATCCTGCTGCGCGATTTTTTCCCGGAGCGATTCGAGGCCCTGCTCGTGTCCGTAGCCGCGAAAAGTTTCGCGCACGCTCAGCTCGTCCACGGCGCGGTGCATGGCCGCGATCACCGCCGGCGGCAACGGCTCGGTGACGTCACCGATGCCGCACCGGATAAGGCGCTTCGCCGCTTCCGGATTCGCTTCGCAAAACTCGCGCACCCGCCGCGCGATCTCCGGGAAGAGATAGCCGGCCTGGAGCTTGAGATAGTTGTCGTTGAGGTACGCCATTGGGTAGGGATGGCGCGCTGCGCCGTCCGCGGACGCCGCAGCGCGGCGTCCCTACCATCGAAAAAACCTCAGTAATTCTTCGCGACCGCGTCCCAATTCACCACGTTCCACCACGCCTTGATGTAATCCGGCCGGCGGTTCTGGTAGTTGAGGTAATAGGCATGCTCCCAGACGTCCACCCCGAGCAGTGGCGTGTTGCCATCCATGAGCGGGCTGTCCTGATTCGGTGTCGAGACGACTTCGAGCTTGCCGCTCTTGTTTTTGATCAGCCAGGCCCAGCCGCTGCCGAAACGTTTCGCCCCCGCATCAGCGAATTTTTCCTTGAAAGCGTCGAAGCTTCCGAAGGTCGACTTGATGTCGTCGCCCAATTTTCCGGAAGGTTCGCCGCCGGCTTTTGGGCCCATGATTTTCCAGAAGAACGAATGATTCGCATGACCCCCGCCATTGTTGCGCACGACTGCGCGTATGTCTTCGGGCACCGCGTTGAGGTCCTTGATCAAATCCTCGACAGATTTGCCGGCCAGGTCGGGCTTGTCCTTGAGCGCGTTATTGACGTTGGTGATGTAAGTCTGGTGATGCTTGGTGTGGTGGATCTCCATCGTGCGCGCATCGATATGCGGCTCGAGCGCATCGTAGGCGTAAGGGAGTTTTGGTAATTCGTAAGCCATAATATCGACTGTCCCGCCGGGAAGGCGGCGCGTCAATGGGACGCGAGATGGAGAAGTGATTGCCTGGGGAGCGCACGCGTCTCGCGTGTAGGCGATGGCGTCTCGCTATCGCGAACTTTTCTGAAAGCCTGTTTCGGCGAGACTCCGACACCAACGAGCGAGACGCTCGCGCTACCCGGAAGCCAGATGGCGCTGCTCGCCAAATCGGGGCTCGTCTCGCACCGGGCCAACCTGCGGCCATCAGCAGCGATAGAAACTCGGATAATGGCCGAGGCCGTTCCGGTAATTCACGTAAGTGGCCAGGGCGAGGAGCGGGAAATTCTGCCGGTACATGTCGTACTTCAGATAGAAGACGCCCGGGAAACCGGTCCCGGTGATCTGCGGCTCGTTCCAGGCGCCATCAGGTCGTTGGGTCGAAAGCAGATAACGCAGGCCGCGTTGCACGCTCGACCGATCGAGATCGCCGCACGCACAAATCCCCATGATCGCCCACGCCGTTTGCGAGGCGGTGCTTTCGCCTTTGCCTTTCAGCGACGGGTTCTCGTAGGAGACGCAGGTCTCGCCCCAACCGCCGTTATCGTTCTGGCAACTCTCCAGCCAATCGCGCCCGCGCAGAATCCAATCCTGCGTCATGTTTTCGCCGATCGCGCGCAGGCCACGAAGCACCTGCCAGGTGCCGTAAATATAATTCACGCCCCAGCGCCCGTACCACGAACCATCGTCATCCTGGGTATCGATCAGGTAACGGACCGCGTCGCGGACCGAGCGCTGTTTCGCATCGAAGTTGACGTAGCCGAAAAGCTCAAGGGTGCGCGCGGTAAGATCGCTGCAGGTCGGGTCGAGGATCGCGTTGTGGTCCGCGAACGGCATGTCTTCCAGCCAATGCTTGGTCACGTCCTTATCGAACGCCGCCCAGCCGCCGTCGCGACATTGGAAACTGAGCTGCCACCCGATCGCGCGCTGGAAAAGCGCATCGAGTGCCTCCTGATCGTCCGGCTTTGCAAGCCGCAGACCCATCAGCACCATCGCGGTGTCGTCGGTATCCGGGTAATAGACGTTGTTGTATTCGAAGGCCCATCCGCTGGCTTCGGGGTGCGGATTGTTGATCGTCCAATCGCCGCGCACCCTGACTTCTTTTTTGATCAGCCAGGTCGCGGCTTTCTTCATCGCGGGATGCTCGCCCGGCAATCCGGATTCCCCCAGCGCGATCATATTGATCGCAGTGTCCCACACCGGCGACAGGCAGGGTTGAATCCGAAAATCTTCCGGATCGTCCACGAAAAGGCCGGCAAAATCTTTGGCGGCCTTTTCATAAATCGGATTGCTTCGCGAATAACCGAGAACCCGCAGCGCGATCAGCGCGTTTAGCATGGCAGGAAAAA
This sequence comes from Verrucomicrobiota bacterium, assembly GCA_041167505.1. Classification (GTDB taxonomy): domain Bacteria; phylum Verrucomicrobiota; class Verrucomicrobiia; order Chthoniobacterales; family UBA10450; genus AV80. Next base: position 105,944 of record JBEEHR010000053.1, read on the forward strand.
CCGCCGCGAGTCCGTCGCTCCCCTCGCCGATCCGTTCCACCATCCAACGCTCGGCTTCTTCGAGGGCGCGTTTCCGCATGGGACGCCAGCCGAGCCTCGAAACGATCTTGAGCCCGTGGTCCGCGCGCAGGAAAAAATTCCGCCAGGCGAAAAAACGCGGGTCGCGGGAAAGGGTGAAATCCTTGTGCTCGGTGCCGAGCGGATACAGCTCGTGGAGCTGCTTCATCCCGGGCAGTTCTCGCGTCGGCTTGAAATGGTTAATGATCGCGAGCGGAATCAGCATCGCCCGGCTCCAGGACGACATCTTGTAGATGTTGAAGAAAACCCAGTTCGGAAACAGGATCATCTCGACCGGGATCGACGGCAGATAGTGCCACGGAAATTGCCCGAGCAGCGCGAGGTAAAGCTTGCTGAAGGTGTTCATCTTCGGGATGCCGCCAAGCCGAAGAATGTTGGCGCGCGCTTCCTGCATGAACGGGAGATCGGCCGAATGCCCTGCGAGCTTGAGCGCGAAGTAAGCTTTGACGCACGCGTTTACTTCGCTCGGTCCGCCGTAATAAATATTCCAGCCGCCGTCGGGAAGCTGGCGCTTCAGAATGTGACGCACGCAGCGTTGCTGCATATTGTCATCCACTTCCCCCAGCCAATGCATGAAGAGCACGTAATCGGAACACAGCGTGCTATCGACGAGCAGCTCGCCGCACCAATGGCCGTCAGGGTGTTGCTGGCGCAACAGATTTTGCTGGGCGCGCCCGATCGCGCTCGCGATCTGCGGGTCGTTCGCGGTGAAGGCGCCGTTCGGATCCGGCAAAGCGCTCGGTAACGCGACGAGATTCGCCGGTGAAGGAGGCATCGCGTCTTAAGAAGCTTGGGCGGCGACTTCGGCGCGCTTTCCCGTCAGATGGCCGTTGCCAGACGTGACGCCGTTATACGCCGTGATCTCGTTACCAAGCCCGGTCGGTTTCGGCTTAGAGCCAAAGTTGAATCGGATATTTTTCCAGGTGTCGCCGCGTTCCGCGTTGAGGCCCAGGCTGGCGGTCGGCTCGTAGCCGCAATGCACCATGCAGTTCTCGCAGCGGCTGTCTTTCACCACGCCCTTTTCGACGCCGTACTTTTCCCATTCCACTTTCTCGAGCAACTCGGCGTAGCTCGAATAGTGGGCGTCCGTCATCAAATAGCAGGGGCCTTTCCAGCCCTTGACATTGCGGGTCGGGATCGCCCAGGCGGAACAGCTCAGGTCGCGTTTGCCGGCGAGGAACTCGAAGTAAATGGGGGTGCCGAAGAGCGTGTATTTGCCCATCCACTCCTCGATCTTCTTGAACTTCTCGATCGTCATCTTGCGGGTGAGAAAGAAATTCTCCGGCTGCAGGTTCAGCCGCTTGATCATGTCCTTCTTCGCCGCGTCGTATTCGTAACCGGGCGAGATGGTGTGGCCGTCGACGCCGAGGTCGCTCAAGAAATCGAACATCTGCTCGACTTCCCCCATGTCGGTTTCCTTGTAGATCGTGGTGTTGGTCGCGACCTGGTAACCGAGCAGCTTCGCCATCTTGATGGCCAGGATGCATTCCTTGAAAACGCCTTCGCGCTCCACGATCAGGTCATGCGTCCGCTCCAGCCCATCGAGGTGGACATTCCAATACATCCAGCGGCTCGGACCGATGGTCGCCTTGGCTGGATCCTTCGGAACTTGCCGGACGACTTCCGCATCTTTCTCGGAAACCAATCCCTGTGCGACCAGCTGCGTGAGTTTCGATTCGAGCTCTTTCCGGCTGCCGTTTTTCGCGGTGGCGAATTGTCCAGCCATCCATTCGCGCATTTTTTTGCGCATGAACATCGCGTTGGTGCAGATGTAAACGATCCGCTTCTGCTCGAGCAGGCCTTTCACGAGCGCTTCAATCTGCGGGTAAATCAGGGGTTCGCCGCCACAGATGGAGATCATGGGCGCGTTGCACTCCTGGGCGGCACTCAGGCAATCTTCTAGCGGCAAAATGTCTTTAAGCGAGGTCGAATACTCCCGGATCCGGCCACAGCCCGTGCAGGTCAGATTGCAGGTGTGGAGCGGCTCGAGCTGCAGGACCGTGGCGAACTTCTCGGTCCGGCGCAGCTTTTGGGTGATAATATAAGCGGCGATCTTGGTGGTGAGCGCCAGCGGGAATCTCATAAGAGCGAGGATAGTACCAAGGGGCGGAGCGGTGTCAATATAACGCCACGTGGCGGGAAAGGCGACTTTGGGCGAGGTGACATGCGATTTACAGGCAGTGGACATCCCTGATAAGCCCGAAACCGTCGCCATCCTCGGGGCTTCGCCAAAGCCGGACCGCTACGCCTACAAAGCCTTTGAGATGCTGCGCCGGCTCGGGCATCGGCCCGTCCCGATCAATCCGGCGTTTGACGACATTCTCGGCGAGAAGTGTTATCCGAAAATCTCGGAGGCGCCGGGACCGATCGATACGGTGACGTTATACCTCGGCCAGGCCCGCTCCGATCCGCTCATCGATGAGATCATCGCGGCCACGCCGCGCCGCATCATCATGAATCCGGGCGCGGAGAATTACGCCTTGGCGGAAAAGGCGGAGGACGCCGGCATTGAGGTGGTGGAAGGCTGCACCCTGGTGATGTTGCAGACCGGGCAGTTCTAAATCTACGGTGCCTGCCAGCCGCGGCGGATCAGGCTCACGGCGATCGCCGCCAGCAAGAGCGAGATCAATTTCGAGACACCTTTCATCCCCTGCTTGCCCATCCAGCGAGTGAAATGGCTCGCGTAACGAAAACCCAAGCCGACTAGGAGCAGATTCACTAGCAACGCCAGGACGGTGAACAGGATGCCAACCGTATCGACAAGCAGGAGCAACGCGGTAAGAAGCGCCGGTCCGGCAATCAGCGGCATCCCAAGCGGCACGACGCCGAAGGATTCCCCCGCATAACGATTACGTTCGCCCAGATCGAGAAGCTCGCGCACCGCGATCCCGAGCAGAATGAGGCCGCCGGCCACCTGAAAATCCGAAACGGTGATCCCGAGAGCGCGAAAGATTATTTTGCCGAGGAAAATGAAGCCGATGGAAACCGCCAGGCTGGTGATTAATCCGAGCGTCCCTTCGACCTGGCGTTTCTTTGCGTCCACGTCGCCGCCCAGCCCGAGAAAGATCGCGATCAATCCGATCGGATCGATCGCGACAAAAAGCGGGATGAAGGCGAGTAGAAATTTTTCGAGGTACGGTTGCACGCAGACCGGGATCTTGGCGCGGCGATGTTCGTAAAACAAGCCGCTCGTCTTCTGTAGCCGCTTCGCTGTGCGAAACGTGGGCGCGAGCGAGGCTGCAATGCCGCACTCACGCCGCCCACCCGCCTTCGCCCGCTACGGCGTGGCAAGCAGGGCGGCGGCTACAGAAGACGCAAGCGTGAAAGAATGGTTTGGCGCGATTATTCTAATGTTGTCATTCTGAGCGGAGTTTCGCGGATGCGAAACGCAGTCGAAGAATTTCTGATTATTTCTGCGCTTATGCAGCGAAGAAGAATTAGAGATCCTTCGACTCCGCTGCGCTCCGCTCAGGACGACAATCTTAAATATGAAATCACTATTTTGCCTTCTTGGTTGTTCGTTGCTGACAGCACTCGCCTTCGCCGCCGATCCGCCCACAGTCCCGAAAGACGCCGCTGACGCCATCACGGCTGCCGATCTCCTCAAACACATCAAGGTTCTTGCCTCCGATGAATACGAAGGCCGCGCGCCGGGATCGAAGGGCGAAGAGCTTTCCGTGAAATACATCTACGAGCAGTTCAAAGCCCTCGGCCTGAAACCCGGAAATCCGAACGGCACCTACATCCAGGAAGTTCCGCTCGCCGGAATAACGACTGCACCTACTGCGTCCTTCACCGTCGGCGATAAGAAAACGGAATTGAAATTCCCCGCCGATTACGTGGCCTCGTCCGCGCGGCTCCAATCGGAGATCAAAGCGGAGAACACCGACATCGTGTTTGTCGGCTACGGCGTCGTCGCGCCAGAATTCGGCTGGGACGATTACAAGGACGTCGATGTCCGCGGCAAAACGATCCTGATGCTGATCAACGATCCGGCGATCCCTGATCCGGCCGACCCGGCGAAGCTCGACCCGAAAATGTTCAAGGGAAACGCCATGACCTATTACGGGCGCTGGACCTACAAATACGAAATCGCGGCCCAGAAAGGCGCGGCGGCCGCAATTATCATCCATGAGACGGTGCCGGCCGCGTATCCGTATTCCGTCATCATGTCGAGCTGGGCCAAGGAGAACTTCGAGATCGATGCCGCGGACAAAAACATGAACGCGGTCCAGATACGCTCCTGGGTTACACTCGATGTCGCGAAAAAATTGCTGGCGGATTGCGGGCAGGATTTCGATACCCTGAAAAAGGCGGCGATCACGAAAGAGTTCCGCCCGGTCGCGTTGAAAGCCAAGGCGAACTTCTCCCTGAAACAGACCGTGCGGCCGTTCAAGTCGCAAAACGTCATCGGAAAGCTGGAAGGCAGCGATCCGGAATTGAAAGAGGAATGGGTCGTCTATTCCGCGCATTGGGACCATCTCGGGAAACACGAAGAGCTGAAGGGCGATCAAATTTTCAACGGCGCGGCCGACAACGCATCCGGCGTCGGCGGACTGATTGAGCTGGCGACGGGCTACGTGAAATTAAAGCCCGCGCCCAAGCGCTCCGTGCTTTTCATGGCGACGACGGCCGAAGAAGCCGGCCTGCTCGGCGCGAAGTTTTACGCGGAGCATCCGCTCTATCCCCTCCAGAAAACGCTGGCCGATATCAACATGGACGGCCTGAGTCTCTGGGGAAAAACGCATGACATCGAGGACATCAGCTTCGGTAACTCCGAACTCGATGACATGCTAGCGGCCGCGACCACGAAACAGGGCCGCGTCATGAACCCGAACAGCCAGCCGGAAAAAGGCACCTTTTATCGCGCGGATAATTTCGAGTTCTCGAAGGTGGGACTCCCGTCGCTTTACACGGGAGCCGGAAAAGATGTGATCGGCAAGCCGCCGGGATTCGGCCAGCAGAAGAAGGATGAATATGTCGCGAAGCATTATCACCAGCCGTCGGACGAGGTTAATCCGGAGTGGGATCTTTCGGGGGCTGCTGAGGATTTAAAGCTTCTTTTCGAAGTCGGCTACCAGGTCGCGAACGGCGAGAAATTCCCCGAATGGAAACCTGGCACGGAATTCAAGGCGAAACGGGATTCGATGATGAAGAAATGAGACCTCACACAAAGGTCACAACGGAACACAAAGGGTCGGGAATGGAAAATTTCCTTTGTGATCCTTCGTGACCTTAGTGTGATGTTCTTCTCAAACTGCCGATGAACCTCTCCATACCCATCATCAGCGTCATCATCGGCGCGGTTATCCTCCTTTTCGGGCGGAAACTTTTCTGGCTCTTTGTCGCAGCCCTGGGCTTCGCCGTGGGCCTCGAGATCGCTGCGTATTTCATGCGCGAACCACCGCAATGGATGACGCTGCTGGTCGCGCTCGGCGCTGGAGTCATCGGCGCGCTGCTGGCGATCATGCTGCAGAAAATCGCGATCGCCATTGCCGGGTTCGTGGCGGGTGGGCGAATCGCCTGGGCATTGGCCGCGGCGTTCTACGCTGACCATATGCATTATCGCGGAATAGTTTTCGTCATCGGCGGAATTCTCGGAGCACTCCTATTACTCGCCTTGTTTGATTGGGTCCTCATTCTTCTTTCGTCGGTAGAAGGCGCGCACCTGATCACTACCGGGATTTCGCTACCGGAGAAAGGCACGCTGATTCTCTTCATCGCCCTCGCCGTGATCGGCGTGGTCATCCAAGGCTCGATGCTGCGCCGATCGCGATCCGCAGTCGTCTAATCGCTGTAGTCGCGGCGCTCGGTCGCCGCGCGCGAACGATGCAACGCGGCGACTGAGCGCCGCGGCTACAGCGCGAAGCAGAAAGCTAATGTCGAAAATGCCGGACGCCGGTGAAGATCATGGCCAGGTCGCGTTCGTTCGCGGCGGCGATGACTTCTTCGTCGCGGATTGAACCGCCGGGCTGGATCGCACAAGTCGCGCCGGCATCGGCGGCCGCAAGCAAACCGTCGGGAAACGGAAAGAATGCGTCGCTGGCGACGGCGGAACCGTTCAGCGAAAGACCTGCTTCATTCGCCTTCCAGACCGCGATACGCGAGGCGTCGACGCGGGACATTTGCCCGGCGCCGATTCCCAGCGTGCGATCCGAAGCGGCATAAACGATCGCGTTAGACTTCACTTGCTTCACGACGCGCCAGCCGAAAATCATCGCGGCCATTTCGGCGTCCGTCGGTTTGCGCGTGGTCACAATTTTGGTCGCGAGATCGATGGGCTGGCCGGTGTCCCTGTCCTGGACAAGCAACCCGCCGGCGACCGAACGGATATCCTGCGGCGCTTTGTCGGAAGGTTCTGGCTTCAGGGCCTTAATGAGCCGCAGATTTTTCTTTTTCTGAAACAAGGCCCGCGCCTCGGTCTCGAAGCCGGGCGCGATGATGACTTCGCTGAAAATTTCGCTGATGGCCTTGGCGAGTTCTTCCGTGACCGGGCGATTGCAAACGATCACGCCGCCGAACGGCGCTTGCTTATCGGTCGCGAAGGCCTTCTCCCACGCCTCCCGCAGATCGGGATCGCTCCCCACTCCGCACGGGTTCGTGTGTTTCAGGATCGCGACCGTCGGCTCCGTAAATTCCGCGATGAGGCTGGCGGCGGCGCTGATGTCGAGAATGTTGTTAAACGAAAGCTCTTTGCCGTGAAGCTTCTCGAAATGTTGATCGAAGTCCCCGTAGAGTGCGCCGGTTTGATGCGGGTTCTCGCCATAGCGCAGCCGCGTCACGAGCGGCAACGAAAGGGAGAACGACGCGTCGGTCGATTGTTCCTGATTCAGGAAACTCCCGATAGCGCGATCGTAGTCGGAAGTTTTGATGAAAGCCTTGATGGCGAGACGCTCGCGCAATTTCAATGACGTCCCGCCTTCGTGGTCGCGCATGTCTTCCAAGACCGAATCGTAATCGGCTGGATCGACGACGACCGTCACCGACTCGTAATTCTTCGCCGCGCTCCGGATCATCGAGGGCCCGCCGATGTCGATCTGCTCGATGGCTTCGGCGAGGGTGACGCCCGGTTTTTGGATCGTGGCTTCGAACGGATAAAGATTCACCACCACCAAGTCAATCGGCTGGAACCCGCACTCCTTCGCCTGTTGTTCGTGCAACTCGTTCCCGCGTTTATAAAGCAAACCGCCGTGAACGCGTGGATGAAGCGTTTTGACCCGACCCTCGAGCACCTCGGGGAAATCGGTGAAGCTCGAGATGTCACGGACCGGCACACCTTCCTTCCGGAGCAACTCAGCCGTGCCCCCGGTGGAAATAATGTCGACACCCTGTTTCTCCAGCGCGCGCGCGAACGCCGCCACGCCCTTCTTGTTGGAAACAGAAATCAGGGCGCGGGTGATCTTCATCGGAAGAAAATTTTAACCGCGGATTACGCGGATGACACGGATTGATTGAGCAGACAGTCTCTTCATCCGTGATATCCGCGTAATCCGCGGTTCAATTTCAGCGATCGATGACGTTTTTCGCCATCGGATAGAGCACAGGGCAGCAACCGATGGTTTCGCAAAACGCTTTGCTGAAATGGCTGAGGCTCGCGTAACCGACTTCCGTGGCGGCTTCGGTGACGTTGTAACGTCCGCTCCGCAAAAGCTCGGCGGCGCGTTCCATCCGCAGCTTGCGCAGATATTGCGGAATGGTGAGGCCGACCACGCGCGAGAAACTTCGGCTCAGATAAAACGGACTGCAGCCGACTTCGCGGCCGAGCATTTCCAGGGTCGGCGGGTTCGCAAGATCGCGCGCGAGCAATTCCTTCGTCCGCTCGACCCGGTCGCGGGCCACGCGTTTCTGCCGCATGCAAAAAAATTCCGGATCTTTCGGCGTGAAAAGAAAGTGCGACATCAGTTCCAGGGCCTTGCTCTGGTACCAAAGGCTTTGCGCGGCTTTCGCCACCGGAGGAGCGAGAAGGCTCGTCACAACGTGTTGCTGGTCGGGCGTCATCGGCCGCGCGGAAGAAACGATCGACCGTTCTTTTTCCGGGAAAATCGCGCCCCGGAGTTGCGGATCGAGATCGCCTTCGCAATCGGCTAGTTGCTGCTGCAGATAACGGTTTGAGAATTCGACCGTCACGAATTGATGATGATCGCGCGCCTGCCGTGACGCGGCCAGCGGTTCGGCGGCCACGGCGTAATAACCGGCGCTGCCGGGAACATAATCGGCGCGATCGCCAATGGCCCCCCGGCCTTCGACGTTCAGGCAAAACTCCAGGCTGCGCGGATGAAAACTAAGACCCCAATCAAGCGAGCGTTCCGTCCGGAAATCGTGCCATTGCAGGCTTACCCCGAGCCGGTCGAAATCGCCCCAGAGCTGGCGCCAGCCTTTCGGCACCTCGCGCCAGGCGCCGCGCTCGGCGATTGCTTCGTTGACCATCGCGCGAACTTTACCGGCGTTACCGGCGAGAATGCAAGTGGGGTTTCGCTTCGGTGAGAGCAGCGCGGTCCCAATCCCCGAGCGTGCTGGCAGCGTCATAGGTACGGCGCGCGAACTCCAGCAGCGCCGCGTCGGGCGATTCCGCCTGGCGCATCTGTTCATAGGGAAGAACGAATTCCTTGAGCTGCGGATTGTATTTCGCGAAGGCCGGTTGCACATGCGCTTCGGCGAATCCGGGCGGCGCGGGATAGGCGTACGAATAAAAAATCGGGTCGGGCATCATCTCGTTTCCCGGCCAGAAACCGAGGCTACTGACTTCGTGCGAATAGGCTTCCCGCGTTACCGCGTCGGGCAAGTGCGGGACGCCGCCCGGATGTTGGGGCGCACGCCGACCGGAGAAACGCGTGACCGCCAGATCGAAGCTGCCCCAGAAAAAATGAACCGGGCTGCACTTGCCGCAGAATTCGGAGCGAAATTCCTTGAAGACGCGGTCGCTCTGCAAGAGGACGCGCCAGAACCGGTTTGCGTATTCCGGATCGTAAGCCGAGTCGGTTTCGTTTTGCTCGAAGGGAATTGCGGGATCAACTTCGTTTGGTGTCGTGTTGATCTCGACCGGAATCTCCGCCTTGTGCAACGCCGCCATCACCTCGCGGTAAAATGCCGCGACCGACTTCGGTTTGAGCGAAATATTCTCTTCTTTTCCCGCAGCCTGGATGCACAAAACGTGATCGACGAAATCAAAGTCGATCTGCAACGGCCGTGAATCGAAATAGATCGGCGAAGTCGTTAGGCCGCGCGCGGTGAGGTAAAGCGTGACGTGCCAGGAATGGTTCGTCCAGGGCGACAAAGCCAGCCGCACTTTGCCGACGACTTGCGTCCACATGTGCAAAGTTTTGGCGGTCTCTTTCCATTCCGGGAACGGCAACGCCGGCCAAACTTCTTCTACGGCGGGATTCGGCATGGTTGTAAAACCTAGCGCGTTTATCTGTTAAAGAAATCAACGAACGAACGTCGGACGCGCTGGAACATGCGGCGCGCGTCATTCGTTGTGCGGCGAAACATTCGTTTGATGTCGCGTTTCACGATGTTCTCGTCCGCGTCGTTCGCTTCATCGTCGGCCGCCGGGTTCCCCGCGGGATCGATCTCTTCGCGATTCTTGTCGATGTCCCTGTTCTCCTCGACCTGTTCCATGTTCCGGCCGGAGTACATGCCTTCGACTCGCTTTATCCGTCCGTCGCTGGCGCGAATGTGAATCGTACCGACCGGCCGGTTAGCGCGATCAGCCAGAGTCACAATCCAAACGGGGTTGCCGCCATCGTCCGTGCGGAGGGTGTAACTCGTGAGCGCGAAGGTGACGTGCGATGTCTCAGCTGTGTGGCTCGCAACTGTATAAGCGCCGGTGGAATCCAGATTGAGCTTCGAGGTGTTGATCGTCGCGCCGTCGGTCGAGCCGACTACGGACTTGTTCGGGACGCGTTGCGACGCGACCCGATTGTCCTGCACGACAATCTCGCGTACGCCGCTGGTGGCGTTCTTGTCTTCGACCAAAATTTTCCAAGTGCGCGGCTGCGGGTCGCCTTCGCTGCCGTTGACCGAGATGACGCGACTGACGAGCTGGCGGTTCATTTGCGTCCCGATGACGCGCAACGCCTCATACGCGCTCGGATTTTCCTGCCCAAAAGCCAGGCTGGCCGGAATAAGAATTGCGAGCAGGAATTTCCACATGACGAAAGAGAGCTATGCTTGCCCGGGCTGTCCACCGGGTTTTCGGTTGCGCAGTTGAATGCTCCGAGCCATGCGTTCAGCCTCCAGCGGGCGTGATGAAACAGAAGAAGGTCGAATTTTCCAGCCACACCGGCAACCTCGCGCCGATGCGGAAATTCGTGCGCCAATTCCTGGAGGCGTATCCCTTCTCGGAACGCGAACGCATGCTCATGGTGCTGGGAGTAGACGAAGCCTGCACAAACGTTATTCGGCACGCTTATCATTTGCGCGACGACCAACTGATCTCGCTTTCCCTTGAAGGATTGCGGAACTGCATCCGGATGCGGCTGCGCGATTACGGCAAGCAAACGGAAACCCATGCGATCAAAGGACGATCGCACGATTTGATCCGGCCCGGCGGCCTTGGCGTGCATTTGATCCGGACGGCGTTCGACAAGGTCGATTACATCCTCAAAGCGCGCGGCACGGAATTGGTGATGACGAAGAAACTGGAGAAAGCGGCGTGAGGGAAAGCAGGCAACGTTACAGAGTTGAAGCGTTGAAGCGTTGCATCCGTTGCAGCGCTTACGCTTTAACGCTTCAACCCTTCAACTCTTCAACTCTTCAACGCCTCCCATGAAACCGCCTGAGACAGATCCTGCTTTCGAAGTGTCGCTGCGGCCGCCGATGTTCAGCGAGTTCACCGGCCAGGTGAAAGTCTGCGAACGGCTGGAACTGCTTGTGGAAGCGGCGAAGAAACGTGGAGACGTGCTCGAACACATTCTGCTCAGTGGCCCACCCGGTCTCGGGAAGACGACGCTGGCGAACATCATCGCCAACGCGATGGGCACCAACGTTAAGAACACGAGCGGGCCGGTGATTGAGAAAGCCGGCGAGTTGGCCGGATTGCTGACGAGTTTGGAAAAAGGTGACGTCCTGTTCATCGACGAAATCCACCGGCTCCAGCCGACGATCGAGGAATATCTTTACCCGGCGATGGAAGATTACCGGCTCGATATCATCATCGACCAGGGGCCGCAGGCGCGCAGTCTCCGCCTTCAGCTGCCCAAGTTCACGCTCATCGGCGCGACGACCCGCGCCGGCATGGTGAGCGCACCGTTGCGGTCGCGTTTCGGGATGACGGCGCGGCTCGATTACTACCACGCGGAGGAAATGCATAAGATCATCACGCGCAGCGCCGGCTTGCTCGGCGTGGAGATCGATGCTGCGGGCGCGGCTGAAATCGCGACGCGGACCCGCGGAACGCCGCGCACCGCGAACAATCTTCTGCGCTGGGTGCGCGATTACGTTCAGGTGAAAGCCGACGGCAAAATCAACGCGGAGCTGGCGGATCGCGCGTTGACCATGCTCGAGATCGATCGCGATGGGTTCGATCAATGGGACAAGCGGATCATCGAAACCCTCATTCACAAATTCAACGGCGGTCCGGTCGGATTGAGTTCGCTCGCTGTGGCGGTGGGTGAGGAAGCCGGCACGCTCGAGGAAGTGAATGAGCCGTATCTAATCATGGAGGGCTATATCAAGCGCACGCCCCAAGGCCGTGTGGCCATGCCGAACGCGTATCGGAAGCTGGGATTGAAGGTGCCGGTCGGGTCGCAGCCAGATCTTCTGTAGCGGCGCTCTATGAGCGCCGAACGATTCCACATAGCACCTCGGCGGTCATAGACCGCCGCTACAGCAGCCATTGGACGTTGGACGTTGGACGTTGGACGTTGGACGTTGAAAGTTTCCGATGGAGCTGACGCCCGACTTTTTTCAAACGACCTCCAAGGTCTTCACTGTCGCGGAACTCACGCGTCAGATCCGTGGCACCCTCGAGACAAAATTCGGCGCGGTTTGGGTGCAGGGAGAAATTTCCAACTACCGGCCGCAACCCTCGGGTCATCGCTACTTCACGCTGAAGGACCAGCGCGCCGCGATCTCGTGCGTGATTTTCCGCAACACCCTGCCGCCGACCGCGCCGCCGATCGCGGACGGAGCCCAAGTGCAGGTCTACGGCAACGTCACCGTTTTCGAAGCGCGCGGGCAATATCAACTCAACGTCCAAATCCTCCAGACCCGCGGTGCCGGATTGCTCCAGGCAAAGTTCGAGGCGCTCAAGCGTAAGCTGGAAGCAGAAGGCCTTTTCGATCCCGCGCGGAAACGTGCGCTGCCAAAATTTCCGAAGCGCATCGGCATCGTCACATCGTCCAGCGGGGCGGCCATTCGCGACATCCTTAATGTGCTGCAACGGCGTGCGCCGAACGTTCAGGTGCTCGTGAGTCCGGTGCGCGTCCAGGGCATCGGCGCCGCGGCCGAGATCGCAACCGCGATCAAGGAACTCGCGACGCCCAACGAAGCTTGGCAGCCGATCGATCTCATCGTCATCGCGCGTGGCGGCGGCAGCATCGAAGACTTGTGGGAGTTCAACGAGGAGATCGTCGCCCGCGCCATTTTCCATTCGGTGATTCCGGTCGTCAGCGCCGTGGGCCACGAGATCGACTTCACGATCGCCGACTTCGTCGCGGATTTGCGCGCGCCGACACCGAGCGCCGCGGCGGAACTCATCGTGCCCGATGTCACCGAGCTGGTTCGCCGCGTGAACGACCTGGAGAATTGCCTGCAAAAATATCTGCGCAATTTTCTCCAGCAAAGCCTGACCCGTCTGCGTTTTCTCTCCGAGCGCACGCTCGCCCGCGAGCTGATGCAAAAAATGCGCGACGCCCAACAGCAGCTCGACCTCAATGCGGAAACCGTCCGGCGGAAGTTGAAGCAAATCGTAGCCGACGCGCGCGCCGCTCTTTCAACGCGCGCCCAATCGTTGAAAGCGCACGATCCGAAACGCGAGGTGGCGCTGTGCCGAAACAGGGCGACCGAACTCGAGCGCCGCATCGTCGCCCAGCCGGCGCGGTTATTGCAAAACGCGCGGCAGCGTTTCCAACGCGTGGAAGGAATCCTTCGCGTCGTCGGACCCGAAGCGACGCTGCGCCGCGGCTACAGCATCACGACTGATGATAAGGGGAAAGTGATTCAGACCGTCGGGGCGGCGCTTACGAAATCGAAAATCCGCACTCGCGTCTCGGATGGCGAATTCGAATCGGAAGTGCTGCCTACCGCGGCCCGGCCAAAACGGTAGCGCCGTCGCCAGGCGCGACCGCGCCTTTGGTTGCGCCAGGCAGGGCGCCGATCTCGGTCTGGAATCGCGCGGCGTTATTGTCGTAGCCGGCGACTGTGGCCTGGCCTTTCTTATACACGCCCGCGTCACCGCTTTTCCGCACGACCACAAAACCTGCATCGCCGAAAGGCACCACGTTCGCGTTCAGTTCGGTGTCGTAGATGTAATTGGAGCTCGCGGCAAAAATCGTGTTCGACGGATCGGTCCGTTTCACTTTGTAAATCTTCAGCGTGCTCTTGCCGGTCAACGTCGTTGTGACCGGCGATCCAGTCGCCGTGACCGTGCAGGCAGCGCTGGGCGCACTGAGCATTCGCTGAAGGTCGGCCGGCTTCAGGTAATCCTTCTCCACCAGCCTCCTGGAATACTCCGCCAGGCTGTTCACGGGATAATCCCCGGGCCACGCCAGATTCGAATCCGAATTCGCCGCTCCGTCGGTCGCCATCCGAAACGCCGCGAGATACAGCTCCCGCCCGTTATTCATCGTCCGCGTGAGATCGCGTTTCGTGAGCGCGTTTTTAAACGCCGGCCACGACAGGAACAGAATCACCGTCACGATCGCGAGGACCACGACGAGCTCGATTCGCGTGAAGGCCGGCGAGCGTGAATTCAATTTCGACGACAAGTCCGGCAGAACGGAATTACGGATTCGTGAGCGCGACGGTGTTATCACCGACGGTGACCGTCCCGTCCGCCTCGCCGGGCTTCTTCCCAACGACGCTTTGAAACGTGGATTCCTGTCCGGTGGTCACAGTCGCGTTATTCTTTTTCAACACCGACGCGTCTCCGCCCTTTCGCTGAACGATAAAGCCTTTGTCGCCATAGGGCGCATCGGTCGCTACCAGCGCCGTGTTGTAGGTGTAATTGGAAGTGACCGCAAAGACCGTGTTGGTCGAATCGGTTTCTTTAATCTTGTAAACTTTCAATGCGCTCTTGCCGCCGAGAGTCACCGCGCCGGTGCTGTTATCCGCCGTGGCGGTACAGGTCGCGCCGGGCGCGCTCAGGATTTTTTGGACGTCGCCGGCCTTCAGGTAATCGCCCTGAACGAGTTTAGTCGCGTATTGCTGCAACGTAGTTATCGGCGCGGCATTGCCTCCGCCGGAAGGCGTGTCGCTTAGATCGCCGGGCCAGGCCCGGGTGGGGTCGGAATTGGTGGATCCATCCAGCGCCATCTGTTGTCCCGCCAGATAAAGCTGGCGCGAATTGTTCAAGCTTCCGGTCATTTGGCCTTTCGTCAGGGCGCTGAAAATTGCGGGGCCGGCAAAAGCCGCGAGCACAACGATGATCGAGATGACCACGAGCATTTCAATGAGAGTGAAGGCACGGAAAGAATTCGTTTTCATGGGGGGTATCGAGCAGAATGCCGAACTCGAACGTGGCGGGTCAAGAAAGAATGAGGCCCGCGGAGCGGGTCGTTACGGCGACGAGGGCGTCGCCGCTCCTTCGAGCTTGAAAGCCACGGTCGCCAGCGGCGGCAGACTGATCATGAGCGAATGCGTCCGCGCCTGCCACGGGAAATCTTCGGCCTCGAAGCCGCCCATGTTGCCGACGTTGCCGCCGCCGTAGGTCGCCGCATCGGTGTTGATGATCTCGCGGTAGAACCCGGCCGCAGGGACGCCGAGACGATAACCGTGGCGCACCACCGGGGTCGCGTTCACCGCGAAGACGATCGTGCCGCCATCGCGCGAGCGGCGCATGAAGGCGACCACGCTGTTCTCGGAGTCGTGGAAGTCGATCCACTCGAATCCTTCGTGGGTATCGTCGCATTCCCAGAGCGCCGGCTCGTTTTTGTAAACGTGATTGAGATGCTGGACGAGACGACGCAGACCATCGTGGAGCGGTAACGCGGTCAGCTCCCAGTCCAGCTCGCGATCGTGGTTCCACTCGCGGTGCTGGCCGAATTCGCCGCCCATGAAGACGAGCTTCTTGCCGGGATGCCCATACATCCACGCGAAAAACATCCGCAGATTCGCGAACTGCTGCCATTCGTCGCCCGGCATTTTGTTGAGGAGTGAGCGCTTGCCGTGGACCACTTCGTCGTGGCTTAGGACTAGGACGAAATGTTCCTGGAACGCATACATCAGCGAGAACGTGATGCTGTTGTGGTGGAATCGGCGGAAGATCGGATCGAGCGCCATGTAATGGAGGAAGTCGTGCATCCAGCCCATGTTCCATTTGAATCCGAACCCGAGTCCGCCCAGATGCGTCGGCCGCGAGACCCCGGGCCAGGCGGTTGATTCCTCGGCGATCGTCATGATCCCGGGGAACCGCTCGTAGCAGACTTCGTTGAAGCGCTTGAGAAAAAAGACCGCCTCGAGGTTCTCGCGACCGCCGAACGCGTTCGGGATCCATTCGCCCGCCTTGCGCGAGTAATCGAGGTAGAGCATCGACGCGACCGCATCCACCCGCAGGCCGTCGATGTGATATTTATCGAGCCAGAAGAGCGCGTTGCCGATCAGGAAATTGCGGACTTCGTTGCGCCCGAAATTGAAAATGAGCGTGCCCCAATCCTGGTGTTCGCCCTGGCGCGGATCGGCGTGCTCGTAGAGATCGGTTCCGTCGAATTCGGCCAGCGCATGCGCGTCCTTCGGAAAATGCGCGGGCACCCAATCCATGATGACGCCGATCCCGGCCTGGTGGCATTTGTCGACGAAATGGCGAAACTCGTCCGGCGTGCCGAAGCGGCTCGTCGGCGCGTAATAATTCGTGACCTGATAACCCCACGAACCTTCGAAGGGATGCTCGGCCACCGGCATCAGCTCGATGTGGGTGTAACCCATCTCGACGACGTACGGGATCAGCGTGTCGGACAATTCGAGGTAGCTCAGCGAACGATTTCCTTCGTCCGCCTTGCGCCGCCAGGAACCGAGATGGACTTCGTAAATGCTGATTGCACTGGTGTGATGTTTTTGCGCCGGGCGCGCTTCCATCCATTCGCCGTCGCTCCACTGGTAGCGATCGAGATTGTAAACCATCGACGACGTTTCCTTGCCCCACTGGCTGAAGAGCCCGAACGGATCGGCCTTCAACAACAGCGCGCCGCGCGGCGTCCTGATCTCGAACTTGTAGTGCGCACCCTCGCTGACGCCTGGGAGGAACAATTCCCACACGCCGCTGCCGAGCAGACGCCGCATCGGGTTCACCCGGCCGTCCCAGCCGTTGAAATCGCCGACCACGCTGACGCGCTGCGCGTTCGGCGCCCAGACCGCGAAGTGAACACCTTCCGTGTCGCCAATCATCTGCAGATGCGCGCCGAAATGTTCATATAGCTCCAGATGATTTCCCTCCGCGAACAAATGCAGATCGACCTCGCCCATGATCAATCCGTAGCTGTAGGGATCGCGGACGAGCGCCGTGGTTCCATCCCAGCCGGTGAGATGAACGCGGTAATCGACGTCGCGTTTCATTCCCGGCAACGTGACCTCGAAAAATCCTTCCGGGCAGAGACGGTCCGCCGCGAAGAGCTGTTCCTCTTTGCCGGGCACGACGATGCTCACTTCCTTCGCGTCCGGTCGAAAGATGCGCACAACGATGTCGTCGCCGACGCGGTGCGGCCCGAGAATCCGGAACGGATCGGGATGCGCGCCGGCGAGAAAAACGTTGAGTTCGTCCACGGGCACGCCGGTTATTTCGAAGGAGCTCATGCGGCGAGTTACTAATTTAGAACGCGTCGCAACAATGTCGTGCGCGGATTTTTCATCTTCTGTAGCCGCTTAGCTATTCGAAGCGTGAGACCGGTCCACACCGCCCTAACGCTTCGCATAGCGAAGCGGCTACAGAAGAACGCGCTACCGGTAAACCCAGAGCAGCAAACCGGGCAGCGCGATTCCCAGTAGCAAACAAATCGTAGCCACCATCGGGCGCTGACTGAAACGATACGCCATAATGATTCCAACGATCGCGGTCGCGACGAGGCCGAACGCAGTCGCGAGCATGAAATAACGGAGCGGGGTCGGCTGCCGTCCGGGCGTGCCGGGAATGTGGGCGTCCTTGTGGACGAACGAAAGCGCGGCCAGGGCCGGCGGCGCCGTATATGTCTTGTCCCTCTTCGACTCGTGCCAATTGAAGAGTTGCCACGAACCCGTGACCGCGAAAAAGATCAGCATCGGTGCGAAAAGGCAGCCGAGATAAAGATGGAGCGAGCGCAGGAACTTCATGATCGCGTCCACATACAACGTCCGGTAAGCATGTCCGAGCTAAATCTCACCGCCCCTCGTTCCCAAGCTCCAGCTTGGGAACGCACTTGTATTCGAAGCCCAGCTTCGCCCGCGTCAGGAAGCAGCAGCTTCCGGGATTACTGACGTTCCCAAGCTGGAGCTTGAGAACGAGGGAATGGAGTAGAACAGGCGCCACGGAGTTATTTCACAAACGTAGTTTCCGTTTCCATTGCGCCCGCAGCCGTCGCATAGTTTTCGGTTCATGGACTCGCCGACCGAAGACGCCGCCGCTGAACTGCTCCGCACTTACACCGAGAGCGGCGGCATCAATTATCTCGACGCTGCGGCGATGCTCCCCTCGCGGCCGGCGATCGAAACAGCTTGCGTGGACCTGATGAGCCTGATGTTTCCCGGGTTCCACGGCGAGCCGCTCGTCGATTCGAGCGATCTGCCGGATGTAACCCGAAGCCGCATCCGACGGCTCCATGCCCGGATGAAGCCCGAGATTTCCAAGAGCTTCAACGAGCTCGACCGCGACGCTGCCGATGCGAAGGCAGACGAGATCCTCAACTGGTTCATGTCGGAGCTGGGCCGCTTGCGCCAGGTCCTCTGGACCGATGTCGACGCGGCTTATGAAGGCGATCCGGCAGCGACCAGTTATGAGGAAGTGATCGTCGCCTACCCGGCCATCGAAGCGATCGCGATCCAGCGCATGGCGCATCTTCTTTACGAAAAAAAGGTACCACTGATTCCGCGGCTCATGACGGAATGGGCCCACACCCGCACCGGGATCGATATTCATCCGGGCGCGAAGATCGGTCCGCACTTTTTCATCGATCACGGGACCGGCGTGGTGGTGGGCGAGACCTGCGAGATCGGTTCCCGGGTAAAGTTGTATCACGCCGTGACCCTGGGAGCGCGCAGCTTCCTGAAAGATGAGCATGGCAAAATCAAAAAGGGCGGGAAACGTCATCCGACTTTGGAAGACGACGTGACGATCTATCCGAACTCGACTGTGCTCGGGGGCGAAACCGTCATCGGCGCCCGGAGCACCATTGGCGGAAACGTGTTCCTGATCCAGAGCGTGCCGCCGGATTCGCTCGTCTATTACGAGGAGAAGCAACTCCAAATCCTGCCGAAACGCCGTGCCGGCGCGAAAGATTTCAGCGCGTAGCGAACCGCGATGATTTATCTCGATTACAACGCGACCACGCCGCTCTGCCTGGCGGCGCGGGAAGCGATGGAGCCGTTCCTCAGCCGGCATTACGGCAATCCTTCGAGCGTGCATGCGGCTGGGCGGGAAGCACGCGCCGGTGTGGATGACGCGCGTGATCTGCTGGCGGAATTGCTCGGCGCGAAACCGCACGAATTGATTTTCACGGGCAGCGGAACGGAATCGAATAACCTCGCCGTCCTCGGGCTCGCTCGCGCCCACGCGAGCCGCGGCCGCCATTTCATTTGTGCCAGCACGGAACACCACGCTGTCCTCAACGCCTTCGAACACTTGAGTCATCGCGAAGGATTCGACGTCACGTTCCTGCGGGTGGATCGACAGGGCCTGATTGATCCGGATGAATTGGCGCGCGCGATTCGCGCGGACACGATTCTGGTTTCGATCATGACGGCGAACAACGAAACCGGTGTGCTCCAGCCGATGGCGGAACTCGCGCGACTTTGTCACGAGCGCGGTGTCCTACTCCACAGCGACATGGTGCAGTCGTTCGGCAAAGTGGAAACGAACCTGGAAGAGAGCGGCTGCGCGGCGGCGAGTTTCGCGGCGCACAAATTTTACGGGCCGAAAGGCGCTGGCGTGCTTTATCTGCGCGCAGGGGTGCCGATCCAGGCGCTGCAATTTGGCGGCGCCCACGAAAATCAACGGCGACCGGGGACCGAGAACGTGGCCGCGATCGCCGGGATGGCGGCCGCGGCGGAATTTGTTTTGCGCAATCGCACGCAGGAACAGGAGCGCGAAGAGATTTTGCGCGACCGTTTGTCGTCGCGAATCCAGAGCGCCTGTCCGGATGCGATCCAGAACGGCGATGTTCCACATCGGCTGGCCAACACGCTCAACGTCAGCTTCCCCGGCCTGAGCTCGGAAACGATCCTGATGGCGCTCGACCTGGAAGGCGTCTGCGCTTCGAGCGGTTCGGCCTGCATGGTTGGATCGGTGGTGGCCTCGCACGTGTTGCTCGCCACGGGTCTGTCTGCGGAGCTGGCCGGCGCGGCCGTGCGTTTCTCGTTAGGCCACGAAACGACGGAACAGGACATCGATCGCGCGGGGACGATCGTCGGCCGGGTCATCGATCGCGTTTCTTCCGCCAAACCGCAGCCGCAGGAAGAGCGTCAAGGAGCGGCGATTTGAAATCTCCGACCAAAAAGACGGCGATTTCAAATCGCCGCTCCTTGACGCTGAATGAACCGCCAGCCTTCCGGCAGCTCGACTTCGTTTTTCCTGCGGCGTTTTCGCCGGTAGTGCTCGGCCGCGACGCCGCGCTCGAAGCGAAGGCCCGGGAAATCCTGTCGCCACTCGGCGCCGACGAACTCGCACGCGAAGTCCACGTGGAATGGAATGCGCGGCTCTTCAGCGCGGCAGGTCGGGCCGATTCACGCCGCAACCTGATCTCGCTGAACCCTCGCCTGCGCGAACACGATGCGGCCGAGATCGATCGCACCCTGCGCCATGAGCTGGCCCATTTGCTGGCCCAGTTCCGCGCGGGCCGGCGGCGCATTCCGCCCCACGGCGCGGCCTGGCGCAAGGCCTGTCACGATCTCGGTATTGCTGACGAAGCGCGCTGCCATACTCTGCCCTTCCCGGTCAAACAACGCGCCCGCCGGTTCCTCTATCGTTGTTCCCGATGCGGGAAGGATTTCCCCCGCGTCCGGCGACTCAAACGCACCATTGCCTGTCTCGATTGCTGCCGGAAATTCAACGGCGGAAAATTCGATTTAAAAGCGCGGCTGCGACTTGTGGAGAAGGCAAAACCCGCCTAGCTTTTCCGCTCATTCTTTAAAAACGATGTTCACCGCCCGGCTACTCGTTCTTCCGCTATTCTTGATCCTGTTCGGTGCGGCGCCGGTTCGCGGTTTTGTCCGTGAAACCAACACAGTCAACGGCAGCGAAGTGCCGATTGCGTGGACCAAGAACCGCACCGTCCTGATGCAGCTATCCCTTCCGGCCCCGGGCCCTTTTCCGTTTCAGGATGGGACCGCGTCGCTCAACGCTGCGGCGGAAGACGCGCTCAATATCTGGAACCAATACCTGGTTCACATGCAGTTTGCGGTCGTTCGCAATTCGATCCTGCCTCCTTCCGATGGGGATGGGAGCATCTCGGTGACCATGTCGAGCACCTTCTATGGAGAGGCCTTTGGCAAAGGGACGATCGCTGTAACCCTGGTGAGCCCCCGAGATTCGACTCTCTTCGAAGCGGACGTTATTTTTAATGAGGCTTACGATTGGGACTGTTATCGGGGCTCTTTGCAGTGGCCAGATGGGCCGATGGATTTCCGTCGCGTCGCGCTCCACGAGTTCGGCCATGTCGTGGGTATCGATCACCCCGACCAGGCGAACCCGAAGCAGATCGTCACAGCGATCATGAATTCGACCGTAAGTGACATCGACTCGTTACAAGCCGACGACATCCACGGAGCGCAGACTATTTACGACAGCGGCCCGGCCTATCTGGCTTCAAACCCGGCGCCGAACCTGGTGAATCTGTCGACGCGCGCGTTTATCGGCACCGGCGATAACTTGGTCATCGGCGGCTTTATCATACAGGGATCGCAGCCGGCCACGGTGGTGCTGCGTGGCATCGGTGGCTCGTTGCCGGCGCTCGGCATCAACAACGCGCTCGAGGATCCGGTGATCGAATTGCACAGCGACACCAGCACCATCTCAGAGAGCGACGACTGGCCGGACGATCCGTCGGCCAGTACGATCGCCAGTTATCATCTCGATCCGACAAATAGCCGCGAGTCCGCGATCCTGGCGACGTTGAATCCGGGCAGTTACACGGTAATTCTCCGCTCGTTCGAAAATAGCGACGGGAATGTTACAGGAACGGGATTGATCGAATTGTACGATCTGCACACAACCGGGGGACGCGCCGGAAATATTTCCACGCGCGGGCCCGTGTCGACGGGTAATCAGGTTTTGATCGGTGGATTTATCGTGGGAGGGAACCAGACAAAGGAAGTTGTCGTGCGCGCCCTTGGACCGTCCCTGGCCACATCCGGTGTTTCCGGTGCGCTGTCCGATCCGATGGTGGAGTTGCGAGATGCGGCCGGCAACCTGGTGGATTCCAATAACAACTGGGGAGACCATCCGAAGGCCGCGCAAATTCAATCGGAAAACCTGGCGCCGAACCAGCCCGTCGAATCGGCGCTGCAGGTGACGCTCAATCCCGGTAACTACACCGCCATTGTCCGCGGCGTTAATGGTGCGACCGGCGTGGGTCTCGTCGAGATCTACGATCTGAGCCCGTCGCCGTAACTTATTTCCTGCTCCTGATCGTGATCATGCTCCTTATCCTGGGAGCGGGCAATGCTTTGCCTAAAGGAGCAGGATCACGAGCAGGAGATTTAAATCTCGTCCCTCCCCTCGCCCTTCTTCGCCTTTTGCCCGCGCAGTTTTGCCTGGATGAAGAGATCGATATCGCCATCCATCACCGCTTGAACGTCGCTCGTTTCAGCGCCTGTCCGATGGTCTTTCACCATCTGGTACGGCTGGAAAACGTAAGAGCGAATCTGACTACCCCAGGCCACGTCGCCCTTCTCGCCGTACTGCCGGTCGATCTCCGCCCGCTTCTTGTCCTGCTCGATCTCGTACAGCTTCGCCTTCAACATTTTCATCGCCAGCTCGCGATTGCGCCCCTGGCTGCGCTCCGCCTGACACGCCACGACGATCCCGCTTGGTTTGTGGACGATTCGCACGGCGGTCTCCACCTTGTTCACGTTCTGGCCGCCTTTGCCGCCGGCGCGGAATGTGTCCACTTCGATGTCGGCCGGATTGATATCGATCGGCGCTGAGTCCGCGATCTCCGGCACAACGTCGACGCTCGCGAACGACGTGTGCCGCCGCTTGTTCGCGTCGAAGGGCGAGATGCGCACGAGCCGATGGACGCCGCGCTCCGGATTCAGATAGCCGTAGGCATATTCGCCCTGCACCAGCAGCGTCGTCGATTTGATCCCAACTTCTTCGCCCGTCTGCACATCGATGGTTTGCGAAGTAAAGCCGCTCCGCTCGATCCAGCGCTGATACATCCGCAACAACATGTCGGCCCAGTCGCACGACTCCGTTCCACCCGCGCCGGAGTGAATGGTCAGAAAGGCATTCGCGCGATCGTTCTCGCCGGAAAGAAATTGCCGCAGCTCGAATTCTTCGAGCTGGTGGATGAGGCGCCCCTGCTCGGTCGCGACTTCCTTTTCAGCTGCCGCGCGATGGGCGGGATCGGATTCCTCAGCCGCGAGCTGGCGCAGCGCTTCGAAATCCGCAACGGCGCGCTCCAGTTCGCGCAGCGGATTCAGGAGCGAACGCACGCGCGATATTTCCTCGACGCTGCCCTGGGCCCGCTCGCGGTTCGACCAGAAATCGGCGGCGGACATGCGCTCTTCGAGAGCGGCGAGCTGACCTTCTAGTTTCGGGACGTCAAAGAAACCTCCGCAATTCGCGCACGCGCGACTGGAGTGCTTCTGGTTCGATCACCGGAACTTCGGTAGCCATGAAGTGAATTTAGCGCCGTTTTGCCTTCAGGCGCAAACTTCAACGGTGTAGCCACGGCCCTGTGGGCCGTTGTGAATTGCGCTGCGGGAAGAGAAGACGGCCCACAGGGCCGTGGCTACAAGCTGCGAGGCCTTACTTCTTCGGCGTCGCCGGTGGCTCGAGGCGAAAAATCGTTTCGCCTTCCTTCATCAAATCGAGTTTGTCGCGCGCCATCGTTTCGAGATAGCCCGGATCGGTCTTGAGCAGATTCACTTCGCGCGTCTGGCGCGCGAGCAGGATTTTCTGATCGTTTACCTGACTTTGCAGGTTCTCGTTTTCCGTCTGGTTCTGCCCCAACTTCTTGTAGAGAGGCAAAAACAAACTGACGACCACCAGGATAGCCGCGACCAGGAGCAGAACGCGGAGGACGCTGTTGAGACGCTGCCAGACGGTGGCTTCGCGTCGTTCGCGGAAATCGCCGTAACTCGGATTTTCCACTAGCGCATCTTACCGCCGTAAACCGCGTTGTCACCAAGTTCCTCGGCGATCCGCAGCAGCTGGTTGTACTTCGCGACGCGGTCGGTTCGGCAGAGCGACCCGGTCTTGATCTGCCCGGCATTCGTCGCGACTGCGATGTCGGCAATGGTCGTGTCTTCGGTTTCGCCCGAGCGATGACTGATCACTGCGGTGTAATTATTTTTCGTCGCGAGATCGATCGCGGCGAGCGTTTCCGTAAGCGTGCCGATCTGGTTCACCTTGATTAGGATCGAATTGGCTACGCCTTGCAGAATGCCTTTGCGCAGGAACTCGACGTTGGTCACGAAAAGGTCGTCGCCTACGAGCTGGATTTTCTTCCCGAGGCGCTCCGTCAGTTTCTTCCAGCCGTCCCAATCATTTTCCGCGCAGCCGTCCTCGATCGAGATGATCGGGAAACGACGCGACAACGTCTCGTAATAATCGACCAGCTCTTCCGCCGTCCGCTTCGAGCCATCGGATTTCTTGAAGACGTAGGCGTTTTGCTCCGCATCGAAAAATTCAGAGGCCGCCGGATCGAGCGCGACGAAGATTTGCTCGCCGAACTTGTAGCCCGCTTTTTCCACCGCGAGTCCGATGCAATCGAGAGCGTCCTCGGCGGAATTCAGTTTCGGCGCGAAGCCGCCTTCGTCGCCTACTGCCGTCGAAAGACCGCGATCGTGCAGCACTTCCTTCAACGCATGGAAAACTTCCGCGCCGTAGCGCAACGCTTCCGGAAACGACGGCGCGCCTTTCGGCATGATCATGAACTCCTGGAAATCGATCGGCGCGTCGGAATGCGCGCCGCCGTTGAGAATGTTCATCATCGGGACGGGCAAAGTGCGGGCCGAATTCCCGCCGAGATAACGAAAGAGCGAAACCTTCGAGGCGGCCGCGGCCGCGTGCGCAGTCGCGAGCGAAACGCCGAGCAGCGCATTCGCGCCCAAATTCTTTTTGTTCGGCGTGCCGTCGAGCGCGATCAATTTTTCGTCGATCTTCGCCTGCTCGAGCGCGTCCCAGCCCGCAATCGCGGGAGCGATTGTTCCCGTCACCGCGCGGACCGCCTTGCTGACGCCTTTGCCGCCGTAACGCTTCTTGTCGCCGTCGCGCAGCTCCCAGGCTTCATGCTCACCGGTGCTAGCGCCGCTCGGCACCGCCGCGCGCCCCATCGCCCCGCTTTCCAGACGCACATCCACTTCGACAGTGGGGTTCCCGCGCGAATCGAGAATCTCGCGCGCATTGATCCTGGCAATGCTGGTCGGCGACATAGAGGCAGGATTACATCACCTTGCCCTGCGCGTGCAACGTGTTTTCCGGAGACGGCCTGCCCTCAGGCCGTCCGATTCCGCGCCGATACCAAATGGCCTGAGGGCAGGCCGTCTCCAACCTGTGCTGCGGCCGCTTACATTCCCATTGGCAAACCTCCGCGCGCGCGGATAGTCTGGCTCACATGAGATTCGGGATCGCGACTAGAGCGGTGGCTCTCCTTGCCTGCGGGACGATCGCGTTCGCGGCGGAGCCGGCGCCGCTCTCGCAGGACCAACTGGCCAAAGCCATCAAGACCGATTCGCTTACCATCCCCACTCCCGGCGAGCTTTTCGCCGCTCTCGAAAAACCAGGCAAGCCGGATTGGGCCGGGCAATATCGGACGCCGATTCCGACCACCTACCGCAACCGGGGACAGATCGCACTCAATCTCGGCGGCCTTATCGCGGACGGCTTTATCGCCGTCGAAGCGCAGGACAGCCAGCAGGTGAAAAACATCGGCACCGATATCGTCAAGCTCGCGAAGGCGCTCGGCGTCAGTGAGAACGTGCTCAGCCGCGGCAACAGCATCAATGAATTCGCCGAGAACAGCGAATGGGACGCGCTCCACGAAGAACTCGAAGCGACGCAAAACGAAGTGAAGGCTTCCATGCAATCCCACCGCGACCAGGACCTCGTCATCCTGGTCAGCCTCGGTGGCTGGATCCGCGGGACGCAGGCGGTCAGCGCGGCGGTCATCAAAAATTACGATGAGCAGAGCGCGAAAGTCCTGCGCCAGCCGGCGGTGGTCAGCTTCATGCACAGCAAGCTGAACGACATCAGCATGGATCTGAAGGCGGAACCGCTGGTCAAGAGCGTGACCGATCAGCTAACCGCCGTGGAAAAACTAGTCACGTTCCAATCCGGCAAGGGCCCGACTCTCGACGAAGTAAAGAAGCTGAATGCAGCGGTGACGAAGTTAATGGAAGAGGTCCAGAGCAAGGGGGACGCGAAATGAAAAAGTGCGGGCTGATTCTTGCGGGGCTGACCTTCTTCGCCGTGGCCGCGTTTGTCTGGGCGGAAACCGACGAGGAAGTCGAGGCGCACAAGCAGGTACTCGACCTGACCGGAGCGTTCTCTAACGAAGGGTTCAAGTTGCGCGACGGTCATTGGGCCGGACAGATCAAGCCGTCCGAGCGCGCCCTTATCGCGGTGAACTTGTACGCCGGGAACCAGTATTGGTTTTCTGCCGCGGCCGCGAACGCTAAGGCGAAAAAAATCGCGGTCGATCTCTACGACGAAAGCGGCAAGCCGCTGACGACTGAAAATTACAGCGAAGGCGAACGCGCATCGGCCGGGTTTTCGCCGACAACCAGCGGGCAATATTTTGTGGCGGTCAGCGTGGAAGGCGAACCGTCCACGGTTTGCCTGGTCTATTCCTACAAGTAACCGTGGCGCGCCACGTGCTTAAATTCGCGGCGTGAATTACTCTCGACTCCTCCCTGCGGCGACCCTGCTGGCAATCTTTATCAGCGGGTGCGCCAGCGCGAACAAGCCGGCGGTAGCGACAACGACCACGACAAAACGCGACGGCAAACTTTTCGTCGTTTCGGTCGAAGCCGCGCCCTTCTTCCGGCATGGACCACGGCCAGGCGTTAATCCCGACAAGACGCTCTCAAAAGATTCCGTGGTGAAATTGATTCGCCCCTCGTTCGGCTACAGCAAAGTGGAAGTGGTCGCGACCGGTGAGCAGGGATATGTCTCCAGCGAGGAAATTCGCCCGGCATCGCCCGCGCTTCTCGCTTCGGTTACTGCGCCGAAAACCGATCCGCTCGCAACGCAATCCACTCAGCCGCCGGTCGAACAATTCAATCTGAACTCGAACGATCCGCGCCTGATTCCTCCGCCGGAAGATCTGCCACCCACCGAGCTCCCCCTTCCCGCACCGGAGCAATAAACGGCGTTGCCGCCGGAGCAGAGGCGCAGCAATCTTCGGATGCGTGATCGCATCCGTTCAGGTCTTTTACGAAGGCAATGTCCAGGGCGTGGGCTTTCGCTGGTCGGTGAGGAACGTCGCGAAGGGTTTTGACGTTACCGGTTCCGTGCGCAATCTCCGCGACGGTCGTGTGGAACTCCAGGTAACTGGCGACGAGGAGGAAGTCCGCGCCTTTCTCGAGGCCATCCTCCAAAGCGAGCTGCGCGCTCATATTAGGAAGCACAGCGAAACGCCGTTGCTCAATCCCCCCGCTTTTCGCGGCTTTGAAATCCGGCATGACTGACTTGCCACGCCGTAGCGAAGCAAAGGCGGGACCCGCCGTAGCCCTCACCGGCATTACGAAAGTTTTTCCGGTTCCGTTCCAGCGGCGGTCTGTCGTTGCGGTGCGCGACCTGAATCTCGAGGTCACCGCGGGACAAATCTACGGCCTGCTGGGGCCGAACGGTTCGGGCAAGAGCACGACGCTGAAAATCATTCTCGGTCTTGTCCCACCGACGCGCGGCCAGACGAAAATCTTCGGACGCGACAGCGATCAAGTCGCGAGCCGGGAATCGGTTGGCTTCCTGCCGGAGAGCCCCTACTTCTACAAATTCCTGACCGGTGAGGAGACGTTGCGCTTTTACGGAAAACTTTGTGGACTCCGAGGTGCGGCCTTGAAAGACCGCGTTGAGGAAATGCTGGCCCTTGTTGGCCTAACGAGTGCACGAAAGCGGCCGCTGGCCGGCTATTCGAAGGGAATGCTGCAACGGATCGGGCTGGCGCAGGCCCTGATTCAGGAGCCGGCGTTGCTCGTCCTCGACGAACCGACCGCGGGCGTCGACCCGGCAGGCGCGAGAGAGATTCGCGATCTCATCCTGAAACTAAAAAGCCGCGGCGTCACCGTTCTCCTCTCGTCGCATTTGCTCGGGCAGGTCCAGGAGATTTGCGATCGGGTTGGGATCCTGGCGAATGGAGTCCTCGTTCGCGAAGGCGCGCTCAATGAACTGCTGGGAGTGGAGAACCAAACCCAGTTCATTCTGGAGAATGCCCGGCCCGACCTGCTCGAGGCGATCGGTGATTTGGCGGCGCGATCCGGGGCGCGCGTGATCGAACGCGGCCGGCCGCGCGCTTCCCTCGAACAATTATTTCTCGAAGCGACCGAAGCGCAGGACAGAAACGCCGATGAGTGATCTCCGCCATCGCGCCTTCTCGTTTTCGCGGATGACCGCGATCGCCGGCAATACCTTCACCGGCCTGACGCGGTTGAAAATCTTTTACGCGCTCCTGCTCTTCGCGCTGCTCTTGATCGGCAGCTCGGTCTTCCTGGCCCGGATGACTTTCCAGCAGGAATTCCAAGTGGTGAAGGATATCGCGCTCGGCGCGATGAGCATTTTCACGTCGCTGCTGGCGGTGATCGCAACGGCGCGCTTGCTGCCGCAGGACATCGAAGATCGAACAGCCTACACCGTCCTCGCGAAACCAGTCTCGCGCTTCGAGTACCTCGCCGGAAAATTGCTCGGCGTGTTGCTGCTTCTCGTGCTCAGCCTCCTCGCGATGAGCGCGCTCTTTTTCGCGGTCTTGCTGTTGCGCGAACAAAGCGTGCTCAACGAAACGGCGCGCCAGATGGCCGCGGCACCCGTCGAGCAAAGCGCCGACGCCTTGCGCCTTGTGCGCGCGTCCGCCTTCAACGTGAATCTGTTTTCCGGTATCGCTGTCATCTACGCGAAGGGATGTCTCCTCGCCGCGCTCACCCTTTTCGTCTCGACCTTCGCCACCAGCACGATTTTCACGACCATCGTCATGGCGTTCGTTTATTTCATCGGTCATCTCCAGCCGATCGCGCGCGAATACTGGCTGCAAACCAACAGCGCCGGAATGTTCACGAAAACTTTTCTCGCTCTCGTCGCGCTGATCTTCCCCGACCTGCAATTGTTCAACCTCACCGACGATGTCGTGGCCGGAAACGCCATCCCGCCCGTGCTCTTGCTGAAAACGATCGCGATGGGGCTGTTCTACTGCAGCTTCTATCTGGCCCTGGCCTGGACCGTGTTTTATCGGAAAGAATTATGATGCGAGCGGCCGCCGTGATCCTGAGCGTTTTGCTTTTCGGCGCCGCGCGCCTGCCGATGGAACACGCGCTTTCGGAGACGCATCGCGACCTGCATTTCCGCGCGGTGGATTTCAATCTCGATCTGCGCGAACAACTGGGCCAGCTCGGGTTTGTCGCCGCACTGAGCGGTTTTCGCTCGCTGATCGCAGACGGACTTTTTATCCAGGCGCATGTGGCCTGGGAACGGACGGAGTGGGGCCGCGTCCTCTTTTTGTTCCGCCAAGTCACGACGCTGCAGCCGCGCGCGGTTTTGTTTTGGGACATGGCGGCGTGGCACATGGCTTGGAACGCGAGCACGGCCGCGATGAACGACCCGGCCCAGCCGCGGCTGGCGCTTCGGACCAAAGCGGCGCGCGAATACTTGCAGCTCGGCAAAGATTTTCTCGAGCGCGGGATTAAAAATAATCCGGAACGTCCCGAACTCTATGAAGCGCTGGCCCGGCTTTACCGCGACAAATACGAAGACCACGAGCACGCCTCAGAGTTTTTCGCCAAAGCAGCCGCGCTGCCCGCCGCCCACCGTTACACCCGCCGATTCGCCGCCTACGAGCTCGCGCAATGCGCCGGCCGCGAACGCGATGCCTACGCGCAACTGCGCGCACTTTACGACTCCGGCGAACAGGAACGGCTACCGACATTGCTCCGCCATTTGAAGGAACTCGAAATTAAGTTGGACATTCCGCCAGATCAGCGGATACCCGACTAATTGTCCCCTCCCGGTTTATGCGCTTTGCCATTCTTAGCGATCTGCACGCCAATCTCGAAGCGACCGAGGCCGTCCTGGCCGATGCGCGCGAACAGGATTGCGCCCATTACGTCTGTCTCGGCGACGTCGTCGGCTACAACGCGAATCCGCACGAGTGCGTCGAGATCGTCCAGCGGCTGGAGTGTCCGGTCGTAAAAGGAAATCACGACGAGCAGGCATCGATGGAAGAATCGACCCGCGATTTCAATCCGCTCGCCGAAATGGCGATCAACTGGACGCGCGAACATCTGAACGAACAAGACAAGCAGTGGCTGCGCGATCTGCGCTTGTTGCGGCAGGTGCGCGATTTCACGATTGTCCACGCCACGCTCGATACGCCGGAGCAATGGGGTTACGTCTTCAACACCCTCGACGCCGCCGCGAGTTTTACCTACCAGCACACCACCGTCTGCTTCTTCGGCCACACCCATGTCGCCGGCGCTTTCGTGCGCGATGACGGAGTGAAGCGCGTAAAGACGGACAAGCTCATAATCGAAGAGTCCAAAAAATATTTTATCAACACCGGCAGCGTCGGCCAGCCGCGCGATGGCGATTGGCGCGCGGCCTACTGCATTTATCACGTCGACAAGAACGTGGTCGAACAACGCCGGATAGAGTACGACCTCGCCACCGCGCAGGAAAAAATCATCAAGGCTGGACTCCCGCGGCTCCTCGCGGAGCGGCTCAAGCTCGGGCGATAGAACTACTCGGCATCGCCGCAAACTCGCCCCGACCTCACTTGGGCGGTTTTACTTGCAGGGCCTTGTTAATGGCGGCGGCGTAATCCTGCACGGTCGCCGTCTTCCCGTTGCAGGGCGCCGGATCATCAAAGATGTGCTGTGACTTCCAGACAAAGGCGCCGCCCACTTTGCCTTTGTACGGCGTGAGTGTGCTGGTGAATACACTGGGGCAAATGCCGGGTCCGTCGCCATCCGTATTATTAGCGGCATAGCCAGGAACGATGAACGTGCTCGGATCAGCTACGCCGTTCTTCTTTTGGTTTGTCTGGATGTCGTTCGCCCAATCGAGCGGGTTCTGGCCCGTGCCACCGGAATAACACTGCAAGTTGAACCAGGCGACGGGCTGTCTCTTCAAACTCTGATAAACCGATTCGAGGCAGGGCGCCCAGAACGGTTTGCCGGTAAGAGGAGAATCCCAACCGAAGGGACAATAGGTGACGACCGCCTTGCACTTGGAAGCCAGCACCCCCGTCAGCCAAGCTGTGCTCGGAATGTCGAAACAATCTTCGACGTCGAAATCAAAGCCGGTAACCATCTCCAAGGCTTCGACGAGGGCCCCAAAATTCCCTTGCAGGGTCTTCTGGCCCTGGGGTGTCGAATACAGTTGTTTGACGGTCGCGAAGTCCGTCGTGTCGGCGGAGCCGATCGAGAAAAACACGTTCTTCACCGTTCCAGCAAGCAGGGTTTTCAGACGGCCGGCTAGTTTCTTGAAGGAACCGGTTGGATCGAACACCGGTTTGCCGCTTAGGCTGGAAACGAGAAGCGTGTCGTTCCAGGTGAGATCTCCCAAGGCGATTTTTTTCTCTGCAATCGGCTGGTTCACATGCAACGACCAGAGCAGAATCATGCGGAAGCCGGACGTGGCGGTGGCCTTTAGTTGAGCGTCAACGTTCGGGGCGCTGTCGAGCATCGTGCTCGACCAATAGAGAACGGCATTTGGGGTGCTCATGGGGTTGGGGATTTCAGGGAAAGATTAGCGGGAGCGGCCACCGAAAGGGAAGCGTATTTTCGCGGCAGAAGATTGCCAGTTGCTCGATCCTTCGCAGTCGAGTCATTATGCGTGCAATTGAATCGCGACACCAAATCGATCCTGATCATTAAACCGAGTTCGCTTGGCGACATCGTGCACACGTTGCCGGCGGTGGCGGCGGTGCGCGACGCCTATCCTGGCGCGGAAATCACCTGGGTCATTAATCCGGAGTGGTCGACGCTCCTGCGCGGCAACCCGGACGTGGACCACATTCACATTTTTCCCCGCGGCGAATTCGCCGCGTTGAACGCGCCGCGGACCTTGTGGCCGTGGCTGAAGAAGACGCGATCGCTGCGCCCCGACGTCGCGCTCGATTTTCAAGGACTGCTGCGGAGCGCGTTGATCGGCAAGGTGAGCGGCGCCCGGGAATTCCTGGGAATGAGCGATGGCCGGGAAGGCTCTCGTCTGTTCTATAAACGGACGGCCAAAGTCGATCGCCGCGCTCATGCCGTCGATCGCTATCTGAAACTAGCGGAAACGTTCGGTGTTCCCATTCCGCAAGCGCTTCGCTTCCCCTTACCGACAGGCGATCCGTTGCCGCGCTTTGATCCTTATCCGCCGTTCGTTCTGCTCCATCCATTTTCGCGCGGGGCGCGCAAGTCGTTGCGCAATTCCGTCGTCGAAGAATTCTGCCGCGCCTTCGATCC
Source organism: Verrucomicrobiota bacterium (assembly GCA_041167505.1). Lineage (GTDB taxonomy): Bacteria > Verrucomicrobiota > Verrucomicrobiia > Chthoniobacterales > UBA10450 > AV80. The sequence continues at coordinate 138,185 of JBEEHR010000053.1, forward strand.
GGTGCGGGTGGTGATCGTCGGAAAATCAACGCGCAAAATTTCCGTGCCGGAGAACTGCGTGAACTTGCTCAATCAAACGACGCTCCTGCAATTGATCTGGCTCATTCGTGCGGCGCGTTTCGTCATCAGCGTCGATAGCGGCCCGATGCATATCGCGGCTGCGGTCACCTCCCGATTGGTTTCCATCCACACCTGGTCCGATCCGCGCCGGGTTGGTCCCTACAACTCCGAGGCGTGGATCTGGAAGAACGGCCAACTATTGCGCACTGGCGAGATCGCGCGCGCGACGAAACTGAAGAAGGGCCGCGCCTTTCGCGAAGCGGATATAGCGAGCCTCGTCGAACTCGTCGGCGATATTCCAGAAGTGCCGCGAACAAATTAGGACGAGCGCCGGGCTAGCGCGGCCTGGGCGAGGAACAGATCGCGCGGATACGTGATCTTCACGTTCCATTCGTCATTCGGCACCAGGACCACTTTCGCGCCGAGATGTTCGACCGCCGAAACTTCGTCAGTAACCGAAAGGTTTTTCTCGGCCACATTGGCATACGCGCGCTCCAACAGTTCGCGCGCGAAAACCTGCGGGGTTTGCATCGCATAGAGGCCGTCCCGCGCCACGCCGCCCGTGACGAGACGATTCTCGTCAGCGCGCTTCAACGTATCGGTGATCGGCTCGGCGAGCGCCGCCGCGCCGTGTTCGCGCGCCACCTCAAAGACGCGCTCGATTTGCTTGGGCATGACCAGCGGCCGCGCCGCGTCATGAACGGCGACGTAGTTCGCGCTCGCGTCGAGGCCTTCCAAGCCGGCGCGAACCGAATCCTGCCGATGCATTCCCCCAGCCACAACCCGACGAACTTTTTTGAAATCGCTTTGCCTGACGAGTTCTTGGAATTCCGCGACGCGCTCCGCCCGCGCTACCAAAATTATTTCCTCCACCGAATCAGTGTTCTCGAACGCATCGATCGTATGGGCGAGAACCGGTTTGTCGCCAAGCAAAGCCAAGAGCTTATCGAACCCCATCCGCTGGCTGCTGCCTCCTGCTACGATGATGGCGCTTAGCATCAGCAGAAAAGAAAACGTCCAACGCCCAACGCCGAACGCCCAACGCCGAATGCAGAGGTCTCCGATTCGAGATTCGGCGTTCGGCGTTCGGCGTTCGGCGTTTTCTTCATCCTAGCTGCCGCTGCACTTCCGCGCTCAGCGTCTTCCCATCCGCGCGCCCCGCGACTTTCCCTTGCATCGCCTTCATTACCACGCCCATTTGCGCCTTCGAAGTCGCGCCGACTTCGGCGATAGTTTCGCGCACCATCGCCGTGAGCTCATCCGCGTCCATTCCCTTCGGCAGATAAGCGTTGAGCATCTCGAGCTCCTCTTTTTCTTTGGCCGCGAGCTCGGGGCGTCCGCCTTTTTCGAAGCTCTCAATCGAATCCTGCCGCTGCTTTACTTGTTTGCGAATCACTTGCGAGGCCGCCGCGTCGTCCAACTGGTCTTCGCCAGGCTTCTCAATTGCCGCGTACCTCAGCGCCGATTTCAGCATGCGCAAAACATTGAGCCGGCTGGCGTCCTTCGCGCGCATCGCATCTTTCAAGTCGGCATCGATCCGCTCAGATAAAGTCATGCGAAGATACTAGGGCTAGTCGCCGACGCGGCAAGCGCCTCTACATCTCCCGAAGCTTTTCCACGCAGGCGTGCACCGACGCGGGATCGCTTACGCTTACAATGTTCGCGTCCTTGCGGGTCCGGCGCAGCAAACCGGCCAGGACCTCTCCCGGCCCCAACTCGATAAACAAATCGCAGCCGCGCTCGAGCAAATTCTCCATGCACTCGGTCCAGCGCACGGTGCTGGTGACCTGATCCTGTAACGCCGCGCGAATCTCCGGCAAGGTATCGACCGGCCCGCCGGTCACATTGCTCATCACGGAAAAACGCGGCATCTGCAGTGTCGCGTCTAGGAGCGGCTGGCCGAGTTGTTCGTACGCAGTGTTCATCAGGCGCGAATGGTAGGCACCGGCGACATTGAGCAGCGTAGCGCGCCGGATGCCGTGCTCTTTCGCCAGGCTTACCGCCATTTCCACTTTCGCGCTCTCTCCCGAGATCACGATCTGTCCCGGCGCGTTGAGGTTGGCCACGTCAACGTCGGTATCGGCGGCGAGCGCGCGCACCGTGTTTTCATCCGCGCCGATCATTGCCGCCATCGCGCCCGCCGTCTCAGCGCAGGCTGCGTCCATCAAACGCCCGCGGGTTTCTACCAACTTCAGCCCCGTCGCGAAATCGAAAGTCCCGGCTGCCGCGTGCGCGGTCCATTCGCCTAACGACAAGCCCGCCGCGGCCTCGACCGCGAAATCACCGGCCGCGCCGCGCAGTGCCGCGAGGCAGGCGAGCCCGTGGACATAGAGCGCCGGCTGACAGTTCGAAGTCTTCGTCAATTCTTCGAGCGGTCCGTTCCAGGCAATGCCGCTCAGCGAGCGCCCGAGAATCTCGTCGGCCTGCTGGAATAATTCGCCCGCCGCCGGATGATGCGCCGCCAGCTCGCGCCCCATCCCGACGCTTTGCGCTCCCTGGCCGGCGAACAGTAGCGCAATCTTCTTTGTCATGTTACTTTAGTAGTTTCGGGGCCTGCTCAGCGCAACTCGCGCGATTGATCTTGCATTTTTGTCATGCAAGAAAAATACTATCTGTATGCAGAAACACGCACGCAAAGCAGTGCTTGCGATAATCGCACTGCTAGTCGCATTGCCGTTGGCAACGGCCAATGCCAGATGGCTTGAAAAGTCAGAACCGAAGTTACCCTTCGGTGTCTACATTCAAGGTCTACATGGGTCAGTCGTGTTGTCTCTGACGCTGGACAAGAGTGGCCGCGTCACGGGCAGCAATGTGCTGCGGAGCAGTGGCCATCCCGCATTGGATGAGCTCGCGCGCAACGCCGCCGCGAACTGGCGCCTCAGTCCCGACTCGGTCTTGCCGAGTGATATCAGCAAGGGACGAGTCGAGTTGGTTACGTTCAAAAACCCCGATCGGGTGAAGCAGCTCCTTCCGGGCGCGCAACCCTATTGGGTGCAGTTGAGGTAGATTAGTTAGCGCGATCGTCGCTTCACGCGACGTTGTCGCAGAGTTCTGGCGGCGGAAGCCCCATCCGCCGCCTGGGGCGGGGCAGCGCTTCGCGCTTCGAGGCCTCTTTGCCACCCAATTTGCGCTTGCGCCTCGCGCGCCTCTCGCCAGCATAAACGCGAGGTTTCCTATGGCATTTGTCACGCGCGAAATCGAATCTCCAGATCCCGTGACTCGCGTGGCCGCGGCCGATGCGCGTGCCCGCGAAAATCTTGGGGACATCGGTGAAAAAATGGTCCTCAACATGGGGCCGTCGCACCCCGCTACGCACGGAGTTCTGCGGCTCGTCCTCGAGATGGATGGAGAGACGATTACCAAGGCGACCCCGGACGTCGGGTTCCTGCATCGCGGCGACGAAAAAATCGCGGAGAACATGCAGTACAACCAGTTCGTTCCTTACACGGACCGGCTCGATTATTTAGCCCCGCTCGCCAACAACGTCGCTTACGCGCTCGCGGTGGAAAAACTGATGGGCTGGGAACTGCCGCCGCGCGGCAAAGCGATCCGCGTTATCTGTTGCGAGACCGCGCGCATCTCCGCGCACCTGCTCGGTCTCGGCGCGATGGCGCTCGATCTCGGGGCGATGACCGCGTTCCTCTACACGTTTACTGAGCGCGAAAAGCTCTACAATCTTTTCGAGCTGCTAACCGGCGCGCGTTTCACCACTTCCTACACCCGCGTCGGCGGACAGATTCGGGACCTGCCGGAGACATTCATCCCGCAGCTTGAAAAATTTCTCGACGACTTCATCCCGCAGCTCGACGAGGTCGACAAGCTCCTGACGCGCAATCGCATTTTCGTCGATCGCACCCGCGATGTCGGCGTGATCCCGCGTGATCGCGCGATCGCTTACGCGCTATCGGGACCGAACCTGCGCGGCAGTGGCGTCGAGCACGACCTGCGGCGCAAGCATCCCTATCTCGATTACGAAAAATATGATTTCGAAGTGGTCGTGGGCACGGCCGGCGATTGCTACGACCGGTATCTGGTTCGCGTGGAGGAAATGCGCCAGAGCGCGCGCATCCTCCGACAGGTGATCGCGAAACTGCCGGTTGGCCCAATCAACGTTGTCGATTGGAAAAACATGCCGCCACCGAAGTCGCGCGTGATGACGAAGATGGAAGAACTCATTCACCATTTCATCGTCGTGACTGAAGGACTCGACGCCCCGCCGGGCGAAGTTTATTTCGCGGCGGAGAATCCGAAGGGCGAGCTCGGGTTCTACATCAACAGCAAGGGCGGCGGCGTCCCGCATCGCCTCAAAATTCGCGCCCCGTCGTTTGTGAACCTGAGCATCTTGCCTGAGCTTCTGCCCGGTTCCTCGCTCAGCGACGTCGTTGCCATCCTCGGCAGTCTGGACTTCGTCATGGGCGAATGCGACAGATGAAACGGAAAAACGAAATGAATCATTCGGTGACAAAACTCATTCGTCGCATTTGTCCTCTCTGTCTTATTGCGCTGCTGGCATTCGCGTTTTTCGCCTGCAATTCCTCGAAGACGCTGACAAAAGCGAACGTAAACGAAGTCGTCGAAGGGATGTCGAAGAAGCAGGTGGAATCCATCCTCGGTCTGCCGACTTCGACTACGAAGACGACTTACATTTACGCCCAGGGAAAAGAATCCGTCACGGTAGTTTTCAAGGACGACAAGGTGCAGTCGAAGGCGAGCACGTTGTCGGATTAAGCGAGCACGTCGTCTCCGTGGAACCGACGAACAAGCGCATCTCCGCTGAGCTGGAGCGGAAAATGGATGAAGCGATCGCGCGTTACCCCGCGGACCGCAAACGCAGCGCCGCCATGCCGCTGCTCCATTTGTGGCAGGAGGAGTTCGGTTTCATCAGCGACGAAGGCGTGAGCTGGATCGCGGCGAAGCTCGAGCTGCAACCGATCAACATTCTCGAGCTGGTCACGTTCTACCCGATGTATCGGCAGGCGCCCGTCGGCAAAACCCACATCCGTGTTTGCCGCACGTTGAGCTGCGCGATGGCCGGCAGCTATCGGGTCATGGAGCAGGCGTGCGCCGCGGCAGGCATCGTCCGCCATCGCGACGACAACGGCATGCACCACCCGATCTCGGTGAGCAGTAATGGCAAATACAGCATCGAGTTCGTCGAATGCCTCGCGAGCTGCGGCACAGCGCCGGTTTGCATGGTGCAAGATGAACTCGTCGAAAACGTGCAGCCCGACTCAGCCGGGAACCTGCTCCGAAATCAAACCTCAAACATCAAACCTCAAACCTCTCCCCACCCGCTCGAACACCGTTTGATCTTCAAGAACATCGGCCAGCCGGACTACACGCCTGACATCGATTGCTACCTGCGCCACGGCGGCTACGAGCAGTTGAAAAAGGCGATCAAGATGTCGCGCACGGAAATCGTGAACGAGGTCAAGACCTCGGGCTTGCGCGGCCGGGGCGGCGCCGGTTTTCCCTGCGGCGTGAAGTGGAGCTTCATCAAGGCCGACGAAAAGAAACCGGTTTACCTGATCTGCAACGCCGACGAATCGGAGCCGGGCACGTTCAAGGACCGCTACATCATTCACGAGGACCCGCACCAGTTGCTCGAGGGTATCCTGATCTCCTGTTTCGCTCTCAACGCAAAGACGGCCTACATCTACATTCGCGGCGAGTTCCCGGAAGGCGCGAAGATCCTCGAGAGCGCGATCGAGGAAGCGCGCGCGAGAAATTTGGTCGGACGCGACATGCTCGGCACCGGGTTCGACGTTGAGATTTACATTCATCGCGGCGCTGGCGCTTACATCTGCGGCGAAGAAACCGGACTGATCGAATCGCTCGAAGGCAAGCGCGCCTATCCGCGGATCAAGCCGCCCTATTTCCCCGCCGTGCTCGGCCTCTACATGTGCCCGACGATCGTGAACAACGTCGAGACGCTTTGCCACGTGAAGCACATCATCGAGATGGGCGGCGGCAAGTACGCCAGCCTCGGAAGGGCGAACAACACCGGCACCCGGATCGTCTGCGTAAGCGGCGATGTGCAACGGCCCGGTTATTTCGAGATCGAAGTGGGCGCCGTCACGATGGGTCAGCTCATCTACGACATGGCGGGCGGTCCGAAATACGGCCGGCAAATCAAAGCAGTCATTCCCGGCGGAAGTTCCGCGAAAGTTCTGCGAGCCGACGAACGCTTCAAACTGAAACTGAAACAACCTGACGGCTCGATGGCCGATCAGGAAGTTTCCATTTACGAAATCCCGATGGATTTCGATTCGCTCGCCGCCGCCGGATCGATGGCCGGCTCGGGCGGCGTCATCGTGCTCGATGATTCCCGCGACATGGTCTGGACGCTGAACAACATCAACGAATTTTACGCGCACGAGAGTTGCGGGCAGTGCACACCCTGCCGCGAAGGTTCTCTCTGGATGCAGAAAATCACCGACCGCATGCTCCTCGGCGGCGGTGTCGTTCAGGATCCTGAGACGCTAAAGAACGTCGCTGACAACATCGCCGGCCGGACGATCTGCGCGTTCGGTGAGGCCTGCGCCTGGCCGACGCAAAGTTTCGTCGAAAAATTCAAAGACGAATTCGCCGCGCGCAGCCAAAAACCGGTCCCGCCGCCCATGCCGCCGGAATACACGCCCGGCGAATTGATTGATCATCAACGAATCGCGACAACGCCGCTGAAACGTAACCCCGAGCGGGAAGAAACCGCGACGGCGGGAACCATTTGAAATGAACGCTGCTACTCGTGCTCATGCTCGTGATCGTGCTCGTGCTCGATCTTTTTCGGGTTCGATCACGAGCACGAGCACGATTACGAGGAACTGATGGCGGATACATCGACAACAACGCAGATGGTGAACGTCCAGATCAACGGGGTTTGGTTGGAATTTCCGAAAGGCACCCGCGTGATCGAGGCATGCGAGAAAGCCGGCAGTTACGTGCCGCGCTATTGCTATCACAAAAAACTTAGCTCTCCGGGCAACTGCCGCATGTGCCTGATCGAAATGGGGCAGCCGAAAATGGGGCCCGATCGAAAGCCCGAGCTCGGCGCTGATGGCAAACCGATCATCAACTGGATGCCGCGGCCCCAAATTTCCTGCGCGCAGGATGTAAGCGAAGGGATGGGCATTCGGACGGACTCGCCGCTCGCGCAGGAATGCCGCAAGGGCGTGATGGAATTTCTCCTCATCAATCACCCACTCGATTGCCCAATCTGCGACCAGGCGGGTGAATGCCGGTTGCAGGAATTCAGCGTCGAATATGGCCGGGCCGATTCGCGCTTTCTCGAGAACAAGGTCAAGAAGCCGAAGAACATTGAGCTGGGCCCGCGCGTCACGCTCGATGACGAGCGCTGCATTCTCTGCTCGCGTTGCATCCGGTTTTGCCAGGAAGTCGCGCAAGACGACGTGCTGGGATTCATCGATCGCGGCAGCCACAGCGTTCTCACCGCGCATCCCGGCAAGCGGCTGGAGAACAATTATTCGCTCAACACCGTCGATATCTGTCCCGTCGGCGCGCTCACCTCTTCCGATTTCCGGTTTCAGATGCGGGTCTGGTTTTTGAAGGAGACAAAAAGCTTCTGCACCAGTTGCGCCACGGGTTGCAATACCGTCATCGGCACCCGCGAGGACGTGATCTATCGTCAGACCCCGCGTGAAAACGACGCCGTCAATTCCTCCTGGATGTGCGACTACGGGCGGCTGAACTTCGATTATCTCCAATCGGAGAAGCGACTTCTCCAGCCGGAAATCCTTTCCGGCGACAAACTCATCGCGAGTGATTGGAGCACGGCCATCGCGCATGCCGCCGCGCAGTTGAAGCACTTCAACGGTTGGGAAATCGCGATCATCGCTTCGGGTCGAATGACAAACGAAGAACTTTGGTTGACCCGGCAATTGGCGACAACGCTGGGAGTCGATCTGATCGACATCGTTCCGCGAACGGGGCCGTCGGACGACATTCTTCTGAGCGCCGACCGCAATCCGAATACGAACGGCGCGCGCTTGCTCGGCGTGACCTCTTATCCGGGAGCGCGTCTTCGCGAGATTGTCGATGGTGTCGCCTCCGGACGAATTCGCGGCCTGATCGCGCTCGGTGAGGACGCTACGGAGATCGGGCTCACGGCCGCTCAGCTATCGGCCTTGCCGGCGTTCGTCGTCATGAATCTGCTCGCGAACGATTCCACCGCTGCCGCCACAGCCCTTCTGCCCTCGTTTGGTTTTGCCGAGAAACGCGGCTCAATGATCAACGGAAAGGGGCGGCTGCAACGACTGAACCGTGCGGCCCGCGGTCCTGGTCAGGCGCGCGATGACTGGGAAATTCTGCGCGATCTGATCCAGGCGTACTCGGGCCGAAATGGGATCTATTCGATCGAGGATGTCTTTCGCCAGATGAGCGAATCGGTCCCCGCACTCGCTGGGTTGAGCCTGAGCAAGATCGGAGATCTCGGCGTCCAGGTTCTGGAAATCGCGTGATGGACTTCTATTTCATCGCCACATCGCTGATCAAGATCACGGCGCTTTTGGCCGTGGTCCTCGGGATCATGAACTACACGGTTTACGCCGAGCGCCGAATCAGCGCCCTCATCCAGGACAGACTGGGCCCGAATCGTGTCGGTCCCGCCGGGTTGTTTCAGCCGATCGCTGACGCCGCGAAGTTCCTCCTGAAAGAAGATTTCACTCCGGCGCACGTGAACAAGTTCTACTACTGGCTCGCGCCCTGTCTCGCGATGATCCCGGCCATTACCACGCTCGCCGTGGTCCCCTTCGGCAGCACGCTCTTCGGCGTGCCGATGGTCATCGCCGATATCAACGTCGGTGTGCTCTTCGTCTTTGCGATCGCTTCGTTAGGTGTCTACGGCATCGTCCTCGCCGGTTGGTCGTCGAATTCCAAATACTCGTTTCTGGGCGGCGTCCGTTCGACTTCGCAGATGATCTCCTACGAGTTGTCGCTCGGGCTCGCTGTCATTCCCGTGTTTCTCCTCGTCGGCCAGCTCCGCTTGACGGAGGTCGTGCGCTATCAAATCGAAAACGGGTGGATGATCGCGCCCTTCATCGGCGACTGGGGAAACCTCCACAAATGGTTACTCGCCATTCCGATGATGATCTCGTTCGTCGTCTTCACGATCGCGATCTTTGCGGAAACGAATCGGCTCCCGTTCGATTTGCCGGAGGCTGAGACGGAACTCGTCGGCGGTTACCACACCGAATACGGCTCGATGAAGTTCGGTCTCTTTTTCCTGGGCGAATACGTAGCGATGATCACCGGCAGCGCGATCATCGTGACGCTGTTTCTCGGCGGCTGGCATTTCCCCGGCGTGCCCGATGGATCCCACGGCTGGGGCTGGGGTTTGCTGAACATCTTTATCTTCTTCTCCAAGATCGCCGCGCTGCTCTTCGTCTTTATCTGGGTCCGCTGGACACTTCCGCGTTTTCGCTACGACCAGCTCATGCGACTCGGCTGGGTCTTCTTTTTCGAAATCGCCCTCGTAAACATCTTCCTGATGGCAATCATCCTCGCCTACTTCCCGCAATGATCGCTCTAACGCTTCGTAATCGTGCTCGTGCTCGAAAGAGCTCGATTACGAACACGAGCACGAGCACGAGTAAGAACTGAAAATGGCCATCACCGTTTCACGCCCAAAACTGAACTTCCGCGAACGGCTTTATCTGCCGGCAATCCTGAGCGGAATGGCGATCACGATGCGGCATTTCAAGAACATGCTCTTCGGCCGGACGAAAGTGACGATGCAATACCCGGAGGAAAAGTGGGACAGCCATCTGCCGGAGCATTATCGCGGCGCGCCCGCGCTGGTTCGCGATGACACCGGCCGCGTCCGTTGCGTCGCCTGCCAGCTTTGCGAATTCATCTGTCCGCCGCGCGCCATCAAGATCATCCCGGGCGAATTCCCGGCCGGCGACAAGTTCGCGAAGGTGGAGAAATTCCCGCACGAATTCGATATCGACATGATCCGCTGCATCTACTGCGGGCTGTGCGAAGAAGTTTGTCCTGAGCAGGCGATCTATCTGCGCAAAGATTACGCGATCACTGGCTTCACCCGCGCGGACATGGTCCACAACAAGGAAAAGCTGCTCGAGATGGGCGGCGTCATGCACGGAGTCGTGCTGAAGTGGAACGAGAAGAAATGAGAAACCATTTCAGATTTCAGATTTCAGATTTCAGATTGCCGGCAGGCGGCCGATTTCAATCTGCAATCTGCAATCTGCGATCTGCAATCACCCGATGAACCCGTTCCTCTTCTGGTTCTTTGCCTTTTTGATGTTGGTGTTCGGCGCGGCTGTAATTATCAACCGCAACCCGATCGCGAGCGCGCTCAGCCTCGTCATTTGTTTCATGGGGCTCTCGGCGCTGTTCATGTCGCTGGACGCGTTCTTCATCGGCATCATCCAGGTTCTGGTCTATGCCGGGGCGGTCATGGTGCTGTTTCTCTTCATCATCATGCTGCTCGATCTCCGGACGGAGAACCTGCGCAAGATCAATTACGTCTCGGTCGCAGGCGGAATCGCGGTCGCGGTCGCGCTTTTCATCCAGATTTGTTTCGTTGTGGGACAATTGAGCGCCGCGAAACAGCCGTTCCCGGCGCTGACTTCTGCGAAGACTGACGACGTCCACAACATCGGCCTGATGCTGTTCACGAATTACAACCTGCCGTTCCAGATCATCGGCGTGCTGGTGCTGGTCGCGACGATCGGTGTCGTCGTCCTGAGCAAACGGGAGCTTCGTTAGGCATGTTAACGCTCGGCCATTATCTCATCGTCAGCGGGATGCTTTTCACGATCGGGTTCGCCGGCGTGCTTCTCCGCCGGAACATCATCATCATCTTCATGTCGCTCGAGCTGATGTTGAACGCCGCGAACCTCTCGCTCGTCGCCTTCTCGCGCTTTCGCGTCGGCGCGGATGGGATGGCAAATTACAACGCCCAGGTTTTTGTGTTCTTCATCATCACGGTCGCGGCCGCGGAAGTGGCGGTCGGCCTGGCGATCATCGTCGCACTTTATCGCGCGCGGCAAACGACCCATGTCGAAGACATCAGCACGCTGAAATTTTGAGCTGTGATGAATAGCGCGCTACTGCCCTGGTTTATTCTCCTACTGCCGTTCCTGGCAGCGGTCGTGATCGTCCTCTTCACGAGACGGTGGCCGGGCCTGAGCAGCTTCATTTCCGTCCTCGCCGTGCTCGCCAGTTTCGCCGGGAGCTGCGTCGTTTTCGCCACGCCCGACATCCAGGCGCTCGAACTGACCTGGCTCGATCTCCGTCCTGTCCTTTACGTGCCGCTCGGATTCGTCCTCGACGATTTGACGAAAACAATGCTGCTGCTCGTGACTGGCGTCGGCGCTCTCATCCACATCTACTCGTTAGGCTACATGCGGGATGACTCGGGCAAGGCGCGCTACTTCGCGTCGCTCTCGTTTTTCATGTTCTCGATGCTCGGCATCGTCGTCTCGAACAATTTCGTGATGATGTTCATCTTCTGGGAGCTGGTGGGCGTCAGTTCCTATTTGCTGATCGGGCACTGGTTCGAGCGCGATTCCGCGGCGGAGGCGGCGAAGAAAGCATTCCTCACCAATCGCATCGGCGATTTTGGATTCATGCTCGGGATCATGATGGCGTGGGTCGCCACGGGCTCGGTTGTTTTCTCGGAGATGCATCAACAGCTCGCGCGAATCACGAGCTATCCGGATTACCTCACCGTCGCCGCGCTCCTCATCTTCTGCGGCGCGGCCGGCAAATCGGCGCAGTTCCCTCTCCACGTCTGGTTGCCCGACGCGATGGAAGGCCCGACGCCGATCTCGGCCCTGATCCACGCCGCGACGATGGTGGCCGCCGGCGTTTACATGCTTGTGCGCGTCGGTTTCCTCTTCGAGGCATCGCCACCGGCGCTCTGGGTGATCTCGTGGATTGGAACGATCACCGCCGTGATGGCCGCGCTGATTGCCACGCAACAAAACGACATCAAACGCATCCTCGCGTACTCCACTCTCTCGCAGCTCGGCTACATGGTCATGGCGGTCGGACTCGCCTCAGGGCAGGCGGCGATGTTCCACCTCTTCACTCACGCATTTTTCAAGGCGCTCCTCTTCCTCGGCGCCGGCTCGATCATCGTTATGCTCCATCACGAGCAAAACATCTGGAAGATGGGCGGACTCGCCGGCCGGCTCGGGATCACATTCCTGACGTTCCTGGTCGGCACGTTCGCGTTGATCGGGCTTCCGCCGTTCAGCGGTTTCTTTAGCAAGGACGCGATTCTCGCGCTCGCCTATGAAAGGAACCGCGCGATTTTCTGGCTGGCGCTTTTCACCGCGTTCCTGACCGCGTTCTACATGCTCAGGCTGGTGGTGGTCGTCTTCTTCGGTAAACCGCGCAGCGACCGCGCCCGCGCCGGACGCGAAGCGCCGTGGGTCATGATCGGACCGCTGATCCTGCTCGCGATCCCGGCTTTCGCCGCGGGATTCGGATTTGTGGCGCGATTGTTCGTACAACTACCGGCCGAACAGGAAACCGGCTGGCTCGTGCCGGGGATGGCCCTCGGCGCGACCGTAGCTGGCGCGCTCGTCGCGATCATCCTCTATCGAAATCGCCAGGCCGAGCCGATTGATTTCGCGCCGTTTCGGAACCGGTTTTACTTCGACGAACTCTATTCGTTCCTGATCGGCGCCACGCAGGAATTGCTGGCCAAGCTGAGCGCGTTCATCGACCGCTGGATCCTCGACGGCGCTGGAATCCGGGGCGCGAGCACCGCGACGTGGGGCATCGGTTCGCTGCTTCGATTGTTTCAAGTCGGAAACCTCCAGGCCTACGCGTTCCTTTTTGGGCTCGGCATCGTCGGCCTCATCTATTTCACGATTTTCCGATGATCCTCCTTTTCATTGTCCTGTTTCCGATCGCGGCCGCGCTGGCGATTCTGCTCGGCGCACCGGCGCGACGGACGGCGTTGTGGTCCTCTGGGGTAACGCTCGGCGCCGTGCTCCTGGCCTATTTTGGCGGCTTCGAAACAGGCCAGAGCGGCTACCAAATGGTGACGTCGTTTCCAGTCAGCAGCGATTGGAAGATTAACTTCACCCTCGGCATCGACGGACTGAGCCTGATGATGCTGCTCCTCACCGCGCTGGTGGCTTTCGCGGCGGTCTGGTTCACCGGCGAAATCGCCGAGCATCGCAACGCCTTTTACGCCTGCCTCCTCTTCATCGCGGCCGGCGCATTCGGCGCGTTCGCATCACTCGATCTGTTTTTCTTCTACGCCTTTCACGAACTGGCGCTGATCCCGACGTTCCTCCTCATCGGCATCTGGGGAACGGGGAACCGGCAGCTCGCCGCGTGGAAAATCACAATCTACCTCGCGACCGGGAGTTTCATTCTGCTCCTCGGATTGATCATGCTTTACCAAGCGGTGCCCGAGGCCGCACGCAGCTTTGATATCCGGGTGCTGCAAAAATCCGCGATCCTGATTCCGGCGAGTGCCCAGGGGAATATTTTCCTCGTGCTACTCCTCGGTTTCGGAATTCTGGTTTCGCTTTTCCCCTTTCACACCTGGGCGCCGGAAGCGTACGCGTCGGCTCCGGCGCCAGCAGCGATGCTTCATGCGGGCGTCCTGAAAAAGTTTGGATTGTACGGCCTGCTCCGGCTTGCGTTGCCGCTCCTGCCCGCGGGCGCGCAGGAATACAACACGCTCCTGATCTACCTGCTGCTCGGAAACATCATCTATGTGGGGCTGGTCACGATTGCGCAGAAGCGGCTCGATTGGATGCTCGGTTATTCGAGCGTGATGCACATGGGCTACATTTTCCTCGGCATCGCCAGCGGGACCTTGCTCGGCACCAGCGGCGCCGCGATTCTGATTTTCGCGCACGGGATTTCCATCGCCCTGCTGTTTGCCATCACTGGGGAAATTCGCCAGCGCACAGGCACTCTCGTGCTCGAAGACCTCGGCGGCCTCGGGAAATTGATGCCGCGGGCCGGGCTCGTTTTTGGCCTGGCGGCGTTTGCGTCCATCGGTTTGCCGGGGTTCGCCAATTTTGCTGGGGAAGTGATGGTGCTCTTCGGAACATTCCGCAACGGCGCGAACCCGGAGCACTTCTCTATTTATCAAATCGCAACGGTGCTCTGCCTGTGGGGCGTGGTGATCTCGGCGGTTTACATGCTGCGCGCCTACCGCGCCGTTTTCATGGGAGCGATCGGTGAATCACTCGGCGGCGTGACCGATCTCGGCCGAAGCCTCCGAGTTCCCATTGGGTTTCTGGTCGCGATCACGATCTGGTTCGGGTTCTTCCCGCAAACGTTCGTCCGGATGGTGACGCCCACCTTCAAGAGCTACTTCGCCGCCGCCAAGCAATGAACATCATCGCGCCCAGTCTGGAAATCGCGGTGCTCGTTCTGGGATTGCTTGTCCTCCTGTTTGAAATGTTCGCGGACCAGATCGACAAGCGCACGTTCGCTTTCACCGCCATGCTCGGCCTGGCCACGGTCTTCGCCGCGAGTTTCTTCCTCACTCCCTCAGCCAACGAAGTCGCTGATGCCGGCTTCTGGAGTTTTTACACGGCCGATCCGCTCGCGATCTTTTTCAAACGCTTCGCGCTCGTCACCACGATCCTGGTGCTCGCCATGATGGTCGATTACGCGCCAGTCGTGCGCGACTCGATCCACGCCGCTTCGCCGCAGGCCGGTCTCGGCGAGTTCTTCGCGCTGCCGATCTTCACCTGCGTCGGGCTGATGTGGATGGCGTCCGCGATCGATTTCGTGATGATCTTCGTTTCGCTGGAGCTGGTGACCATGTCGTTTTACGTCCTGGTCGCATTCATGCGCCGCAATTCGGCCAGCCTCGAGGCCGGTGTGAAATATCTGATTTTGAGTGCGCTTTCGACCGGCTTCCTGGTTTACGGCATCACCTGGATTTTTGGCGTGACTGGCGAGACGAATCTCTCCCGCGTCGCGGCCGCTCTCGCAAATCCGGCGGTGGAAAGCGGTCCCGCGCTTTTCGGGATGCTGCTGGTGCTCGTCGCGCTCGGCTTCAAGATCGCCGCTGTGCCGTTTCAAATCTGGGTGCCGGATGTTTACCAGGGCGCGCCCACTCCGGTAACGGCCTACCTTTCCGTGGGATCGAAAGCCGCCGGCTTCGTGGTGCTCTTGCGAGTGCTGCAGCCCTTCCTCGTCAT
Source organism: Verrucomicrobiota bacterium (assembly GCA_041167505.1). GTDB lineage: Bacteria > Verrucomicrobiota > Verrucomicrobiia > Chthoniobacterales > UBA10450 > AV80. Next base: position 153,418 of record JBEEHR010000053.1, read on the forward strand.
GCCCCGGATGGAACGCCTCCTCGTCCTGATCGCACTCGCCACTCTGATTTACGGCAATCTCGCGGCGCTTCCACAGACCAACCTCAAACGCCTCCTCGCCTATTCGAGTATCGCTCACGCCGGGTATCTCCTGATCGGTGTCGTCTGCCTGGCCGGTGAAGCGGTCGTCTTTTATCTCGTCGCGTACCTGCTGATGACGTTGCTCAGCTTCGCCGTTCTCGTCGTGGTTTCGCAGAAAACGGGGGACAACATCGAGGACTTCAACGGCCTGGCGAAGCGGTCCCCGTTCCTGGCGTTTGCGATGTTGATCGCAATGGCGTCGCTCGCCGGCGTGCCATTCACAGCGGGATTCCTCGGCAAATTTTACATCTTCAACGCCGCGATCGCCCATCAACAGACCACGCTGATCGTCGCCGGCGTGATCACCGTCGCCTGCGGATTCTATTACTATTTCAAAGTCGTCCGCGCCATGTACTGGGAAACGCCGGCCGCAGACATCGCGGTCCCGGTAAGCGGCACATCGCGCCTGGCGATGCTCGCCATGATGGCCGGCATCATCGTTTTCGGGATTTATCCCCAGCCCGTTGTGAACTCGTTGCGACCGCCGAGCAAGGCCGTCGCCTTGTCTTCTGGTCATTCAGGGCTGTAGTCGCCCCGCTCTGTCGGGGCGTAACGGCGAACACGGCGACAGAGCGCGGTGACTACAGCAAAAACGCTAATCGCTCAGCTCGACGTTCCAATAGGCGAGATCGACGAAGTGTCGCCAGCTCTCGTGATGCTGTGAGCTGAAAGTCACGTGCACGAACGGACGCCATTTCGGCCGCTTCGGTCGGCGGACCAGCGTCATGTGGGCTTCATGCGGGAGGCGGTTTCCCTTTCGCGTATTGCACGGGATGCACGAGCACACCACGTTCTCCCACGTCGTCAGCCCGCCGCGGTCGCGCGGCAGGACGTGGTCGAGGTTCAAATCCGGCCGCTCAAAAACGCCGCCGCAGTACTGGCAGGTGTTCTTGTCTCGCTCGAACACATTGTGCCGGGTAAACTTCACTTCCTTTTTCGGCAACCGATCGAAGAGCAGCAGGACGATGACGCGCGGCACCCGGATCTTCCACGAGATGGTGGTCACCATTTCGTGTTCCGGCGCCGTCGCGGAGAAATCGCGCCAGCTGTCGAAATCGTGGGTCAGGAAATTATCGCCGGGATCGGAGGAAACGACCTGGGCATGACCCTGGTAAAGCAGGGTAAAGGCGCGGCGAGCCGAGCAGATGTTGACCGCCTGCCATAGGCGGTTGAGGACCAGCACCTGACTATTGAGGAGCGTCTGCACCTTTTGCGTAAATTGCGGCGACGGTATCACCCACGATTTTTTCTGTCAATGAGGCCGCGCGCAGGAGCGCACGAGAGCTGTCACTTCCGAAGACGCAGCAACGCCTCGATCATCTCCGGGCTGCGGATCCGCATTTCGCGCCGGTGCAGCACCGCCACTTTCGCCAGCACGCGTGATCCCGCAGCAGTGAGCCGGAGGAAAACTTGGCGCCGATCGGTGACTCCCTGCTCCCGGCGAACGAAGCTAAGCTCTTCCAGTTTGTCCACCAATCCAACCGCGGTGTGATGTTTGACCTGGAGCCGCTCGCTCAGGTCGCTGATCGTGAGGCCCCGGTCGCCAGAGAACGCTTTCAATGCCAGGAGCGCTTCGTATTGATCGGGCGTCAGGTCAGCCTCCGCCGCGAGAGCGCGCTTGCTGAAGCTAAGAAACTTGCGCAGCGCGTAACGGAAAGAAGCGAGCGCATGGTAATCGTCGGACTGCAATTGGGGTGTCACACGGATTACAATTATCGGACTGTGATTTTCCTGTATAGCCGAAAAAACAAAATTTGTTCGTAGGGAATTATCCTATCGACCGCCGATACATTGGCATACCGATTGCTAAATTTTCAAAACAATGAAAATGAATCTCAGCTCGCGTCGGACCGGCTTTACCCTGGTCGAAATCATGATCGTCGTGGCCATCATCGCTCTCCTGGCCGCGATCGCCGTTCCCGGTTTTCTTCGGGCCCGCAAACGCTCCCAGGCCAGCCGCATTATCAACGATCTCCGGCTGATCGATTCCGCCGTCGATCAGTACGCGATCGAAACCAGCAAGAAGAGCGGCGACCCGGTGGACGTCACTGACTGGACCAACTACCTGAAGAAGGACACAAACCTTTTCGCGACCGGCAAGGACATTCTCGGCGCCGATTACGGCCTGCAGTCCGTAGACATTCTTCCGCAGGTTCCCACGACTACGAAGACTGCTCTGTCCGACGTGACGGACGCCGCCTTCTGGTCGCCCTATAACTAAGACCAGGAAATCGAATTTTCCGAAACGCACGAAGGCAGGCGCCAGCCTGCCTTCGATGTTTTTTCGGGCTGCTGGCCTAGCGGCGGCGCTCCCGCAGCTTCACGAAATCGCCCGGCGCGCGCTTCGCGTCGTCCGGGGCGGCGCCGGTGGAATTGCCAAGCGCGGCCTCGTCTGGCGGCAGGAATTGTTTGAACCGGTTCTTGTCGATCGCCTTCATGAAAGCTTCATGTGGGGAGACGGCGCCGGTGTTGAGCAGCACCTGGATCGCGTCGTCCATGAATTGCATCCCCTGGCCTTTGCCGGAAACGATCACGTCTTGAAGCTTCTGGGTCGCGCCTTCGCGAATGATGGCCGAGACCGCCGGACTCGCGATGAGGATTTCGTTCACAGCCAGCCGACCGGAGCCGTCCGCCTTTTTCAGGAGTAACTGCGCGAGCACGCCACGGAGTGAGTTCGCCAACATCGTCCGGGCCTGCGCTTGTTTGTTCGCGGGGAAGGCGTCGACCATGCGGTCGATCGTTTTGCGCGCGTTGTTCGTGTGCAGCGTTCCGAAAACGAGGAGCCCGGTCTCGGCGGCCGTGAGCGCAAGCGAGATCGTCTCGAGATCGCGCATCTCGCCTACGAGCACGATGTCCGCATCCTCGCGCAAAGCCGCCTTCAATCCGTCCGGAAACGAAATGCAATCCACCGGCACTTCGCGTTGAGTGATAATGCTGCGCTTGTTGCCGTGCACGAACTCGATCGGCTCCTCGATCGTGACGATGTGCCGGGAAAAGTTGTCGTTTATGTAATCGATCAACGCGGCCAGCGTCGTTGACTTTCCCGATCCGGTCGGACCCGTCACCAGGACAAGTCCACCGCGCAGGTGCCCGAACCGTTTCACTACGGCGGGGATCCCCAGCTGGTCGAGCGTGGCGATCTTCGTTGGGATCAAACGAAAAACGGCGCCGTAACCATTGGCCTGCTTGAGAAAATTGCAGCGAAAGCGCGAGCGCTCATCCATCTCGTAGGCGAAATCGAGATCACCTCGCTCTTCGAACAGTGCCCAGCTTTCCGCGCCGCAAATCTCGCTCAACATTCCCGCCGCCTCCTCGCGCGTCACCGGTTCGGCGCGGATCGGTTTCACATCACCGTGCCAGCGCATTTTGGGCGGCTGCCCTTCACCGATGTGAAGGTCGGAACCGTCTTGGGCGACGATGATGGAGAGGAGTTGGTCGATGGAGGGCATGGGGGGCTAAATGACGAATGTCGAATGACGAATGTCGAGAAAATGACGAAACTCGAATGTCGAAGGACGAGCGTGTTCTTGTTTTCGGATTTCGTGTTTCGTCATTCCTTCGGCATTCGTCATTCGTGCTTCGTCATTTGAGTCGCCTTCATCCGTTCAAACGCGCCCTGCTTCCTCGCGGCTGATCAATCCCCGCTCCGCCAGCGCCGTCAGCGCATCCTCCATCGCCTGCATCCCCTGTTTCTTCCCGGTCTGGATGATGCCGGGCAGCATGTAGGTTTTTGCTTCCCGAATCACGTTGGCGACGGCGGGCGTGTTCGTCAGCGTTTCTACCGCCAGCACGCGGCCCTTGCCGTCGGCGCGAGGCACCAGTTGCTGGCTGATAATTCCGCGAAGCGATTCGCTCACCATGATCCGGATTTGTTCCTGTTGATCGACCGGGAAAACATCGAGCAGGCGATCCAGCGTGCGCGAGGCGTTGCTGGTGTGAAGCGTCCCGAGGACCAGGTGCCCCGTTTCCGCCGCGGTAATCGCGAGCGAAATCGTCTCCAGGTCACGCATTTCGCCCACCATGATGACGTCGGGATCTTCGCGGAGCGCGCCGCGCAAGGCCGCACCGAACGAGCGGGTGTGCGTGTGCACTTCGCGTTGGGTGATGTGGCAGCCTTTCGGTTCGAAAATGTATTCGATCGGGTCTTCGAGCGTGATGATGTGCTCGCGCCGCTCGATATTCACCTGCTCCACGAGCGCGGCCAGCGTCGTCGACTTCCCGCTCCCGACAGAACCGGTCACCAGGATGAGCCCGTTCTGGTAACGGGTCAGCAACTTGAGGCTTTCGGGCAATCCCAGCTCATCCATCGTCCGCACCTTTGTGTTGATGATGCGAAACACGAGGTCGATCCCGAGCCGCTGCCGCACAACGCTGGCCCGGAAGCGGCCGGTCGCGTTGGCGTAGGCGAAGTCCGCGTCGCCGCGTTCGTTGAGCTGGATTTTTTGCGCGTCGGTCAGGAAGCCCTCGGCGAGGGCGGCCGTTTCGTCGCTGGTCAGCTTCGCGGCACCCGGCCAAATCGGCTGGAGAATTCCGTGCAGGCGCCAGAGCGGCGGCGCGTTAACGCCCAGATGAACGTCGGACGCACCGCCCTCCTGTCCGACGGCAAGATATTCATCAATGTGCCCGAGCTTTCCATCTTCATGGGCACCGGACGATTTCATGGACTGGGGGGTCCTCACACAGGAATGAGATCATCACGGCGGCCATTTCTTTGCAACCTGGAACAACGTAGGCGCGACGATTTACGTCCCCGGGACTGGCGGCGGCACTCCACCCAGCACCGTTTGCGAACCGAACTTGTCAGCCCAATTCACTTTGGCGGTGGCCGCCATTAGCAGCGCCAGGGTGACGATCGCGCCGATGGTGATCGTCAGGCCCGTCAGCCCTTCGAAGAAGAAGCTGTAACTGAACAAAACCATGTAGGCGAATTGCGCGATGACCGCCAGTTGCGCGAAACGCCGTCCAACCGCGGCAAAGAGATATCCCGAGACCAACGCCAGTGAGACCGCCGCGGAGATAACGAACGCAAGCGACAGCGGAATCAGATCGACGAGATATGCGAAGAGAAGTTGGAAGGCGAAACAGCCGGCCGCCATGAAGAAGTAATTCATCGGATGCAGACTGATGCGCCAGACCATTCCCATCAGCACGAGGACCGCGAAGAAGAAGAGCAACGAGACCGGCGCAAAGAACGACATTCGCGAAGCGACCGGGCCCGGATTAGCCACGGAAGGCACGCCCATGGCGATCGCCTGGGCGTTGATGACGTCGGGATACGACCAGACGAAATTCCAGCCGTTCCCATTCCGTGCCCGTTCCGTGGGCGATCCAGTGCCGGCCGGGAAATCGAACTCCGCGAAATCGGTCGTCATGGCGAGACGGAAATTCCTGATCCGGGTCGTGTCGCCGAAGGAATAGCCCCAGCGCTCCGTGCCGCGCGATCGGTAGGCAACGGTGAACTTCGCGCTTTGGCCCGGCTGAAGCGTGACCGCTTCGGTGATTCCCTCAGCCGTCTTGTTGTTCCCAGTGGCCGGAACGCCGTCGATGAGGAACGAGAAATCGCTGTAGCTCGCGTCGGCCGCGGGAAACTCAAAACGGACATAGATCGTCTGGGTAATCTGCGTCGGATTCTGCAGGCTGTAGTCGCCGTGAAAATCCACGAGATACGTTCGATACCAGAGTAATCCTTTTTTCTTCGGCTCGTAACGCAAGGCGACGGTGACATCGCTTTGCGCAGGCTGGATCAGGTGCCGGCCGTTCGCGCTGCCGGGCGAGTTGTAATACATGACCGGATGCGGTTGCGTCATGACCGGTCCCCAGCCGCCGGTTACATTCGGGGCGCAGCGATCCAAGGAAACACCGGAGCGAACCAGCACGCTCGACCCGAGAATAAACCAGCCGAGAGCGGTGCAGACAATGATCCCGCCAATGGCGAAAAGTCTTGGGATGGTCATGATCGGGCGGCCTTTCTTTTGCTGCGCTTCAGTTTCCTTCGCGGTAACGGGCGGGTTCGTTTGGCAGGCCGGGCGAGCAGGCGCTCCAGCCGTTTTTCGATATGGGTCAGTCTCATGTTGATTACTTGTTAGGTTGCGGTTTCTGGTAGAAAAATTCGGCACGCGGCCGTTCGTTCTTGCACAGCTCCTTGTGCAATGGCACGACGCGTGAGCCGCCGTCGGTTTTGTCGCAGGGCACGGACTCGACGTTGCCTTCGAAGGCCGCGATTTCGTACGCGACCGGGATGCGTAGCTCCCAATCGATCCAGTGGACGAGCAGATCGGTTTGCGGAAGCTCGACGGCGATCTGGCCAGAGATCGGTTTGAAGGCGGGCTTCTTCGCGGTGTAAGACAACGCCACCGCCGTAACGGCCTTTCCGCTCGGAAGCGAAAACTCGATGACGTGCTCGCCGCGATCGATTGGCTTCACCGGCAGGCCTTCGATGCTCGCCGCCAGCAGTTCGCAATCTTCCGGAAGATTGACACTCCAGCGAAGAGCGCGTTCGTGCCGCACCGTGTAATCGATCTCGGTCAAGAGCGCGCCGTCGGAAACGATGCGCGTTTTCGCGGTGGCGGTTTCAACGACGGCCTGGGCGGTTTCCACGAGCGGCAACCATTTCGCCGTCACCGGGGTGTCGCCGAGGAAGACCTGATAATTTTTCCCGTTCGCTTTCTCCACCAACCAGGCCGGCAATTGTCGCGGCACAGCGGTTTGAGCGGCGGTCGTCAGGTCGAGCCCTTGCGGCGGCAGGACCACGTAAAGCGGCGGATTATTTTCGCCGTCGACGAGGTGCGGCGATTTGAGATTCCATTCCCCGCCGGTCAGTGGTTGCGCGAAATTGTATTGGACCTCCACTTCGCGCCGCAGAACGTCGCGCGTCTGCCAGTGCAAATGGACACGCCGGGTTTGGCTGTCGGTAGTGGTCGCCTGCCAGTCGCCGAGATCGGGGCCGGAAATCTTCGTCACGTCGGCGCCGGCGGGAAACTCCAACTCCATGATCAAACCCGAACCGTGCTCGGTATTCGCGGCGAGGTGCGCGAGGTAATTCAGTTTGCCGTCGCCGAATTGGACCAGCCCCTGCGCTTCGAGTTTCCATCGGCTAGGCGTCGGCGGAACGACCGCCTTTTCCGGAATCACGTCGAACGCGAGTTCTTCCTGCGCCCGCCACCGGTAACTGGCGCGATCCTTTTCCGCCGAGAGCTGCGTCGCGTCCGCGATCCGGAGCATTTGCTTCTCCGGAATGCCGGCCACCGAAAGCGTGTTGATGGCGGCGGGAGAAATCGCGAGGCGAAAATGCGTGCCGTCGCTGGAGCCAGTCAGCTTCACGGCGAACTTGATTCGGATTTTCTGTTTACCAATCCGATTGGTGACCAGCGCGAACCGGCCCTCGCGTGCGATGAGTTGCACATCGGCCGGCTCGACTTCATCGATCTGGGTTTGCGCGCCGAGCAGCGGAATGACGGTCCATTCATCCGTGAAGCTTTGCGTTTCGAACTCGACGACCCCGGTTGCCTGGTCGCCTTTCAGGACGAGTTGATAGCGCGCGGCCAGGAGGGTGGCTTCCACCGGCGGCTTCCGTTTTTCCGGAGTCTCCCGTTGCGCGGCCTCCCAGAGCGACTTCAGCTCGCCGTAGGGCAACGTGACTCGCGCTTCGCTTAAATCCGGGGCCGCCGGGGGCTCGACTGCGAACGCCGAGGAAGCCAGAGCGATCGCCGCGACCTGGGCAAAAATGTACTTAACCATGCCCTCTTATCGCGGCTCACTGTTAAGCCTTGATGAAGAGCCCGTGAAACTTCGATGAAGTTTCGAAACTGTAGCAGCCGCCCTGTGGGCGGCTCGAGTTCGGCGGGGATCAAACGATTCGTTAGGCCGAGGGAAACATGACGGTGAAGCTACTGCCTTGTCCGAGCTCACTTCGCACCGAGATCGTGCCGCCATTGGCAGTCGCGATCGATTTCGCAATCGCGAGGCCGAGCCCAGTCCCGCGGTTGCCGGTGCGCGGGTTCTCCGTGGTGAAGAACCGGTCGAACACCTTCGGTAAGAGTTCCGGCTCGATCCCGGCCCCTTCATCGTTCACTTCAATCTCGATTACGCCATCCCGACGAGTCACACCAAGACGCACGGCCCGTCCGGACACGGTGAATTGAAGCGCATTATCCAGCAGGTTCGAGAGAAGCTGTTTCAAATGCAGCTCGGCAATTCGGATCGGCAACGGTTCGCTGGCGATTTCCGAACTAAACACGATGCCGGCATCCGCAGCCCGGGCGCGATAGGCTTCGGCGAGTTCACGCGCGACGATAGCGGCATCGATCGGCGTCGCTTCGCCCATCGCGGGCTGCGCCTCGATCCTGGAGAGCTTCAACACTTCGCTGACGAGACGATCCAGCCGCGCCACTTCGCTTTGGATGTTCGTGAGAAACCGGGCGCGAGCTTCCGGATCGTCGCTCGCGGGACCCTCCAGCAATTCCGCCGAACCGCGAATCGCCGCCAGTGGCGTCTTCAACTCGTGCGATAGGTTTGTCGCCATCTCTTCGACGTAGGCTTTTCCCTCGAGTTTCTCCCGCATCCGGCCCACGGCGCGCGCCAGCGTCCCCAGTTCGCTGCGCGTCCACGTCTCGAGGCGCACGTTGCTTTCGCCCGCGGCGATCCGCTCGGCCTGTGACGCCAGCGCCCAGATGATGCGCGTGATGTAAGCCGAGAGCATGTAGGCCATCGCCGCCGCCAGGAGCAACGCGATAAGTCCCGGCAAAAGCAGATTCTCCAGCGAACGTGAGATGAAATTGCGAATGCGATTGGTCGACTTCGACACACTGACGGCGCCGACGATCTTGCCATCCACGAAGACGGGCAGCGTGCTGTAAATGTTTACCCGCTGATGCGGCTTATCGAGTTCCCAGCGCGAACCGTATTCGCCCTTGAGTGCGTGCCCCACATCGGTCCATTTCGAGAAATCCTGGTTCGTCGCCGTGCCTCTCGTATCGAAGATGACGCGGCCAGCCGGATCGTAAACGAGCAACCGCGTGTCGACCTCCGCCTTGGTGAACCCAAACAGGCGCGCCTTGATTTCGTAGGTCTCGTTCAGGTTCGAATAAACCCGAGAAAGCTCGCCGGCCACCTTCTCCGAGTCCGCTCCGAATTGTCCGTAAAGCCGCGCATAGAACTCACTCACCACCGCCGCCGTATCGATCATCCCCTCCTCGGTCGAGTGGAGGTAGCTCGTCTCGATGCTCGTCCGGACTTTCCACGAAATGTAACCGAGCGGCAGGATCAACACCGCCAGGTGAAAGACAAACACCTTCCAATGGATGCTGTGCAAACCCGGTAGACGCATTTACAGCTCGCGAGCGCGATAGCCGATACCGCGCACGGTTTCGATGAACTCGAATTTGCCGAATTTCTTGCGCAGGCTTTTCACGTGGACGTCGATTGTCCGATCCGTCACGAGCCCGCCATCGCCCCAGGCGCGATTCAGCACTTGCGCCCGGGTAAAAACACGCCCGGGATGCCTAACGAGCAGTTCGAGGAGTTTGAATTCCTGCGCGGTCAGGACGATCTCGCGCCCCTCGCACGTGACGCGGAATTTTTCGGGATCCATGGTGATCGACCCATAGCATAGCTGGGCCTGGGTCTGTTCCCCGGTTCTCGTCGTTTCCGGCCGCTGGTTGCGCCGGAGGATGGCCTTGATCCGGGCTACAAGTTCGCGCGGACTGAAGGGCTTCACCACGTAATCGTCGCCGCCGATCTCGAGGCCGACGACGCGATCGATTTCGTCCGAGCGCGACGTCAGAAAAATCACGGGCACGTCCGAGAACGTGCGCACGATCCGGCATACTTCGAAGCCATCGATATCGGGCAAGCCGACATCGAGCACGATCACTCCCGGAGCAGAATTCCGCGCTATCTCGGCCGCTTCGCGTCCGCGTTGCGCCGTCTGCACGTCGTAGCCCTCCGCTTTCAGCGCGTACTCCAGCACATCAGAAATGCGCGGGTCATCTTCGACGACCAGGATTTTCATGGAATCGAGCACCGTAAGTTATCTTATACGGAGACGCGATGGGAAAGGAGCGCGCGAGGGTTTCGTTAGGCCGAGGCCACCCGGGATTTGCCTTGCCTCAAAAAAGCCACTTCTGGTAAGAGTGCAATCGCATCGCAGGCGTTTGCAGCCTAATGAGAATACGCGAGCTCAGTTTTTTCCTTCTCCTTTGGGTCTCAGCCCTTCCGGCCGGGGCCAGGCCGATGGTTGGCGTAATTGGGGGAAGCCCCAACCAGTTAATCCGATTCGACAGCGCCACGCCAGCGACGATCACTTCCACGATTAACATCACCGGGATGGTCAGTGGTGACGTGGTGCGCGGGATTGATTTCCGCCCGGCCAATGGTGTTCTCTACGCCTTGGGTATCAACAACACAGCCGGTACCGACACCGGCCGGATTTACACCATTGATCTGGCCACGGCGGTTGCGACTCAGGTGGGCGCGGCACCCTTCTCCACGACCCTGACCGATCTCTCCTTTTACGGATTCGCCTTCGATCCAGTTGCGGATCGCATTCGGATCGTGAACCAGGCTGACCAGAATTTGCGGGTCGATCCGGACACAGGCGCGCTCGCTGCGACTGACACGAATCTCGACAATACCGGCGCGCCCGGCACGGAGGAGGTGGTTGGTCTGGCCTACGACAGAAGTGACAGGAACTCGGGGACGGCGAGCACGCTCTTCGGCATCGACTTCGCGAACGATCGCTTCGTTCGCATCGGCGGCGTGAACGGGAGCCCGTCGCCCAACCTGGGTGCGGTCACTACGATTAATCCATTGGGAATAAACGTCAGTAGCAGGAATGTCGGCTTTGATATCGCCGAGGACGGTTCCGCTTTTGCCTCCCTGTCCACCGGCAATGGCCCGGTCGTCTTCGCGCTTTATGCCATCGATCTCGCAACTGGCGCTGCGACGTTGGTGGGAAATATCGGCTCCGGCAGCGTCATAATTTCTGCGGTCGCCGCAATCCCGAGCGCGGTGGCGAATATCAATTCCGGGAAATTTTTCGCGACGATTCAAGCCGCGATCAATGACGCGCAGACCTTGAGCGGACACACCATCGTGGTCAATGCCGGCACCTTTAGCGAACTGGTGACCGTCAACAAATCACTCACCCTTCTCGGCGCGAAATCGGGAATAGATGCCCGCGCGGCGGGGCGCGGCTCTCTTGAAACCGTCGTCCGAGGCGGAACCTCGGGCACGGCGCGCACCTCGGGATTCCGAGTCACGGTCGATGGGGTCACCATCGACGGGTTCACCGTTCAGGAAGCGAATGACGCGAACCAATTCGGCGCTGGTATTTTCCTGAATGCCAACATCGCTGGGACGAAGATTCGCAACAATATTATCCAGAACAACACAAAGGGCCTGGTTGTTTCGAACGACAACGGGACCAATCCCCTGATCGTTGAGCGTAATCTCTTCGCGAACAATAATCTCCCCGGTCCCTTGAGCGGGACGGCGATCTATACGGATCAAACCAACGCGGGCTCCGTCTTTACCGGGGTGTTGATCGATAACAACACCTTCGAGAGCAACCAAAATGCCGGCGTCTTTCTTGGCTCGACGCTCACTGGCTCGCAATCGAACATCGCGATTTCCAACAACGTGATTTCGAATAGCGGAAACGGCATCCTGATCTACAACACGGTGGCGTCGTTCGTCACCGGGAATACGATCACGGGATCGACTGGCTCCCAAGTCGTGCTCGGTGGCGGGGTCAGCGACGTCAGCCTTAGCCAGAATATCATCGATAACGGAGCTAGCCGCGGCGTCCGAATCGGGGATTTGGGTGGCGGCTCGGCCAACAGCAACCTGATTTTTGGGAGCAACGCCATTCAGAACAACTCGGGCGCCGGCCTGGAGATCTCTGCCGGGAGCGGCTCTTACACCGGTACCCTGATCGCCCAAAACAATTGGTGGGGTTCCTCGACCGGCCCCACCATTATCACGAACCCGGCCGGAACCGGTCAGAACTTGGTGGATCCCGCCATTCAAGTGGTCTTTCAGCCTTTTCTCTCGTCGAACGTGGACTACCAGGCCACCGCGCCAGGTTTCCAGTGCTATCCAGCGCCGACCTTGTACGCCATTAACTCCGCCAATAATAACCTCGTGCGATTCCCGAGCAGCAATCCCGCGAGCGTTACTGCCGTCGCGATCACCGGCCTGGTCGCAGGCGATACTATCATCGCACTCGATTTCCGGCCGGCCACGGGCGAGCTCTTCGGACTCGGCAGCGGTAGCCGGCTCTATGTCATCAACCCCGTGACGGGCGCGGCCACGGTCCGCGGTAGCGATGGAGCATTCACGCTCAACGGCCAATCGTTTGGATTCGATTTCAATCCCATCGTCGACCGCATTCGTGTCACCAGCGACGCCGAACAAAACCTTCGACTCAATCCAAACGACGGGACCGTAAATTCGATCGACCCGCTGCTCGGCTACGGTTCTGGCGATCCCGGCTTCGGCCTTGACGTTGACGCTGGCGGGACGGCCTACCTCAATAACTTTTTCGGCGCGACCAGAACCACTTTATACGACATCGACACGGCGCAGAACGTTCTTGCCCGACAAGGGTCGTTCAGTGCCACACCGGTCACTGCTAATAGCGGTCAGCTCTTCACCGTCGGCTCACTGGGAATTGGAATTAACCCGACGGATGATCTAACCAGAGCCAATTGCGCCTTCGACATTTTCAGCCCGGTCGCCGGAGTGAATCTGCCACTGGCCGCGATGACGCTGGACGGAACCAGCTCTCTCCTGTTTAAGATCAATCTCGTAACCGGTTCGGCGACCTTCGTCGACGTCATTGGCGGAGCAAGCCCCATCTTGGTCCGGGCCCTCACCGCAGCGCCGGTGGGGGATTTCGAGTTTAGCGCACCAACCTATTCCGTCAGCGAAAGCGGACCGGTCGCCACCATCACGATTAACCGTGTCCGAGGCAGCGAGGGAAGTGCGACGGTCCAATTCACGACCAGCGACGGCACAGCCGAAGGTGGAGCCGATTACACCGATTCGGATCAGGTGGTTGTATTCGGGAGCGGCGTGACGTCTCGAACGGTCCAGATTCCGCTCAATAACGACGCGCTCGACGAGTTCAACGAGACAATTTTTTTGGCGCTGACCAACCCCGTGGGCGGGGCCTTCCTCGGCGCCCAAAACACCGCCGTGCTCACCATTACCGACGACGATGCGGCGACGCCGACCCTCACCACGCAGTCCTCGCCTTCCGTCGCTTTGGGGGAGGCAGTTTTCAACACGGCCTCGATCTCAGGCAACGGGGTCGCCCCGCCCGGTGGCACGCTGACTTTCCAGCTCTTCGGGCCTAACGACAACGGTTGCAGCGGAGCGCCGATCTTCACCTCCACCGTTCCGGTGAATGGAAACGGGAATTACATTTCCGGCTCCTTCACTCCCAGCGCCCCCGGCGCCTACAACTGGGTAGTCATTTATAGCGGTGATGCCATTCACAATGCGGCGGTCACCACGGCGTGCGGCGGGCCGACCCAATCCATCACCGCCACCGCTACCGTCCTGGGCAACATTGCGACCCGGCTGCGTGTCGAAACCGGCGATAACGCTCTCATCGCCGGATTCATCATCACCGGGACGCAACCGAAAAAGGTAATCGTGCGCGGCATCGGCAGCTCTCTGGCGTTGGCCGATAAACTGGCGGATCCAACCCTCGAGTTGCGGGATTCCACGGGCGCTCTCGTCGACGCTAATGACAACTGGAAGAGTTCGCCTAACAAACAGGCCATCATCGATAGCACGATTCCGCCCACGGACGATGCCGAGTCGGCGATCGTCGCTATCCTGCCGGCGAACAATTCCTCCTATACCGCCATCCTCCGCGGCGCGAACAACACAACGGGCATCGGGGTTGTCGAAGCATACGATCTTGACCGGCTCGTGGACTCCAAGCTCGCGAACATTTCCACCCGTGGATTCGTTTCCACCGGCGACAATATTCTATTCGCCGGCACAATCGTGGTGGGCAAAAACCCGCAGAACGTGATTGTCCGCGCGATCGGCCCCTCCCTCGGCCTTACAGGGAAGATGGCTGACCCGACGCTCGAGCTTCGTGATGGAAACGGCGCCTTAATCGACTTCAATGACAACTGGGTGGATTCACCGAACAAGCAGGCTATCATCAACAGCACGGTTGCGCCGACGGATAATAACGAGTCTGCGATCGTTGCCACTCTTCCTGGCAACAATTCCAACTGCACGGCGCTCGTCCGCGGCGTCAATGGAACAACGGGCATCGCGGTCGTCGAGGTCTACGCGTTGCCCTAACGAGAGCCGGACGCAAGCTCGCCGTAGAACCAGGAGCCGATCGGCGAAACTAGACACTGCCCCGCCGTTTCAGACGCGCGCCCAGGAGAATACCGGCGCCGTTGATGATGGGGTTCACGAAGTGGAGCCACATCGGTGTGACGACGTGACCGATCGCTTCGAGATACGTCACATCGCCGGCCCGGACATTCGGCCCCTCGGAATCGCGCCGCACCGCGGAAAAACACTGCCATAAGGCAAGGAGGAAAACGATGAGCGCGAAGACCTGGCAGGTGCGCCAACTTTTGCTGATCGCCGCGCAGAGATAGCCGGCAAACATCGTAACCAGAAACGCGACGACCAGGGTAATGATTATCCAAAGCATCGACACTTCGTAACTGTCGGTTTGAAACACGCGCTCGACCCCAAGGGCGAAGTAGAGACCGAAGAAAATCGCCATGAAAATAACGAACATGGCGATGTAACTGACGATGATGGCGAGGATGGATCTTAGCATTGGGATTCTCCTTGAGTCGGAAGATCGAGGCAGCAGTTCCGCGCGGTTCTTAGACCGTCGGGCTCTTCTTCATCCGCGTGCCCATGAGAACAGCGGCACCGCCCAGGAAGGGATTGAGCAGGCAAAGCCAGGCCGGCGGTTGCGCCTTTCCCATGGCCTCCATGTTCGAAACATCCCCGGCTCGCGCCACCGGGGTGTGGTCCTTCTTAAGGTTGGGAAGCTCGAAGACGAAGCTGAGAACAAACACGATCAGGGCAAAGACCAATCCGGTGGTCCGGCTCTTACTGATGGCAGCGCAGGTGAGCCCGCCGACAAGGCCGGCGATCAATGTGATTGCGATCACCAGACCGATCCAAATGCCCGAGAGGGCGTAAGTGCCCGGCTCGAAGGCCCGCTCCGCGCCGAGCCCGAAGTAAGCCGCGGTGTAAGCGCAAAACGCCACGAAGAACATGACCAGGTAACCGACAACGACTCCGACAATCGATCTTAACATTTGTAGTTTCCTTTTTTAGGAAAGGTCAGGGTAGGAGAAGCGGGGCGCGGAAAGCGAACAGAATCTTTATTTCGTCATCCACGGCAGCGCGTCCAGGTCGACGTTGCCGCCCGTGAGAACGAGGCCGACACGTCTCCCACGAAGATCGACGCGCCCTTCCACGACCGCCGCATACGGCACAGCGCCCGACGGCTCGACTACGATTTTCATGGTCTCCCAAATCCCGCGCATCGCGGCGATGATCGCTTCATCGCTCACGGTCACGATGTCGTCCACGTAGCGCTGGAGCAGTTCAAAATTCGGTGCGCCAAGATTCGTGCGTAATCCGTCAGCGATCGTGTTTTTCTGCTCCTGGTAAATGAGGTGGTGTTGCTGGAACGATTGGGCGGCATCATCCGCGCCGGCCGGTTCGACAGCAATCACGCGAATTTCGGGCCGCAGGCTTTTCGCGGCGACCGCGGTACCGCAAAGGACCCCACCACCGCCGACCGGACAAAGAAGGAGATCGAGATCCGGGACCTCTTCCAAGACCTCGATGGCAATCGTCCCCTGCCCCGCCATCACCTCCTCGTTTTCGAAAGGGTGAATCAATGTCGCGCCGGTTTCCGCGATCACGCGCGCGCAAGCTTCTTCGCGGGCCCGCTGGTTCGGCTCGCAGAAAACGATGCGGCCGCCATAGCCCTCGACCGCGCGCACTTTCACCTTGGGCGAGTTCGACGGCATCACGATGTGGGCGGCGATCCCGCGGAGCTTCGCCGCGCGCGAAAGAGCCGCCGCATGGTTCCCGGAAGAATGAGTGGCCACCCCGTGCCGCGCCGTCTCGTCATCGAGCGCGAACACCGCGTTCGTCGCTCCGCGCGCCTTGAACGCACCGACCTTTTGAAAATTCTCGCACTTGAAAAAGAGCGACGCGCCGCTGGCGGCATCGAGCCGCTCGCTGGTCAGAACGGGCGTGCGATGAATATGTCGTCGGATGCGGTCGTGCGCGACGCGGATGGCGGCGAGGTCGAGGGCCATGGCTAATCGCTCGGCGGAGTTTTCGGACCCGACAGATTCGCAACCGTAAACCGCTCCGAGACCGGCTCGAGTTCTCGAATGAATTTTCGAAAGCGCTCGGAGAACACCGCGCCCCGAAGGTTCAGATAGTATTCAAGTCCGGGCGTCGCCACATAATGCCGGAGGAGCTCCCGCCATCCTCCCCAAAGCTGCGTGTCGAGCAGGCCATAAACGTAATGGTAATGGATCGTCTCCAGCGCCTTGAGAAACTGGTGCGCCGCGTGGAAAAACCTGGCCTGATCGTCGGCCGACAACCCGTCGAGATTTTCGAGGCCAGTCCGCCAGACTCGCCCGAGCTCGGCGTTCTCCATGAACGGCTTCGTCACCTCACGCAACGCCGCTGCGGCCACATCCATCGCCGCGACCCGCGCGACCCGCGTGCTGCTGCGCAATTGCACCGCCAAATAGAGGACGGAAACAACGACCGCGATCGAACTGATCAGCTGCGAAACTGCGTTGATCGCGTCCCAATTCATTTCGTTCGGAGGTTAAAGAACTCCGGCCCGGGGCGCTAGAGATTTTGAGTTGCGTTTTTACCTTCGTCGACTTCGCTCGATATGACGATGGAACCGTACGCCCAACCCAGCGAAAAGAAGGTCGGTGCCAATCGCCCGAAAATTTCTCATTTGCCGAGCTCGGTGGAAACCCGAACACGCCAGGAACGACAGGCTGAAAAACAAGCCGTCGCGGCTAAGCGGCGAGCGATAAAGAAATCTGCGCGCCGGCATCTGAAACAAGAGCTGGAAGAGGAAATGGACGAATCGAACTGACTTCCGCCGAAGGCCTGCTTATCTCCTCTCTCGTTCCTCGTTCCCAAGTACAACCTGGGAACGAGGAACGAGGGCACGAAAGAGCGAAAAGGCGGCCCCAAAACTTCGATCGGAATGAACTAAAAACATCCGCGGCCCGGCTCATATCCTGCTTTTTATTTGCCCGCCATGAATGCCACCCAGCAGACCCTCACCGACACCGTCATCGATAGCCGCCGTTTGATCGCGGGATTACGCCAGGCCCTGGATATCAACCACGCGCGCGTGCTGGCCACGGCACAGACGCGGTGGGAACAGAATTTCGCGGGCAAGGATCCAAGCGATGCCTGTGTGACCGTGCGCATTAGCTCGGGCAAACCGCTCGCTGGCATTCTCAAGAAAACGTCGCGATCGCTCCTTCACGGGGCGTCCCAGCGTCTGCTGGCGTAAGACAGTTCCGCGATGGAGACGGCACGCCCTCGTGCCGTTGAGTTTTCGCCCGGGATCTTCAATCGCCCCGCGTTTCCGGCATCAGGGCGCGCCGGCTCCAATTAAGGCGCGCGGTTGTATTTCTTCAAAAGCTCGCGCACCCGATCATGCGAAAGCGCTTCGACTCTGTGATCGTCGCGGCCCATCATGCTTTGATTGTCGATCAGCGCGTTCAACACTGCTTCTTCGGTCGCCTGAACGACCGCATCGAAAATCGGATCGAGCCGATCGTTCGGCAGAGTCTCAACTGACCGCGTGATCTTGTCCGGGTTGGACGCGTCCGGGTTCGCGGTGGAAAAGGCGAGGAACAAATCGCCGGACCCGTTTCCGGAAATTGTTCCTGTCCGGGCGAGCCCGAGCGAAACCCGGCGGGCGAGCCGCTTGAGTTGATGAGGCAACAGCGGCGCATCGGTCGCGACGATCGCGATGCAGGAGCCGTTTTCCTTCGGATAAACCTGGCCAGGAATTTCTTTGCCCATCGGCACTCCTGCGATCATGAGCTGAGGGCGACGGCCGAAGTTTGCCTGAACCAGGACGCCGACGGTGAACGTGCGCGGCGCGGCGTCTTTCTTTTCCTTCATCTCAATCCGGCGGGAAGAAGTTCCAGTGCCGCCTTTGAATTCGTAACAAACCATCCCGGTCCCGCCACCGACGCTGCCCTCGTCGATCGCGCCGCCATGCGCAGTATTGAGCGCATTGAAAACGTGTTCGGGCTTCACGTGGAAGCCGTTCACGTCGTTGAGCCAGCCGTCCCAGGTCTCCGCGACAACGGGCAGACTCCAGTAAAAACCCCCCGGGTCCGCGCCGCCTTTTTTCACTCGCCAGTCAATGATCGCGTCGCGCACCACTCCAACGCTGTGCGTGTTCGTAATCGCTATCGGCCCTTCGAGAAATCCGCCTTCCTCCAGCCACGCGGTGCCGGTCATCTCGCCGTTGCCATTGAGACTGAAAACGCCGGCATAAACCGGATCATCGGTTTTTCCGCGCGGGAGGATCGCGGTCACGCCAGTGCGCACGGGACCCTTTCCGACTTCGAGTTTTCCGTCGCCGCTGACGAGCGCGGTGTAGCCGACCTCGACTCCGGGGACGTCGGTGATCGCGTTGAAAGTGCCCGGGGTACCGTCGAGCGGGATGCCGAGATCGCGGGCGCGAATGTGCTGCGTGGGCGGCGGGGATGTTTGCGGCTCCCGGGCGTAGAGAGGCGATATCAGGCAAACGAGCGCGAGAACAATGAGGCACGATGGGCTGATCTTCATGATTGGGGAAAACGTCCAACGCCCAACGCCCAACGTCCAACGCCCAATGGAAGAATCTGATTCCCACGCTTCAATCCAATAAATCCTGTTAATCCTGTCCCGATTTTCCGTTTTCTGTTTTCGCGGTCGATTGAAGCGGATTAGATTCAGCGCGTGAGCTATCAGGTTTTCGCGCGCAAATATCGGCCGCAGACGTTCGACGATCTCGTCGGACAGACGCACGTGACGCGCACGCTCAAGAATGCAGTCGAGCAGAACCGGCTGGCCCACGCGTATCTTTTCGTCGGGCCGCGCGGGATCGGGAAGACGTCGACGGCGCGCATCCTCGCGAAAGCGCTCAATTGCGTGAACGGCCCGACGGTGACGCCGTGCGGGGTTTGCGACAGCTGCAAGGAGATCACGGCAGGCAACAGCCTCGACGTGCTCGAGATCGATGGCGCGAGCAACAACGGCGTCGAGCAGGTGCGCGAGTTGCGCGACAACGTTCGTTACGCCCCGAGCAAAGGACATTTCAAGATCTACATCATCGACGAGGTGCACATGCTCACTTCGGCGGCGTTTAACGCACTCCTCAAGACGCTCGAGGAACCGCCGCCGCACGTGAAGTTCATCTTCGCGACGACCGAGCCGCAAAAAGTTTTGCCCACGATCCTCAGCCGCTGCCAGCGGTTCGATCTCCACCGGATCCCGGCGAATCTCATCGCCCAACATCTCCAGTTCATCGCCGGAAAGGAAAAGATCGTGCTCGATCCGGCGGCAGCGCATGCGATCGCGAAAGGCGCGGACGGCGGATTGCGCGATGCCGAATCGATGCTCGATCAGCTCGTCGCGTTTTGCGGCGACAAGATCGCGGAACCAGATGTTCTCAGTGTCTTCGGGTTCACGAGCGAACAAACGGTGGCGAATTTTACTGAGAAGATTTTGCGCGGCGAAACCCCGGAAGCGCTCGAACTGCTTCACACCGAGGCCGACAGCGGCAAGGACATGATGAAGTTGATGTCCGACCTGATTTCGTATCTGCGCGATTTGCTCGTCGGCAAAGTAAAACCGGAAGCGCTGGCCGACGATTTGAACCCGGACCTGCAGAAGTCGCTCGAAACCCAGGCCGCCATGATCGAGACCGATCGGCTGCTCGAATTAATCGATCAATTCGCCGCCGCCGAGGGCCGGATGAAATGGGCGCCGAACAAGCGCCTCCATTTCGAAGTCGCCATCATCAAAGCGATCCAAACGTTGAGCCAGGTGACGCTGAACGAAGTGATCCAGAACCTGGCGGCGTTGCGCGATGGCAAAGAACAAACCGCGCCGGCGAAGCCATCCGTGAGGCGCATTGTAGAGGCCGCTGTCTCAGCCGCACCTCCCCCAAAACCCGAGGCCACGCGCGTCGCCGAAACCCCTCCCGCACCAAGAAACGAATCCCCACCGCCCTCGCAGATCGATCACAAAGAAGTCTGGCGGAAAACGACCGAAAAAGTTCGAGCAACGCGCAAGTTAATCAGCGGATGGGTCGATGCCGGAACGGCCCTGGGCATTGAAGGCCGCTTTTTTCTCGTGGGATTTCCGCCCGATCACAAATCGGCGATGGAATCGCTCTCGATTCCGCGAACTCGCGAGTTTCTGGAAGCGATCGTCAAAGAAATCAGCGGCCAGGATTGGAAGATTAAGTTCGTGTTGAAAGAAGGCCTGACGGTCGCAGAGCAGGCCGAACCGGCGGTGCCGAAAAAGCCAGAATCACAGGCGACGTTCAAGGACGATCCGCTGATTCGCGAAGCGCTGGAAATTTTTAAGGGCGAAATCAAAACCGTGAGCGACTGATCGATTATGAATCTGAACAAGTTGATGAAGCAGGCCCAGAAGATGCAGGAGCAAATGGCCAAGACCCAGGCCGAGCTCGAAGACAAAACCGTCGAGGTGCAGGCCGCGGGCGGGAAGGTGACAGTGGTCGCGAACGGTTCGGGTGACGTGATGTCCATCAAGATCTCGAAGGAGATCGTCGATCCCGAGGACGTGGAATTTCTCGAGGAAGCCGTGCTCAGCGGCGTGAAGCAAGCGATCGCTCAGGGCAAGGAACTCGCGCAAAGCGAGATGACGAAGATCACCGGCGGGCTCGGGATCGGCGGGCTGGGGTTGTAGCCACGGCCCTGGGCCGTTCAGCTCCGGCAACCCTACTCCAGACGGCCCACAGGGCCGTGGCTACAACGGGCAGAGTTCGCGGCGATGGTTTTGGAACACGCAGACTTCTTTGATTCCAAATTCGACCATCTTCTTCGATAGGCGCTCATAGTTTTCGCCGAGCTGCGCGTGGGAGTGCGCGTCGGAGGCAGTCGTAAACGGAATCTTCTTCTCGATCGCTAGCTGGATGATTTCGTCGGAGGGACAGAGCTCGTTTATCGGTTTACGCCAGCCGGCGGTGGAGAGCTCGATGGCGAGACCACGGGCCGCGATGAAATCGAGCGTCTCAGACACGAGATCGACAATCGGCATCTTCGGGCGGTGGCCGTGGATCTTGATCAGGTCGAGATGCGACAGGCAATCGACCAGGCCCGTCGCGGCGACCTCGCGGATGCGGCGAAAATAATCGGCGTAAATCTGATCGATCTCGCGCCCGGAGAATTGTTCGGCGCCGGCAGGGACGGTGTCGAACATTTGGTCGGGACGATCGAGGTAGTGGACGGAGCCGAGGACGAAATCGAGGCGGTCCCAGTTTTTCTCCACCCATCCGCGACCGGCGGCGGATGTTTCCGGATCGTTATCCAGCTCGAGCCCGGCGCGGATTTTGATGTCGGGATTCGCAGCGCGCAGCTTATCGATCTCGTCGAAATCGATCCCGGCGTGATAACGATCGTGATCGGTGAAGGCGATGTCGGTCAGCCCGCGGGCGCGAGCGCTCTCGATCCACGGCTGGAGAAGTTGCTGCGTGTAGGACTGAACGCGATGACCCTGCGGATGACTGTGGTAGTCGGAGAACAGGCTCGTCACGGCGCGGTCATGAACTTCTGCCGGATGCGCAGCTCAGGGAATTGCGGGAAGAAAACCTCGCAGATGAAAACCTTGTTCGCGGAGAGATCGCGGGTGGCAATGGTGGCGGGATAATCGATGTGCTCCTGGGGGTTGACCAGAACGGTGGCGGGTTTGTCTTCAAAGGCGTGGTTGTCGGACCAGATGGTGAGGATCGCTTCGGTGGAATTGCGGAGATAAACCTCGAACCGCTGCTCGCTCGGGAAATCCAGAACGACCGCGCGCTTGGAAATATTCTTCAGGGTGAGGTTCACCTGCAACTGACGGACCTCGGAGAGTTTCACCGGCTCGGGCGAGAGCTTCAACTCCAGGAGGAGACCGCGGAGCCGGGCGTCCTTGTAGTTCGGCGCCGGGTTCGACGACGATTGAAACGGGTGCAACAGCCGGGTGAGCCAGCCGCGCTTTTCCGGCGTGGCGATCGGCTCTTCCGCGCACAAACGCGCCGCCATCGCCAAAGTGACGAGAGCGAAAACAAGGGAACGGCTCATGAGCGGCTAATCAGCAATCGTTGCAAAATCTGTCAAACCCTTTATCAATCCCGCCATGCGTAGCGCCGCTGTCCCCGTTTTCATCGCGTCGCAGGGCGAAGCGAAACAACATCCCACGTTTCGCGTCCACGCGGAAGCGAATCCGAAGAAGGATTGTCCGAAACGAAAGTAGGATGCGAACCGGCGCCCTCTTTCTCCTTGCCGGCCTGGTGGCGATCGCGGCGCGCGGCGCCGAACCGTTGAATCTCGTCCTGCCGACGGATAACGACGCGCTCCTCCGCGGCGACGGCCCGGCGTTCTACCAATACATCGACCGCGATTATCACGGCGAAAAATCGACGCCGTGGGAGGGCGGCCGTTACGGCTTCGTGCGCAATCCCGTGGAGACCTCGGCCGGGATCATTTACACGCGCTTGCACGAAGGGATCGATATTCGCCCGCTTCAGCGCGACGCAAATGGCGAGCCGCTCGATGCCGTGCGCGCAATTGCGCCGGGCGTGGTGGTGCACACAAGCGAGACGGCCGGTTACTCAAACTACGGGCGCTACGTCGTCGTCGAGCATCGCTTCGACGGGTGCAAATACTACAGCCTCTACGGCCATCTCAGCTCGATCGCGGTGCGCAGTGGGCAGCACGTGCAGCAGCGCGACCAGCTCGGCGTGATGGGGCATACCGGCGAAGGATTGAACCAGGCGCGCGCGCATGTGCATCTGGAATTGAACCTGATGTTGAGCCGCCAGTTCGAAGCGTGGCACGCCACCTTTTTCCCGAACGAGCCGAACCGCCACGGCCTTTACAACGGGCTGAACCTGGTAGGACTCGACATCGCCCGGCTTTATCTCGCGCTTCAGAAACAGCCGGGGATGACGATCCCCGAATTTTTGGCCGAGGAGGAAACGCTTTATCGCGTGTTGGTGCCGGCCTCGAAGAACTTCGACCTCGCGAAGTTTTACCCCTGGATGGTCAGGGAAAAATCGGGCGGACAACCGGCGAGCTGGGAGGTGTCATTCAATCGCGCGGGGGTGCCGCTAAAGATTCAGCCCGGGACGAAGGCGGTGTCGGAACCAGAGTTGTCTTACCTGAAGCCGAGCGGGGTAAATGCCGGAGTTCTCACGAGCGACCGAATTTCCGGACGGGGCGCAAACGCCCGGCTGACAGACAAAGGCAAGCAGTTCATGCGGCTGCTGGCGTTTCCGGATTAACAGCAGGAAGAAAACGCCGAACGCTTAACGCCGAATATCGAATTGGCAGAAATGCAAAGGCTCTGAATTCGATATTCGGCGTTGGCGTTGGGCGTTCGGCGTTTTCTTATTCGGACGGGAGGCTACTTCCCACCGGAACTAGAATGTTCTATGCTTTTGGAGAAGACGCGGCATGAGCAGGATAACACGTCGAAAATTTCTGGGGCTCAGTGCGCTGGCGCTGCCGGCGGCACTCGGCGCGAATTCCTCTGCGTTCGAAACGACAACGTTGCGCGTCACTAAACTCGACCACAGTCCCGGTCCCTGCCGCCTGATTCACTTTAGCGACTTCCATTACCGGGGCGACGCCGAGTACGCGGCCGAAGTTGTCGGCACGATCAACGAGCTGGCGCCGAACTTCGTTTGTTTCACCGGCGACCTGGTGGAGGAGGCGCGCTTCGCTCCGGCGGCGTTCGATTTCATTCGCCAGATCAAGGTCCCGGTTTACGGCAACCCGGGAAACCACGATTTCCAGAGTGGCGTCGCCGTTGCCGATTTTGAAAAGGCGTTCGCTACGACCGGTGGCGGCTGGCTCCCGGGCCGGACTGCGATTTTGCCAGAATACGATCTGGAACTGGTCGGCGTGGGGCGCGGGGTGCAAGTTTTCGACGAGCCCCGAGCCGCGCGGCAAATTCTTCTGCTGCACTTTCCGCAAATGGCGAACATCCTTCAGCGGCGCTTCGATTTGATTCTCGCCGGCCATTCTCACGGCGGGCAAATTCGGCTGCCGTTGCTGGGCGCGATCGTGCTGCCGAGAGGCGTGCGCCCTTATGAACACGGCCTCTACGAAACGCCCGGCGGACCGCTTTATGTGAACGCCGGAATCGGGACCTACCGCATCCCGTTCCGCTGGAATTGCCGGCCCGAGCTGACGCTGATCACGATCTGAACTGTAGCCGCGGCGCTCTGTCGCCGCGTCTGTGGCCGCGCGCGGCGACAG
>JBEEHR010000054.1:0-16354 GCA_041167505.1 Verrucomicrobiota bacterium
GGCCCCAGATGCCGTTCTCGACCTCTTTCGGTTTCCACGAATCGGGCATGTCGATGGAGGCGATGGCGAAGTCCTCGTTCGGGAGCTTGAAGGTTTTTGCGTCCACCGGGATCGTGGCGAGAAACGCAATGGCGATAAGTGTGAGAAGTGTTTTCATATTTTGTAGGTGAAGCCGGAATAAACGCAGGCATCGAGCAGCGGCAAGGCGATATGTTGGGAGGTTTGTTTGATACGAATTTGAAGGCAGAACTGGAAACGTGGTTGCAGGACAAGTTCGCCGCTACGGGTGAGGCGATGGGACAGCGCCTTCCGATTTCCGGCCCTCGGATTAGCCCGCCCTTGGCGAATTGGGAGGCGGAATATTTTCTGGCAGGTCTCACGGCGGATCTGTTCGCGGTCAAGACGCAAGACTGCGTCACGAGCGAAATGATTGAATCCGGCGACGGGAACGAACAGCCGGCGAGCTACCGCCTTTTTTCCCACGAACCGCTTCGCCTCCTGCGCGAAAACATCTGCCAGCTCGCGGCTGCCAGCAGGCTGGTTTTGCAGCGAGGCTGGCTGAAGCGGCATCTTGTTCTCCAGCCAGGCCGCCCAGAGCATCGCGCCACCGCCGATGGTTTCGATCTTCTGGTGCGATTGGACGCGAACGAAGTTCTCATTTCGGTAGAGGTAAAACGCAGCCAGCTCGAGCTGGAAAAACTGATCGCCGATTTGCGCGCCTGCTCACGGCGCGGACCGCACGCCCACGCCGATTGCGGCTTTCCGCAGAATCATCCGCGCCACGAGTTCTACCTTTCCGAACGGCCGGCCTATCTCTGGGCGGTCGCGCCGGATGGCGAAATTTGCCTGGCGGTAAAATGTGACGAGCACTCGCTGGATCTCGAGCCGCTTTCTTCTCTGCCTCCGCGCAGTCTGCTGGAAATGCGCTAGCGCTTCCGCTTACCCGGCACGTTGAGTTCCCAGCGGTATCCATCGAGATCATGGAACCACACGCCCATGTGCGGCGAACCCGGCGCCTCGGGGCCGATCTCCTCTCCGGGATCTTCGAGGTCGACTTTCTGTTTCCGCAGGTGCGCCAGCGCTTTTTTCAACGCCGCCAGGCTCGGGAGGTGAAATGACATGTGCCCCAAAGTGCCCGGTGATGGCTTCCCTTTGTGCAGGGCGATCGTGACATTGTCATTCCCGATCGCGATGCCGCCTTCGAACTCGAATTGCTTTTTCAAACCCAGCGCGCGCTCGAACCATTTTGCACTTCGTTTCGGGCTCCGCACCGCTAGCCCGAAATGGCCGACCACTCCCACAGTGAATGGAACTTTCATGTTCCGAGTGTAACCGCGCTACGAGCCGGTGACGTCCAGAAACCGCGGCAACCGGCGAACCCCCAGCCGCGTGCCGACAGTGACGATCAGGAGCGCCGCAGAGAACAACGAGAAAAACTTTCCCGCTGGAAAGATCTCGGCATTCATACCGAGCAGAAATCCCGCAATCACCAGGACCAGGATGTATTGCCGAACGGTGCCGCGCCATTCACGCAAGCGGACGTCTGCTTCGGGATCGTTCCGGCGCTGGCGTAATGCTCTCCAGCGCAACGTCGCCAAAGCGGCGAGGACGACGGCAAAATCGCCGAGATACAAGACGATGACATTACGCGCCGTCGAGAAGCGCAGGAACGTCTGCACCACATAAGGCAGCACCGCGATTCCCAGCAGAAAAATAAAGTTCACGATCACGTCCGGGGTGCGCGCGACAAAGTGATGCCGGAAAATCCGGTAGTGCGAGAGCCAGATGGCGCAGATCGTTCCGAAGGTGATGATGAATGTCGCCCAGCGCGTCGCTTCAAAAACTTCGGCGGGATTCGCCGGCACGTCGAGCCGGGTGGCGAGAAGCGAAAGACTGAAACCGAAGACAAGATCGCTAAAGGCCTCGAGCCGCTGGGTGAAGCGTTCGCCATAAATCGACGAAGCCGCGCGGGATTGATCGCGAGAAACATTCGATGCCATGCTTCAGCAATAACACAGCGCGCCAGTTATTCTGGCAGGAAAACGACGGTCCGCGGCTGCCGGGACAGGCGCCGGTGATGGGCTGTCGCCGAATCCGAGAGAAAAAGAAGAGTTAGTCAGCCGATTGGAACGGCTGACTAACTCCAAGCTAACACTGCACGCAGCTTCAGGGCTGCGGCGGACTCGTCCTTACGGAGTGGCCGAAGGCGACGGAGAAGGCGAGGTCTTGCTCTCCTTCTTGGTCGTCTCTTTCTTCGTGGTATCGGTCGAAGACTTCTTGGTCGTATCGGCCTTCTTCGTGGTGTCGGTCGTCGACGACTTCTTGGTCGAGGACTTCTTCGTCGTCGAAGTTTTAGCCGGGGCCTTCTCCGGGGCGGTGGTGGTGGCAGTTTCAGTCTTGTTGGTGTTGCAAGAGGCCAGGAGCCCCGCGGCCAACATGACAGTGATGGAATAGATGAGTGATCGTTTCATAGGTTGTGGTTAAGCAGAGGCACGAGAATGTGCGGTCGCCTCGGGGACTGCAAGCAATTATTTGAGGCGTAACGGAAGGGCGGAAAAAGCCGGATTTTTCCTCCTGCTCCTGATCTTGATCTTTCTCCTGATCCTGGTCTGGGGGGTGGAAAAAGAGCAGGATCGGGATCATGATCAAAAGCAGGAAATGTTTAAAACGAAGTCTGTTCACAGCCCGATCGTGGGGGAAGATGGCCTTCGGGTGCTGGCGGCCCGCGGGCGTGGCCGGGGACTGCCTTCGGATCGTTTCGACGTCTGGATGGCGAACCTCGGGCCGAGCGAAGAACTGCGCGACGCGATCCTGGCCGGCAGAATTTCCTGGCGCGAATACACCCGCCGCTATCTGGACGAACTGCGGGAACCCGGCGGTGTGGACGCCCGTAATAAACGAATCAAAAACCACGGACAAAAGTTCACGTTACGATTGCTCCAACATCTGGCGAAACGGCAGACGGTGACGTTGCTCTGCCATTGCGCTGAGGAAGAGAAACATTGCCACCGCCATTTGTTAAAGGCGTTGCTCGAGAAAAAAATCTAACCGCCATGCTGTCATCCTGAGCGAAGTCGAAGGATCTCTGACTCTTTCTGTGCGGAATACGTTTGGCCAAACGGATACGCTGAGAAATTGGAGATCTTTCGACTCCGCTTGCGCTCCGCTCAGGCTGACAGAATAGGACTACCCGCGCGCCAGGTCGTCCGGCGCGAGAACCAGGCGTTCCACCCGCCGGCCGCTCGCAAGCGCTTCCACAATCTCCGGCACATCGGCTGGAGTGACATGCCCGTAAAAGAAATGGTCGGGTTCCACCAGAATGCAGACGCCGCTCGAACACTGGTCGAGACAGCTCGATTTGCAGACGCGCGCGCCGAGTTTCGCCAGACCCCGCGCTGCGACCTGCTCCTTCAATGCCGCCCGGATTTCTTCGGAGCCGCGGCCGGCGCACGAACCTTTCGCGTCATCATCCGCGCGCCGGTTCGTGCAGACAAAAAGATAGCGTTGGCGCTGCGCCATGTCGTCCAATCGACGCGCTCCCAGCCGGCGGTCAACGCGATTCGCCGAAAATTACTTGTTGTCCTGCGGGACGGTCGTGGTCGAGGGCTTTGTGTTGTCTTGCGGGACGCTCGTGCAGGAGGTGAACAAGAGGCTGCCGGCTACGAGAACGAGCGCGGAGATGATGAGTTTTTTCATAGGCGTGGTTGAGCCGAGGGTGACCGCCCCCCGGAGAAACTGCAAGCCCTTAAAATCTCAGGCCTCGGCTGAGGCAAGACTCTCCTCTCTGCGATCTCCATCCATAGCCCTGGAGACAGTCGCCGTTCTGGCGTTAAACGCGTTTCGCCGAAACTCACTTTGGCAAGTCCGGCACTAACCGGTCTCCTTAGGTATTGTCCTGCGGGACGGAGGTATTTGGTGCGGCTCCATCCTGCGGGACGGTGGTGGTAGTCGGCGCTGACCGACCTTCGACCTCTGTCTCAGTGTCCAGTTCTTCTAGTTCCGTCGGTTTCGACTTCTCTTGTGGTGTGCTCATGGGGCCGAGGCTGCCAGAACGCCTGATGAACTACAATCGCAATGCACGAGGTCCTTTCGGCCCTTGAAGATCGTAAGGCTCGCTTCTCGTCGCCTATCTAACTATAAAGGCTGGCGATGGATTGGCGCAGATTCCTGGGGGAATTGAAGCGGCGGAACGTTTATCGCGTGGCCGTGACCTACGCCGTGGTCAGCTGGGTGCTGATCCAGATTGCCACCCAGGTTTTTCCGTTCTTCGATATCCCGACCTGGGCGGTGCGGGTGGTGGTGCTCCTCCTCCTCCTCGGGTTTCCCGTCGCCCTGATCCTGGCTTGGGCCTTCGAGCTGACCCCGGAAGGAATCAAGCGCACGGAAGATGTCCCTCTCCATAAATCGATCCGGCATCATACCGGGCGAAAGCTGCTGGCCTTCGCGGCCGTGGCCGCGGCCGTCGCGGTGGCCTTGTTTCTGGTGCAATTCGCGCGGCGCTCCTGGACGCCCGCGAAGCCGGATTCCACGCCGCCTCGCGAAGTCGCCCAGGCTATTCCCGAGAAATCGATCG
This sequence comes from Verrucomicrobiota bacterium, assembly GCA_041167505.1. Lineage (GTDB taxonomy): Bacteria > Verrucomicrobiota > Verrucomicrobiia > Chthoniobacterales > UBA10450 > AV80. The sequence continues at coordinate 4,574 of JBEEHR010000054.1, forward strand.
CGGTGCTTCCGTTCAGCAACCTGAGCGGGGACCAGGAAAACGCCTTCTTCGCGGACGGCATTCAGGACGAGATCCTGGCGAACCTGGCGAAGGTCGCGGACTTGAAAGTAATCAGTCGTACCTCCGTCATGCTTTACAAGGCGGGCGCTTCGCGGAACGTGCGCGAAATTGGCCGGCACCTTGGCGTGACCTATCTCTTGGAAGGCAGCGTCCAGCGGACGAAGGATCGTGTCCGGGTCACCGCGCAGTTGATCGATTCGCGCAGCGACGATCATCAATGGGCCGAGACCTACGATCGCGGGCTGGCGGATATCTTTGCCATCCAGACCGAGATCGCGCAGGCCATCACCCGCCAGCTCGCAGCGAAACTCTCACCGCGCGAACAAGCCGCGATCGAATCCTCGACGCGGGATATCCGCGCCTTCGATCTCTATCTGCGCGCCAAGGAATTGATAAAGAACTTTCACGACGCGGATAACTGGAAGGAGACCCTGCTCCAGGCGGTGCGTTTTCTCGATGAAGCGATCGCCCGCGACCAAAATTTCGCGCTCGCCTATTGCTGGCGAACTATTGCGCACGACAACCTTTACTGGCTCGGCCTCGATCGGACGCCTGCCCGGATCGATTTGGCCCAGGCCTCCGCCGAAAAGGCGCTCGCCCTGGTTCCAGACCTGGGCGAAGCGCATTTGGCCCAGGCCCTAGTCTATTATCATGGCAAACGCGATTACACCCGGGCATTTCAGGAACTCGCATTGGCGAGCCGCACCCTGCCCAACAGCGCGGAAGTCTCTTACTTCTCCGGCACCATCGCCCGGCGACAGGGACGTTGGGATGACTCGGTGAGAAATCTCGAAAAAGCGCTGGAGCTCGACCCACTGAATCCGCGAAACGTGAATGGGCTTTCCGTCGTTTACGATCTGTTGCGCCGTTACGATGAGGAAGCAGCGCTCTTCGACCGGGCCGCGGCCGCGAATCCGAGCTCGCGCAATTACGCTCAAATGGTCCACGCCCAGATCGAGCTCGAGAAAGGCGACCTGAATGCAGCCCGGTCTTTCCTGGATTCATTACCGACCGACTACGATCCGAACGGCGCCACCACCTGGACACGAACTAACCTTGCGCTCTATGAGCGGGATAACGACGCGGCGGCCAGGGTTGTCGCGTCGTCAAAAAGGGACGAATTCGTCGGTAGCGCGGGCAAGGTGGTCCCGGCCAGCTATTGGCAGGGCATCATCGCACGAGCGAGCGGAGACGGGAAAAAGGCCACCGAAGCCTTCACTCGCGCGCGCGCCGCCATTGAAGGGCAATTGGGGAAGCAACCTGACGATCCGCTCTTGCTGGCCACGCTCGGCCTGATCGATGCCGGACTTGGACGCAAGGAAGACGCTCTCCGTGAAGGGCGTCGCGCGGTGGAGCTGCGACCGCTCACCGAAGACGCGGTCGACGGGGCCACCGTGCTCGTTTCCCTGGCAACGATCTACGCCTGGCTGGGGGACGTGAAGAGCTCCCTGGACCAGCTCGATTCTTTAGTCCGGATCCCGAACGGGCTCTCCTTTGGCCAGCTCAAGTACGATCCGGCCTGGGATGCCGTCCGCGGCGACCCGCGTTTCGCGCCGATCTTGAAGCAGCTTCAACCTCAGGCGAAAGAAACACGATAGACCTCAAGGAGCGGCGATTTGAAATCGCCGACTTCCGTTTCCCTTCGGCACTAGCTGCGCGCGTTCTTTTGCGCAAAGTTCCTCCGTGAAGAACGAGGCAGTCGCAGAAAAATTCGCGGAGCTGTCCACGCCGCTCGTCTTTGACGCTGCCTTGCGCTTGAAGATTCCCTTTCGCGTGGCCCCTTCCGGAATCGCGCCGGTTATCCCCGGCACCCGGGCCGCCGGTCGTGTTCTTCCCGCGAAACATTTCGGCAGCGTTGACGTCTTTCTCGAAGCGATGGAAAACGCTGAAGCCGGCGACGTTCTCGTGATCGATAACGCCGGCCGGCGCGACGAAGGTTGCATCGGCGACCTGACCGCGCTCGAAGCGAGAGCGGCCGGTCTCGCTGCGATCATCGTCTGGGGAACACATCGCGACACGCCCGAGCTGCGCCAGATCGGCTTTCCGATCTGGAGTTACGGCTCCTGCCTCGCCGGTCCGCAACGCCTCGAGCCGCGCGATGCCGGCGCGCTGCGCTCGGCGCGCTTCAGCGATTTCGAAGTGCACAACGACGACCTCGTTTTCGCCGATGACGACGGCTGCCTGTTTATCGACGCCGCTTCTGCTGAAAAAGTTCTGGAAACCGCGAGAACCATCTGGCAACGCGAACGCGTCCAGGCCGACGCCATTCGCTCCGGCACAAATCTCCGCACCCAGTTGCGCTTCGCCGAATACCTCTCCAAACGCACCGCCGATCCCGACTACACCTTTCGCCAGCACCTCCGAAAACTCGGCGGCGCCGTCGAAGAATAGGCATGTCGCGGCAGGGTGAAAATAGCTCGCCTTTGACTACGACCTTTCGTCTAATTCCCCGCAAGGCGCGACAATGCGATCACGCACAATCATCCCCCTAATCATTATCGCCCTCATCTTTGGAATTTGTTCCCAAAGTTACGCGCCGATTTATGGCGGGTTCCCCGGAGTGGATGAACTGATCGCGCGCGCGGACGCGATCATTGTAGGCACTATCATCGAGAGAACTTCGGAATGGGATTTTGGCGGCTCGGCATATTATCGAGTCTCTTCTGATCGGACGCTGAAAGGGAATTTGGGCACCGACACGCTGACGGTGAATATGAGACAACTGGACCTCATTACGCCAGCCGACAAAACGAGCAAGAACCGGCCGCTCAATGACGGGAGCGATTTTCGCATCGATTCGCGCTACACAATCTTCCTCGTAAAGACGAAAGACGATCCGAAGGCTTCCTATACCAATATCAACTGTGAAGGCTCATCCTTCGAAGTATCGCGTTACCTGCGCTTGGAAACATTGGGCGGCAAATCCATTAAAGAAGCTCTAAAGTTTCTTTTGCTCGACTTCAGCGAATATCAGCGGGCCCGACTGAAACATGTCGAAGAACGCACGAAAATCTATCTTCGTGACTTATAAGGCGTCTGACTAACGGGAAAGCAGTCCACGGATTTGAATGGAAATTGTCGGGCGGCCTGCGCTAAAACAGCGGGGTGATTCCGTTCCCTCTTCCGGTCCAGCAACTCATTCGTACCGGCTAAGCGATGGATGACCTCGCTGCCATCGCTGAAGCAGTCGGCAAAGGGCAATGCATTTTGTTCCTCGGCGCGGGCGTGCATTACGGACCGCCGGCGGGCGCGGACCAGAAATATCTCGATGCTTATCCGGAAGCGCGCCGGCCACCACTCGGTCGCGCGCTCTCGGTCATGCTCGCCGAGGAGAGCGAATACCTGAAACGCTTTCCAGGCTGGGATGTCGGCGATCTGAAGCGCGTCGCCTGGCATTACGAAGACACGCTTTCGCGCAGCCGCCTGATGAAGCGGATGAAAGAGGAAGTGCAAGTGAACAAGATCGCGTCGCCCGTAGTGCGGGCGCTCGCGGCGCTCGATTTTCCCCTCGTCATGACGACGAACTACGACCAGCTCTTCGAGCAAAGCCTGCGTGCTCTGGGCAAACAACCGCAGCTCTGCGTCTATAGCCCGTCCGCAAGAAATCCCACTGAAGATCCGACGGACGATCCGACGCCAGCGAACCCGTTCGTCTGCAAACTTCACGGTGACATCGATGAGCCGGACTCGGCGGTGCTGACGGATGAGGATTACATCCAGTTCGTTCTGCGCATGAGTGACAAGGCGCCGTTCCATCCGGTCCCGGAAACTTTTCTCTACCGTTTCAAACGCTGGCCGACCCTCTTCGTCGGGTACAGCCTCATCGATTACAATCTGCGCCTGCTCTTCAAAGCGATGCGGGTGAACCTCGATCCGGCGCTCTTCCCCGAAACGTATTCGATCGACCCGAAACCGGACCAGCTCATCGTCCGCTACTGGAGCGACCAGCGCCGTTACGTCCGCTTCGTCATGCAGGATGTCTGGTCGTTCGTGCCGGCGCTTTACGAGGCGATCAAGAAAACGCCGATGCCGGTATGATCCAATTGCCTAAACTGGACTGGCCGCGCGAGCCGTTTCGCGGCATCGAGCAATTCCGTTTCATCGATCGCCCGGTCTTTTTCGAGCGGCGCGATGAAATCCGGCGGCTCATTCGCCTGGTTTCGATTTATCGCGGGACGCTGCTCTACGGCGAATCGGGCGTGGGCAAATCTTCCGTGATCAACGCCGGGTTCATTCCCGCCATGCTCGAGGAAGGATTTCTCCCGGAAAGATTGCGGGTGCAGCCGGTCCCCGGCGCCGAGCTGGTGGTGGAACGCCTCGCCCTGACCGATGAAGGCACGGCGCCGTTTTTGCCTTCGCGTTTCGCGGCCGACGATGAGGCGCGGACGCGACTTGTCTTCTCGCCTTCCGATGTGCACGCGCGGCTCGGCCTCGAGCACGCCGGCGGCGCCCCGCTCCTGATCTTCGACCAGTTCGAGGAATTCATCACCCTGTTCGAGGAAGCTCCCGAGAACCGGGAAAAGTTCGCAGAGGCGACCCGGGCGCAAAACACGCTCCTCGATTTTTTTCGCGATCTGCTCCGCGACGAGACGCTGCCGGTAAAATTGCTTTTCGTCTTTCGCGAAGATTACCTCGCGAAACTCTCCCGGCTTTTCGCGCTCGTGCCAAACCTGCGGGACCAGCACGTCCGTCTCACCTTTCCGGATTCCAGCGTCCTGAAGAAACTGATCCGCGGCCCGTTCACCTCCGAGATTCCACCGGAACATTTCGGGCGCATCATTTCCGAGGAGCTGGCCAACAAGCTTTGCGCCGCGCTCGAGGAGCGGAGCGAATCGGGCGCGATCAATCTTACTGAAGTCCAGATCGCGTGCCTCTCGCTCTGGCGCGATCCAAAGATGGAATCGCTTTTCGACGCTACCCCGAACCGCGCCGAAGTCGTGCAGCGGCTCCTCGAGGGTCATCTCACCGGATCGCTCGATCGGTTGAGTGCCGGCCTGCGCGAGCCCGCGGTCGCCATTCTCCGGCATCTCGTCACCAGCGCCGGCACTCGCAACATCGTTCTTGAAGCCGACCTGCTGGAACGGTTGCAATCGTCGGAAAAAATTTCGCCGGCGATCGGTAAATGCGCACTCGCGGAACTCACCGACCGGTCGCGGCTCGTCCGGAAACAACGGCGTAACGAAGCCTATTTTTACGACATCACGAGCGAGTTCCTCGTCCCGTGGATTCGGCGCCAGCGCGCCTTGAGCGACGCCCGCGCCACCACGCGCAAATGGCGGAAACGCACCGGCATCGCCTCGGCCATCATCCTGGCGATCGTGGGAGCGATCGTTTACGTCCTGGCCGATCAAAACCGCGAGGTACAGGAGAAACTCAACGACGAACGGAAGGAAAAGGACGAACAAAAAATACTCCTCGAGCAAAAGGCGCTCGAATCAGTCGAAAGAAAAGAAGGCGGCGACATGGAATATCTCCCCGCTTCGACCCCGGCGCCGGTAACCAAATTGTCCAAATTGCCCGAAGCCGATTCCTCGGACGCGGTCGAGTACAAGACCGACAAGACGTTCTCCGGACATAAGGGCTCTGTCTGGCACGTCCGCTACGGCCCCATGAATGCGCAGCGCGCGAGCAGCACGCTCATCACCGCCGGGCAGGACCACACCGCGCGCGTCTGGGACCTGGCCGGCAAAAAAGATTTCCCGCTCACCGGTCATCGTAGCGAAGTGAATTTCGCGCTCCTGAATCCCAAACCAGGCTGGGACCCGAACGCCTGGTTTGCCGCTACCGCGAGCGACGACACCAAGGCCGCACTTTGGAAAGCGTCCGAACCGGCGAATCCGTTTTACCTGATCGGACACAAAAAACAGGTGACCGGTCTCGCCTGGACCCGGGATGGAAACTGGCTCGCCACTACCAGCCGCGACGGGAAGGTCGGGATTTGGAACGTCGAAAATGCGACGCATAACGCGGTGATGTTCCTCGAAGGCCACACCGACAGTGTTTGGATCCCCGAACTCGTAGAAACCGCGGAGAAAACCTGGCTCGTCACGCCAAGCGCCGATGGCACGGCCCGGCTCTGGATTTTACCGGCCGGCGAGAAAGCCAAATTCAGCAAGAACAAACCCGAGGACAGCGAAGTGCTCCGGCACGGCGCGTCCGTTCGGCGCGTGGCGATGGACTCGCAAGCGCGCTGGATCGTGACCGCGGGCGCCGACGGCTACGCGATCCTTTGGGACCGGCAGACCGGGGAACGGCTCTGTCAGGTAAAGCACCAGGAGGCGGTGCGCGATGTGGGCTTTCAGCCCGGCGGCACTCACTTCGTAACCGCGAGCGACGACAAGACCGCGCAAGTCTGGGATGCGCAAACGCGGCAAGGTGTCGTCACTCTGACGGGTCACGAAGGGGCCGTTTTCTCCGCGCGGTTTACGCTCTACGGTCCGGGGGTGGTGACCGTGAGCCTGGATAACACCGCGCGGCTCTGGAATTACGAAACCAGGAAATGCGTCGCCATTCTCCGCGGCCATCGCGACGCCCTTTGGTCCCTCAGGTTCTCGCCCAGCGGCACGAACTTCACCACCACCAGCAGCGACGGCACCGCCAAGCTCTGGGATCTGAAACGCATCCCCGGCGGCGAAGTCTTTCTCCCGCCGGCATCCGCATCGGCGAAGTAGTCCTCTTCTGTAGCCGCTTCGCTGGGTGAAGCGTGGGAACAGGCGATCAATCGCTTTCACGCCGCCACAGGGCGGCGGCTACAGAAGAACGAAAGAAAGGAAGATTAGATAGAGGCTGAATCCAAAGGCGCGGCCAGCCGCATCTCACGGGAAAGGCCAACCGTATGATCCAGGATTTTCGTTTTGCGTTTCGGCAGCTCATCAAATCGCCGGGGTTCACCATCGTCGCGGTCATCACGCTTGCGCTCGCCATTGGGGTGAACTCGGCGGTCTTCTCTCTCATCAACGGCGTGGTCCTGCGGCCCGTCGTGCGGCTGCGGCCGGCGGAGGTGGTGACCGTTTTCACGGCGCGGCAAAATGCGAACCGGGATTACCGGCAGTTTTCCCACGCGGAGTACCAGGCCCTGCGCGAGAGCACGGATGTTTTCGCGGACACGGCGGCGGTGAACTTCGCGCTCGCCGGGATCGGGCGCGACGAAGGGATGCGGCGCAGTTTTACGTTTCTTACTTCGGAAAACTTTTTCTCACTCATGGGCGTCGAGCCTGCGCTCGGCCGTTTCTATAACGCCACGGAATGCCGGCCGAACGCGAACATTCCAGTCGTCGTCGCCAGCTACGGATTCTGGAAGCGAATGGGAGGCCGGCCGGAATTTGTCGGCAGCACGCTGCAGGTGAACGGCCAGCCGTTCACCGTGATCGGCGTCAGCCCGGAAGGATTCAGCGGAATCAGCGCCCTCATCGCGCCCGATGTCTGGTTACCTCTCGGCGTCTATTCGCAGTTGAGCTCGGCCTTCAGTGACTTGACGGATATCCAGGACCTGGCGCTGCCGAAAAGTTATTCTTTGAATGTCGTGGCCCGATTGCATCCCGGCCTGACGATCGAGTCCGCGAAATCGCGGCTGCCCGTGCTCGCGCAACGCCTCACTGCGATTCAGCCGCCGGACTCGCAAGGCGCGCGCGAATTACAAATCCAAACGCCGTCGCGTTTCAGCATCAGCACGGCGCCGCAGGATGACGGCCCCGTCAGTCTCATCGGTGCGCTGCTCATGGGCATGGCCGGCGCGGTCCTGCTGATCGCGAGTTTGAATCTGGCGAACATGCTCCTGGCCCGCGGCACGGCGCGCGCGAAAGAGATTGCGCTCCGTCTCGCCCTGGGCGCGAGCCGGTGGCGCATCGTTCGCCAGCTTTTGTGCGAAGGATTTCTTCTCGCCATCGTGGGCGGGATCTTCGGACTGCTCTTGAGCATCTGGAGCAACGGAGCGCTGCTGCGTTCGCTCGGAGGCCTCTTCAGTTCGATGAGCTTCTCGATCGTGGCGGATATGACACCGGATTTCACCGTCCTCGGGATCACGTTCCTCTTCTGTCTTTTCGCCACCATGCTCTTCAGCCTCGGGCCGGCGCTGAAGGCGTCGAGGGCCGATCTGGTCAACGATCTGAAACAACAGGCAGGCGAGCCGGCGCACATCGGGCGGTTCAATCGTTTCTTCGCGCCGCGCCACCTTTTGGTGATGGCGCAGATCGCGCTCTCTCTCATGCTGCTTTTCAGTGCGGGACTTTTCTTTCGCGGCGCGCTCGCGGCCGGGGGCGTCGCTTTGGGATTCGAGCCGGCGGGCGGCATCGTGACGGAAATGGACTTCTCGTTAGGCAAGACGGACGCCGTCCAGGCGAGGCGTCTCATGTTCGCGGCGATCGATCGGGCCCGCGCTTTGCCGGGCGTGCGGGCGGCGGCGCTCGGCACCATGGTGCCGTACGGAAATTTCACGAACTCGCGCCGCATTATGGCGGCGAATGAAGCGCCGGTGGTGAGGACCGACCCGAATGCGCCCGATCCAGGAGCGGGTGGACTTTTCACCGCCATCACGCCCGGCTATTTCGATGCGATCGGCGTGCATCTCCTCCGCGGCCGCGATTTCACCAAGACGGAAGCGGAGAACAAGGATTCGCCGCGCGTCGCGATTATCGATGAAAAGATGGCGACGAAATTATTCCCGAATGGCGATGCGATCGGGGAGCGCATTCGTTACACGCAGGCGCCGGCCGATGGTTCGCCGGCGGAAATGGAAGTGGTCGGCATCGTGAACTGGCATCGGCATGAAGTGCAAAACGAGGGGCCGCAGCGCCGCCTTTTTGTGCCCCTCGCGCAGGGATACAACGGCAACGTCTATTTCCACGTGCGCCTCGCAGCGACCGACCGAAAGGCGGTGGCCGCCATGATTCCCACGCTGCGCCAGGTGCTGCGCGAGGTGGACCCGAACCTGCCCGTTCTCAAGATTACGCCGTTCACCGATCTCCTGGAAAAGAGCGTCGGGCTCTGGATCGTGCGGCTCGGCGCGGTTTTGTTCGGTGTGTTCGGCGCGATCGCGCTGCTTCTGGCGGTGGTGGGCGTTTATGGCGTGAAATCGTATGCCGTCGCGCGGCGGACGCGCGAGATCGGCATTCGCATGGCGCTCGGGGCGCACCCGCGCGACGTCTTCTCACTCATTATGAAACAAGGCGCGCTGCAGACCGGCTTCGCGCTCGCGATCGGTTTGCTCCTGGCCCTGGCGGCCGGCCAGCTCCTCACGCAAATTCTTTACCAGGTGAGTCCGGCGGATCCGACCGCGTTGCTCACTTCTATCTTCATGCTGTCAGCGGCCGCGTTGCTCGCTTGTTACCTGCCGGCACGCCGCGCCACGAAAGTCACGCCGATGACGGCGCTGCGGACGGAATAATCTTGCGAATCTTGGGGAGCCCAGCTTTCCGCGGTGGCGGTTGCTGGCGGTCGAATGGCAGTACAGAACACGAGTACGCTGAGCTGCACTCGAAATGCGAGCGGCCAAATCACCTGGGTCTCGGATCATCCCTTTCGGTTTCGAATGGTGCGTGAATCCCGCGGCGGTCGACGTGAATGGCGTTGTGTATGCGAACAGCGAGGACGGCAACATGTTCGCGATTAACCAGGGCGGAACGTTGAAACAGAAGATCTTTCAGCAACTGGCCTTGGGGGCGGCTTTCACGCCGGCGTCACTCGGCAGCGATGGCAAGATCTACTCACAGAACGCGGGCCATATGTTCGTGATCGGAAGTAGCTACCTCCGCAGCCCACCCGCGTATTTGCCGATCGCACTGGCGGTCGAGATGGGTTTGTCTCGGCCGCCATGGATTGGCATTGCGTTGCCTACCGAGGGCGAATAGCCGCGAGTTCAGCGTCCAGCTTTTGTTGGCGCTCGTTTAATGTCTGGAGTCGGAGCTGCCAGCGATGAAGTTGGATGCTCAGCTGGTTGATGTAGCCCGTGATCTCGGTGCGCTGCGATTCGTTTTCCTTTAGTTGATGCTGGAGATCGGAAATTTTCACCGCGTTGTCGACGGCCGCTTCGAGCTTCGCGTTGGGAACGACGGTCGGTTTGCCGCACTTCTGACAATCCAGCGTCATCCCGGCCGCTGCCGCATCGACGACGAAAGAGGTAGAGCAATGCGAGCAGGCGAAAACGATGTCGCTGCTCGGCGCCTGCACTGAAATGGTCGAGCCGCCTGCGGGTTGCATTGATCGCCAGTTTAAGCAGGACACATACCCGAATTTAGGGTATGGTCGGCAGATTCGAGGTTAGTGCGACATCGGGGCACGCAATCGCCGCACTCTCAGAGACACAGTGGCCCGTTTTGGCGACGACCTCTGATTGGCGTTTGGTGTTACTACTGGCAAATCAACCGTTTACGCGGATCGCGTTTGCCGGAACATGGGCTGCTAAATAGAGCGCGAACGACTTTCCGTTCACGAAAGGATCATTTTTTATATGGCTAAAGTTTTAGGTATCGATTTGGGAACGACCAACTCCTGCATGTCTGTCATGGAGGGGGGCGACCCGGTGGTTTTGGAGAACAGCGAAGGCGCGCGCACCACGCCGTCGATTGTCGCGTTCGCGAAGAATGGCGAACGGCTCGTGGGACAGGCGGCGAAACGCCAGGCCGTGACGAATCCGGCTAACACAGTTTTTTCAATCAAGCGCTTTATGGGGCGCAAGTACGACGAGATCCGTGAGGAAGAACATCGTGTTCCCTACAAAATCGTGAAGGCGGCCAACGGCGACGCACACGTGCAGGTAGAGGTGAATGGCGAGAAGAAGACTTTTTCGCCGCCCGAGGTTTCCGCGATGATTCTCGCGAAGCTGAAGTCCGACGCGGAAGCGAAGCTGGGGGAGAAGATCACGCAGGCCGTCATCACGGTGCCAGCTTATTTTAACGACTCACAGCGCAACGCGACCAAGGACGCGGGCAAGATCGCCGGCCTTGAAGTGCTACGCATTATCAACGAACCGACCGCGGCATCGCTCGCTTACGGACTCGATAAGAAGAAGGACGAAAAAATCGCGGTCTATGACCTGGGTGGTGGCACGTTCGATATCTCGGTCCTCGAGATCGGTGATGGCGTTTTCGAAGTAAAAGCGACTAATGGCGACACCCACCTGGGCGGTGACGACTGGGATAACGTGCTGGTTGACTGGATCGTTGGGGAATTCAAAAAGGAGAGCGGTATCGACCTCTCGAAGCAGCCTGACGCCATCCAGCGGATCAAGGAAGAAGCGGAGAAGGCGAAAATCGCGCTCTCTTCTTCCCAGGAATACGAGATCAATTTGCCGTTCATCACGGCCGACGCGACCGGGCCGAAGCACGTGCAGAAGAAGCTCACGCGTTCGAAACTCGAGCAGCTTACCGACTCCCTATTCCAGCGCACGATCAAGCCGGTGAAGGATTGTCTCGCCGACGCGAAGTTGAGCGAGAAAGACGTCAATGAGCTCGTGCTCGTCGGTGGTATGACGCGCATGCCCAAGGTCATCGAGACCGCGCGGACATTGATTGGCAAAGAGCCTCACAAAGGTGTGAACCCCGACGAAGTCGTAGCGATTGGCGCGGCCATCCAGGGCGGCGTGTTGAAGGGCGACGTCAAAGACGTCCTCCTCTTAGACGTGACTCCGCTCACGCTGGCGATTGAAACCGCCGGAGGAGTAGCAACGCCGATGATTCCGCGAAACACGACGATCCCGACTCGCAAGTCGCAGATCTTTTCGACTTA
>JBEEHR010000055.1:0-26612 GCA_041167505.1 Verrucomicrobiota bacterium
CGGAGCGAAGCGTTATCCCTGACGAAGATGACCGCGGCACAAACAATAAGAATCAGGCCGGTGACCCGAAGCCCGACCGTGAGCCAACGCAAATTCATGGTCTGGTGCGCACGAGATCTAACGAGAATTAGACGAAAGAGTTTCGTCTAACTCGATAATGGGGTAACGCTTCGCGGCGGGAGTGGCCTCATCGAGAGGGCTGCGCACAGCGAGACCGGGTTTGTTCAGAACGTGGGTGTAGATCATGGTCGTGGACACGTCGCGATGGCCGAGCAGTTCCTGCACGGTACGGATGTCGTGCCCGCTTTCAAGCAGGTGCGTAGCGAAGCTATGCCGGAAAGTATGGCAGCTGGCGGCTTTCCTGACCCGCGCCCGAGTGATGGCGCCTTTGACGGCGTTTTGCAGATTTTTTTCAACCACGTGGTGACGACGCACCTCACGTGAGCGCGGGTCAACTGAGGTTCTGTCGGCCGGGAAAACATATTGCCAAATCCAGGCCCGTTCGGCCCCGCGGTATTTGCGGGCGAGCGCGGAGGGCAGATGGACGCGCCCCGCGCCGCTGGCGAGATCGCGCTCATGCAGATGCCTGACGCTTTGGAGGTGCAGTTGAAGCGGGCTGCGGACCCGCTCCGGCAACACCGTCACCCGTTCACGCATCCCTTTGCCGTCCCGCACCGTGATCTGACCGTAGCCGAAGTCGATATCTTTGACGCGGAGGCGCAAGCACTCCAAAAGCCGCAGTCCGCTCCCGTAGAGGAGTTCGCCCATGAGATGATAGGAGCCGCGGAGCTGGTCGAGAACCGCCCGCGCTTCATTTCGCGTAAACACGACCGGGATTTTCGGCGGGCGAGTGACGCGCTCGATCTTGTCCATGAAGTCGAGTTTTCGATCGAGCACTTGTTGATAGAGAAAAAGTAACGCCGAAAGGGCCTGATTCTGAGTGGAGGCGGCGACATGTTTTTCGACGGCCAAGCTCGTCAGGAAGGCGGAGATTTCCTCTTCGCCCATCTCGTTGGGGTGACGCTTGCGGTGGAAGAGGATGAAGCGACGAATCCAATCGATGTACGCTCGCTCGGTGCGCAGGCTGTAATGCTTCACCCGCAGATGCCGCCGGACGCGGTCGAGCAATTTCGGGGCGGCGGGGGAAGGCGCTGGGGAAGCGATCATGGGAACGACCGGCAATTATGGATGAACGAGGCGGAGGCTCAAGCCGAAAAGTCGGAGGGCTGGGATGCGAGATGCAGGAGGCGGAGGGAAGCAGAGCTTCCAAGACAACGGCGTTCCCAAGTACAACTTGGGAACGAGGACAAGTCGCGGGCATGCGGCCTCCTCCGCCAAGGCTACGGCGTGCCAGGGACCGCTTGCCCTACAATTATTCCTCGGCGCGAGCGGAGATGCGCCCACGGCTCGGTCGGCCGCGGGCGCATCACGCACGCAAATCGGCCCTATGGCAGGTTGTAGACTTCTACGACGGCGTTACCGACACCGCCGTTCACACCGCGGACGATGGCGGTGTAACCACCGGGCGGGAGCGAGCTGACAATGGCGGATTCCATGGCGTTACCGGGCGGGATACCGGTCTGCTCGATCTGGGTTTTCTGGGTGTCCTGCCAGTTATCGTTCGTGGCCAGGGTCGCGCCGTTGCTGTCGTGCAGCTCCATGATCGGATCGGCCAACGGGTTGGGAACCTGGCCGGCGAGTGAGGGTCCCATCGCGCGGACGAGCACGTTGATGTTCGCGTTCCGATTTCCGGTGATGAAGCCGGCGATCAGGATGTTATCCCCGGTCTGGACAAAGCCGCGCGTCGCGAGGTTGGCCAGTTTGGAATCGTTCGTTGGATCCAAGTCGTAAGCCTCGACGACCGCGGTGCCGACGGCGTTGTTCTTGCCGCGCACAACGGCGGTGTAAGCGCCAGGGTTAAGCAGCCGCAGGATGGCTGACTCCCGGGAATCTCCCGGCGCCAATCCCACCGCCTGAATCTGCGACGCCTCGGGCGAATCGCCCCAGTTGTCGTTGCTCGTGACAAGCGCGCCGGTGGAGTCGTGCAATTCCAGGATGGTATCGGGCACGAATCCCGGCACCTGGGTCGAAGGTCCCAGGGCGCGCACGGCTACTTTTTTCGCGGTTGTTCCGGTAATGATGAATCCGCCGATGAGCGTGTTGTCGCCGGTCTGGGCGCGGAGGCGGCTGGAGATGTTCAGCAACTGCGCGGCGCTCGGGGTGGTGGTCTGTTCCACTTCCACCAGGGCATGGGCTGTGTTCGAACTGACCTTCCCGCGCGAATCGGTCACGACCAGCTTCACGTCGTAGAGGCCACCCTGGTTAAAGGTGTGGACTAGTATTGGCGAACTTTGCACGACGTCGTCGGTGCCATCATTGAAGTTGAAGGTGTAGGTCGCGATCGTGTCGATCGAGTCGTCGTCCGAGGACGCGCTGCCATTAAGAGTTACGGTCAACGGAGCGGTGCCGGTTCCTTTATCGGCGATGAGCCGGGCGACAGGTGCGGTGTTAGGCAGGCAGAGGTTTGCCGGCCGCAACTGATAGCTCGCGGCGCCGGTCGTGTCCGGAATGGTTTCGTTGGTGCCACCGCTGCCTGGCACTTCCGAGGGCGGGGACAAGCGGACGCTGCCGAGAGCGATACTAACCGCGGTGCCGGGATTGAGCGGGCCGCAGGTCCCGGTGCACACGGCATGCGAACGGAAGGTCTCCTTGGGAAGCACGAGGGTGATGGTGCCGTCGGCGTTAAAGGTGCTCGACGGATCCAGGTTGCCGACTGTGGTGAAGAAGCGCGCCGCGCCCTGGAATACGCCGGTGGTGCCGTAGGTGAACGCCGGGGCGGCGTTATCCGATGAAATCATCGAGACAAACCAATCTTCCTGCGGTCCCACGGCGGGGGCGACCGGCGGGTTGTATCCCGCGACGGTGAAACGGACGGACCAGCGCCAGCCCGGCGGTACGGGATTAAGATCCTGCACCTTAATGGTGAAGACGATGTTGTCCGCAGCGCCGGTCTGCGCATTGGAAACGGGTTCCGCCATGGACACTGAGGTAAGGTCGTGCTCGGTGATGCCGTCGCTTTCATCCCCTACCGGATCCGTAACAGCGGTCACGCCCGGCGCACTGCATGAGCCGGTTTTTTCCACGCGTGGGCTAAGTGTCAAGGTGAGCAGGTTGCTGAACACGCCTTCGCCCAACGCATTCACGGCCCTGATCTCATAAGTGTAGCTGGGAACTGCGGGATTGGCGGTGCGATCGTTGTAGGTGTTCTTGTCGCCGACCTGTTGGCCGATCAAGACCAGGTTGTTCGCGGTGGTGCCGCGATAAATCTTGTAGCCAGTGATATCGCTGCCGCCATTGTCCGGCGCGATCCACTTCAGGTAGGAGGCGAGATCGTCGCGTCTTCCGGAGAGGCAAGCTGCCTGCGGCGCAATCGGCTCGGTAGGATCAAACTGGGCGAGTAATCCTTTCCCGCCCGATTGGCGCGCGATGGTGGCCTTCGAGCTATAGGAATTCGGGCCGCCTTCCTCGCAATCATCAATGCAACCGTCGGCGAAGCCGTAAAGGACCCGGCCTTTTTCGTCCATCGTGATTTCGTTGAAGTCGAGCAGATTGCGGCACTGGTTGGCGCCGCCCTGGTTCCAGATACAGGCCTCCTTCTGGACCGGGTGGTTCGGCGTGGCGTTTACCGTGGTCCAATGCGCGCCGCCGTCATAAGTGTGGGCGATAAAGGCATACCAGGTCCCGTTGAAGTCGGTGGCCTGGTGATCGCCAATCTGAGTGGTGCCGATGAAACCGACCGCGGCCCGGTTCGGGTCGCCGCCTATTGCCTCGACGAACACGGCGTTCCCGATGTTCTGGCTAGTGCTAATATCGAAGTCGTTGATCCAGGTGACGCCTTTGTCGTGACTCACCGCGACGTGCGCGTGGCCATCCGTGTTGACGTAGGAGAAGTAAAGCGTCCCGTCTTTCGCGATGCCAATGGACGGATCGAGAATCCCGGGAGGCGCGCCGGCGCTGAAGTTGGCGTTCTTCACCTGGCGCACGGTCCACGTTGTTCCCGCATCTTCGGAGACAGTGATGGCCTGCACGCCAGCACACCCGCGATTCGGCACATACACAGTCCCGTCGGGCGCGACTTTGACGTGGCCATGAATTCCGCCGCAGCCGTCCGTGACCGCATTGTAGATGGCGGTGGACTTGCCGAAGTTCAAACCGCCGTCGTCACTGCGCGAGCAGAACGCCGTCACGCCTGCCTGTGAGCAATAATAAACCGCGTTGCCTTTGTTCAATGGATTACCGAGCGGCACGGACGCGGGATAAGGCCCGCCGCCAACCGATTGGTGGTCGTAACTTCCATCCGGAGGATTGACCTGCGCGGGCGTCCAGCTGGCGCCGTCATCATCCGTGTAGGCCATCAAACTGTTGAGACCGATCAACACGGGAGACGCCGGCGGAACCACACTGTCCAACTGCGAAACAAAAGTGCGGCCCGTCATTTGGTCCGTGAAAAGAATCGGGTCCAGCGACTTCGTTTTCGTTACGACGTAGGAAACATCTTCCCACAAGGCGTCGCACGCGGCCGGGACCGAGCCCGCCGGGGTGATGTTTTCCGGAAAGGTGACGCGAAGAGTTTGCAGTCCCGCGATGTACATCGCTTTCTTGCTGGTCAGATTGTAGCCGATCGAAGGCTCACCCGACGCTTCGCCGATGGTCGGCGGTGGCGCGTAATTGTAGTATCGCGGAACGCCGGGCGCGGCGGGCGCGGGAGTGGGTGTGGGCGGCGGAGTGGGCGGACCGCCCGTGGAGGTGTCGATGGTCAATTTGCCGACATAAGACTGTGCCGAAGTGCTCTGAAAACCGCAGGCAATGACCTTGTAGGTGCCGGCGGGAAGGTTATTGCCCGTGACTGTTTCCGAAGGATTGCTCGTATCGCTGGAGCCGAGGGCGCTGCCATCGGGATTCAGCACCGTGAGGATCTCGTCATTTCCGGAGCTCCCATCCCACGAAATGGTGAAAGTAAATTTTGCGTTAACCGAATTGTAGAGCCCAGCCGGCACACTAACCGTGGGCAGATGCTGGTCGACCACCGGCGTGTCGGCCAGGTTGGAGCAGTCGCTGGCTGGATCGACTCCGGCCGGGATCTGGCCGGTCCAGGTCACAGTCACACTCTGGCCGGAGGTTGCGGGCACGGTCACGTTGCTCGTCGCCGGATTGGAGGCCCAGCTGAACATCGCCAGCGAAGCGCCGATCCCGAAGAGGATGGACGTGAGAACGAAGCGTGGGTTGAATACGCCAGATTTAAAAGCGGGATTGATTCGCATAGTGTGTGGATCCTTTCCTGAATTGGGATTGGACAGAGACGAAGGTGTATTCGGAACGGTGCCCGCAAGGTGGATGCTTACATTTTTGTAATGTTGAGGATTCGTCGTGCCTCGCGGCCGCGATTGCGATGCGGTTTTCGGCTCTTTCGTGGACGTAAACTCAACAGAGCGAGTGGCAAGGACTGCCGCTGATGAAAAATCTCGCCGGAGAGAAAAAGTCCGCAGAATCCGGCTAACTTTTTGTTAACAGCGAGCCGAGCAGCGAAGAAACGGAACGCCGTTTCAGAAGAGATGGAGCCGACGACGAGATTCGAACTCGTGACCTACGGTTTACGAAACCGTTGCTCTACCAACTGAGCTACGTCGGCGTCAAAAAGGGCGGCGGGAACATGCCATCCGCGCTGACGCGTGCAACCCGGATGATTCGACGCTAGAAAGAAAGAGAACCATGGATCGCCTCGAGGAAATATTGCGCGTCAAACGCGATGAAATTGAAGCGTTGCGCCCGCGCCGCGATGAATTGCATCGGGCCGCGCTGCTCCGGAATGATTTTCGCGGGTTCGCCTCAGCCCTTCAGGCCGGCGACGGAAAACTGGCGCTGATCGCCGAAGTGAAAAAGGCGTCGCCGTCGGCCGGGGTGATCGTCGAATCCTTCGATCCGGTCGCGATCGCAAGAAATTATGCGCGCGCCGGAGTGGAAGCGATTTCGGTTCTGACGGATGAGAAATTCTTCCAGGGTCATCTCAGTTATCTTGAGATGATTCGCGCCGCGGTCTCCCAACCGCTTTTGCGGAAAGATTTCATCCTGGATCCGCTCCAAATCATGGAAGCGGCCGCGGCGGGCGCCGACGCCATCCTGCTCATCGTCGCCGCGCTGAACCAGGACGAGCTCATTTCTCTCCTTGAAACGGCCGCGCTCTACCAGCTCGATGTTCTCGTCGAAGTGCACACGCTGGGGGAACTCGAACGCGCCTTGGAAGCGCCGGCGAAAATTATCGGCATCAACAATCGCAATCTCGCCACGTTCCAAGTCGATCTGGGCGTGACGGAAAAGCTGAGTGAGGAAGTCCCGGGGGAGATCGTGCTGGTGAGCGAGAGCGGAATCAGGACGGCGGAAGACCTGGCGCGAATCAAGGCCTGCGGAGTGGATGCGGTGCTGATCGGCGAAGCGTTGATGCGAGGACAGAGCGGACTTTTCCAGCGGAATGGCGGATCGTGAAAAGCTTCAAGCACCAAGGTCGCCGTTAAGTTTGGAGCTTGAGATTCGTTGCTTTTTTGGAGCTTTGGAACTTGGGATTTGGAGCTTTCGTAGCGAAGCTACGTCTTTCCCCAACTCGACGCGTAGAGCTGTTTCAACGTGTTCCAAAAACCTACCGGCGCGTTTCCCCCCTCTTTAGCCGAGCGCGAGACGAGCACCGGGACGTTCGCGCGATTCACGATGACGCGCGTCAGGTCGCCCATGATGTAATGGCCGAGCGGGCCGCGGGTCGGCGATGAACCAGTCACGATCAGGTCGTGGCCGCGCTCACTCACATCAGCGAAAATTTGATCGACCACGAAGCCGTGACGGACGCGCACCTCGACGAGGATGCCGAGCTTTTCCAGGCTCTGTTTCTGCGCGAGCAAATTTCGGCCAAGCTCGGAGCCGCCGCGCAGCAGGCGCTCGACGTCTTCCTCGAGCTGCACGAGGTCGGCATAAATCGCGGGCGGTTCCGCCATGACATGCAGCAGCGTGACGGACGCGCCGACCGCCGCGGCGAGTTTGCCGGTCAGTTCGACGGCCGCATCGATATATTTTTTTCCGCCGGTGCAGACGATGAAACTTTTCAGTGTCTCGCAGATGCCGGTCGCCAGCAGGACGGGCGTGGGAATCGCCTTGATGACTTCATAGGTTTTTCCCGAGCGCCAATACGGTCCGCTGCTGCTCTTGCGCCGCGCGCCGATGATCGTCATGTCGTAGGCGGTTGCTTTTGTCTGCTCCAGGATTTCGCGGATCGGTTCGCCGGCGCGGAAAACGATCCCGGGTGAAATGCCGAACTTTCTCAGCTTTTCCGCTTCGCTCTCCAGCGCGGCGCGCAACGGCTTCTCGTCCGCCGGCGTTTCCGAGATTCCGAGGAGCGTGGTCTCCGCTTTGGTTGGCCCCGCGACCAGGCCGGCGAGCAGGACCGGCTTGTCCCCGGGATCGGTGCCGTCGCTGCAAATCAGGATCCGCATAGGGCTAGAGTTTGTGTCCGGTGAACAGGGTGTAAATGACGATGGCAGCGCCGATCAACGGCAACGGCACGAAGGCCAGGCGGATTTTCGGCCCTGCAAAATATTGGGTCGAGATGGCGCCGATCTGCGCTCCGATCGCCGCGCCGGTATGCATGACGAGCGCAATCAGGATATCGACGTTCCCTTTAATGGCGTGGCTGAACGTGCCGTAGCTCGCTGAGATGATGATCTCGAAAAGATCCGTCCCCACCGCGAGATGGGTCGGGACTCCGAGCACATAGACCAGCATCGGCATCCGGATGTAGCCCGCGCCGCCCCCCAGAAATCCGCTGAACAAACCGCCGATGAACGAGACCAGGATGATAACCCAAAGCGAAATCGCCTTAATTCCCGACGCCGGCAGCGAAATCATCGGCCAAAGTTTGAGACGCTGGATCGCCTCGGTGCGATGGCTGAACGAGGACTCGTCCTGCTTCCCCGGCGTTCCCGGCACCTTCGCTCGCGGCCTCCGCTTCTTCCGGTACTGCAGCGTCCGCCACGCTTCCCAAATCATGAAGCTGGAAATGCTGACGTAAATCGCGATCGAAACGACGCTCACCACGAAGTTCACGTTGCCGGCGCGCTTCAACATCTGGATCAATTGCGCGCCGACTTCCGCGCCGCCCATGGTCCCGATGGCCATGATCAGGCCCAGTTTCAAATCGACATTGCCAAGCGCGCGATGCCGCTTCGCTGCGACCACCGACTTACCCACGATGTGCGCCAGGTCCGTGCCGACCGCGAAATTCCAATCCAATCCCACGGCGCGCAGGGCCGGGCCCGCGATAAAGCTTCCCCCCACACCGAAAAATCCGCCCAGAATTCCAATCAGAAACCCAATCGCGGCAAGATAGATTGGGCTGATGTGGGAGTTTGAGATCGGGAAAAACATCGGTTATTCCGAGCGGCCGCCGCGCAAGAGCCGCAGCAGCCAGGTAGTGACGCTCTCGAGGACCACGGCCTGACCGATAATCAGGACGATCGCAACCGTGGCATAAAGTTTAACGCGGTGGAGATGCAGATCCTGGAGCCAGCCCGAAAGAAAATGGAGGACCAGGAAAAAATAGGCAGTCACGAAAACCGCATAGACGGCGAGTTCGATCAGGAACGCCCGCAGCCATTTTGTTTTTTCCTTTTTCGTCGCCGAAACGCGCGCCATCCCCCACTCTTCGCCGTTGCCCTCGCGCTTGGCCGCGCCTCGTTCTATTTCGCGCCAGATTTGTATTTGCGCCCGAAGGGTTTCCTTCTACCTTCGAGTTCGCTTTTAACGGAAGAATATGGCCGATCCCGCAAACAAATATCCGGAGAACGTTTCCGGCCCTTATTACGTCGACGATCAATGCATCGATTGCGATCTTTGCCGCGAAACCGCGCCGGCTAATTACAAGCGCAACGACGACGGCGGCCACTCCTTTGTTTACAAGCAGCCGGAGAGCCCCGAGGAAGAAGCGCTTTGCAAGGAAGCGATGGAAGGCTGCCCGGTCGAAGCGATCGGCGCCGACGGCGGGTAGATTTCTGTAGTCGCCTCGCTCTGTCGGGGCGCAGTGGCGAACAGACGACGGCGACAGAGCGCCGCGACTACAGCCCCACATGATCCCGGTCGCACTCACCATCGCCGGCTCGGACAGCAGTGCCGGCGCCGGCATCCAGGCCGACCTGAAAACGTTTAGCGCGCTCGGCGTTTACGGATTGACCGCCGTCACCTGCGTGGTCGCGGAGACGCCGGGGCACGTTTCGAAGATCGAGCCGATAAGCGCCGAACTGGTGCGCGACCAAATCGAAGTGTTGCTCCGCAATTTCCCAGTCGCCGCGATTAAGACCGGGCTGCTTTTCTCCGCCAGCATCATCACTGAAATCGCGTCCGCGCTGCGCGAGCGACGCTCGACGCCGCTGGTCATCGATCCGGTAATGGTCGCGACGAGCGGCGACGCGCTCCTCCAGGAGGACGCGATTCAAACTTACGAGCGGGAGTTGTTTCCGCTTGCGGCGCTGTTGACTCCGAACCTGGGCGAAGCCGGCCGACTGGTTGGCAAATCGATCACGGACCTGGCCGCGATGCGAGAAGCCGGCGAAACCCTGGAGAAAAAATATGGCGTGCCGGTGCTATTGAAGGGCGGCCATCTCACGGGGGACGACGCCATCGATCTGCTTTTCCAGAAGGGCAACGTCGTCGAATTCTCGGCGCCATTTTCCCGCGGCATCGCCACGCATGGAACCGGCTGCACCTATTCAGCCGCGATCACGGCCGGCCTCGCCGGTGGATTATCACTCGAGGAAGCGATTCGCCGCGCGAAGAAATTCGTCACCGCGGCTATTGCGCAACATCACGTGTGGGAAGAAATCCAGGCGCTCAATCACTCGCCACGGGTCTCGCCGTAGCAATCTCCGCTTTCTCCCAGCGCCGCTCGTTCATCGCCTCGATCGCCGCCGCGGTCTCCGCCTGCTTTTTGCTTTTCCCGGTTCCCTGCCCCAACTCGATGCCTTCCCACACCGCGCGCACCACGAACGTCTTGGAATGCTCCGGCCCCGTTTGCGACATGACTTCGTAGACCGGACTGCGTGGCGAAATCGCCTGGAGCAACTCCTGGAGCTGCCCTTTCGGATTAACGTCGATGGGCTCCTCCACGAGTTGCGCCAGTTCGTCGGCAGCCTGTTCAAGGATAAATTTTCTCGCTCCTGCCAGATCGCTATCGAGAAAGATCGCACCGACCAGCGCCTCGAACGCGTCGGCCAGCGTCGAGTTCCGCACCCGCCCGCCGCTCGCTTCTTCACCCCGGCCCATCATTAAACAATTTCCCAGGTCGATCGCCGCCGCGTGCTGCGCCAGCGCTTCCCGCGAAACAAGACGCGCCCGCAGTTTCGTCAGTTTCCCTTCCGCTTCCGCGGTGAAATACCCGTAAAGATGCTCGGTCACGACCAGCTGCAATACCGCATCGCCGAGAAACTCCAGCCGCTGATTATCGAAATGCCTGGTATGCGTCTCGTGGCGCAGGCTCGGATGCGTAAGCGCCTCCGCCAGCAGCAACGAATTGCGGAACTTGTAACCGATGCGTTCTTCGAGCGGATTCACCTCTAGACGATATATGTCGTATAGGACCTATTTCTTCTGGAAAATCGTGATCGAAGTCACCGCGTCGAGCGCCCGCTGCAGGACCGCGTCATGCACCCCGCTCTTTTCCGGATTCTTATTCTTCCGCTGCGCCGCCTCCATCGCCTCGAGCTCCGGGTTCCTCCCGGAAATGAGCGCCGCCTCATTCAAATGCGGACGCGAATTCTCCACCACAAACGGCGTCATCCCTTTCTCCCGGCTCGTTTGAAAAATCTCGCGCTTGTCGACGGCCGCCATTTCCACCGGCACGTCGGGTTTCAAGCCGCCGGGAAAAAGCGGGTGCCCCTCCGGCAGAACGACTTCGCCCACTGCCACCCGCAACACTTTTCCGCTGGGCAATTTCAGGTCCGAATATTCCACGGCGCGCCCGGCGGTTTGCTGCCCGATGATCAGCGCCTTGTCGTAAATCCGAATCACGCCGGCGACCGCTTCCGCCGCGCCGGCCGTGTCGCCGTCCGCCAGGATGATGATCAACCCTTGATACGCAGGATCGCGGTCTGCGGTGAAAGTGCGCTCCTGCTTCGCCGTTGTTTTGCGCAGGGTAAAGAGCAGTTTGTCCTTCGGGCAAAATCGCTTGGCGAAGTCGGACGCGAGCGGGAAATCGTTCGTCGCCGCACTTGCCCGGAAGTCGATTACCACCGCGTCCACTTTCTTGGCCGGGAACGTTTGCAGGTTCGCATCGAGCGCGTCGAGGTTCGCCCGGTTAAGCCCGCCGAGACGAAGATAACCGATGTGACCTTCGAGGACCTCGCCGTAAAACGGCGCCGCGGGTTCCGCCGGTTCCGCATTCGCATTCGATAGCAGAACGACGCCGCGTCCCAGCCGCGCCAGGATTCCTTCAAACGCCGCGCGGCTCAGTTCGGTTTCGTTCAGCGCATCCGGTTTGATGTAATTCTTTTTCAGCAACTGGATCGCCTCCTTCAGATCGGCGGAATCCATCGAATCGATCAGCGAGCGCGTCGTCGGCGTGGGAGTTGGACTCGGCGAAGCGGAAGGCGTGGCGGACGCCGTCGGCGGAGGAGAAGGCGATTCCTTGGCTGGCGGTTGCGCGCATAGATTCATCGCGGCGCCGACCCAGAGCGTGCAGACCAGGAGTGAAATGCGGCGCGACATCAATTGCTCACAATCTTATCGCCGACGGCGCTCAGGGCAATGTCCCGCCGGTAATGGCAATTCTCGAAATCGATTTTCGAAACCGCCTCGTAAGCGCTAGTGCGCGCGGCGGCAACGGTTTCACCCCGCGCTGTCACCGCGAGAACGCGGCCGCCGCTCGTGACGACCTGGCCATTTTTCCGGCGCGTGCCGGCGTGGAAAATTTGCACATCCTTCGAGGCAGCACTCTCCAGGCCGGAAATCGTTTTCCCTGTCTCATACTTTCCGGGATATCCGCCCGAAGCCATCACCACCGTGACCGCGGGCCGCTGGTCCCATTCAATCGTCGCCCGATCCAAATTACCGTCGATTGTCGCTTCGAGAAGCGGCAGTAAATCCGATTTCAACCGCGGCAGAATCGCCTGCGTCTCGGGATCGCCAAAGCGGCAATTGAATTCCAGCACGCGGGGGCCGTCCCCGGTAATCATTAAGCCGGGGAAAAGCAGGCCACGAAAGATCACGCCGGTTTCGCGTAAGCCATCCAGCAGTGGTTCCATCACCGCACTCTCGAATTCCGTCTGCTGTTCCGCGCCGAAATTATTCGCCGGACTGAATGCCCCCATGCCGCCCGTGTTCGGCCCTGCGTCGCCATCGAAGGCACGCTTGTGATCGCGCGCGCTCGCGAGCATTAGGAAATTCTTGCCGTCCACGAGGGCGTGCAGCGAGCATTCCGAACCCGCCAGGCATTCCTCGATCAGCAGACGCCGCCCCGCTTCACCGAATCGCCCCTCGCTCATCATCGCCTCGACGGCCGCCCGCGCTTCGTCGAGTTCTTGGGCGACCACGACTCCCTTTCCCAGCGCCAGCCCATCCGCTTTGATCACAATCGGAAAACGCGACTCGTTCAGGAACGCCACCGCTGCTTCCTGTTTCTCGAAGATCGCGGCGCGCGCCGTCGGAATTCGTTTCGTCCGCATCAATTCCTTCGCGAAAATCTTCGACGATTCCAGGCGCGCGGCAGATTTCGTCGGCCCAAAGATTCTCAGACCTTCTCCTTCAAAAACATCCACGATGCCTGCGGCCAACGCGTCGTCCGGGCCGACAACGGTCAGCCCGATGCCGTTCTTCTTCGCGAAGTGCGCCAGACCCGAGAGGTCGCTCGCCTTGATCTCGACATTCTCGCCCAGCTCCTCGGTGCCGGCATTCCCCGGCGCACAAAAAATGCGATCGACTCCGGCCGATTGTTTTAATTTCCAGGCAAGCGCATGCTCGCGGCCGCCGCTGCCCACGACGAGAATTTTCACGGGAACGAAGCGTCCTCGGGAAAGCAGTTCAAAGCAAGCGCGGTAGTCGCGCCGCGCTGTCGGCGCGCCGGGACAAGACGCGGCGACAGAGCGCCGCGACTACAGCGTCTTGCTCCATAACAAAAACCAGGTTGCTTCCTGAGCCTGATGAAACGCGTCTTCCTTCTTTCGCCTGCCTATGCGGGCGGACTGCGAGCAAAAATGATCATGAGTGAGCGCGCTCACTTCGACATGGCTCTCCGCCTACGAAGCGACAAGCCGCCGACGCTCGGCGAAGTGTTTGCGTTCCTCAGCGGTCTCTATTTTCGCGGCAAGCTCGCCTATGCGAATGCGTTCGCGCCCCCGCAACAGAAGCGATCCGCGGTTCTTGTCATCACGCCCACGCGCGGACTGGTCCCGGCCGCGACGCCGATCAGCCTGGCTGATCTCCAGGAGTTCGCCGCCGTGGACATTCACGAAGACGAGCCGCGTTATCGTTCTCCTCTCGAGCGCGACGTAAAACGCCTCGCGAAAACGTTGCCGACTGAAAGCGAAATCGTTCTTCTCGGCAGCATCGCGACCGCGAAATACGTCGACGTGCTCCTCGAACATTTCGGCCAACGGCTCTGTTTCCCCGCCGACTTTGTCGGACGCGGCGACATGAGCCGGGGCGGACTGTTGCTTCGCTGCGCCGTCGATCGCTCCGAGCTCACCTACATCTCCGTCGCGGGCGCCGTGCGAAAAGGAAAGCGCCCGCCGAAGCTCGAGCCGCGAAGATATACAAAATGAGCCTGGCCTTGAGACCACCGCTACCGTCAATGGAAGCGCGCTCCGTGGATGAAATCCCGTTCGGCGACGAGTGGCAATACGAGCCGAAGTGGGACGGCTTTCGCTGCATCGCCTTTCGCGACGGCGAGAAAGTTTTCCTGCAATCGAAAGCCGGTCAGCCGCTGGCGCGTTATTTCCCGGATGTGGTCGAACAGCTTCAGCGCATCGCCGCGAAACGTTTTGTGGTCGATGGCGAGCTGGCGATTCCCGTCGGGGGCGCACTATCTTTTGACGAACTTCAGCTGCGCCTCCATCCCGCCGCCAGTCGCGTCCAGAAACTCGCGGCCGCACATCCCGCGCTCCTGATCGTTTTCGATCTGCTCGCCGACGCGGATGGTAAATCGCTCATCGAATTGCCGCTGCGCGAACGACGCAAACAGCTCGAAGCTTTCGCCCGCAAGAATTTGAAAACGAAAGGCGCGGTCCGCCTTTCCCCCGCCACCACCGATCTCGCGAAAGCGAAGAAGTGGTTCGACAAGGTCGGCGGCGACTTGGACGGCGTGATCGCGAAGCAGCTCGACGCGTCCTACGCCTCCGGCGAACGAACGGCCATGGTGAAAGTGAAGCAGATTCGCAGCGCCGATTGCGTGATCGGCGGTTTTCGTTATGCAAGCGACTCGCGCCTGCTGGGCTCGCTCCTTCTCGGTCTGTATGATGACGACGGCCTGCTGCATCACGTTGGATTCACTTCGGCCTTCAAGGCGAGCGAGCGCCCCGCGCTGACGAAAAAGTTCGAAGCGCTAAGAAAGAAACCGGGATTCACCGGGAACGCGCCAGGCGGTCCGAGCCGCTGGAGCACGGAACGAACGGGCGAATGGGAACCGGTCGATCCGAAAATCGTCGTCGAGGTCACCTACGACCATTTCACTGGCGGTCGTTTCCGGCATGGCACGAAGATCGTGCGTTATCGGCCCGACAAAGCCCCTCGCCAATGCACCCTGGATCAAGTGGAGCACCGCGAAGGGAAATCGTTGGCGCTGCTCTAACTCTTCCATCGCGGTTCGCTTGCTCTTCTGTAGCCGCTTCGCTGTGCGAAGCGCGAGAGTGGCCCATGTTTGCTCTCACGCTTCGCACAGCGAAGCGGCTACAGAAGAGGCTACAGAAGAGGCTTAGAATGAAAAATTCCGGCTCACGAGCGTGAAGTCGCTGCGAAAAAAGGGCGCCGGCATCATGTACGCGGGTCTGTCCTTCAGCTTCTCTCCTTCGAGCCGCGGCAGCCCATAGCTCTCGTCCATCAATCGCACTGCCAGGGGCGGAGCTGATCTTGTCTCGATCACCAGCTCAATTCCCTCTTTGGGCAGAGCCAGGTACAATAAACTCCAACCTTTTTGCGTTGTCGGATCTGACGTGAGCGGTTTGCCGTCGACCGTCGCGCTGAGAATCCCGGTATTGAACTGGACGCTCATTCGCTCAGCACCGCGAGGCGACGTGACGCGCACGCGCAAATGCCGAATGCCGTTCGCGGTGAGATCTTCCAATACCTGCGCTTCCGGAGGTTGGAGCAACGCAACCGGCGCCGGTGCTTGCAGGTAAACACTCCGGCTTAACGGGAAAGGATCGGCGAGCGGAGCGCGCTCCGGCTTCTTGCCGAAGAACTTTTCTGTCCATTCATCGGGTCGCCCGTCCGAACTGAGCCAGAGGGCGCGCTGCGTCGGTGCGTCCAGGAAATAAAGAACGTGGTTCGATTGTCGGTGATCTTTGTCGAAACCGGCGCCACTCCCAGCCGCGGCGAAAATTAGAACGGCAATCGCGGCGACCACTCCCGGAAACGCCCATCGGTTTCCAGCCGTAGAACTGCGCAGCAGCGGAATGAGCAACGCCAGCAACAACACGAAGAAGAGCACCAGTGCAGGCGCCAGGGCGAACGGCATCGCAATAAAAATAAGATGAACCACCGGCGCTACGATCAGGATGCCGGGAATCGCGCAGAGATAGGCCGTGGCAAGTCGCACCCGCGGTCGTGCGCTATCCCCTCGAATAAATACGCAACCCAAACCAAGCAGCGCCAGGAACAAAGGCCATGTCGGGAGGTAACTGCTGCCAACCATCCAGATAGTGGCCGCGATCATCGCCATGGCCCACCAGAGGAGACCGCCCACGAAGAGATCTGCCTCGCTGATTCTTCTTCCGAGCGAGCCGACAATCGCCGCGGTGGTGGCCAGCGTGAGGACAGCAAACCCGATGACGTAAAGTCCATGGCTGTAGCTATCGCCTTGCGGGATCAGGTTGTATCCCAGATGGATTTGCCGAACGAGCCACCACGCGCCGCCGACCGCGGCCGCGGCAGCGATGAGACCCACAAAGAAAAGAAGCGCGCCTTTGGCGATCCCTGAGCCAGTCAATGTCCCCCGGCGAAACCCGAGCCAGAGGACAGCGGCAAACAACAGCAACACTCCCAGCGCGAACGGCGCTGCGAGCCGCGCTGGATAGCGCACCAGCAGAAATCCAAGGGCGTCGAAGTAGACCGCGTCATCTTGCGGCTTCGCTGGCGAGACGGCCGCGCCGAAATAACGACTCAGCGCGAGCGCGTACGAGCCGTGATGTTGCAGGCTTCGAGTGTCGACGTTCTCCGGAGTGTCGAGCTGAGTGTGATAATGGGTCAGGCCGTTGATGTAAGCGAAGTTCATCCCCGGCCATCCCGCCGCCTTGAACACGGTGAAGTCGCTGCTGTTCGGCAGGCGCTTGTAAATTTCGTAGGAGAGCGAGTTGGCCAGCGGATGCGACGTGGCTTTCGCCAGCGCCCGGATCAAGGCGCCATTTTGCGGACTCGTCTCGAACATGACCGATGGGCCGCCATTCCCACGCGCTTCGAAATTCAGAGCGATCTCGACCTGTTTCGCCCACGGATGCTCCGTCACAAACGCGCGCGCGCCCAGCAGACCGGTCTCTTCTCCGTCCGTGAACAGGAACAGGACATCGTTTCTTAACTGCGGGCCCGCCGTCAAGGCGCGCGCCGTTTCCAGCAAAGTCGCCACCGCGACGGCATCGTCATTCGCCCCGGGTCCGGTCGATACCGAATCGTAGTGCGCCACCAGCGCAACGGCGCGTCCATCGCCGGTCCCTCTGTGGCGCGCGACGATATTCTCAATGGTTCCGGCAAGAAACAGCGGCGCTGCCGTCGAGTTCAACGCCGTCGTCTTTTGGATTTCGGGCTCGAATCCGAAAGCGCGGAGCTGCTGAACAATATAATCCCGCGCTGCGGCGTGATTGGCCGAACCGATCGGCCGGGGCGCTCGCGCAATCGCTTCCACGTGCTGCATCGCGCGCGCGGCAGAGAACGCGGTCGCTGCTGCCGTGGCAGGGACGGGATCCGGCGGCTGTTGAAGCCAAATCCCAAGGAACACCACCAGCCCGATGCCGAGCCACGCAAGAAGCGTCGCGGCAAGACCAGATCCGGTCGGCTTCATTTTTTAGCGTTCAATTCGAAATCGATCTTCACTTCGTAATACCCGGCGTTAGCCAGTCCCTCGGGCAGCGGATCGACCTGCGTCACGCGCTGGGCAATCGCGGCGACCGACTCATCGACGACCACGTTGCCCGACGGCTTCACGATGGTGAACTTGGAGACGCGGCCGTCCTTCTCGATCCGGATCTTCACGATAGTCGACATCTTCGCGCCCGTGGCGACGATGCTCTTCGGCTGTTCCCAGGCCTTGTGGAAACGATCGTGCAGCATCGTCCCATACCAGGCGAGTTCTGACGGCTGCTTCGTCTCGTTGCCCGATCCTTTGGCCGAACTGTCTGTCTTTTCGGAAGTTTGATTCGATGACGCGCTCGATTCCTTTTTCGGAGTCGCCGACTTCTTTTCGGAATCGTCCTTCTCCTTTTTTGGAGAGGACTTCGGCGTGGCTTTGGGTTCGACGCTTTTCTTCGGCGTGGGTTTCGGAGTCGAACTTGCGGTTGGTTTCGGCGAACTCTTCGGGGTTGGAGTCGGGCTGGGCTTGGGCGCGATCGTCGGTGTCGGCGTTGGCGACGGCAACTGGATCTCGCTCTTCGCAGCGGAAGTAACCGGCTGCTCTTCCAGTGTTTCGGCGTCCCGAGGCGTCGGCGCGGGCGTGCTCTTTGTTTCCACAGTCGCGGCGGCTTCGCTGTTCATCCACACGACCGTTTCCAGCTTCGGCCGGTCGGCTTCCCGGCCACCGCGCGCGAGCGCCAGCAGGACCGCGAGATGCGCCACCGAAATAATCGCAACGTTTCGCCAGAAGCGTGCGTCGCGGCGTATCACTTGTTCGTTTCCGCCTTCGTCGCGATGCCGACCTTGTTTATTTGCGCGCGCTGCAACGCATCCATCAGCGAAATCAATTTCTGCACCGGCAGATCGCGGTCGGGCCGGATAACGATCGCCACCTCTGGGTTCGCGCGCTTCATCTCCGTGAGCCGGGCAACGAGATCAGCCATGGCGACTGTCTTGTCGTTGATCTTGATTGCCTCGCGCCGATCGATCGAAATGGTTTGAACCTGGCCTGCTTTTACCGGCGCGTTGGTCGCGCTGCTCGAAGGAATGATCAGGTTCACGCTATTTTCCAGCAACGGCGTCGTGATCATGAAGATGATCAGCAACACGAATGCGAGATCGAGCAGTGGCGTGATGTTGATCTCCGAAAGGGTCGAGAGATTGTGCCGTTGGGAATAGCGCCGCATGTCTCAGTTCCCCCAGTTGAACGTTAAACGTTGGACGTTGGACGTTGGACGTTTTCCCTTCTTCGCCTTCATCTCCGAAACTCCGGATCCCGCACACTGTGATCCACGTATTTGTGCTCGAACTCCGAGGCCAGCTCGGCCGCGAAGTTATCCATCTCCACGATCATTCCGCGAATGCTCGTGACCAGAAAATTGTACCCGAACATTGCTGGGATCGCGACGCAGAGCGCGGTCACGGTGGTGATGAGCGCGCCCGAGATTCCCGGCGCCATCGTGGTGAGATTCGGCGAGCCGGCGACTGCGACGTCCGTGAAGGTGTCCATGACGCCCCAGACGGTGCCGAGCAACCCGAGGAACGGCGAGCCGCTGACGGCGGTGGCCAGCAGGATCATCTGCGATTCCAAGCCGAGCGCCGTTTCGCCGACCGCGCGCTCCATCGCCGCATTCACCGCGTGCATTTGCGCCGGCGCGATCTTTTCCGCGCTCCCGAGGCGGGCACGAAAGGTCTCATCCACTTCGGCGGAGCCAAGAAGTTGGAAGGTCATCTCTTCGCAACCAGCCTGGTAAACGTTGAAGAGCGGCGCGCCGGGAAATTTCGCGTGGTTCTCGAACAGGCGGAGCGGCTGGCGATCCTTTCGAAAGGCGGCGCGAAACCGCGCTGTTTGTTTCCGCGCGAACTGGATCACGCGCAGCTTCGTGATCATGATCGACCAGCTGAAAATCGAAACCACCGCGAGAAGCGCGAGGACGATTTTGCCGGCGATGGTGGAGTGTTCGAACGCGAAGGTCAGACCGCCGGTCGCCAGGATTGTCGGAAGTAGCATGTGCGCCAACTCGCCGAAGTAATACGGGAGTTTCGGCGAAAGGGAAAGCGGTGAAACGGCGCTGTAGCCGCCCGTCTTCTGTAGCCGCCGGCCTCCTTGCCACGCCGAAGCCAGGCAAAGGCGGGTGGGCGGCGCGAGAGTAGAGGCATTCTCCTCCACGCTTCGCGCAGCGAAGCGGCTACAGAAGAAACGGCGGCGGAGCGTCCTTACGCCAGCTGTTTCAATTTCCGCGGATAGGTCGGATACTTTTTCGCGACGATCATGAAGCCAATCCCGATCACGACAGTGAAGAAGGAAAAGAATTGTCCGCGCGTGAATATGCCCACGAGGGAAGCATCGGGTTCGCGAAAATTTTCGACGATGATCCGAAGGATCGAATAGCAGACCAGGAACAGGCCGGTGATAAATCCATTTGGAGTTCGGAATCGAGTCCGGACGAACCAGAGGATCGCAAAGAGCACGACCCCTTCGAGCGCCGCCTCGTAAAGCTGCGACGGATGGCGCGGCGTGAGAATCGGCCGGAGGGCATCGGCCACGCGCGGATCTGTGCGGACCGCCTCGACGATGGATTCGATAGACTTGAGTGAGGGATCTATCTGCTGGGAGGCAGCGAGAGCACGATCGGCTTCAGCGGCATTGCCCCCGTCGAGCAGTTCTTTCGGAAACTGGACCGCCCAGGAAACGCTCGTGACGCGGCCATACAGCTCGCCGTTGATGAAATTCGCGCAGCGCCCGAGAAACAGTCCGACCGGTGCGACGACACAGAGGTTATCGCCAGGGTTGGTCCAGGGAAGTTTGTGGCGCCGCGAATAGATGAGGGTGAAAACCACTACGCCGATAATTCCGCCGTGACTCGACATCCCGCCTTCCCACACTTTCAAAATCGACATCGGATCCTGCAGCATTTGAGGCTTGTAAAAAAACACGTAACCGAGCCGTCCGCCGATCATCACGCCGAAGAGCGCGACCCAGGTAACAAAATCGCCGAGGACCGATGCGGGGAGATCGAGATAGCCGCGTTTCGAAAGCACGCGCAGAAGGAGAAACGCGAAAACGAAAGCGAGCACATACGCCATTCCGTACCAGCGCGGGCCGACGTTGCCCGAGATTCGGAAGATGAACGGATCGAGGTTGTGAACGTAATAGGCGAGCATTGGGCGGAGCGATAGTCAGCGATGTTTGCGCAGGCGGCAATATAAACGAGCCGAAGCTCCAAGCTCCAAGCTCCAAACACCAAGCACCAGAGAAACTCCAAACACCAAACGGTTTCCGGACGCACGCCGCGGGTTTTGTGTATTTCTGTTTGGTGCTTCTCTGGAGCTTGGTGCTTGGGATTTGGAGCTTTGGAAGGTCCCTCGCCGTCTACGCGGCTCGGGATGACAGCTTTTGTTTGCGCGGCTTGGTCTTCAATACCTCGCGCAAAAATGGCGCTGTGCGGCTCATGCGATTCTTCGCGACTTCTTCCGGCGTGCCGCTCACGACAACTTCGCCGCCCTCGGCGCCCGCTTCCGGGCCCATGTCGACGATGTAATCCGCCTCGCCCATGATGCTGACGTTGTGCTCGATCACGATCACGGTGTTTCCTTCATCCACCAGCCGGTGCAGCACCTTCAGCAGCAACTCCACGTCCGCCATGTGAAGGCCGATTGTCGGTTCCTCCAAAAGATAGAGCGTCGATTTCGGTTTGCGCATTTTTCGGATGCGCTCATTTAGGGCGCGCCCCACGCCGCGGGTGAGTTGCGTGACGAGCTTGAGCCGTTGCGCTTCGCCGCCGCTCAAGGTCGGACTCGGCTGGCCGAGCTTCAGATAACCGAGGCCCGTATCGACCAACAGCGTAAGCGGCCGTGCGATTTTTTGGTTGGTGGCAAAGAACGTCGCGGCCTGCTCGATGGTCATCTCCATCACGTCGCCGATGCTTTTCTCGTTGTAGAGCACTTCGAGCGTCTGGGCGTTGTAACGCCGCCCGCCGCAGTCTTCGCACGGCACATAACTGCTCGGCAGAAAACTCATCTCCAGCTTGATCGCGCCCTGGCCAGCGCAGGTTTCGCAACGCCCGCCTTCCGTGTTGAACGAAAACCGGCTCGGCGAATAGCCGCGCACCCGCGAGACCGGGAGTTGTCCGTAAAGTTTCCGGACCTCGTCGAAGACTTTGATGTAGGTCGCTGGCGTCGAGCGCGAAGTCTTCCCGATCGGCGACTGGTCCACTTCGTAAACCGTTTCGAAAGCGTCGGCGCCGGTGATTCCGGAAACGAATTCCCGCTGCGCGCCCCGTTTGCTCTTCAACGCTTCTGTGATAGCCGGCAGCAGAACCGACCGCATCAGGGTGGATTTTCCCGACCCGGAAATTCCGGTGATGACCGAAAGACGGCCGACCGGGAACCGGACGTTGACGTCCTTCAAATTGTGCGCGCGCGCCCCACGGATCTCGATCCATTGGTCGACGTCGCCTAACGAACGCCGCTCGTTTCGGGTGGGATGACACAGCGGATTCTTCAGGCAGCGTCCCGTTTCCGAGCTCTTATTTTTCGCGATCTCGCTGAGCGTTCCCTCCGCCACGACTTTGCCGCCGTGCATCCCGGCGCCCGGTCCGAGATCGATGATGTGATCGGCCCGGCGCATTGTTTCTTCGTCGTGCTCGACGATAACCAGTGAGTTTCCTTTCTCGCGCAATGCGGTCAGCGTTTCGAGCAAGCGCAGATTGTCGCGCGGATGCAGCCCGATCGTTGGCTCGTCGAGCACGTACAGAACTCCACGCAGATTCGAGCCAAGCTGGGCCGCGAGACGGATCCGTTGCGATTCGCCGCCGCTCAAAGTTTTCGCCGAGCGTCCGAGCGCGAGATAACCAAGGCCCACGTTCTGCATGAAACGGAGACGCTGCGAAATCTCCGGCACCAAGTCGTCGGCCACGGTTTTCTGATTGCCGCGGAAACGCAGCTTGCCAATCAACTGCAACGCTTCGCCGGCCGAGAGCGCCGTGAAATTATCAATGGTGTGATTCTGCAACCGAACATGCCGCGCGATCGGATTCAGGCGCGAACCGTGGCAACCCGGACACGGCACCGCTTCTCCCTCATCGATCCATTCCGATTCCCGCTCCGCCGCCAATTCATTTTCGAGAACCGAATCGCCCGTATCCTCCGTGCCCGTTTGTTTCGCGCGATTCCAGATTTCGCCGAACCCTCCGCACTCTCCACAGGCGCCATGCGGGGAATTAAATGAGAACAGCCGCGGGTCGAGTTCCTCGAAGGCGCGGCCACAACCGGGACAGCTCATCTCCGTGCTCATCACGGTCAGGCGATGTTTCGAATCGAGCAGGTGCGCGGTGCCGCGGCCGATATCGAGCGCGCGCTGAACGAGATTGCGCGCTTTCAGGATTCGCTTCGCGTCGATCGCGCCGACGACGACGTCGATCGTATGTTCCTTGAATCGCTCCAGTTTTCGGAACTGCGCGATCGGCAAGAGCTGGCCATCGACGAAAAGCGTGTCGAACCCCTGGCGTTCCGCCCAGCGCGCCACGTCGGTGTGAAATCCTTTCCGCGCTTTGACGAGAGGCGCCAGGACTTTGAGCGGGCCGCGTTTCACCGCCGTCTCGAGCTGGCGCACGATCGCGGCGACGCTCTGTTTTTCTACCGGCAGATCACAATCGGGGCAGAACTGCGTCCCGGTTTTCGCAAAAAGCAGCCGCAGAAAATGGTAAACCTCGGTCACGGTCGCGACGGTCGATTTGCCGCCGCCGCGGGTGACGCGTTGCTCGATCGCGACGCTGGGTGGCACGCCTTCGACCAGGTCTACGTCGGGTTTTTCGAGCTGCTCCACAAACTGCCGCGCGTACGGCGACATGCTGTCGAGAAAACGGCGTTGCCCTTCCGCAAACAGGATGTCGAACGCGACCGTCGATTTCCCGGAACCGCTCAGCCCGGTGATGACCACCATCTGGTCGCGCGGAATATCGAGCGAGATGTTCTTAAGATTGTGCTCCCGCGCTCCGTGGATACGGATCGCGGTCCCAAATCCGGGGAGCGCACGCGACTCGCGTGTCCCGTTCGGCGACTCGCCGAACGGCTGTTCTGCGGCACGGAGCGAGATCTCATCGTCGTTGGCCGAATAAACGCTGGAGGGGATTCGCGGCGAGTCGCCGCGAAGCCCAGGGGCCAGGTCGCCGCGGCGACCGCTCCCCAGAATCTTTTGCAGAAACCTTCCGGTATGCGACGCGTCCACTTTCGCAACGGCCTCCGGCGTTCCCGCCGCCACCAGCCGCCCGCCTTCGTCGCCCGCCTCGGGTCCGAGGTCGATGATCCAATCGGCGCACTTGATCACTTCCAGGTTGTGCTCGATCACGACCAGCGTGTTCCCGGCCTGGACCAGCCGTTGAAAGAGCCGCATCAGGATCGCGACGTCGTCGAAATGCAGTCCGGTCGTCGGCTCGTCGAAGATGAAAAGATTTCCGCTCGAAGATTCGCCATTCGCGCTCTCGTCGGAAAGATGCCGCACCAGTTTCAAGCGCTGCGATTCGCCTCCGGATAAGGTGTTGAGCGGTTGACCCAGCCGCAGATATCCGAGCCCGACTTCATCGAGCACGTCGAGTTTGTCCCCGAGCTTTTCCGATTCCCCGATCTGGGCGAAGAACTGGATCGCTTCGCTGACCGTCATCTCCAGGACGTCGTGGATCGATTTCTCGTAAACCTTCACCCGCAGAACGTGCGACTGGAAACGGCGGCCTTCGCATTCGGAGCAACGCACATAAAGATCGCTGAGGAATTGCATCTCGATCTTCTCGAAGCCGGTGCCGGAACAGCGCTCGCAACGGCCGCTGCCGGAATTGAACGAGAACGCGCTCGCCGTAAGTCCCTGCGCCATCGCCTCGGGTTGGGCGGCGAACATTTCGCGGACGCGATCGTAAAGCCCGAGATAAAGAATCGGGGTCGAGCGCGGGGTGCGGGCGAGCTGGGCTTGGTCCACCATCACCACTTCGCCGATCCGGTGCGCGCCCGTGACCGATTTGCACGCGCCCGCCTCCTGGTCGCTCGCCTGTCCTTTCGCCTGGAGTAGGTGGCGATAAAGAACGTCGTGAATCAGGGTGGATTTGCCGGAACCAGAGACGCCGGTGACGCAATTGAAAATCCCGAGCGGAATTTCGACGTCGAGGTTCTGGAGGTTGTGCTCTTTCGCGCCCGTGATTCGAATCGACGCTTTTGATTTGCGCCGCGATTTCGGGACGGGAATGGATTTGCGTCGGCTGAGGTAATCCAGCGTCAGCGAATTTGGAGCTGGCGCGCCCCCGCGCCGGTGAGGGTGAATTAACGTCTTTGCCCCACGGCCTGAGGGCAGGCCGTCTCCAGTGGCCCCTCCTACAAATTCATCGAGGGCACCGCTGAAAACTAATTCGCCCCCGTACTCACCGCGTCCCGGGCCGATATCGATGATGTGATCTGACGCGCGGATGATCGCTTCCTCGTGTTCGACAACGAGGAGCGTGTTCCCTTTGTCCCGCAGATCGTGCATGACGCGCACAAGCCGTCCAACATCGCGCGGATGCAGGCCCACGCTCGGCTCGTCCATGACGAAGAGCGTGTTTACAAGCGAAGCGCCGAGACACGTCGTGAGATTTACGCGCTGGACCTCGCCGCCGCTCAGCGTGCGCGTCGAACGATCGAGCTGGAGATAACCGAGCCCGACTTCGCAAAGGTATCGGAGCCGCGCGACGACTTCGTTTCGCAGCATCTCAGCGGTCGAATCGCCAGGCGCCAAAACCAGTTCCGCGAAAAGCTTCCGCGCGTCGCTGATGGAAAGCAGTGCGACTTCCGGCAACGTCCGCGCGATTTCCTGTAGCGGCGGTCTACGACCGCCGATTGCGTGGCTGTCTCCGTTTCGGCGGTCATAGACCGCCGCTACAGAAGCCTGCGACACGATCCGGTAGTTGAGCGTCCCGGGCTGGAACCGCCCGCCTTTGCACTTTGGGCAGGTCGTGTAAGCGCGGTAGCGGCTGAGCAAAACGCGCACGTGCATTTTGTAGGTCTTGCTTTCCAGCCAGCGAAAAAAACCGCGCACCCCATACCAGCGATCGCGCTCATAGTCTTCACTGTAGCCGGCATCGGCGATGCCGGGGTCACCGCCCCCGGCTACAGGCTCTCCTTCGATTACGAAATCCTGATCGGCCTTCGGTAATTCATCGAACGGCAGGTTGATATTGATATCTTCGCGCGCGCACGCGCGGAGCAAGTCTTTCTGTGATTCACCAAACTCGGCGCCGCGAAAAACGCGCACCACGCCTTGTTTAATGCTGAGGCTGCGGTCCGGGATCGCCTTGTTCAGATCAATCGCGATCGTTCGGCCGAAGCCGCGGCAGTCCGGACATGCCCCAAGCGGATTATTAAAACTAAAAAGACCGACCGTGGGCGGGCGAATGTCTAAATCGCACCAGGCACAGTGCCAACCGGCGGAGAACGGAAATTCGTGCTCGGTGCTCGGTGACCCGCCTTCGCCAAGGCTCCGGCGGACAGGTCGGTGATCGGTTCGGCGTTCGACATTGGGCGTTGGGCGTTCGGCGTTCTCTGAAATCTGAATGATATTGATCTTGCCTTTGCCAAAGCGCAGCGCGGTCTCGATGGCTTCGACCAATCGCGTGCGATTTCCCGCAGTGATCGCGATGCGATCCTGAACGACCTGCACACGCCCGCCGAGCCTTTTGGTTTTTGGATTCGGGTCGTCGACGCGGACGACTTTGTTGTCGATCCAAACGCGCAGGTAGCCCTGCTGCTGGAGGAAATCGAAAAACTTCCTCGGCTCCGTTCCCGATGGGACTGCGACCCAGAATGTGATCAATGCAACCGTGCTGTCATTCCGAGCGGAACGAAGTGAAGTCGAGGGATCCCACGGATTTGGTGCTGGGTTTCGCAACGGGATTTCTCGGCTTTGCTCGAAATGACGGAAAATCTCCTCCGCAATCGATTGCGCTGTTTCCGGGCGAATTTCACGACCGCAGCTCGGACAGAACGCGTGCGCAATGCGCGGCCAGAGAAGTTTCAAATACTCGTTGATCTCCGTCATCGTCCCGACGGTTGATCGGGAAGTTTTGACGGGGTTCGACTGCTCAATGGCGATCGCGGGCGGGATGCCGCGGATATCATCAACGCGCGGCTTGTCCATTCGATCGAGGAACTGCCGCATATATGGACTGAATGTTTCGACGTAACGTCGCTGGCCTTCGGCGTAAATCGTCTGGAACGCCAGACTTGATTTGCCGCTGCCGCTCGGGCCGGTG
>JBEEHR010000056.1:0-22085 GCA_041167505.1 Verrucomicrobiota bacterium
GGGCGAAGGCGAAGAAGAGCGACGAAGTCAGCATGATGTTCGAAAAGGCTGCGCCGAACAAAAACGCGGCAATGGTGGTGCCGATCATGCCGATGAGAAAGAACAGGGTAAGACGGAACGATCCCCACGCGGCTTCGAGGCCGTTGCCCATCCACAAGAGAAACAGGACGTAGAAGGCCGCGTTCACCCAATCCGGCAGCGGAATGAGGCTGCCGAGCTGCGGCACAAAAATGTAGGTGAAGAGCCGCCATACTTGCCCGCGCAGAACCGCGTAGGCGTCGAGATCAATCAACCGGAGGTAGGTGGGGTCCACTTTGTAGAGGACAAAAACCAGGGCGCTCAGGAACGCGACGTAACGCAGCAAGCCCGGGACGGCGATGAAGCCGAGCCGTCTTTCCAGTTTGTCCAGCATCGTCATCGCTGCGAGCACGGTAGAGTAAGCGCGGCGTGCTTCAACTGGAGGCGCGCGCGTTGACACGAAAGTTGCGGCATCTAGGATGACGCTCATGACCGAGGCCGCGCCCAAAAAAACGCCGCTCTACGACGAGCATGTGCGGCGCGGCGCGAAGATGATCCCGTTCGGCGACTGGATCATGCCGGTGCAATACAGCGGGATCATCGACGAGCATCAGGCGGTGCGAAAGAACGTCGGCGTCTTCGACATTTCGCACATGGGGCAACTGGTGGCGCGTGGTGTGCGCTCCGGCGCGTGGCTGAATGAGATGCTCACGAACAACATCGACAAGCTCGAGGTGGGTACCGGGCAATACACTTTTCTGCTGAACGAGCACGGAGGAATCATCGACGACCTGATTGTTTATCGAACGGCGCCGGAAGCGTTCCTCCTCGTGGTGAACGCGTCACGCACCGATGAGGATTTCGCCTGGCTTCAAAAGCATTTGGGCGATAACGCCACCCTGGAAAATCGCAGCGCCGATTTTGGCGGGGTCGCGATCCAGGGGCCGCGCATTATCGAGCTGCTCCATGCGATGGTCGGGAAAGAAGCGGAGTTGCCGGCGCGAAATCAGATCAGGGACTTCGATGCCGGCGGCATCAAGCTGACCATCGCGCGCACTGGATACACCGGCGAAGATGGCGTGGAAGTTTTCTTCGCGGCCAAGGATGCGTCCAAAGTTTGGAACGATATCCTCGAAAAAGGAAAGGAACTCGGCATCCGTCCTTGCGGGCTCGGCGCACGTGACACCTTGCGCCTCGAGATGTGTTATCCGCTCAATGGCTCCGATCTTTCTCCGGACCACAACCCGATCGAAGCTGGACTCGGGTTCTTCGTGGACTTGAAGAAGCCGCAGTTCGTCGGCCGTGAAGTCCTGGCTGACGCGAAGGAAAACGGCACCCCGAACCGGCTCGTCGCGTTTCGCATGAAGGGCAAGGGGCCGCCGCCGCGGCCGCATTATTCGGTGTGGCGGGAAGGCGAACGGATTGGCGAGACCACCAGCGGTAGCTTATCCCCGAGCTTGAATGAAGGGATCGGAATGGCCTACGTTGCGGCGGCGCACGCGAAGGTGGGCACCGAGATCGAGATTGAAATTCGCGACCGGAAACTGCCGGCAGTCATCGAGAAAAAACCGCTCTACAAAAAACCATGAATGTTCCTGACGATCTTTATTACGCCGAGTCCCACGAATGGGTGCGCGTCGAGGGCGGGAACGCCCGCGTCGGCATCACCGATCACGCGCAGGCGGAGCTGACGGATGTTGTTTACGTCGAGCTGCCAAAAGTCGGGGCGAAGGCGACCGCGAAGGGACAAATCGCGGTGGTCGAATCTGTGAAAGCGGCCAGCGACATCTACGCGCCAGTTTCAGGAACAGTGGTCGAAGCGAACAAAGCGCTGGAAGGAAATCCGGCGTTGATCAACACCGATCCGTTCGGAGAAGGCTGGATCTTCGTGCTGAAGATGGACGATCCCGAGCAGGTGAAGCAGTTGAAAGACGCGGCCGGCTATCGGGCGGCGATCGGCTAGCGCTTCGCTTTGGAGCGGACCTGCACCGGCGGAGCAGGGCTGACCATCTCTTCGACGAATCGGACGAGATCATCCAACGTGACCGCGCTGGCGAGGAAACTAAAGCCGCTGAGGAACCCGCCGGTCATGACCTTCTTCTCCGCGGTCGGATTGCCGCTGAGATAGAGGAAAGGCGTGTCCTTCAGAGTCGGCTCGTTATGCAATTGCCGATTCATTTCCTCGCTGTCCGCTGACTTGGCGCTATCGAGCAGAACAAGGTCGGGCCGGAACCAGGGAGCGGCGTGCTGAGCGAGCCGGACGTCGGCTTCTACTTTCACGAGAAAACGGCCGGTGCTTTCTAGGGCGCGCCTAACGAGCGCCGTGACTTGCGGCTCGTGATCGACCAGCAGGATCTTTTTCAGGAAGGTCATCGTTCTGCCGCATACCAAGCATCGGATATGCCAGCGCCCTCCGGCTGGAATTACGGATGGAGCCGGCACGCCCTCGCGCCGGGGAGAAAGCCCGCCCAACGGCCTGAGCACAGGCCGTCTCCAGGGAATCTAGAACAGGGCCGAGACCGTGTTGAGGGTCAGGGCGAGAATGACGGTGTTGAAGCCGAAGGAGAGCATGCCGTGCGCGAGGACCAGCTTGCGGAAATCGCGCGACGTAATGACGACGTCTGAAACCTGGAACGTCATGCCGATTGTGAACGAGAAGTAGGCGAAGTCCATGTAGTCGGGTTCGCAGTCACCGGGAAATTCGAGGCCTCCCGCGTGCGACTTGGGACCGGCCGGGCCGTCGGGATCGCCATAGAAGGTGTGGGCGTAGCGCAAACCGAACACGGTGTGCACTAGCATCCACGAACAAATCACGGCTATGAGGCTCATGAGGAGGTGGAGGAAAAAATGCGAACGTTCCGTGACCACGGCTTTGTTGAAGAAGAGAAAGCCGACAGCGAACAATCCGGCGCACGCCGCTGCCAGCACGAAAATGAAAATCAGGATGTGACTCAGGTCCTGCATCTGGGCGCGGGCGCGCAGTTTTTCCGGCGGCGTGGTCAGGATGGTGAGCCACGCGAGGGCGAGCACGCACACCGCGAAGACGTCCCAGGTGACGATTGACTGAGTCGAGGTTTGGACGCGGCCCCGGAGCGCGAACCAGACGGCGGTGGCGATGGCAAGCGAGATGACGATGCGATGCCGGGCGTCCTGTTTAGCGATCCAGTTCACGGTTTGCAGTTAATCGCGGATGCTGGGCATCGCAATAGAATCTGCCTGTCATCCCGAGCCGCGGAGACGGCGAGGGACCTCACAGGCGCCGAACCGCTACCGCGAAACGTCATGCGCTCACCGTCATCGAACGCCTGATGTTTCGCGGTAGCGCCTATTGCAATTGAGAGGTCCCTCGGCGCGCTTCGCCAGCCTCGGGATGACAGCGCTGTAGTCGGGGACTTACCCGAAGATGCCGAGGTCCGGATGGGCGAAGCGCCCGATGTTCGGCAGAACCGTCGACAAATTCGCAGGGCTGACCCCGAACCAGGTGGCGAGCGTCGCGGAAAATTCATCGACGGACGTCGTCGGAATCCAACGGCCCTGGCCGGTATCGTCGGGGCCGTTGACGGCGAGCGTCGGAAACGTGCCGAACAATCGCCCGCCCTGCACAGCGCCGCCCATCACGAGCTGGTGACTTCCCCATCCGTGATCGGAGCCGGTGCCATTCGTCGGATAAGTGCGGCCGAAATCGGACGCGGTGAACGTCGTCACATTCTGCGCGACGCCCAGCT
The DNA here is from genome assembly GCA_041167505.1 of Verrucomicrobiota bacterium. Taxonomy (GTDB): domain Bacteria; phylum Verrucomicrobiota; class Verrucomicrobiia; order Chthoniobacterales; family UBA10450; genus AV80. Next base: position 3,744 of record JBEEHR010000056.1, read on the forward strand.
CGCTGGTGGCGTTATAAAACGCGCTGAGGCCCTGGCTCAACTCCGTGAAGAGATTCGCCTGGCCGGTCAGTTGATCGCCATGGGTGTCGTAACCGCCGACCGAACAGAAGAAAATCTGGCGGTTCATGCTGAGGTTGGTCCGCGCCGCGATCAGCTTCGCGATCATATTCAATTGCGAACCGAGGCCAGTGGCTGGGAACACGGTTTGAAACGCCGGAACGCCCGACAGCGCTGTGGTGAGCAAATCGTTGGCCGCGATCGAGCGCGAAACGGTGTCAGAATAGGCCTGCTCAAACAAGTTGTTGTGCGGCAAGGCGAGCAAATCCTTGAACGCCTGCAACCGGACGTTGGCGTTGGCGCTGTTATCGAAGCCCGCGAGGCCGACGCTGCCGTTCGGCGATAGGATATAGGGCAGAACGGTGTTGCCGACTTCGAACGTGTTTGTGCCGGCGATGGAAATATTGAGCGATATCTTCGAACCAGCGTTGAGCGATTGCAGCATGTCCGCCATCCGGCCGCCCCATCCCGTCTTCGAAATCTGGTCCGGCACCGACGTTTGCCATTGGACCGATTGATCGGCGTGAGAAAAAAGCTGCGGCGGCACGGCCGCTCCACCGGCGAGATACTGGGCGCGCGTCACGGGCGCCACCAGGGTGCCGACATTCGTTACGACGCCGAGCTTGCCCTGATTAAAGAGGCCCTGCAGCTCAGTCAGGTTTGGGTGAAGCCCAAAATCGCGCCCATCGCCGTTCAGCATCGTCAATGGAAGGAGGGAGGCCTGTGGAATGGAGAGCGCGCCGCGGGCCGCGAGGTAGGAAGCGTAGCCGTTTGTGTCGTGAGGGATGATGAGGTTGTTCGCGTCGTTGCCGCCATAGAGAAACAGACAAACGAGCGCCTTGTAACCGCTGGCGTCGAGCGGCGCCGCGCTGAGGCGGCGCAGATCGAAGATAGTGTTGAGGATGCCTGTGGTGGTGAGCGCGGCGCAGGCGGCCTGGCGAATGAAGGTGCGGCGAGTGGTTTCCATACTTACTTGTCGACGACGAATTCAGGAGAATTGACGACCAGATAAATCGCGGTGCGGACGCGCTCCGTCGGGTTATTGGAGGGAATTTGGGTGACGGCGTTGATCATGATGTTGCGCATGCTCGGAGACATGCCGCCGGCCATGAGCACCGCGTTGAGGTGATCGACCAAGCCGGCGGGATCGGAGGCACGCGTCTGTTCGGCCGTTAGATTCAGCGTGATCCGATCGGTCCCGGGTCCGAGGTAAACATAGATAGCTGTGCGAAGATAATTCGCGGCCGAGATCACCGTGGTATCGGTGGTGATTTCAAATTCCGGGCTCTTGAGCCCGGCGGCGGCGATCGCCCCGGGCGCGGAGTAGTCGGGTCCGAAGAAATTGAAGACCGTCGGCGAATGCATCGCTTCTTCATCGAGGTTCGCGTAGGCGTTGCGCACGGAGTATTTGCCGCTCGGCGCCGTAGCGTTAAAGGCGCGCAACAAGTTCGTGACGCGGAGGACCGGCTCGCGCTCGTGGCCCGCATTCTGGGCGGCGAGGAAACCGACGCGCGCGTCGTAATCCATTAGGATCGCGCGCACGACCGCCTTCAAATCGCCGCGCACGCCCTGGCCATTGTCATTGAATACCGCCGTTACGCGGTAAATGTAGCCGGGGCTGGGGTTGCTCGTCACCAGGCGCTGGATCAACTGCCGGGCGATGAAGGGGCCGACGTTCGGGTGATTGAAGATTGTGTCGAGCGTTGTCTTCAAGTCCTGCGCGGCCGTTTGGTTCGCGGGAAGGGTGACCCCGTTCAGGATGTTTTTCGCCGTAGTCTGATGGCGACCGGCGATATTGATCATCGGATCGCGCCAACTCTGCGTGGCCACACCAGGACGAAATACCGGGTTTGCCACGCCCGGCTGCGCGTAGGTCCAGCCGGTCAACACCGCTGCGGTTCCCAGGATTGCATCCTGACCGTAGGTCGCGATCGGGAATCCGCTCGAACTAAGGGTGAGACTGCCGTCCAAATTCAAATTATAGAGACCGATGGAGAACAACTGCATCAGCTCGCGAGCGTAGTTTTCATTAGGCAGAGTTCCGCGAGCAGGATCGGCCTTGTCGTTCTGGAGCATGTTGAGGTACGCACCCATCGCCGGGTTCAGCGTGATGTCCTCGAGCAGCTGGCGATAATTGCTAAACGCGTCCCGCACGAGCACGTCGTAATAAGTGGGCAAAGCGAAGGGCCGGTTCGCGAGCCCCGCGCTGTTTATCGACACGACAAGGGTTTCGCTCAAGGCAAACGCGACGCGTTGCCGCAACTGGTCCTGGCCGGCGATCGCATGCGTCCACCAGGCGTCGTTCGTCATCGTCAATGTCGGCTGGTTCGGAGTCGCGCTGGGCGATGGACTCGGACTCGGCAAGGCGGCGACTGCAGTATCGACGAACGCCAAATGAGACGACATCGGCGCGGCGAATTGCCCGTTCAGGAACGCGTCATATCCCTGGCTTTGCACCTGGGCGATCAACGCATCCGTCGCGCCGAAGGTGGCCTGGGAGAGGAAACGTCCCGCTGCCGCTGCGGTCGGAGTGCCACCCGGCAAAGCGGGCGGCGGCGTCGGAACGGGAGCGCTCTGCGCGCCGCTCGACAAATTGAAGAAACCCTTGATCTCGCCATTGGGATACAACGCCGTGTGAACGTTCACGTACGTCTGGCCGGTTTTGATCAGGTTCAGAATATCCGCGACGGAGAAGTTACCGACCGGAACGAAGACCCAGATCAGGGTGCCGTCGGCTTGCGGTGTCGCCGAGTCGATATCGAAGATGATGCTGCCGTCCGCGGCGTGGACGTGCATGCCGGTGATCGGGCCCGTGAGATTGGAATAGGTGTAGGCGATCACCGCCGATTTGCCGTCAGCCGCGAGACGCAAAGTAGCGGTGCCCGAACCTTGCGACGTAGCCGCTCCCTGCGGGCGCAGTTCCGTAATGTAGAGGGTGGAACCGTCCGCGCTGGGCGGTTGATCAAGATCGTACATTTCGACCAGCGCGATGCCGGTCGTGTTATTGACGCCGCTGACAATCGTCGTGTAGTTGCCGGGCGATAGCGTCCAGACAACCGCCGGCTCCTTGTCATCTGTTGGTGCGATCGAGCTGGCGGCGATCTCGGCCTGCTGGTCGCTTCGCCAGTTGTCGTTCGCCTTGATCAAGGCGCCGTTGGCGTCTCGCAATTCCAACGCCGGATCCATGAGCCGTCCGGCGATCGGAACGCCATTCAAAAACAGGGATGGGCCCCGGGCGCGTACGATTGTTCGCTTGGGCACGTCGCCGCGCACGATGAAGCCGCCAATCATCACGTTGTCGCCGGTGAGCACGTTGCCGCGGGTGGAAATGTTCGCGAGCCGGGCGGGCGAGCCGTCGGGGTCGAGATCGTAAATCTCCATGAGCCCGACGCCGGTGCCGTTGTTCACGCCTTTGACGACGACCGTGTAGGCGCCGGGATTGATCGTCGCGATCACGGCCGATTCCAGATCGTTCCCCGGCGCGAGCCCGGCATTGATGATTTCGTTCTGTTGCGAAGAGCGCCAGTTATCGTTCGAAGCGACGATCGCGCCCGTGGCGTCATGCAGCTCGACCATCGGGTCGGCTAATTTCCCCGCGACTGGAAGCGAAGGACCCATCGCGCGGACCGCGATCTTCTTCTGGCCGGTGCCGTAAACGATAAACCCGCCGATCAAAACGTTGTCGCCCGTCTGGACGACCATGCGGGTGGAAAGATTGACCGCGCTTGAGATCGCGAAAGCGGCCGGGGCCAAGAAGCAGCAAAGCACTGCCGTTACCGCCGCCCATCCTGCCCCTGGAAAATAACGTCTCATCTTATTAAGAGTTGCTGCCGCAGGAGAGTCCCAGCCGAAGCTGAGGTGGCGATTGATTTGTTCGTAAAAAGTGAGCAGGAATTAGACCGATCCATCTTCTCGTTCCCCTGGATTTTTTTGCGATCTCCCCGCCGCAAACGCCCGCGCTATGAAACACGACATCCCGCCACAAGTCGCGCTTTTTATCCAGCCCGCGTGGTGCTTAATTGCCGGAACATGTCTTCTGCCCAGAAAAAGACCGAGCCCCAGTTGAATTTCGAAGGGGCGATGGATCGGCTCGAGGAGATCGTCGAGCAGATGGAATCCGGCAAGATGATGCTGGAGGAATTGATCGTGCGTTACGAGGAAGGGATGAAGCTGGTGAAGATTTGCCAGGAACGCCTGACCAGCGCCGAGCAGCGGATCGAGATCATTACTCGTAACAATGCGGGCAAACCTGTGGTAAAGAATTTCGAGCCGGCCGCGGAGAAGGAACCTGCTGCGCGACCGGAGGAAAAAGGAGCAAACAAGAATGACGACGTCAGCCTCTTCTGAGACAGCCACCGCCACGCGGCTATTGGACGGGATCCGTTCGCCGGCCGGCATCAAGGCGCTAAGCGAGGAGGACCTCCCGCAGCTCGCCCAGGAAGTGCGCGAAGAGCTGATCAAAGTGCTCTCGCAAACCGGCGGCCATCTCGGCCCGAACCTCGGAGTCGTCGAGTTAACCATCGCGTTGCATCGCGTCTTCGAAACCCCAAAAGACAAGTTTGTCTTCGACGTCAGCCACCAGGGCTACGTCCACAAAATGTTCACGGGCCGCCTCGATCGGATCGGGACGATGCGGCAATACCAGGGCCTGAACGGATTTTTGCTGCGCACCGAGAGCGAACACGATTGCTACGGTGCCGGGCATGCCGGCACGGCCATCTCCGCCGGACTGGGCATGGCGGTCGGCCGCGATTTGCGCGGCGGGAATGAGAACGTCGTCGTGGTCGCGGGCGATGCCGCCTTCACCTGCGGCATCAGTTACGAAGCGCTCAACAATACGAGATCGCAGACCCGGCGATTCATTGTGGTGCTCAACGACAATGAGTGGTCCATCGCGAAGAACGTCGGCGCGATCGCCAGTTACCTGAACAATATCGTCGCGAACCCGACTTACGCGGGATTGCACGACAAAGCGCGCCGGTTCATCGAAGCGATTGCCGGAAAGAGCGCGGTCGAGTTCGCGCACAAGGTCGAGGAAGGCGTGAAGAATTTGCTGGTGCCCAGCGTGATCTTCGAAGAACTCGGCCTCCGTTACTACGGGCCGATCGACGGGCACGACATTCCGCTTCTGATCAAAACGTTCGAATTCCTCAAGACGCAGGACGAGCCGGTGCTGCTCCACATTCTGACGAAGAAGGGCAAAGGCTACGAGCCCGCCATCGCGAAGCCGGACAAATTCCACGGGCTCGGGAAATATAAGATCGAGAGCGGCGAGACCGCGCCGGCGCCGACGCCGACCTACTCCGAGTTGATGGGCAAGACGCTGGCGAAGTTCGCCGACTCAAACCAGAAGATCGTCGCCATCACCGCAGCGATGCCGAGCGGGACCGGCCTGGGATTTTTCCAGGCCCAACATCCGACGCGCTATTTCGATGTCGGCATCGCCGAGGAACACGCGGCGCTCTTCGCCTGCGGGCTCGCGACGCAGGGACTCAAACCGTTCCTCACGATTTACTCCACCTTCATGCAGCGTGCCTACGACATGATCATTCACGACATCGCGCTCCAGAATCTCAACGTGGCGCTTTGCATGGACCGCGCCGGGCTGAGCGGCGATGACGGCCCCACGCACCACGGCTTGTTCGACATCGGTTACCTGCGGCACATCCCGAATTTCGTCCACATGCAGCCGAAGGATGAAGATGAATTCGTCGACATGCTTTGGACGATCGCGAATTACAATTCCGGCCCGATCGCGATCCGTTACCCGCGCGGCGCCGGCACCGGCGCGGTGCCGAAGGCTTCGCCGAAACTGCTCGAGATCGGCAAAGCCGAGGTCGTGCAACACGGCCGCGACGTGGCGATCTTCGGTCTCGGTAACATGTTCGAGGTCGCCGAGGAAGCGGCGCGCAAGCTGGAGGAAAAAGGCATCTCCGTCGCGTTGATCAACCCCCGCTGGATCAAACCGATCGACACCGGCACGCTGGAGTTCTTCGCCCGCGGAGTCGAAGTCGTCTGCACGATCGAGGACCACGTCCTGTTTAACGGTTTCGGTTGCGCCGTCATGGAGCATCTCCATTCACAGATGATCCACACTCCCGTAGTCCGCATCGGCTGGCCCGACCAGTTCGTCGAGCACGGCACGATCCCGATCCTCCGCAAAAAACACGGGATCACCGCGGATGCGTTGGTGGAAAAAGTGTTGCCGCTGCTGAAGAAGACGGGCGCGAAGACGGCGCCCAACGCGGCGTAGGCGAAAGGTTGAACTCCTTTCCCCATGCCTGTCATTGAGACGCGCGGTCTTACGAAAGTTTACCGCACCTATCGCAAAGAAGGCGGTCTGCGCGGGTCGATCAAAGGACTCGTTAGGCGGAAGTACGACGAAACGCGGGCGGCTGACGACGTCACTTTCCAGATCGAGGAGGGAGAGTTGGTCGGATTCCTCGGACCGAACGGAGCGGGGAAGACGACCGTGCTCAAGATGTTGTCGGGCCTGTTGAACCCGACCTCCGGCGAAGCGCGGGTGCTCGGCTTCGTGCCGTGGGAGCGGAGCAACGAGCTGAAGCGGCAGTTCAGCCTGGTGATGGGCCAGAAGAACGCGCTCTGGTGGGATTTGCCCGCGCAGGAGTCGCTCGAGCTCAACCGCGCCATTTACGGCATCGATCGCGACCGGTTCAAGAAAGTGGTAAACGGCCTGAGCGAGCTGCTCGACGTCGGGCACAAGATGAACGTGATGGTGCGAGAGCTGTCGTTAGGCGAGCGCATGAAGATGGAGTTGATCTCGGCGCTCATCCACGAGCCGCGCGTCCTCTTTCTCGACGAGCCCACCATCGGCCTCGACGTCGTCAGCCAGAAACGGGTCCGGGAATTCCTCCGCCTTTACAATTCCGAGCACAAGATCGTGACGATGCTGACCAGCCATTACATGCAGGACATCGAGGAGCTTTGCGACCGCGTCATCATCATCGATCACGGCAAGATTTTCTTCGATGGACCGCTCGACTCGATCATCGACCGGTTCTCCGGCTACAAGATCATTAGCCTCACCTTTCAGACGCCGGTCGAGCGCGACTTCTCGGCCCTCGGTGAAGTGCTCCAGCAAACGCCGCTCTCGGTTCAGCTGAAGGTGCCACGCGCGAAAGTGACCGAGACCTGCCGGCAAGTGCTCGCCGAGTGCGCGGTCGTCGACATCAACGTGCAGGAACTGCCGGTCGAAGAAGTCATTCGCCAGTTGTTCGGTCAACGGGATTCCGAGCGGGCCTCTGCCGAGCCGGCGCCTCTTCTGTAGCCGCTTCGCTGTGCGAAGCGTGAGTGTGGCAACGATTCCCTTGAGCCGCCCACAGGGAGGCTTCTACAGAAGACCTAGCGGCGGTAAAGCGCCTGCCTCAACTCATTCGCATACGCCGGATTCAACTCAAACGCCGTCACCGGCATTTCGGCGAGCTGAACCTCGTCGTAATACGGGACCGATTCCACGAAGCCGGCGGACATCAGGCTGTTGAGGGTGTCGGTCACGTCGTCGCCGTCCATGTGACACACGTCCTGCAGCTCGGCGCCCATCATCGCCTCGGTGAAACCGATCGCGCGCACGACCGTCGCTTCCCGTCCGCTGAGTTTGATATGCCGCATACCAATTTTTTAGCAGCTTCCATACCGACGTTTTGCGGCGGTTGCGTAGTCAAAGACCGAAGCTTGGGAGAATGCTTTCCGTCATCGCGCTCTCGAACGTGGGATAACGCGGCGCCCATCCGAGAGCGCGCAATTTTCGATTGCTCACCTGCTTGTTGCTGTCGCCGCGCTTGCGCTGGCCCGCGTCAGCAGCGTCCGACACCAACGGCATCTTTACTTGCCTACTGAGCCATTCATACGCGGCGCTGGCCTTGACCGGCTCGTCCGCGACGACATTGAAGATTTCGCCCAGGCATTCGGCCCGTCGATTGGCCAGCAACAACAGCGCGCTAACGACGTCGTCGCGATGAATTTGGTTGATGAGCCGATCGTTACTCTCAGGCGGCGTCCTGCCTTCCAGCAACCGGCTCAGGAAGAACGAACGGTGCGGTCCGTGAATTCCGCCCAGGCGCGCGACGATCCCGTTCGCCGCCAGAACCAGCTCTTCGGTCTCGCGCAAAATCTTCCCCTTCTCGTGGCGCGGTTCTGCCGGACTGCCTTCATCGACCGCGCTTCCATCTATCTGCGCGTAAACGCTGGTGCTGCTCGTGAACAGCAATGTCGCGCGCGGGAACGCGAGCAGCAGATTCTTTGCGCCCTCGAAATACAAACGTCGATACTGCTCCTCGTCGCCGCCGCGCGAGCTGGCGCAGTGGATCACGACCTCGAATTCTGCTGACGCCGCAGACACTGCACTGCGATCCGTCACATCGGCCGCACGCACCGGATACGGCCGATCGGAAAGTTTCGCTGCTGATTCAGCGGTCGCCGTCCAGCCTTCCACTTCCCAGCCCAGCTGGTGAAACGCGTTCGCGGCGGCTTCGCCGACGTAGCCGCAGCCGGCGATCAGAACCCGCGCCATCTAGTTTAGCACGGCGGGCGCGATCTCGATCTCGTCGAACGGATTCGGCTGCGTCGCGCGCACCTGCTTGAGCCGGATCAATTCGAGCAGCGCCAGGAACGTCACCACGATCTCCACCCGCGAGGCCATCTGCGCGAACAGCTCCGAGAATTTCAAGGTCGTCCCGCCGGCCACTTGCCGCAGGATCGATTCGATCTTGTCCGAGACGGTGAAATGTTCGCCAAACATTTCACCCAAATCTTCGCGCACTTCGACCCGCTTGATCACCGTTTGGAGCGCGTTGATCAACTGGAAAATCCCGACTTCCCCAAGCGGTAACGGCGCGCTGGCGAAATCCGCCACGGCGAGCCCAGCCCGGGCAAACATTCGTTCCTGCTCCAGCGCCCTAGTCTGCAATTGCGCCGCGGCTTCCTTAAACTTTTTGTATTCGATCAACTGCCGGATCAAATCCCAGCGCGGATCGTCTTCCGCCGCCTCTTCATCCGGCGGCTGCTGGTCCACTGGCAACAGGCTCCGGCTTTTCAAGTAGATCAGGTTCGCCGCCATGACGATGAATTCGCCCGCGATATCGATGTTCAGTTCCTTGAACGCCTGGAGATATTCGAGGTACTGCTTCGTGATCCGCTCGAGCGAGATGTCGTAGATATCGATCTCATCCCGCTTGATCAGGTAGAGCAGCAGATCGAGCGGCCCTTCAAAGACCTCGAGTTTGACCTTGTAATCCGTTTCCATGCAGCGCCGCGAATGTTACGAGCCGACGCTGTGAAAGTAAACCGGCGCGGCGGCCGAGAATTCTCTTCCCTCTATCCAACCAGGACGATAACGACCATCGCCCACACAACTCCGAGCAGACGGATGATCGCTGGCTTCACTGGCGTAACCGACTTTCGCCCAAGTCGGGCATAAAATAGAATTACAGATTTCGGAAAAACGATCCACCAAACACCGAAACAAAGCGCAAGTGCGGCCGGAATGTAATTCACTGGACCTATTCTGAAACTGTCATTCTGAACGGAGTGAAGAATCTCTGACCATTTCGGAAGGGTTGTCGCTTGGGGAAATAATCAGAGATGTTTCGCTTCGCTCAACATGACAGTTTCTCAAAAATCTACCGTTCCACGATTTCTTTGCGGTGGATCCAGACGCTGTTCACGATTCCGAGACCGAACATGATCATGAGCACGAACGAGCCGCTGTAACTGATCAATGGCAATGGCACGCCGGTGATAGGGAGGAGGGAAATCGTCATCCCGATGTTTTGGAAAATGTGGGTGAAGATGAGCGACGTTATTCCTATCGCCAGCAATAACCCGAACTGGTCGCCGGCGAAAAAGGCAACGAAAAGGCACGTCAATAAGAGCAACGCGAACGCGCCGACCAGGAACATTCCGCCAACGAAGCCCCATTGCTCGCCGATGGCGGAAAAGATGTAGTCGTTGTGCACCGCGGTGGCGGGCAGGAATCCCATCTCGATCTGGGTGTTCGGCGCCTTGAATCCTTTGCCGGCCCAGCCGCCGGAACCGATCGCGATCAGCGATTGATTGATCGCCCAGGCCGATCCCTGCTTGTCGATCTCGGGATTGATGAACGCGGTGATCCGCTCCTGCTGGTACGGTTTCAATCCGAGATTGATCGCGATCGGAATCATCGCGGCGACGATGAGGACGATGCAGACCAGATAACGCAGCGGCATTCCACCGACGAAGAGCAACGCGAGCAGGACCGGACCCCAGATGATGGTTTCGCCCAAGTCCGGTTGGAGCATGATGAGCAAACAGGGCGCGCCGACGATCACGCCGCACAACAGAAGTTTGAGCATCGGGTGCATGTCGCGGAACTGGTTGTGACTCAGAAAGAGCGCAAGCACCATGATGCCGGCGACAACAGCGAGCTGCGCCGGCTGAAAATTAATCGGTCCGACATGGAGCCAGCTGCGCGCGCCGTAAACTTTGGAACCGATGAATTTCGTCAGGACAAGAAAAACGATGCCGGCGAGATACATCGGAAGCGCGCCCCAGCGGACCCATCGGTAATCGATCAGGCTGGTGACAATGAAGGCGAGAAAGCCGACCGCGACCCAGTTCGCCTGTTTGCGCCAGAATTCGGACGCAACGGATTCTTCCCGCATGTAGGTAGCGCTGTAGATGGCGACGACGCCGAAGATGGCGAGCGCCAGCATGGTCAGGAGCAGCACCCAGTTCAGGCCGAGCAATTTTCGCAGGAGTGGAGTCATTGCGATGAAATTCGAAGTGCGCCGGACTATACGCGCACTCCCGGAGATCGTAAAACGCGAAGTCCGGACAGGTGAGGCGTAGGCTAAGGAAAGCCTTGTTCCTCGAAAAGCGATAAAATACACGCAAGACAACCACCTGATTCGGTGAAGTTTAGGCGACATCAAAAATATTCCGTGCCGTTACTTGTGAAGCTCCTACCGCACCGATAAAATGTCTGGGAGCTGAGAACAATTTCAAAAACCGGGGGACGATCATGGCAAAGAAAACGAAACGAAAAATCGCCCATCCGAAATTGCCGATGCAGCGGCAGCTCAACCTCCAGCACGAAGGAAAATGTTTTGACCTCCGTGCGATGTTCGATCGACTGAACGAACGATTTTTTCGCGGACGGCTCCGTGGATACACGGTGGTTTGGGGCCGGAAACGGAAGCGGCGGCCGAAGGACTATTTTATTTTTGGGACGATCCAGGAAGAAGATCGCGTGATCCGGATCAATCCGTCGCTCGACCAGCCATTCGTGCCGCGTTGGTTCCTCCAATACATTCTCTATCACGAAATGCTGCACGCGGTGGTGCCGGACGAGGCGGGCTTGAACGGACGGCGCCGTGTCCACACCGAGAAGTTTTACGAACGGGAACGCAAGTTCCCCCGCTATCGCAGAGCGCGCCGCTGGGAAGAAGAGAATCTCGCGAAGTTCCTGCGCTAGTTGATGCTGTAGTCGCGCCGCTCTGTCGTCGCGTCGGTAGATTCGGCGCGGCGACAGAGCGCCGCGGCTACAGTTCGGAGCTTAGCGGCCGGGGGCGGTCGCTTCGATCGGCGTATCAAACGGCGAGAGTGTCGTTGCGACGTTCTTCTTGATCAGGTACCAGAGCGTCGTCGCGAGTAGGAGGGAGACTAACTTCGCGCGCCAGTTGTTCAGGATCAGTTTCTTCATAGGCCCCTTGCAGCAACAGTTCCCCGATGCGTTTGCGGAAAGTTTCCGGCGTGAAATTGCGCTCGATCCGCCGCCGGTGACAGATGGAGATCCCGCCCGTCTCTTCCGAAACCACGACGGCAATCGCGTCTGACTCTTCGGTAATGCCCAGGCCGGCGCGATGGCGCAGGCCCAGACTGCGGTCCAGCGTTTCGCGCTGGCTCACCGGAAAAATGCAGGCGGCCGCCGCGATCCGCCCGTTCCGGATGATCACGCCACCATCGTGGAGCGCAGCTTTCGGATGAAAAATGGTGAGCAGCAGCTCGACGGAAAAATGCGAGTCGATGATCACGCCGGTCTCTTCGTAGACCCGAATCGCGGTATCGCGCTCAATCGCGATAAGCGCGCCGAATTGTTTGTTGGCGAGCTGCGTCACGGCTTCGGCGATGTCGTGGACGGTCTCGCGTTTCTCGCTCGTGAGGGAAAAAATCGGATGGCCACCCAGCTCAGCCAGGCCGCGGCGCAATTCCGGCTGGAAAATAACCACGAGCGCGACCGCCAGGAAGACGGAGAAACTGCGAATGATCCAGCCGATCACGACGAGGTTCAGCAATTGCGAGATCAACGTCAGCGTGAGGAAGACGATGGCCAGGCCGGTAAGCACTTTCGCGCCGCGAGTCCCCTTGAAATAGAGATACCCGTAGTAGATCCCGACGCTGAGCAGGATGATCTCAATAAAACTGCGCCAGCGCTCGATCCAAAACTGGATGATTTGCTGCATCATTTCGCGGTTTCTAACATTGCTTCGGTGACGCGTAACGCGGCCACGTTTTCTTTGACGTCATGAACCCGCAAAACATTCGCTCCGCGTTCCCGTAACATGGCCGTAAACGCAAGAGTGGGCGCGAGCCGATCCTCCATGGCGTTCGATCCAATCATTTTCCCCAGTGACGACTTCCGTGAAACTCCGACGACCAGCGGGCGTTCCTGAACTCGCAGGCTCTCGAGATGGGCGAGCAGCGACAGATTGTGCTCCACCGTTTTCCCAAATCCGATGCCCGGATCAAACGCGATGGCCATGGAATCAATGCCGCACTCTAGGGCGCGCTCATATTGTTGTCGAAAAAAATCGGCCACTTCGAGGACGACATCATCATAATGCGGAGCGGCTTGCATCGTGCGCGGTTCGCCCTGCATGTGCATGATGATGAAAGCAGCGCCGGTTTCTGCCGCGAGCGTCATCATTTGCGGATCGGCCCGGCCACCGGTTACGTCATTGATGATGGATGCTCCTGCGTGCAAGGCGGCGCGCGCCACGGATGCTTTTGACGTGTCGATCGAGATCAGCGCGGAAACAGTTGCGCGCAGTTGTTCGATTACGGGAATCACCCGCGCAATTTCTTCATCCGGGGAAACTGCTTCCGATCCCGGCCGGGTCGATTCGCCGCCCACGTCGATGGTCTGGGCGCCTTCCGCCGCCATTCGTTTTCCGTGCTCGACAGCTTTCTCCATCGTGAAGAATTCGCCACCGTCCGAGAAAGAATCGGGAGTGACATTGAGCACGCCCATGATCATGGCGCGCCCCGAGAGATCGACTGTGCGGCCGGCAATTTTCCAGAGCGTCCCACCCATTGGGGTGAGACTATCATAGAGAGCAGCGGAACACAGGCATGTTGCCTGGTGCGGCCAGCGATCTGATCCGCTGGCAAAGATTCAGCGGGTTACAAACCCGCTGGCCGCACAGACTGAAAGTCTGTGTTCCAAAAATTGCGCTCGTGCGACAGCGCGTTCGCGCGGAGAGTGCTGACCTCGTGAAAGCAGAAGGCGCTTCATTGCGCGAACAAATCCTGCGGGTGCTCGGCGCCCCCAAATATCGGCCACTCGATAAGGACGAGCTGGCCAAAGTCCTCGGACGCAAGAGCGGCGTGCGCATGGGACTGAACGAAGTCCTGCGTCAGATGGAGCAGTCCGGAGAGGTCGCGCGCATTCGCAAGAACCGCTACGTGCTGCCGGCGGAGGCGGACCTTGTCACGGGAACTTTGCACGTTCACCAGTCCGGCTTCGCTTTTCTTCCACGGGAAAAGCCGGGCGAACAGGATCTCTACATCTCGGCTGAGAACACCGGCACGGCGATGCACGGCGACAAGGTCGTGGCGCGGATCACGCGCGACGACCGTCACGCGCGAGCGAAGGGCCGGGACCGCGCCGAAGGCCGCATCATTCGCATCCTCGAGCGGGCGCACGATTCGATCGTCGGCACGCTCGAGCAATCGAAGAATTTCTTCTACGTCGTGCCGGACGATCCGCGCATCGTCCATAACGTTTACGTCCAGGTTCCACCGCAGCCGCCGTTGCCCAAGATACCGCAGCGCGGCGACAAGGTCGTCGTCCGTCTCGAGCCTTGGGAATCCCGCCACGTCAATCCAGAAGGGCAGATCATCGAGGTCCTTGGTGCGAGTTCAGCGCCCGGCGTGGACATGCTTTCGATCATCCGGAAGTATCATTTGCCGACCGAATTTCCGAAGGAGGTCGTCAACGAAGCGCACCAGATCCCGGAGACAGTCGCGGAAGAAATGTTTAAGGGCCGCGAGGATTTGCGCGGAAAATTTATCGTGACGATCGATCCCGATGACGCGCGTGATTTCGACGATGCCATCGATGTGGAACGAACCCCGGGCGGCGGCTGGCGGCTCGGCGTACACATAGCCGACGTCGCGGCCTACGTGAAACCGGGCAGCGCGCTGGACCGCGAAGCCTACAAGCGCGGCAACAGCGTTTATCTTCCCGATCGCGTCATCCCGATGTTGCCGGAGCGCCTGAGCAACGGCGTGTGCAGCCTCAATCCCGACGTCAACCGGCTGACGCACTCTGTCTTCCTCGAATTCGGAAAAGATGGGCGCACGAAAGCCGCGCGCTTCGGCCGGACGGTGATCCGCAGCGCAAAACGCCTGACCTATCGCCAGGCGTACGCGATTCTCAAGGCGCCGCCTAACGACCAGTTAGGCGAACGCCTCCACGTCGCCTGGGAATTGGCGTCGCTTCTGCGCAAGAACCGCTTCCGGGACGGCTCGCTCGACCTCGATTTCCCGGAGGTAAAGGTACGGTTGGACCAGGAAGGGAAGCCAATTCAACTCGAGCGGATCGAGAACGATGAATCCCATCAACTGGTCGAGGAATTCATGCTGGCGGCGAACGAAGCGGTCGCGCAGGAATTGAAGAACAAGATGATCCCGACGGTTTACCGCGTTCACGAAGACCCGGATCCGCAGCGATTGGCCGAATATCGAGAACTGATCCTGAGCTACGGCTACAAGGTCGGCGACGTGACTAATCGGAAGGAGCTGCAGCGGCTGCTCGCCTCCCTCACCGGCAAGCCGGAAGAACAGGCGCTGAAGATTGGTCTCCTGAAAAGCCTCAAGCGCGCCCGGTATGCGCCGCAGCCGCTCGGCCATTACGGCCTGGCGAAGAATAACTACACCCATTTCACCAGCCCGATTCGGCGCTACGCGGACCTCGTCGTCCATCGCGGACTGGCGGAGGTCGAGCAATCGCGCCGCTCACGGACCGACATGGGGCAGATTTCCGCCATCGCCGAACACATCTCCGATACCGAACGCGTCGCGGCCGACGCCGAGATGGACGGAGTGAAGATGAAGAAGCTGGAGTTCTTCCAACGCCAGCTCGACGCGCGCGATCCTCAGGTCTTTCGCGCGACGGTGCTCGAGGTCAAAAACTTCGGGCTACTCGTGGAGCTGCCGGACGTCCTCCTCACCGGGCTGGTCCATGTTTCGTCGCTCAAAGACGATTTCTATTCCTTTGATCAGGCTCGGCGCCAGTTGCTCGGGCGGCAGTCGCGCCGCCGCTTCGCCGTCGGCGACCAGCTAAAGGTGTTTGTCGCGCGGGTCGACGTCTTTAAGCGCCAGGTGGATTTCGCCATCGCCGAGGAACAGCCGGCCAAACCTCGGCAGAACGGACGCCAGGAGCGGCGCCGTCCCGGGAAGCGACGCTCATAGAGCGCGCAAGGTGGGAGGGGCCCCAGTGCCCCGACTTTCTTCAATTTGTCATCCTGAGCCTGTCGAAGGATCTCTAAATCTGACTTTTCGGTAGCGACGGAAACGGAAAGGGTTAGAGATCCTTCGACTTCGCTCAGGATGACAACAAAAAGGGGCGCGGCATTAAGTCACCCTCCCCTTAGCCCTTTTCCGGCCTAACGAAATCACGCAGAATTTGCTTCCACTCCGTTAGGCAATCGCCCTAGACTCCACCGTTTTCGATATGGACAGCATCATCGACGCGAAAGAGTTCCAAATCGAGCGCAAGCGTTTTCACGTGGAGTTCCGGGAGAACGATCGCGGAAAATTCCTGCGCATTACCGAGGAAGCACACGGCCGGCGGAACACGATTATCGTGCCGAGCACCGGCGTCGGCGATTTCACGGCCGCGATCGGTGAGGTTCTGCACACGAGCCGCACCGCCGCGATCAGCACCGCCGCGATCAGCTGATCATCAAAGTCCGCGGCGTAAGTTCGCGCGCGTTGACACCTTGGGCGACGGATTTAGCTTGGCGTCCGTTCGCTCTGCGTTCGTCGGATTTTCTTACTCTGCCATGGCCACGAAAAAAAAGGTTTCCCGAAAAGTTCCCAAATTAAAGGCGAAAGCCCTCTCCCGGAAACCGAGGCGCGCCCAATACGTTTATAACTTCGGCGACGGCAAGGCGGACGGCGATGGCGGCATGAAGCCGCTTCTCGGAGGCAAAGGCGCGAACCTCGCCGAGATGACGCGCATCAAGCTGCCCGTGCCTCCGGGGTTCACGATCACGACCGAGGTCTGCACTTATTTCTACGCACATAAGCGCACCTATCCGCCATCCCTCCAGGCCGAAGTCGAAAACGGCGTCGCCAACATGGAGCGGATCATGGGGACGAAGTTCGGCGACACCGAAAAGATGCCGCTGCTCGTCGCAGTCCGTTCCGGCGCACGCGATTCCATGCCCGGCATGATGGACACGATTCTAAATCTCGGGATGAACGATGAAGTCGTCGAGATCGTCGCGAAGCAAACCCAAAATCCGCGCTTTGCCTGGGATTCGTACCGGCGATTTCTCCAAATGTATGGTGATGTAGTCATGGGCGTACAGAAGCGCCCGGGCGAGGATCACGACCCATTCGAGAGCGTGATTGAGCACTTGAAAGACAAACGCTACGGCAAACATGACTTCCCAGACGTCAGACTCAGCGTCGCCGATTTGAAGGAGCTCGTGAAACGCTTCAAGGCACTGATCCAGGAGCGGACCAGGAAGTCATTTCCGCAAGACGCCAGGGAACAACTTTGGGGTTCGATCAGTGCGGTCTTCGGCTCGTGGATGAACGATCGCGCGATTGTTTATCGCCGAAAATACGGCATCCCGCATGACTGGGGCACGGCGGTCAATGTGCAGATGATGGTCTTCGGCAACATGGGCGAAACCAGCGCGACCGGGGTGGCGTTTACCCGCGATCCGGCGAGCGGAGAAAGAGTTTTCTACGGCGAATATTTGATCAATGCGCAAGGAGAAGATGTGGTCGCGGGCGTGCGCAACCCGCATCCGATCGCACAACTCGCGCAGGAAATGCCGGCTGCGCACAGCGCGCTCATGAAAGTGCGCGCTTTGTTGGAGAAGCATTTTAAAGACATGCAGGACCTCGAGTTCACCGTCGAAGACAACCGGCTCTTCATTCTCCAGACGCGCAACGGCAAGCGAACCGGCCTGGCCGCGGTGCGGATCGCGGTGGACATGGTGGCCGAGAAACTGATCTCGAAAGAAGAGGCTGTAAGACGAATCCCGGCCGACTCACTGGCGCATTTGCTCGCGCCGATATTCGATCGGAAGTCAGTGAGCCAGGCAAAAAAAATCGGAAGCGGCCTGGCGGCCGGTCCTGGGGCGGCGTGCGGTCACGTAGTTTTCAGTGCGGAAGAAGCTGTCGCCCGGGCGGAGAAAGGCGAAAAAGTAGTTCTGGCCCGCATCGAAACTTCACCGGAGGACCTGCGCGGAATGATCGCGGCGGAGGGCATTCTTACTTCGCGCGGCGGCGTTTCCTCACATGCTGCGTTAGTCGCACGGCAAATGGGAAAAGTTTGCGTCTGCGGCGCCTCGGAAATTCAAATCGATTACAAAAAGCGCACGCTTAGTGCCAGTGGCACCACTCTCAAGCAGGGCGATTACATTTCAATCGACGGCACTACCGGGGAGGTTTTTGCCGGGGCAGTGACGACCTCTGCGTCCGAAGTCGTGCAAGTGCTGGTGGACGGTTCCCTGCCGGGAAGGAAAAGCGCGACTTACCAGCGGTACGCCAGGCTGATGAAATGGGTGGACGAACTGCGCGTTCTCGGCGTGCGCACGAATGCCGACACGCCGAAGCAGGTCGAAAATTCCGTCGCCTTCGGGGCGGAAGGGATCGGTCTTTGCCGCACCGAACATATGTTTTTCGAAGGCGATCGCATCGACGCGATGCGCGAGATGATTCTCGCCGAGACGCTTGAAGCCCGACAGGCCGCCCTCGCCAAGCTGCTCCCCTACCAGCGCGAGGATTTCTTCGGGATCTTCAAGGCGTTGAAGGGCTATCCGGCCA
>JBEEHR010000057.1:0-11273 GCA_041167505.1 Verrucomicrobiota bacterium
CCTCGTAGAGATCAAGGATTTTGCGATTGGCGCGGTCGCCGATCGCGTGCGTCTCGACCTGGATCCCGCGACGCAGCGCCTCGCGAAACATCGGGCGCAAATCCGCTTCCTTCTGGGTGAGAAAGCCGGAGGTGTCGGCATCCGCGTAGGGTTCGAGGAGGGCCGCACTGCGCGAGCCGAGGGAGCCGTCGAATACCACCTTGATCGTCCGAGTCGTGAAATGATGATCGTAAGCGGCGAGAATCGGACCATCCTTCAGAAGTCTTTCGGCCGCTTCCCCCGGACCGTAAACCGCGTTGTAGATTCGCAGCTTGATTTTTCCTTCGCCGTAAAGCTTCTGCATCAAATCGAGCTGCGGGCGATAGCTGCCGGCATTTTGGATTTCGCACCAGCCGAGATCGAGAGTGCGTCGCACGCCGAACATGAGCGCGCGCTCATTTTCTTCCGGCGTGGGCTGCGGGATTTTTTTCTCGACCAAATCCATCGCGTTATCGAGCAACATGCCGGTCGGTTCGCCGCTCTTTTTGTCGCGCAGAATCTGGCCCCCGAAAGGATCGGGCGTTCTGGCATCGATGCCCGCAGTTTGCAGCGCCTTGCTGTTTGCGACCGCGCCATGACCGTCGGCGCGAACCAGGAACACTGGGTTGGCCGGCGCGATTTTGTCCAAGTCCTCGCGCGTCGGGAAGACGGGCGGCTTCCAGAACGTCTCGATCCAGCCGCGCCCGGTGACCCATTTTCCGTGTTCCGTTTTCGCGACGCGGTCTTTCACGCGGGCCAGAAAATCCTCGAGCGTGTTCGCGCCTTCCAGATTCAAATTCATCTCGCGCTCGCCGATGCCGAAGATGTGGCAATGCGAATCGGTCAGCCCGGGCACGACCGTTTTCGCGGCGAGATCGACCGTCTTCGTTTCCGCCGATTGATATTTTTTTGCGTCCGCGTTCGAGCCGACGAAAACAATCCGGTCGCCCTTCACCGCGATCGCTTCCGCGCGCGGCTGGCGTTCGTTCATCGTGTAAATGTTGCCGTTCACGAAAACGGTTTGGGCATTCTCTGACTGCGCTGCCGCCGGCAGGCCCATGCAAAAAGCGAGAATGACGGCGACGGCGCGAATCTTCATTCGAGCATCTTCGCGATGACGCGGCCCGAGGTCGAGCGTCCTCCGCTTGCGACGCGAAAAGTGTGAATAGTTTTTCATTTATCCATTTTGCTTATTGAATGCTTTTCCGTAATGGAAAGGATGGTTGAGCCGCTTTTTCGAGGGGAAAAAACGAATGGAAACCAGATTTCTTTTGCCAAGCGAGACTCGATTTATAGAGTTGCCGCCTCTCTCCGGGCCGTTGCCTTTAAAACTTAACATCCACGACCTCTGAGCCCCGCACATCCTAACCACAACTTCGCGCCGTTTCTAAAATGGCGGCTGGCCCTTCGCGGAAGCACAGTTCGCTAGGCGTTTTATGGCGAATTTTTTTCCACGCTGGACGAACTGGCTGCCGCTGAAGCTTGCCATTTGCGGCGCGGTCATCGTCACCGGCCTGACCGGCGCGACGTGGTATTACGTGACGCCGAAATACACGCGCGTTGGGTATCAGCCGATCCAGCCGGTGCCGTTCCCGCACGATATTCACGTCTCGCAGCTCGGGATGGATTGCCGTTATTGCCACAGCTTCGTCGATACCGCGGCGCACTCGAACCTGCCGAACACCCAGACCTGCATGGCGTGCCACACCCAGGTGCAGAAAGATAATCCGAAGCTCGAGCCGGTCCGGGCGAGCTGGAAAACCGGACAGCCGGTCGAGTGGGTGCAGATCCATCGCACGCCCGATTACGTTTATTACAATCACGCCGCGCACGTGAACCGCGGGATCAGTTGCGCGAGCTGCCACGGCCAGGTGAATCGCATGCCGGTCGTGCACCAGGATAAACCGCACAGCATGGCGTGGTGCCTCGAATGCCATCGGCATCCGGAAAATTTCCTGCGCCCGGAAACCCAAATCACGAACCTCGATTGGAAACCGGACTGGGAAAAACCGGCGGACTTCGTGGCGAGATACGGCCAGCCGAAAGATGTGACGGAGGACTGGGCGAAGAAGGAAAAGCTGACGCAGGTCGAGATCGGCCGGACTTTGAAAGAGCGTTGGAACATTCAACCGCCGCTGAATTGCCAGGGGTGCCACCGATGAAGCGCGTTTTCGAGCATCCGGCGGAAGAGCTGACGGGGAAGCGTTATTGGCGCAGCCTCGGCGAGCTGAGCGACACTCCGGAGTTTCGTGGCTGGCTCGAACGCGAATTTCCCGCGGGCGCGGCCCAACTCGAAGGCGACGACTGGTCGCGCCGGGGTTTCCTGAAACTGATGGGCGCGTCGATGGCGCTGGCGGGATTTGGCCTAACGAGCTGTCGCCGGCCGGAAGCGCATCTGGTCCCGTTCACGAAAAGCGCCGAGTGGACGATCCCGGGCAAGGCTCTGTATTACGCGACGGCGATGCCGCGCCGCACGGGCGCGCTTCCGCTGATTGCGGCGACGATCGATGGACGCCCGATCAAGCTGGAGGGCAACCCGCTCCATCCGGCGAGCGGCGGTGCTACGGACGTGTTCGCGCAGGCGTCGCTTCTCGATCTTTACGATCCGGCGCGCTCGAAGCGTTTTGTCGAGAAAGGCGAGCGCGACGAGAAAGGCAAGAAGGTCGAGAATTTCGAGGCGCGGGATCGGGCTACGTTTGAAAAATATCTGACGGAACTTCGGACGAAGATCTCGGCGGATGGCGGCGCGGGCCTGGCATTCCTCGTCGAAGAAGTGCACTCGCCGACGCGGGAACGTCTGCGCGCCGAGTTGCTGAAGAAGTACCCGAAGATGCGGTGGTGCGTTTACGATCCGCTCCTCACAGAAGCGCAGAGTTTCGCAACGCAGTTAAGCTTCGGCGATAACGCGCGCTTGGTGCCGCGTTTCGAGAGAGCGGACGTTGTCGTGGCGCTCGATAGCGATTTTCTGGATTGCGGCGAAGGCGATGTCGCGGGCGTCCGCGCATTTTCGTCCCGCCGCCGGGTCGGCGAAGCGAAGGACGCGATGAACCGGCTGTATGTGGTGGAGAACCGGTTCACGCTCACCGGCGCGATGGCCGATCACCGGATGCGTTGTCCAGCCAGCCAGATCCCGGCATTTACGCGCGCCCTGGCCGGGAAGATCGCGCTGGCAACAAAGGACCAGGGACTCGCCTCGACTATCGCGACGTTGACCGAGCCGGTGAACGCCATGCAGTTCGACGATACCTGGCTGACCGAATGCGCGAACGATTTGATGGCGAAGCCGGGCGCGAGTGTGGTCCTGGCCGGGCCGCACCAGCCGGTCGTTGTGCAGCTGATGGTTTACGCGATCAATTCCGCGCTCAAGAATATCGGCGCGACGTTGATCGTGCGCGAGTTCATTCGCGCACCGAAGACCAACAGCATCCTCCAATTGGCCGGCGAAATAAACTCGGGCCGGATCAAACAGCTTTTCATTTTCGGCGGCGACCCGGTCTACAACGCACCGAAAGGGCTCACCATTCATGTGAACAAGCCGGACGCTGCCCAGGCCGCGGATCGCGAGGCCGCGCCGATCGATTGGCCCGCGCTCCAGAAAACGGTGCCGGACGTGGTGCGGCTCGGTTACTACGAAGACGCGACGTCGGAATTAAGTAAGTGGCATGTGCCGGCCGCGCATTATCTGGAAGCCTGGGGCGACGCGCTGACCAGCGACGGCGCCTATCTCGCGATCCAGCCCATGATCCTCCCGCTCTTCGGCGGGATGTCGGAAATCGAATTGATGAATGCTCTCCTGGGCACGCCGAAAGCCGAGGGGCCCGAGCTGGTGCAGGAAACATTTCGCGCGAGTGCGCCTCCGGGCGATTTCCAAACCTCGTGGTCGCAGCTGTTGCGCGATGGCTTTGCCACGCATGTCGCGCTCAAGGAAAAGCCGCCGACGTTTAACTCGAACAATGCGGGTGGCGTCGCCCACACGCTCTGGGCGACCGCGCCGAACCCGACCCTCGACGCGCCCGAGATCGTGCTCACACGCAGCTACGCGATGGACGATGGCCGTTACATCAATAACGGCTGGCTCCAGGAATTACCGGACCCGATCACGAAGCTAACGTGGGACAACGCGGCGTTGATGAGCCCGGCGATGGCGAAACATCTCGGCGTGAATACCGGCGACCTGGTCAATATCGCGGTGACCGAGACAAGCAAGGACGCGCAGGGGAAAAATATCCGGCGCGAGCTGGTGATCGCAGCGTTGATCTCACCCGGGCACGCGGACAATTCGATCTCGATTTCGCTCGGTTACGGACGGAAGAAGACCGGGCCCGTCGGCGAAGAAGCGGGCTTCAACGGTTACCTGCTCCGGACCAGTTCCAACCCGCATTACATGGCGGTCGATAGCAAGACGATCGAAGCGATCACCGTCACGACCGCGGCGACGACATCGGACGGCGCCACACCGACGCCGGGATTCTTCAGCCGCATGACCGGAGGCAACAAGCCTAAGCCAGCCGCGATGCACACGCTCGGCACCTATCCGCTCTCGATTACGCAAGATCATTGGAGCATCGAAGGTCGTGGGTTGGTGCGCGAAGCCTCGATCGAGAAATATCGCGAAGACCCCGAGTTCGCGAAGAAGATCGCGGGTGATGACGAATTACCGGCGACGCTGCCGTCACTTTACAGCCATCCGCCGCTGACCGCCGAGCAGCAATGGGGCATGACGGTGGACCTCAATGTCTGCACCGGCTGCAGCGCCTGCATCGTAGCCTGCCAGAGCGAGAACAACATTCCGATCGTCGGCAAATTGCAGGTAAGCCACGGACGCGCGATGCACTGGCTTCGGCTCGACCGTTATTACGCGAGCGAGAAACCGTTCAACCAGGACCGCGGCGAATATCCGGAAAACCCCGAGATCGTGCACCAGGCGATGATGTGCCAGCATTGCGAGAACGCGCCGTGCGAAACCGTTTGCCCGGTGAACGCGACGGTGCACAGCGAGGACGGCCTCAACGTCATGGCCTACAACCGCTGCATCGGCACGCGGTATTGCGCGAACAACTGCCCGTTCAAGGTGCGCCGCTTTAATTATTTCGATTACAACCAGCGCCCGATCGGCAAGAAGAAGATCGGCCCGCTCGAGGTTTACCAGGAATACATCGCGCCGTTCACCGAGAAAGGCGCGCCGGACACGACGAAGCTGCAAAAGAACCCGAACGTCACGGTGCGGATGCGCGGCGTGATGGAGAAGTGCACTTATTGCGTGCAACGGATCGAAGAGGCGAAGATCGCGGCCCATGTGAAGGCGGGCGCGTCGGACAAGACGCGCATCCCGCGCGATTCGTTCACGAGCGCGTGCGCCCAGGCCTGCCCATCGGAAGCGATCGTTTTCGGCGACGTGAAAGATCCCGAGAGCCGCGTTTCGAAAATAAAAATGCAGGAACGCAATTACCGGCTGCTCGATTATTTGAATGTGAGCGCACGCACGAGCTACCTGGCGCGGATCCGCAATCCGAACCCGAAAATGCCGGACGCGAGCCGGATCGCGGTCGCGAGCCTTGGCCACAAAAGCGAAAACGGCGCGAAGCACGATCACAATTCGATGCAGCACGAGCATGCTGAGATGAAACCGGAGGAGAAACCGTGAGGAGCGATTTCAGATCGCAGATTTCAGATTGCAGATTGGCGCGCGAACAATCTGCAATCTGCATTCTGAAATCGGCAATGGAATAATGGACGGCGCCACCACAGCACCAGACGTGATCGAAGACGAAGCGTCGGCTTCCGTGGAAAGGAAGCTGAAGCGGGTGCCGCTTGTCTTGAACAAGCGGAACTTCAGCTGGATCACGGAACGCATAGCCGGCGCGGTCGAGGGCGGCGCGCCTCGCTGGTGGTGGGTTTCGTTCGCGATCACTTCGATGGTGGCGATGTTCGGGTTGTTCTGTCTCGGCTATCAGATTTCAACCGGCGTCGGCACCTGGGGATTGAATCATCCGGTCGGCTGGGCCTGGGACATCACCAACTTCGTGTTCTGGATCGGTATCGGACACGCCGGCACCCTGATTTCCGCGATCCTGTTTTTGCTCAGGCAAAAATGGCGCACATCGATCAACCGCGCGGCGGAAGCGATGACGCTCTTCGCCGTTATCTGCGCCGCGATTTTCCCGGGCGTCCACGTCGGTCGCGTCTGGATGGCGTGGTTCCTCGCGCCGTTGCCCAACAACTACGGCATCTGGCCGAACTTCCGTAGTCCACTGCTCTGGGATGTGTTCGCGGTCTCAACTTATTTTTCCGTCTCCGTCCTGTTTTGGTACACCGGTTTGATTCCCGATCTCGCGACGTTGCGGGATCGCGCCGGCACGAAGATCAAAAAATTACTCTACGGAATTTTCGCCTTCGGCTGGCGCGGTTCGAACCGGAACTGGCGGCATTACGAGATGGCGTATCTGCTCCTGGCCGGCCTTTCCACGCCGCTTGTGCTTTCGGTGCACAGCGTTGTGTCGTTCGACTTCGCCACGTCGATTATTCCGACATGGCACACGACGATCTTCCCGCCCTACTTTGTCGCGGGCGCGATCTTCGGCGGGTTCGCCATGGTGCTCACGCTGCTGATCCCGGCTCGCGCGATCTACAAACTGCAGGACATCATCACGATCCAGCACATCGACAAGATGGCGAAGGTGATCCTGCTCACCGGCTCGATCGTCAGCTACGCCTACGCGATGGAATTCTTCGTCGCCTGGTATAGCGGCAACCAGTACGAGAAGTACGCGTTCTTTAATCGGATCTTCGGCCCTTACTGGTGGTACTGGTGGGTCGGCATGCTTTTCTGCAACGCGCTTTCGCCGCAGCTCTTCTGGTTCAAGCGGTTCCGGCACAATATCTACGTCGTCTATTTTGTCTGCATGTGCGTTAACGCCGGGATGTGGTTCGAGCGTTTCATCATCATCGTCGGCGGGCTCCACCGCGATTTCCTGCCGTCGTCCTGGGGAATGTTTTACCCGACCTGGGTCGATATCTGGACGTTCATCGGCACGTTCGGAATTTTCCTGTCGCTCTTCCTTCTCTTCATTCGCTACCTGCCGATGATCGCGATGTCGGAAGTGAAGATCGTGCTGCCCGAGGCGAATCCGCATCACGGCTCGCCTGAGGACCATCATCCCGCCGCCGCCGGCGGAAAGGAGCGCACTTGAGAACGCGCTTCTTCTGTAGCCGCTTCGCTGTGCGAAGCGCGGGTATTTGTGTGGAATCTATTTCGCTCTCACGCGGCCCACAGGGCCGCGGCTACAGAAGAGGGGAGGGCAGATGAGAACGCCGTTCGGAAACAAGGTTTACGGAATGGGCGCGGAATACCCGAGCGCCTCGGCCCTGTACGAAGCGGCGAAACGGGTGCGCGACGCCGGCTTCAAGAAATGGGATGTGCATTCGCCGTTTCCGATTCACGGAATGGACGCCGCGATGGGCCTGGGCAAATCGTGGCTCAGCGCGGCCGTTCTCTGTGGCGGTATCACCGGGTTGTTTACCGCGATTACGCTCGAGTTCGGCCCGTCGTGGTTCATTTATCCGCTCATCGTCCATGGCAAACCGACCAACTGGGCAACGGTGCCCGCGTTTTTCCCGATCATGTTCGAGCTCACGGTGCTCTTCTCGGCCTTCACCGCGTTTTTCGCGATGCTCATCATGAACGGCCTGCCGCGCTGGTATCATCCCGTCTTCAACTGGCAGCGATTCAGCCGCGCGACGAACGACGGATTTTTCCTCATCATCGAAGCGCGCGATCCGCGCTTCACCGAACTCGAGGCCCGTGAGCTTTTGGAGCAAAGCGGCGGCGAACACGTAACGATCATCCACGAAGACTAACGTTATGCTGCGCGGATTCTTCCTCATCTTCCTGCTGATCGGCGTCGCGATCGTCGCCGTTTTCGGCTTCCGCGGACAGACGAGCACCGGTTCGCCAATCGAAGTTTTTCCGGACATGGTCCGGCAGATGAAAGTGCGCGCCCAGGCGCCACTGGCCTTTTTCGCGGACGGCCGGGGCTCGCGTGTTCCGGTGGCGGGAACGGTGCCGATGGGATACGAAATGCCGAAGGCGAACAGTGAAGCTTCGCCCGGCACTGTTCCGGTTCCCTCGGAGATGAACGCGCAGCCGCATCTCGGCTTCAGCAGCGGGAACGATTATTTCAATACGGGAAAGATGGGAACGAACTGGGGCACCGGTTTCCCGCTACCCGTCAACGGCGACCTGATGGAGCGGGGGAAACAGCGCTTCAATATCAATTGCGCTATTTGCCACGGACCGACCGCGGCCGGTAACGGCATGACGAAGCAGTACGGCCTCGCCACCGTCGTTTCTTTGCAGGACCAGCGGATTCGCGACATGGCTGACGGCGAAATTTTCGACACGATCACGCACGGGAAAAACACCATGCTCGCTTACGGACCGAACGTGAGCGTGACGGATCGCTGGGCCATCATCGCGTATCTGCGCGCGTTGCAACGCAGCCAAAACGCAACGCAAGCCGACGTGCCGCCAGAACATCGGGCCGAAATGGACAAGCCGGCGGAAACGAAACCCGAAGCGAAACCGGAGCCCGCTAAGAAATGAGCGAACGATTGGACATCGTCCCAACTCCGGAAGGCGAATTCGTCGAGCCGACGCGGTTTGCGCCGTTGTCGTTCCTGCTGGCGCTGCTCGGCCTGGTCGGTCTCGGGTTGAGCGTGGTGGGCGCGTTCGTCTCGCCGCACCAGTTCAGTTTCTCGTGGCTCTTTGCGTTCGCGTTTTACTTCACGATGCTGGCCGGCTGCTTCTTCTGGATCATCGTCCACCACGTCGTCGACGCCGAATGGTCGGTCGTGGTGCGCCGGCAACTCGAGAATCTCGCCATGCTGCTCGCCGTGATGGCGCTGTTCTTCATCCCCATCGTCATCTTCCGCCATCATCTCTACGAATGGATGAATCTAAAGGTCGGGGTCGATCCGGTTCTCGACAGCAAACGCGGCTACCTGAACTGGCACTTCTTCCTCATCCGCTCCATTTTCTATTTCGTCTTTTTCATCGGCGCGACGCTGCTCTTCCGGCGCTTCTCGATTCGCCAGGACCGCGACGGCAATCCGGCTTATACGCTCAGCAATCGCCGGCTTGGCTTCGTGGCGCTGCCGCTCTTCGCTCTCTCGCTCACCTTCGGCGCCTACGACTGGCTCCTCGGCATCGACTACCACTGGTTCTCGACCATGTGGGGCGTTTACATTTTCGCCGGCGCCGCGGGCAGTTCGATGTCGCTCCTGGTATTAGTGATCACGGCGCTGCGCAAGGCCGGTTACCTGAAGGACACGGTCACCTCCGAGCATTACCACACCATGGGAAAATGGATGCTCGCCTTCACGATTTTCTGGGCCTACATCGGCTTCTCGCAATACATGCTCATCTGGTATGCGAACATGCCGGAAGAGACGGAATATTTTATCCGGCGAAACACGGAGTCGTGGAATGCGCTGAGCCTCTTCTTGGTGATCGGGCGGTTCTTCGTTCCCTTGGCCATCCTGCTCATTCAGGGGGTGAAGAAAAAACCGCATCGGCTCTGCCTAATGGCGGGCTGGATCGTGTTTATGCAGGCGATCGATCTCTACATCGTGATCCTGCCGGCGCTCCATGGGAAAGGGGTGCTCGTCAGCATCTGGGATTTCATGCCGCTTATCGGCATGGGTGCGACCCTCGGCTTTGTTTTCCTTTGGATTTTGCGCCGGAGCTCAACCTTCCCGAATCGCGATCCGCGCCTGGTCGAATCGCTCCACATCGTTAACTAGCAATGACGCAACCGGAACCACTCCAAACTTATCAGCCGCGGTCGACGTTCTCGACGTGGGTCGGGGTCGTTCTGCTCTTCGCCTTCTTCGGCCTGCTGGCGTTCGTGGCGCTGAAGGCGTCGCCGCGCGGAAACGACTACGAGAAGAAACGCGCCAAAGCGCGCGCTGAAAAATTGGACGCCGCGCAGAAGGAAAACCTGACCGCGCTGACCACTTATGGCTGGGTCGACAAAACCAAAGGAGTCGCGCGGATACCGATCGACCACGCGATGCAATTGATGCTCGTCGAGCTGCCGAATAAGAAACCGACGGCGGCCGGTCCGATCGCCGCCGCCTCGCCGGCCGCGGCTCCTCAAACTTCGCCGGCGCCAAACGCAGCCGCTTCCCCGGCTCCGAACGCGAGTGCATCGCCCGCCGCCAGCGCGAGTGCGACGCCGGCTGCGAGTCCGACTGCGAGCACCACCCCGAAACCGACGTCCGTGGCCGGCCCCAAATCTGAAGCCCACAACCAGCCGGCGGCCGCCGTGAATCCGCCGTCGGCGCCGCCGAATACGCAGCCCGGACCGAACGCGAGCCCCGCTGCTTCGCCCCCCTCAGCCACTACGAAAGCGCAAAAGAGTCCTTCACTATCCCCTTCGCCTTCCGCGCCAGGAACGCCGTTACCCGTCCGCGGTAAAACGCCATGAGCCCGCAATCGCCCATAGATCCAGCCGAGATTCCGTTGAAAGCGCCGGGCTCTGAAGTTCCCACACCGGACGGCGAGGTGACCGCGCATGACGTCGAGCAGGTCGAGCGCGCGTTGATCGACGCTTCGACGCGCCTGCCGGTCCTGTTCTTCTACGGGTCCGCGATCCTCTGGCTGTTGCTCGGCACGCTTCTCGCCGGACTTACGTCGTGGAAACTGCACGCGCCCGATCTGTTGGCGAATTGCAGCTGGATCACCTGGGGTCGCGTTCGTCCCGCCCACATGAACGTGATGGTTTACGGCTGGGCCTCGATGGCCGGCATCGGCACCGCGATCTGGTTGATGGCGCGGTTGTGCCGGACGACGCTGCGCCATCCGCTGCTTCTCATCGCCGGCGGCGCTTTCTGGAATCTTGGGCTGCTCCTCGGC
Organism: Verrucomicrobiota bacterium; assembly: GCA_041167505.1. Classification (GTDB taxonomy): domain Bacteria; phylum Verrucomicrobiota; class Verrucomicrobiia; order Chthoniobacterales; family UBA10450; genus AV80. The sequence goes on from JBEEHR010000057.1 coordinate 10,934, forward strand.
GTGGGTGGAATTTTGGCTGGCGACAGCACCGGCTACGAATGGCTCGAGTTTCCGCCTTATGCCGCGACCATTCTTTTCGTGGCGTATTCGCTCGTGATGTCGTGGGCGATGCTCATGTTCCGTTTCCGCCGCGGCGACAACATCTACATCACGCAATGGTATCTCCTCGGGGCGTTCCTCTGGTTCCCGTGGGTCTATGGCGCAACGCAGATCATGCTCTTCGTCGTGCCGGTCCAAGGCGTAATGCAATCCGCCGTCACCTGGTGGTTCGCGAACAATCTTCTGTTCCTTTGGTTCGGCGCGATCGGGCTCGGCACTGCGTATTACATGATTCCGAAAG